>CAZLIC010000066.1:0-25832 GCA_964559535.1 uncultured Rhodobacterales bacterium
CTGCCCAAGTCTACCAGAACACGCCAAAAGTGGCAGGTTTTTCAGACGTTCCTATACTATTTATCACCGGCTAGGGTGGAGGATCAAACATGCGGGCTTGGGCTTGGATCACGGGCAACTGGGAACGCTGCTTCCTGTTCCTGATCGCACTAGTGTTCCTAGCTTTCAGTATCCGCTTCTTCCTCAAAATCGAAGTGACTGCGGCAACCGCAGCGTTCGGCATGTTCTTCCTTTGCCTAATCTATTCCAATCTCGCGCGCTTCAAACACTTCAAGGGGTTTGGTATCGAAGCCGAGTTGTGGGAAGACAAGCAGAAAGAGGCTGCCGTCCTGATCGACCGACTAAAGAATGTCGTGGGAATTTATACGCGTGAAGCAATAATTGGCCAGGTGATGAGGGGACGCATCGGATCGAATACTGGATGGAAGCACCATTGGCAGCTCTATGATCGACTCGTGGGGACACACAGAGATATTTGGACAGGAGAAGATTTCGCGGACCTAAAGCGACTGCTCGATGGTTTTTTCGTTTTTGATGTGATTGGAAAGCTGAGCCAGTCATACTCAGCACTCTTATCGAAGAAGAAAATTGAAGCCCGAAAAGCAGTGAACGAGAAATTTAAGGATGCGCAAGCCGATCCGTCAACCCTCGCGCTAATAAGGCGGATCGAAAACATTCAGGAATCAATCCCTGATAGTTACAAAGTAAGTGAAAACGGAAATTTGGCCAAGCAGTGGCTTGATATGGTTGAGGCTGCAAGACTAACGCTTGAGGAAACTGCAGGCGTATCACTCGATTTTGATGCAGAACGGCTGTCTCTTGCAAAATTATTGGCCACGCAAATGGAAAATGGCGGACTCAAGATCGATGAAAAGCTATTGGATCTCGCTGGTAAGGACATCAAACTAGGCGGGTAGTAAGCCATAGGGTGGTTGCAAGCACCCACCCTACGCCCCCCCCCTCACACCCCCAGACACCACCGCATCACCGCCTTCTGCGCGTGCAGGCGGTTTTCGGCTTCGTCGAAGATCACCGAATGCGGGCCGTCCATCACGCCCGAGGTCGCCTCGTCGTTCCGGTGGGCCGGAAGGCAGTGCATGAACAGGGCGTCGGGTTTGGCGCGGGACATCAGCGCCTCGTTCACCTGATAGCCGCGCAGCTGGTTGTGGCGGCGTTCGCGGGCGGATTCGGGGTCGTGCATCGAGACCCAGGTGTCGGTCACCACAAGGTCGGCGCCTTCCACCGCCTTGGCCGGGTCGCGTTCGACCTGCACTTTTACCCCGCGCGACAGGGCGAACCTGATCCAGGCCTCTTCGGGGTCCAGCGTGGGGGGGCCGGTGAAGGTGAAGTCGAAGCCGAACTGCCCCGCGGCATGCAGGAACGAGGCGCAGACGTTGTTGCCGTCGCCCGACCACACCACCTTACGCCCCGCGATGGGGCCGCGGTGTTCTTCATACGTCATCACATCGGCCATGATCTGGCAGGGGTGGGTGCGGTTGGTCAGGCCGTTGATCACCGGCACGGTGGCGTGTTCGGCCATTTCCAGCAGCGTGGCTTCCTCGAAGGTGCGGATCATGATGAGGTCGACGTAGCGGGACAGGACGCGGGCGGTGTCGGCGATGGTTTCGCCATGGCCCAGCTGCATTTCCCTGCCCGACAGCACCATGGTCTGCCCGCCCATCTGCCGCACGCCCACGTCGAAGGACACGCGGGTGCGGGTGGAGGGTTTCTCGAAGATCAGCGCCACCATGCGGCCCGCCAGCGGCTGGGTATCGTCGGGCGCGCCCTTGGGGCGGTTGTTGCGCGCGGTCTTCATGGCGCGGGCGCTGTCGATCATGCCCCGCAGGTCGGCGGGGCTGGTCACGTGCAGGTCAAGGAAGTGCTTCATCACGCGGCCTTTTGCGTCAGCCTGACGGCAGCCCGGTCCAGCCGTTCCACGGCCTCCAGAATGTCGGCGTCGGGGATGTTCAGCGCAGGCAGGATGCGCAGCACGTTGTCGGCCGCCGGAACGGCCAGCACGCCCGCGGCGTGGCCCGCCTTGGCCAAATCGGCGGGCGGCAGGCGGCACTTCAGGCCCAGCATCAGGCCCTGCCCGCGGACGCCTTCAAACACGTCGGGGTGGCTGGCCACCAGCCCTTCCAGCCGCTGCCGCATCAGCGCGCCCTTGCGGGCGACTTCGGCCAGGAAGGCGGGGTCCGAGACGATCTCCATCACCCGGGCGCCCACGGCACAGGCCAGCGGGTTGCCGCCGTAGGTGCTGCCGTGCGTGCCCGCCACCATGCCGCTGGCCGCCCGTTCGGTGGCCAGCACGGCGCCCAGCGGGAAGCCGCCGCCGATGCCCTTGGCCACCATCATGATGTCGGGCGTCACCCCCGCCCATTCATGCGCGAACAGCCGCCCTGTGCGGCCCATGCCGCACTGCACCTCGTCCAGCACCAAGAGCGCGCCCGACTGGTCGCACAACTCGCGCAGGCCGCGCAGGCAGACGTCGGGCATCGGCCGGATGCCGCCCTCGCCCTGGATCGGTTCCACCATGACGGCGGCGGTGCGGGTGGTGATGGCGGACTTCAGCCGGTCATGGTCGCCCCAGGGCACCTGCACGAAGCCCGGCATCAGCGGGCCAAAGCCCTTGGCCAGCTTTTCCGACCCGGCGGCGGCGATGGCGGCGGTGGACCGGCCGTGGAAGGCGCCTTCGAATGCGATGATCTCCTTCCGGTCTTCCTTGGTGTCATACCAGAACTTCCGCACCATCTTGATGGCAAGCTCCGCCGCCTCGGTGCCCGAGTTGGTGAAGAACACCGTGTCGGCAAAGGTGGCCTCGACCAGCATGCACGCCAGCCGTTCCTGTTCCTCGATCCGGTAGAGGTTCGAGACATGCCAGAGCCTCTCGGCCTGCGCGGTCAGCGCCGCGACAAGGTCGGGGTTGGCGTGGCCCAGCGCGTTCACCGCGATGCCTGCGCCAAGGTCGAGGTATCGCTTGCCGTCATCCGCGGTCAGCCACGAGCCTTCTCCCTGCGTGAAGGTCAGGGGCGTGCGGTTGTAGGTGGGCAGAACGGGCGGAATCATGGGCTTGCCTTTCGGGTGGCTAAGATCCGGGAACACGGACGCCCAAGCGGTGACGCGGGGCGCAGGTTTCGTCAATGGAGGATAGATGGAGGAACGGAAGGCGGCACGCAGCCGGGAACGCGTCAGGCGCGTCGACGTCGGATGGAGCGTGCGGTTCCGAGTTCCATGGCGTCGTGCATAGCGGTTTTCCCGGGGCAGGACCAGCGTCAATCTGCGGGCGTGCCAATGTCGCGGAGCAGGCAGAACGAGAAATGACCGTCACTGTCCAACGTCAGGTATTCGAACCGCCAGCCATCCAGGACGCAGAACGCATTCACGGCTTCCACTACGCCATAGACCACCGGCTTCACAACATTGCCGGTACAGAAATCGTGGCCTGCGATGCGCCCGCCGGGCCGCATGAGCGGCGCAAGCAGGCGCAGTTCTTCCTGCGTCGTGGCAAAGCTGTGGTCGGTATCGAGATAGGCAAAATCCAGCGTCCGAAGCGGAAACGCGGCCAGTCGATCAAGCGATGTGCCAAGATGCAAGTGTACCTGCCCCCGGGCGATCTCATCGGAAAAGCGGGAGGTCACCCGGTCGAGGCCGAAGGAATAGCGCCCGCCCTCCCAGGGGTCGATCAGATGCAGCTGGTCCGGCTGCATCCGGTTCAGGATCTCGGCCGAAAAGTCGCCTTCCGCAACGCCGATTTCGACCGCGACACCGCCTTTTGGGATGGCATCAAGCAGGTGCAGCCGATCAGGCAGCCGCCGCGCTCTGTCGGTGTGGGCTGGCAACAGCGGCAGGCGCGGTGTGGCATTGCGCAAGGCCCGGCGAACCCCGCGCGGGTCAACCGGCTGCAAGCCCTCGTCGCGACCGTGCGCGGTTGTCATGCCGTGACATTCATGCGCGATGCCGATTCATTGGCCTGCCGCTGCGGTTTTGCCTCTATGCATCTTCAATGCAAGGATACGGTGATACAAGGGTAGGGCAGCGTCCGGGCCCGCGCAATGGCCGTTCCCCCTTGCCCGCCCGACCGGAATCCGGCACACACTGGCGATCTCTTGGCGGCCGGGCCTGCGCTTCGGCTGCCTTGGAACCGTTTGGTCCATCCTGGACCGCCGACCTAGGAGTCCCGATGTCCTGGACCGATGAACGTGTCGAGACGCTGAAACGCATGTGGGCCGAGGGGCAGTCTGCCAGCCAGATTGCCAAAGAGCTGGGTGGGGTCACGCGCAATGCGGTGATCGGCAAGGTGCACCGTCTGGGCCTGTCGAACCGCGTGGGCGGGCTGGAGGACGAAGACGCGGCGGTGGCCGTGGCGCCGCCCGCAGCACCGGTGGCCGAGCAGGCGGCAGAAACCGCCGACCATGCCGAGGCCGAATTGGCCGGCGTTTCGACGGAAGCCGCACAGCCCGATCCGGCGGCGGGTACAGCACCTTCTCCGCTGCCATCGAACGTGGCGCCGCTGCCGCTGCGCAAGCCCATCGTTCCGGCCGGCCAACCCTTGCCGCCGCAGCCCTCGGCCAACGAGATTTCGCCCGAAGCCCTTGCTTCGGTTCGCGAAGTTGAGAAACGGGCGAAGAAACTGACGCTGATGGAACTGACCGAGCGCACCTGCAAATGGCCGATCGGCGACCCCGCGACTGATGACTTCTGGTTCTGCGGCCTGCCCTCGCTGCCCGGCAAACCCTATTGCGAGGCGCATGTCGGGGTGGCGTTCCAGCCGATGTCGGCGCGCCGGGACCGGCGGCGTTGACCAAGTTCCTGGACCGCGACCACCCGATGTTCCGCCGCGCCTGGGTGCGGTGGGTGACGGTGCTGGTGCCGCTGTTCTGGGCCGCGGTAGAGCTGTTTGTCCTGGAAGGTCCGGGCTGGGCGATCATGTTCGCGGCGGCCGGGATCTATGCGTTCTGGGTGCTGATCCTCAGGCGGTAAGGCGGGTCAGAACCTCGCGCGCCAGGGCTTCGGCCTCGTCCCTCGCGGTACTGCGGGGGGTGTCGGAAACCCCCAGGCCCTGCCCCAAAGTCTCTGCAAATACAGTACGTTGGCCAAGCGTTGCGGTGGCTACGTCGGCGGTCATCCGGGCGGCCTCGGTGGCCACTTCGACGGCCAGACGGGTGCCTGACTTGACGCGGTTCATCACCAGCACCACCGGCTTGCCCACCCGCACCGCCAGGTCCAGCACGCCTTCCGTCGCCCAGAGGTCCAGGTGGCTGCTGGCCACCGGCACCAGCACCAGCGACGCCTCGCGCAGCGCCGGACGCAGGTCGCTGTCGATCTTGGGGGGCGTGTCGATCACCACCACGTCACAGGTTTTCTTCAGCTTTTCAACCTCATAGCTGACCCCCCAGGCGCTGGCGGTGGAAAACTCCATGTCGTGCAACCCGCGGTCGCGACGGGTGAGGAACCAGCGACCCAGCGACCCCTGCGGGTCGGTGTCCAGTAGCGCGACCTTCAGCCCGCGGCGCACGAATTCGGCCGCCAGCGTGGCCGCCAGCGTGGTTTTCCCGCTGCCGCCCTTCTGCTGCGCAATGGTGATCACATAGGCCATGGCACCCCCGATTCTGCGCCGCAGCATAGGGCGATTCGCGGCAGGATGACAGGCATGTGTCACGCCTTGCTGCCAGGCGGGGAACCACGCGCGCAGTGGTTCACGTTGAAAAGTCAAGCCACAGGCGGGCAAGGGCCGCTTCCGGCGTGTCGGTGCCGCCGTTTTCGACCCCCGCGTCCCACAGGGGGGCGCCTGCGGCATAGGCGCCGGGGGTCAGACCGCCGGTTTCACAAACCGAGACCGCGCGCAGGCGGCAGCCGCGGGCGGTGGCCTGTGCGAGTGTCGTGGCAAGGGCGGGGTCGGCGGGCAGGGTGCCCGCGCCGAACACGCGCAGCACCGCGCCGTCAAGAGTTGCGAGCGCGGCATCCAGCATGGCGGCGGGCAGGCCGGGGGTCATGGTGAGGATGGCCAGGCGACGGTCGGCGAAGCGGCGTTTGCGCCACGGACCGACGGGCGGACCGAGCAGGGCACGGAAGCTGTCGGCGTGGCGGCTGTCGTGCTTGACCAGCCCGGCCGCGGGCAGAAGGCGGCCGCCGAAGGCCAGCCAGACGCCCGTTCCGGGGTTGGCCGAAAGCGCGAGCGTGAGGTTTTCGGCGGCCTCGGTGCCGGTGCCCAGCGGCTGCATCGACCCGGTCAGCAGCGTGGCCTGCGGCCAGCCCGCCAGCGCCTGCGACAGGGCGGCGCCGGTGTGCGCCATGGTGTCGGTGCCGTGGGTGATGACGACGGGGCCGGGCTCGGCTTCGATCAGGTCCAGCAGGCGGTTCCAGTGGTGGCGGGTGATGGCGGCGCTGTCGATAAGGGGGTCGAAGGTGATGACGCGGGCGCGGCCGCCTGCGGCCTGTTCCACCACGCCGCGCCCGGGGGTCAAGCCCGAGGGGCCGGGCACCATGCCGATGGTGCCGCCGGTGTGGATGAGAAGGCGCATGAGGTTTCCGCAAGGGGTGGTGGGCAGATTGCCCACCCTACCCCGCGTCGCGCTGCACGATCCAGTCGTGGTGGGGGTGGTTCTGGAAGCGCCAGGCGCGGCGGGGGCCGGCCATGACGTTGAGGTAGTACATTTCGTAGCCCCAGGGCACGCCGCAGGGGTGGTGGCCTTTCGGGACAAGGACGACATCGTGGTCGTGCACCGTCATGGTTTCGTCCAGCGAGCCGTCGTCGGTGAAGACGCGCTGGTGGCCGTAGCCCTGTGCGGGGTTCAACCGGTGATAGTAGGTTTCTTCCAGATAGGTCATCCGGGGGAAGTCGTCCTCGTCATGCCGGTGCGGGGGGTACGAAGACCAGTGGCCTTCGGGGGTGTAGACCTCGGTCACCAGAAGGCTTCCGGCGACGTCGCGTTCTTCCATGGCGATGGGGTGGATATGGCGGGTGTTGCCGCCCTTGCCGCGGGTGACCCGGCCGATCCCTGTGGGGCCGATGATCTGGGCCGGGTGGCTGGTGGTAGCGGGGGCGGTGCAAAGGGCGAGGGTGAGCGGCGTGGTGCCGGTGACCTGCCAGTCCTTGCCGCCCGGCACATAGACGGCGTGGGGCGGGGCCTTCTCGAACACCGACATGCGGCCCCCCAGCGTGCCGAAGTCGTGCCCCGCGGCCTGCGCCGTGCCGTGCCCCTCGACCCAGACAAGGATGCCCTCGCCGTCACCGGTGTTGCCGCGGGCGGTTTCACCGGGGGCGAGGCGCCAGAGGTGGAAGCCCACGTAGCCCCAGCCGGCTGCGGCGGGGGTGATGTCGTGGACCAGGCCGGTGGTGGAGCGGGGTCGGCGGAGGAGGGTCATCTTGCACCTTCGGCGTTCGGCCCGGTGGTTGGCGCCGGGGGCGCTGCCCCCGGACCCCCGGGATATTTGGAAAAGGAAGAAGGGGCGTGCGGGTGCGTGCCTTTCCTCTTTTTCGGTCTGGCCGGCCGGGGGGCCGGGGTCAGCTCTTGTCCAGCCCCGTCATCCGCGCCATGGCCCGCAGGGCGCCGAGGCCCATGGCCTGGTAGAGCAGCGGCGTGCGGACGGCGGCGTCCTGTTCGGCCTCGATCACCAGCCAGCCCTGGTAGCCATGCTCGGCGGCGGTGCGCAGGACGGGGGGGAAATCCACCGCTCCTGTTGGGTCGCCCGGCACGGTGAAGACGCCGCGGCGGACGCCCTCGAGGAAGGAGAGGCGTTTCTCGCGCACCTCGGCCATGATGTCGGGGCGGACGTTCTTGGCGTGCAGGTGTTTCACGCGGTGCATGTGTTTGGCCGCGACCTGCGCCGGGTCACCGCCACCGAAGAAACAGTGGCCGGTGTCGAACAAGAGGTGCAGGTGCGGGCCGGTGTGGGCCATGAGCAGGTCGATCTCTTCAGGCGATTCCACCACGGTGCCCATGTGGTGGTGGTAGACCATGGTGATGCCCTGCCCGGCCGAAAAGGCGGCAAGCTCTTCCAGCGCGGCGCCGAAGGCGGGCCATTGGTCGGGCGGCAGGCGCGGGCGGTCGTTCACCGGCAGGGCGTCTTGCCCATGGATGGCGTTCGACGTTTCGCAGACGATGATGACGCGCGAACCGACAGCCTTGAGCAGGTTCAGGTAGGGCTGCATCGCGGCCTTTTCGGTGGCGATGTCGTTCACCAGAACGTTGGTCGAGTGCCAGCCGGAGACATAGGAGAGGCCCCGGCCGCCGAGTTCCTTCGCGATGCCGTCGGGGGTGGTCGGCAGCTTGTGGCCCTTTTCGATGCCGTCAAAGCCGATGGCGGCGCATTCGTCGAGGCATTGGGCGAGAGAGATATGGGCGCCCAGCGACTGGTCGTCGTCGTTCGTCCAGGCGATGGGGTTGGCGCCGTAGCGGATCATGTGAGGGCCTGTGTTTTCTTGCGCTTTTCGAAGGCGGCGCGCTTTTCGCGCACCTGCGGGCGATCGCTGACCTCGGGGATGCCCACCTCCCACCAGCTGCCACCGCTGTGGGTGCTGGGGTAGGGGTCGGTGTCGATGACCACCACGAAGGGGCCGGTGGCCTGTTTCGCCTGCGCGAGTGCGGCTTCCAGTTCGGCAATCGAGCCGGCCTTCACCGCCGTGGCGCCCATGCTGGCGGCGTGGGCGCGGAAGTCGATGTTGGAATTCGTGCCGCCCACGGCGTCCTTGAGAAGGTTGTTGAACTCGGCCCCGCCGGTGCCCATCTGCAGCCGGTTGATGCAGCCGAAGCCGCGGTTGTCGGTGATGACGAGGGTGATCTTGATGCCCATCATCGCGGCGATGGCGAGTTCGCTGTTGGCCATCATGTAGCTGCCGTCACCGACCATGCAGATCACGTCGCGGTCGGGTTCGGCCATCTTGATGCCCATGGCACCGGCGATTTCATAGCCCATGCAGGAAAAGCCGTATTCCATGTGGTAGGACATCGGGCGCCCGGCCTTCCACAGCTTGTGCAGTTCGCCCGGCATGGTGCCCGCGGCGCCCATCACCACGGTATCCGGGCCGGCCGCGCGCTGCACGGCGCCCACGACCTGCATGTCGGTGGGCAGCGCGTTCGTGTCCTGCGGCGGGGCGGTCAGCGGGTCGACCGAGGCGAACCAGTCTGCTTTCAGCTTCGCCGGTGGCTGCTTGCGGCGGGCCTTGCCCAGCGTTTCGGTCAGGCAGGCCAGCGAGATCGAGGCATCGCCGCACAGGGGTTCGGCCCCGTGCTTCATCGCGTCATAGGCGCCCACGTTGATGGACACCAGTTTGCGGCCCGGATTGGCGAACAGCGACCATGAACCGGTAGTGAAGTCCTGGAACCGCGTGCCGACGCCGATGACAAGGTCGGCCTTGGCGCAGATGGCGTTGGCAGAGGTGGCGCCGGTGACGCCGATGGGCCCCATGTTCCACACATGGTCCCAGGGCAGCGACGACTTGCCCGCCTGGGTTTCCACCACCGGGATGCCATAGCGTTCGGCAAACAGCGCGAGGTCGGAGGCGGCGTCGGAGTAGTGCACGCCGCCGCCCGCCACGATCACCGGGCGCTTTGCCTCGTGGATCATCTGGGCGACGCGGGTGACTTCGTGCATGTCGGGATAGGGGCGGCGGATGCGCCAGACCTTTGGCGCAAAGAATGCCTCGGGCCAGTCGAAGGCTTCGGCCTGCACATCCTGGCAGAAGGCCAGCGTGACGGGGCCGCATTCGGCCGGGTCGGTCATTGTGCGCAGGGCGCGGGGCAGCGCGGTCAGCAGGTGTTCGGGGCGTGTGATGCGGTCGAAGTAGCGGCTGACGGGCTTGAAGCAGTCGTTCACCGACACGGTGCCGTCGCCGAAGCATTCGATCTGCTGCAGCACGGGGTCGGGGCCGCGGTTGGCGAAGACGTCGCCGGGGACGAACAACACCGGCAGGCGGTTGGCATGGGCAAGGCCGGCGGCGGTGACCATGTTCAGCGCCCCCGGCCCGATGGAGGAGGTGACCATCATCGCATGGCGGCGCTGCAACTGCTTGGCATAGGCGATGGCGGCGTGGGCCATGGTCTGTTCGTTGTGGCCGCGGTACGTCGGCCAGCGGTCCTTCACGCCCTGCAGCGCCTCGCCAAGCCCCGCCACGTTGCCGTGGCCAAAGATCGCCCAGGCGCCGGTGACATAGGGTGTGCCGTCTTCGGACATCTGCGCCGTCAGCCAGCGCACCATGGCCTGTGCGGCCGTCAATCGGATGGTCATGCGTTCCTCCTTGCCGCCGCGCGGGCGGTGTCCCAGGCGTCGCACAGGCGGCGGTAGGTTCCGGCCATCCGCGCGGCTGCTGTCGTGTCGTCGATTTCGCCGGCCAGCCAGGCCTTGCCCGGCGCGGCGTGGATGGTGCGGCCCACGGCAAAGCCGCGGACCATCGGATGTTTCGCGGCCATCTGGAACGAGGCCACAAGGGATTCTTCCGTGCCGCCCAGACCCAGCACCACGATTCCGCGGCAGTACGGGTCATGCGCGTGGATCATCGTGCAGGCCTTTTCCCACGCGGCATCGGTGGTGAAGGGTTCGAGCTTCCACCAGTCGGGGAAGACGCCCAGCTTGTAGAAGCGGTCGATGATCGCGGGGGTGGTGTCGTCGGTCACCGGGCCGACCTTGGACGGGATCACCTCCAGCAGCATTTCCAGCCGGTTGCGGCGGCAGGCGTGGAACAGGCGGACGATGGTGTCTTCCTGCTGTTGCCACATCGCGGCGTCATCGTCGGGGTGGCAGAAGCACAGAACCTTGACCACATGCGCCAGCGGCCATTCCGACAGCCCGCCGAAATCGGGGCCGATCTCGGGTTCAAGGGTCAACGGGCGACTGCCGGGCCATTCCACCGGGCGGCCGATCCAAAGGCCCTTGCCTGCGGCGCGGTAAAGGGCATCGCGGCCAAGGCGGCTGTCACACAACAGGCCGTAGCCGGGCTTGCCGTCGGCCACCTGCAACGTCGCATCGAGGCAGATCTGCTTGAACTGGCCGATCCGTTCGGGGGTGGCGCCGGGAAGGTCTTCAAGTTGCGCGCGGTGGTCGAAGGCGTGGACGCGCATGGTGGACCAGTCGTCATGCCGGTTGGTGGCCCAGTGTACCTGCTCCAGCGCCGCATCCTTGCGCAGCGCAGGGGTGACGACGCCGCGGTTCAGGAAGAACTGCAGTTCTTCCCAGCTTGGATAGGCCGGGGTGCAGCCGTGGCGCGACACGGCGAAGGCGCCGCAGGCGTTGGCGTATTTCAGCGCCACGGGCCAGGGTTCGCCATCCAGCCAGCCCTTCAGCAGGCCGGACATGAAGCCGTCGCCCGCGCCGAGCACGTTGAAGACCTCTATCGGGAAGCCGGGGCCGGATTGGCCTTCGTCCAGCGCGTCAGGGACGGCACCGGTGAAGGCTACGGCGCCCATGGGGCCGCGTTTGCAGACAAGGGTGGCGTTCGAGACGGCGCGCACCGTGCGCAGGGCGGCGATGGTGTCGGTGGTGCCGCCGGCGATGTGGAATTCTTCCTCGGTGCCGACAATCAGGTCGAAGAGGTGCAGCGTGGCCTGCAGTTTCGCGGTGACGGCGGCAGATTCGATGAACCGGCTTTCGCCGTCGCCATGCCCCGCCAACCCCCACAGGTTCGGGCGGTAGTCGATATCCAGCGCGGTTTGTGCGCCATGCTTGCGGGCGAGGTTCAGCGCCTTGAGCACCGCGGCTTCGGTGCGGGGGTGGCTGAGATGCGTGCCGGTGGCGACGACAGCGCGCGCGCTGGCGATAAAACCTTCGTCGATGTCATCTTCACACAGCGCCATGTCGGCGCAATTCTCGCGATAGAAGATCAGCGGGAACTGCTTGTCGTCGCGGATGCCCAGAAGAACCAGCGCGGTCAGACGCGCGGGGTCGGTCTTCACGCCCCGCACGTCCACACCTTCGCGCGCCAGCTCCTCTCGGATGAAGCGGCCCATGTGTTCGTTGCCCACACGAGTAATCAGCGCCGATTTGAGCCCAAGCCGCGCGGTGCCCGCCGCCATGTTGGTGGGCGAGCCGCCGATGTATTTCTGGAACGACCCCATGTCTTCCAGCCGCCCGCCGACTTGCGCGCCATACAGGTCAACCGACGAGCGGCCGATGGTAATGACGTCGAGCGGTTTCACCCCAGCACCTCTGACACCTTCACGGCGCGGCCGGTGGTGGCCGACAACAGCGCGGCATCAGCCAGCGCCAGCGCCAGAAGGCCGTCCTGTCCGGTGGTGGGGGTGGGGGCGCCATCGGCAACGGCGGCCACGAAGGCCGCGATCTCGTTTGCGTAGGCGGCGGTGTAGCGCGTCATGAAGAAGTTCAAGAGCGGCGGTTCGTGAAAGCCCGCGGCATCGGCGGTAATGATGTTGGCCATGGCGGTGTTCTTGGCCGCGGCCATGCCGGCCGAGCCCAGCACCTCGATCCGCTGGTCGTAGCCGTAGGTGGCGCGGCGCGAGTTGGTGATGATGGCCTGCTTGCCGCTGGCGGTGCGCAGGATGACGTTGACGCTGTCATAGTCGCCCGCGGCGCCGATGGCCGGGTCGGTGAGGACCGAGGCCTGCGCCATGACGGTGTCCACTTCCTCGCCCAACAGCCAGCGCGCCATGTCGAAATCGTGGATTGTCATGTCGCGGAAGATGCCGCCCGACCGGCGGATGTAGTCCAGTGGCGGTGCACCGGGGTCGCGGCTGGTGATGGTGACCATTTCCACCGTGCCCACGCGGCCCGCGTCGATGGCGGCCTTCACGGCCATGAAATCTGGGTCGAAGCGGCGGTTGAAGCCGACCATCAGGATGCCCTTGTGGGTGGTGACGGTGCGGATGCAGTCCGCCACGCGCGACAGTGACAGGTCCACAGGCTTTTCGCAGAACACCGCCTTGCCGGCCTTCACGCCCGCCTCGATCAGGTCGGCGTGGGTGTCGGTGGGGGTGCAGATGACGATGGCGTCGATGTCTTTCGACGCAAGGATCGCCTCGATGCTGCGCACCTCGGCGCCGTACTGGGCGTGGATGGCCTGGGCAGCGGCGGCGACCGGGTCGGCCACGGCCACCAGTTGCGCGCCGGGTACTGTGGCGATGGCACCCGCATGAACCTTGCCGATGCGACCTGCGCCCAGAACTCCGAACTTCACGGTCATGGTTGTCCTTCCTTGTCCGGGTCCCGGCCCGGCGTGTGGGTTTGATCCGGCGACCCCTTGCCGCTAAGGCGGTGCAGGTTTGGCGACGCGGGGAACCTGCGCCAGACGGACCGCTGCCGTCAACCGGCACCGCGACCGATTGCATCATTGGTGATGAAGGCTTGCCCTGACGGATGATGGCTGTTCGTCAGCCGTAGGCGAAGCACCACCACAGCTTGCTTTTTGAAATGTTGCCATCTTTGGGCGGGCAGGGGATCCTGCCCCGGAGGAATCTTGGAACGGATTTGATGAAATTTCATCACCGGCTGATGCAGTTTCATCCGCGCACGCCGGGGCGGCCGCGTGCGCGGCCCCCCTTGGCCTTTCGCCACGGCATCGCCATATAGGGGCGCGTTGGCACGAGGCAGGGAAGAGGACGGCAGATGTTCGGCTTCGGCGAGAAGAAGGCGGCCCCCGCGGCCACCCCGACTAGCGACCTGATCCGCGAGGGATCGGAAAAGACCTTCATGAAGGAGGTGATCGAGGCCTCGAAAGAGGTGCCGGTCATCGTGGATTTCTGGGCCACCTGGTGCGGCCCGTGCAAGCAGCTGACCCCGGCGCTGGAGGCTGCGGTGACGGCGGCAAAGGGCAAGGTGCGGCTGGTCAAGATCGACGTCGACAAGAACCAGATGATCGCCGCGCAGCTGCGCATCCAGTCGATCCCGACGGTCTATGCCTTCTGGCAGGGCCAGCCGGTGGACGGGTTCCAGGGCGCGCTGCCGCCGAGCGAGGTGAAGGCCTTCATCGACCGGGTGGGGGCGCTGGGCGGCGACGGCGGGCTGGGGGAAGCGCTGGAGGTGGCCGAGCAGATGCTGGCCGAAGGCGACGCGGTGGGCGCGGCCGAGACCTTTGCCGCCATTCTGGGCGAGGAGCCCGAGAATGCCGCGGCCTATGGCGGGCTGGTGCGGGCCTACCTTGCCGCGGGCGAGATTGACCGGGCGCAAGGGTTTGCCGATGCGGCCCCGGCAAAGATTGCCAAGGCGAAAGAGATCGAGGCGACGCGGGCGCAGATCGCGCTGGCGCGGCAGGCGGCCAAGGCAGGCCCGGCCGCCGCGCTGCGCCGCAAGGTGGAGGCCGACCCGGCCGACCATCAGGCGCGGTTCGACCTGGCCACCGCACTGCATGCGCAGGGACAGGTGGACGAGGCGGTGGAGGAGCTGCTGGAACTGTTCCGCCGTGACCGCGAGTGGAACGGCGGGGCGGCCAAGGCGCAGCTGTTTACCATTTTCGAGGCGCTGAAACCGCAGGATCCGATCGTGCTGAAGGGCCGCCGCCGCCTGTCGTCGATGATTTTCACGTGACGGCATGGCCGGGGCGCCACGGCGCCCTAGGTGGCAGGGCATCATGAGAACATTCGACCTGCCGGACACGATTGCGGTCTTTCCGCTGCCCGGGGCGCTGCTGCTGCCCCGCGCACGGCTGCCCCTGCACATTTTCGAGCCGCGCTATCTGGCGATGATCGACGATGCCCTGAAGACGTCACACCGGCTGATCGGGATGATCCAGCCGCGCGAGGTTCCAGGGAAAGAGAAGCGCCTGCACGCCATTGGTTGCGCGGGGCGGATCACCGGCCTGTCGGAGACCGAGGACGGGCGCTACATGATCTCGCTTTCGGGCGTGTCGCGGTTCCGGATGAAGGAAGAGGTGCAGGGGTTCGCGCCCTATCGCCGCTGTCTGGTGGACTGGGTAGGGTTCGACCGTGACCGTGGCCCGTCCGAGGACGACCGCGCCTTTGACCGGGCGGGGTTCATGGACCTGCTGGGGCGGTTCTTCACCGCGCAGCAGCTGTCGACGGACTGGGCCAGCCTGAAGGAGGCAGAGCCCGAACTGCTGATCAATTCGCTGTCGATGCTGTGCCCGTTCACACCCGAGGACAAGCAGGCGCTTCTGGAAGCCCCGTCGCTGAGCACGCGGCGGGAGACTCTGGTGACGCTGATCGAATTCTCGCTGCGGGGCGGGGCGACCGATGAGATGCTGCAATGAACGACGAGGCCCCGACCTTTGACCGCCGGATGATCGAGGCGCTGGTGTGCCCGGTGACGCAGGCGATGCTGACGCTGGATGTGGAACGGGGCGAGCTGGTATCGAAGGCGGCGAACCTGGCCTATCCGATTCGCGATGGCATCCCGATCATGCTGGCCAGCGAGGCGCGCGAGATCGGCTAAGGGGGCGGGGGGTCCGCCCCGCCCGGCGCCGTCAGCCGCCCTTCAGCCACCCGTGTTGGACGAGACGCCAACCTGTGCCGGGCGCAGCAGGCGGTCGTGCAGCAGGAAACCTTCGGTCATCACCTGAATGATCTGGCCGGCCTTCGTTCCCGGCAGCGGCGCCTCGAACATGGCTTCGTGCAGCTGCGGATCGAAGGTGTCGCCGATGTCGGGCATGATGGGGGTGACGTTGTGCTTTGTCATCACCTTGATCAGTTCGCGCAGGGTCAGCTCCACCCCGGAAATCAGCGCGCCGGCCACGGTCTTTTGCTCTTCGGTCGCCGTGTCGAGGGCCCGCTTGAGGTTGTCGAAGACCGGCAGCAAGTCACGCGCCAGTTTCGAGCCGCCATACTGCTCGGCCTCGCGCCGGTCACGCTCGCCCCGCTTGCGCGAATTCTCGGCCTCGGCCAACGCCCGCATGAAGCGGTCGCGCATGTCGTCGCGTTCGGCGCGCAGCATCTCGATCTGGGCCATCAGATCATCCGTCACCGCATCGGCTGCCGCTGCCGATGACGTTGCCGCCTGGTCTGCCTGGGTGGTTGCCTGTTCTTCGGCCATCGGATTCGCGTCCCTTCGATTTCGCCGGGATGCACCTAGGCGCGACTGCCGCCGGATACAAGGCGTCCGACCAATTGCGCGGTGTAGTTCACGATGGGCACCACGCGCGCATAGTTCAGCCGGGTGGGGCCGATCACGCCCACCGCACCGATGATGCGACGGTTGGCATCCATGTAGGGCGACACCACCAGCGAGGACCCGGTGAGCGAGAAGAGCTTGTTCTCGGACCCGATGAAGATGCGCACGCCTTCGCCGCCTTCGGTGAGGTCGAGAAACTCGGCAATGTCGCGCTTGCGTTCCAGATCGTCGAACAGGCTGCGGATGCGGTCGATGTCTTCGGACTGGGCGGTCTCGACCAGCAGGTTCGACTGGCCCCGCACCATCAGGCGTTCGCCGGGCTCACCCCGGTTTTCCCACAGCGCCAGGCCGGATTCGACCATGTCGCGCGCAAGCTGGTCGATCTCGCGCCGCCGGGCCGCAATCTCGTGCGTGATGGTGGTGCGCAGTTCGGCAAGGGTGCGGCCCTCGGCGAGCGCGTTCAGGAAGTTTGCCGCCTCGCGCATCGAGGCCGGAGTCTGGCCGGGTGGTGGCGTGAAGACACGGTTCTCGACATGGCCGTCGGCGGTGACAAGCACCACCAGCGCGCGGTCGGCGGCAAGGCTGACGAATTCGATGTGACGGATGGGCGCCTCTTGCTTGGGCGCAAGCACGAGGGAGGCGCCAAGCGTGAGGCCCGAGAGCGTGGCACCCACCCGATCGAGCAGGCCGCCGACGTCGGGGTTGCCGCCGATGCTGGCGTCGATGCGCTCGCGGTCGGCCTCGGCGACTTCGCCGACCTCGAGAATGCCATCGACAAAGAGCCGGAGGCCAAGTTGCGTGGGGATGCGGCCGGCCGAGATGTGCGGACTGCCGAGCAGGCCGAGATACTCGAGATCCTGCATTACGTTCCGGACCGTGGCGGCCGAGAGCTTCTCGCTCATCGAGCGGGTGAGGGTGCGCGAGCCCACCGGATCACCGGATGTCAGATAGGATTCCACGACGCGGCGGAAGACTTCGCGCGAGCGGTCGTTCATTTCGGCAAGGATCGTGGACCGGTCCATGACTTTGCCCCCTGGTCGGCCCCTTGAGATAGGGAGATGCCGCGCGGGCGTCAATGCGGGTTGCGCGGGACGGGGGGACGGGCCTATCTGGCGCGGCAGGACAGGGAGAGGCGCGATGCGGCCATCGGGGCGGGCGACAGATCAGATGCGGACGGTTTCGATTGAAACCGGGGTGATGGGGCATGCCGAGGGGTCTTGCCTGATTACCGTGGGGCGGACGCGGGTGCTGTGTTCGGCCACGGTCGAGGACAAGCCGCCGCCCTTTCTGAAGGGGTCGGGCCAGGGCTGGGTGACGGCGGAATATGGCATGCTGCCACGCGCCACCACGACGCGGAACCGGCGCGAGGCCGTGGCGGGCAAGCAGGGCGGGCGGACGCAGGAGATTCAGCGGCTGATCGGTCGATCACTGCGGGCGGGGGTGGACCGGCAGGCACTGGGCGAGCGGCAGATCGTGATCGACTGCGATGTGCTGGAAGCCGATGGCGGCACGCGGTGCGCGTCGATCACCGGCGGATGGGTGGCGCTGGCACTGGCGGTGCGCCGGCTGAAGCTGATTTCGGACCCGCTGATGCACCCGGTTTCTGCCGTTTCCTGCGGGCTTTATGCCGGGCAACCCGTGCTGGACCTGGACTATGCCGAGGATTCGACGGCCGGTGTGGATGGGAACTTCGTGATGACCGGCACGGGGCGGCTGGTGGAAGTGCAGATGTCGGCCGAAGGGTCGACCTTTGGCCGCGACGAGATGGATGTTCTGATGGAGCTGGCGGCGAAGGGCTGTGCCGAACTGGCGGCCGCGCAACTGGCGGCGGCGGGGTGATCATGCGAAGCCTGCGCGGGCAACGGCTGCTGATTGCCACCCACAACCAGGGCAAGCTGGAGGAGATTGCCGTGCTGCTGGCACCCTTCGGGGTGGACTGCGTGTCGGCTGCCGATCTGGGGCTGCCGGTGCCGGAAGAGACCGAGGCGAGTTTTGCAGGAAATGCGCTGATCAAGGCGCGGGCGGGCGCCCTGGTGGCGGGGCTACCAGCGCTGGCCGATGATTCGGGGCTGGCGGTCGACGCGCTGGGCGGCGCTCCCGGAGTTTGGACGGCGGACTGGGCCGAGACCGGGGCCGGGCGCGACTTTGGACTGGCGATGGTGCGGGTGTGGCGGGAACTGGAGGCGGCGCAGGCAGCCGAGCCGCGGCGGGCGGCGTTTCATTGCGTGTTGGCCCTGGTTTGGCCGGACGGCGAAGAGGCAGTGTTCGAGGGGCGGATTGACGGGCGGATTGTCTGGCCGGGGCGGGGGAATCTGGGCTTTGGCTATGACCCGATCTTTCAGCCGGACGGCCATGACGTGACGTTCGGCGAAATGGACCGGTGGGAGAAGAACCGGCTGAGTCACAGGGCGCGGGCCTTTGATCGGTTGGTCGGGGCCTGTTTCACGTGAAACATTCCGGCATGACCGTGGAGCCCACAGGGTTCGGGATCTACGTCCATTGGCCCTACTGCACATCGAAATGCCCGTACTGCGATTTCAACAGCCATGTAGCCGCCAAGGTCGACCACGCGGCGTGGCGTGCCGCCTATGTGACAGAGCTGGAACGGGTTGCAGAGGAAACGGCAGACCGGCGCGTGGACACGGTGTTCTTTGGCGGCGGGACACCGTCGCTGATGGACCCCGATGTGGTGGCCGAGGTTCTGGCGGCCGTGCAGCGCCATTGGCGGGTGGCCAATGACTGGGAGGTGACGCTGGAGGCCAATCCCGGGTCGGTCGAGACCGGACGGTTCCGGGCCTTTCGGGACGCGGGCGTGAACCGGGTGTCGCTGGGGGTGCAGAGCCTGGACGATGAGCATCTTGTGCGCCTGGGACGGCGTCACACCGTCGCAGAGGCGATGGCGGCCCTCGAGATTGCCCGCGATGTGTTTCCGCGGGTGAGCTTCGACCTGATCTATGCGCGGCAGGATCAGACACTGGATGCGTGGCGCACCGAGCTGATGCGGGCACTGTCGATGGCGGCGGACCACCTGTCGCTGTACCAGCTGACCATCGAGGATGGTACGGCCTTTGGCGTTCTGCACCGGGCGGGAAGGCTGCGCGGACTGCCGGATGAGGACCGTGCCGCCGACATGTACCTGATGACGCAGGACCTTTGTTCCGGGGTTGGCCTTGCCGCCTACGAGGTGTCAAACCATGCCCGGAGCGGTGCGGAATCCCGGCACAACCGGCTGTACTGGACAGGCGGAGACTTTGCCGGCATCGGGCCGGGTGCGCATGGCCGCCTGACACTGGGCGATCGGCGTTGGGCGACGGAAAGTCCACGCGACCCGCGCAATTGGCTGTCCGCCGCGCTGAACCGCGGCCCCACCGAGTCGCGAACCGAGATCGGCCCACGGGATCAGGCCTTGGAGTACCTGATCATGGGCCTTCGCGTGACAGAAGGGATCGACCTGGACCGTATGGCGCGGCTTTCGGGGCGTTCAGCCAACGACACAGTCGTGACGGATGCCGAGACACTCGGCCTGGTCGTTCAGGCAGAGGGCCGCCTGCGCACCACATTGCCCGGACGCATGGTGCTGAACACACTGGCCGCCGAATTGTCGGCGGCCTGGAGCCTGTAACCTAGTCGCCGAACCGTCCGCCCTTGCCGCCAATGGTCAGCACGCGGCAGAGCGCATCCAGAGCCTCGAGCGTCTCGTATCGGATCGTCACCACACCAGCCTCGCCACCCGGCGCATGGTCGATGCTGACCGGCATGCCCAGCGTTGCCGACAGGTCGGCCTCGAGCGCCCGCGTATCGGCATCCTTCTCGCCTGCCGGACCGTGGCTCGGACGACGGCGTGGGGCGCTGCCCTGGGGCTTGCGCACCAGCGCCTCGGTCTCGCGTACCGAAAGCCCACGCGCCACCACCTGCCGGGCAAGCGCCGTCGCCTCGGGCATGGTAACCAACGCCCGCGCATGGCCAGCCGACAGCGCCCCGTCGCGCACCATGACCTGCACATCCTCGGGCAAGGCCAGCAGTCGCAGAAGGTTGGCAATGTGGCTGCGGCTTTTCGACAGCGCTTCTGCCAGCCTCTCTTGTGTGTGGCCGAAACGGTCCATCAACTGACGATAGGCGGCAGCTTCTTCGATCGGGTTCAGGTCGGCGCGCTGGATGTTCTCGATCAGCGCGATCTCCAGCACCTCGGTGTCATCCAGATCGCGCACCAGAACCGGAACTTCGTGCAGACCTGCCGCCTGCGCCGCCCGCCACCGGCGTTCGCCCGCGACAATCTCGTACCGGCCCTCGGTCGCTGTCGGGCGCACGATCAGCGGCTGCAGAACACCTTTCTGCCGAACCGATTCGGTCAGATCCTCCATGGCGTCAGGGGCGAAACTGCGTCGGGGTTGGGTGGGATTGGGTGACAGCGCCTCGACCGGAAGGCGCACATCCGGCCGCCGCGGTGCGGCGCCCGGTGTCTCCAGCCCCGCATTCACGTCCGCCATCAGGGCTGAAAGACCGCGACCCAGACCCCGCGCCGCCGGCTTGCGTTCGGTCATTCCGCCCCCTCCGTCTCGAACTGAAGTCCATGGCGCGCCGCGATCTCCGCCGCAAGCTCGCGATAGGCCACGGCGCCGCGCGACGTGCTGTCGTACTCGGTCACCGGCAGGGCATAGGAGGGTGCCTCGCTGAGCCGCACGTTCCGTGGGATCACCGTGCGATAGACCAGATCGCCCAGCGTGGCCCGTGCATCTGCCTCTACCTGCTGCGACAGGTTGTTGCGGCCGTCATACATGGTAAGAACCACACCTTCGATCCGCAGCCCCGGATTTGCCGTGGCGCGCACCTCACGGATGGTCAGCATCAGCTGCGACAGACCCTCCAGCGCAAAGAACTCGCTTTGCAGGGGCACCAGCACAGACTGTGCGGCGACAAGTGCATTCACGGTGAGCAGGCTGAGCGACGGCGGGCAGTCAATCAGGGCGATGTCCAGGTCCCAGGGCGTCATGCCCGGGTGTCGCAGCGCATCGTGCAGCAGGAAACTGCGCTTTTCGTTGGTCACCAGCTGCATGTCGGCCGAGGACAGGTCGGCATTCGCGGGGCAAAGGAACAGGCGGTCAAATCGTGTCGGGCGGATCACCTCGGCCACCGGCGCCTCGTCCATCAACAGATCGTAGGTCGTCAGGGTGCGGTCGCGGGTCTCGACCCCAAGTCCGGTCGAGGCGTTGCCCTGCGGATCAAGGTCCACCAGCAGCACCCGCGCGCCGCGTTCGGCCAATGCCGCCGCAAGGTTGATGGCCGTGGTGGTCTTGCCCACGCCGCCCTTCTGGTTGGCAACGGCAATGATTCGCAGGCTGCTGTCAGACATGGCGCGGGTTCCGGATTTCAAGCACTTCGCCGCCGTCCGGCCCAGGGGATGGATGGCGCACCAGACCGAAGGACCATGTTCCGGCCACGGATGCAAGTTCCTCGGCGACGCGGGCGCCCTTGGGAAACAGGCAGGTGCCGCCCGGGGCCAGATGGCGCTGCGCCAGGGGCAACAGGCGGTGAAGCGGAGCGAGGGCGCGGGCCGACACGACCTGCGCTTCGAGTGGAGGTGCGGCTTCGATCCGGGCGTTCAACACAGTTGCCGACGCGCCCGCCGTTTGCGCCGCCGTGCGCAGAAAGGCCGCCTTGCGCCCGTCCGATTCAACAAGCGTCACCCGCGTCTCCGGAGAACGTTCCTGCAAGAGGATGGCCACCACAAGCCCCGGAAAACCCGCGCCGCTGCCCAGATCGGCCCAGTGCGGCGGCGCAGGCACAAGGTCCGCCAGCCGTGCCGAATCGACAATATGCCGGTTCCAGGCATCGGCCAGGGTCGACGGCGCCACAAGGTTGATCGCCGGGTTCCACTTTCGCAGCAGGGCGACCAGCGTTTCAAGCCGCGCCAGGGTCTGCGGACCCGCCGCCACGTCGCCCGTCATCCGGCCTTCGCCAGTTTCCGCAGCCGCGCCAGCAGCAGGACCATGGCCGCGGGCGTCATCCCCTCAACCTCGGCCGCCTGCGCCATGTTCGCAGGCTTCAGGCGCGACAGCTTCAGGGCCAGTTCGCGCGACAGGCCGGGCATGGTGAGGTAATCGATACCCTCCGGGATCTCGCGCGCTTCGTCACGCTGCAGCGCCGCGATGTCCTGGGCCTGGCGGTCCAGGTACTGGGCGTACAGCGCATCCCGTTCAATCTGCGCGGCGATGTCGGGCGCAATCTCGGGAAGGTCAGGGATCGCGCCGCGCAGCCGTGCAACCGTCACGTCGGGCAGTGCCAGCAGGTCAAAGGCCGATCGGCGGACACCATCTTGCCGCGCCGGAATACCCAGGGCCTGCACCTGCGGCGGCGTGAACCGCCGTGCCTCCAGTGCGGCCCGGCCGGACGCCAGCGCCTCCATCTTCTCGGCAAAGGCCCGGGCCCGCCCCGGGCCGACACAGCCGATGTGCAGGCCAAGCGGCGTCAGCCTCTGGTCCGCGTTGTCAGCGCGCAGGGTCAGCCGGAACTCGGCGCGCGAGGTGAACATGCGGTAGGGTTCAGTAACCCCGCGCGTCACCAGATCGTCGATCAGCACCCCAATATAGCTTTCGGACCGCCGGAAAGGCACCGGCGCCGCGCCCTGCGCCGCCTTTGCCGCGTTCAGCCCGGCCACAAGCCCCTGTGCCGCGGCCTCTTCGTAGCCTGTTGTCCCGTTGATCTGCCCGGCAAAGTACAGCCCCGGCAGTGACTGCGTTTCCAGCGTGGGTTTCAGCGCGCGGGGATCGAAGTAGTCGTACTCGATGGCATATCCCGGTTGCAGTATCGCCACATTCTCCAGCCCGCGGATCGACCGGACATAGGCCTCCTGCACCTCGGCGGGAAGCGAGGAGGAGATTCCGTTGGGATAGACGGTGTGGTCTTCCAGCCCCTCGGGTTCGAGGAAAACCTGGTGCGACGTCTTGTCGGCAAAACGTACCACCTTGTCCTCGATAGACGGGCAATAGCGCGGGCCGATGCCCTCGATATGCCCGCCGTACATCGCCGAACGCCCAAGATTGGCGCGGACGATCTCGTGAGTCCGTTCGTTCGTATGGGTGATCCCGCAGGGAATCTGCTTCAGGAATGGCCGGTCATGCAGGAAAGAGAACAGCGACGGCACGTCATCGCCCGGCTGCATCTCCAGCCCGGACCAGTCAATGGTCCGGCCATCCAGGCGGGGCGGCGTACCGGTCTTCAGCCGACCGCGCGGCAGGTCCAGCTCGGCCAGCTGCGCGGCCAGCCGCAGCGAAGGTGCGTCGCCCATGCGGCCGCCGGGCTGGCGCCGGTCGCCGATGTGGATCACACCGTTCAGGAAGGTGCCCGTCGTCAGAACCACGGCGCTGGCGCGCAGGCCTGTGCCATCGGCCAGCCGCAGCCCGCGCAGATGCCCACCCTCCACCAGCAGACCTGCCGCCTCGCCCTCGGCGATCTCCAGCCGCGGCTGTGCGGCCAGTACCGCCTGCATCGTATCGCGATACACGGCCCGGTCGGCCTGCGCCCGCGGGCCCTGAACGGCCGGCCCCTTGCGGCGGTTCAGCAGGCGGAACTGGATCGCCGCGTGGTCGGCCACGTGGCCCATCACGCCGTCCATCGCGTCGATCTCGCGCACAAGATGGCCTTTGCCCAGCCCGCCGATGGCCGGGTTGCAGGACATCACGCCGATGGCTGCGCGCTTCAGCGTGACCAGCAGTGTTGCCGCACCGGCGCGCGCGGCGGCAGCGGCGGCTTCGGCCCCCGCGTGGCCTCCGCCGATCACGATGACATCCCAGTGTTTCACGTGAAACATCCGCTTACTTCCCGATACAGAACCGCGCGAAAATCTCGCCCAGAACCATCTCCACATCCACCCGGCCGACCAGCACCGCCATCGCCCGGATCGCCCGCCGCAGCTCTTCGGCTGCCAACTCGGCGACCCCTTCCCTTACCCGATTCCGCGCCGATTCCAAAGCCCGGATCGCCACCTCGACCGCCTGCCGCTGTCGCGTCCGCGTGATCGCGCCAACACCCGCTGTCCGCCGCTCCAGCACCGCGGAAATCCGGTCCAGCAACGCATCCACTCCGGCCCCGGTCAACCCCGACACACCATCGCCAGCCAGATCGGCCTTGCCGCGCACGACAATGTCCTCCGGACCCGGCACCACACCCTCGGGCACGCCGTTCTCGTCCAGCAGGATCACCCGCAGGTCCGCCGCACCCGCCCGTGCCCGCGCCCGTGCCACCCCCGCCGCTTCCACCGCATCTGCCGTCTCGCGCAACCCGGCCGTATCCAGCAACGTCACCGGAAGGCCGCGCAGGTCCATCCGCACCTCGATCACATCGCGCGTCGTCCCCGCCACCTCGGACGTCAGCGCCACCTCACGCTGCGCCAACCGGTTCAGCAGCGTGGATTTCCCGGCGTTCGGTGCCCCCAGAATGGCCACCTCGAACCCATCGCGCATCCGCTCTGCCACCGCCGCCCCGGCAACCTCGGCCCGCAGGTCTGCCAGCAAACCGTCAATCAGCGCCAGCACCTCGGGCGCCACATCCACTGGCACCTCCTCGTCGGCAAAGTCGATGGTGGCCTCCAGCAGGGCCGCCGCCCGCACCAGCCGCGCCCGCCAGTCCTCGGCACGCTGCCCCACCGCGCCCTCGAACACCCGCAGGGCCTGACGTCGCTGCGCCTCGGTCTCGGCGTCAATCAGGTCGGCCAGGCCTTCCACCTGCGCCAGGTCCAGCCGCCCGTTCTCCAATGCCCGCCGTGTGAACGCGCCCGGTTCCGCCAGCCGCAACCCGGGCTGCGCCGCCAGCGCCCCCAGCACAGCCGACACCACGGCGGGGCTGCCGTGGCAATGGAATTCGGCCACGGCCTCGCCGGTAAAGCTGGCGCCCGGCGCAAAGACCAGAACCAGCACCTCGTCAATCACCTCACCCTGCCAGACCAGCCGCCGCAAGCCCGCCATCCGCGGCGGGGGCAACGGCCCGGTCAGCGTCTCAGCCGCCCCCCAGGCCGCGGGTCCGGACACGCGCACCACCGCCAACCCGGACTTCCCGCGGGCCGAGGCGAGCGCAAACACCGAGTCCATTGCCGCCTCAGGCGTTCATCGAATCGAAGAAGTCGCTGTTCGTCTTGGTCTGCTTCAGCTTCGAGATCAGGAACTCGATGGCATCCGTGGTGCCCATCGGGTTCAGGATGCGCCGCAGCACATAGGTTTTCGACAGGTCAATCTTCTCGACCAGCAGGTCTTCCTTCCGGGTACCGGACTTCAGGATGTCCATCGCCGGGAACACGCGCTTGTCGGCCACCTTGCGGTCCAGCACGATCTCGCTATTGCCGGTGCCCTTGAACTCCTCGAAGATCACCTCGTCCATCCGGCTGCCGGTATCGATCAGCGCCGTGGCGATGATGGTCAGCGACCCGCCCTCCTCGATGTTTCGCGCCGCACCAAAGAACCGCTTCGGCCGCTGCAGGGCGTTCGCATCCACACCGCCGGTCAGCACCTTACCGCTCGACGGCACAACCGTGTTGAACGCCCGACCAAGTCTTGTGATCGAGTCAAGCAAGATCACAACATCTCGCTTGTGTTCGACCAGCCGCTTGGCCTTCTCGATCACCATCTCGGCCACCGCCACGTGCCGCGTCGCCGGTTCGTCGAAGGTCGAGGAAATGACCTCGCCCTTCACCGACCGCTGCATGTCCGTCACTTCCTCGGGGCGTTCGTCAATCAGCAGGACAATCAGGTAGCATTCCGGGTGGTTCGTCGCGATCGAATGCGCGATGTTCTGCAACAGCACCGTCTTGCCCGTCCGCGGCGGCGCCACGA
>CAZLIC010000067.1:0-25669 GCA_964559535.1 uncultured Rhodobacterales bacterium
TGATGACCTGCTGATAGTCGATGCCGATGCCCAGGATCGACATGCCGTTGTTCATGACGCCCATGATGAACGCGCCGACCACGACCCCCACGATCTTGCCCGACCCGCCCGCCATGGACGCCCCGCCGATGAACACCGCGGCGATCACGTCCAGCTCGAACCCCACACCCGCCTTGGGCGTGGCGCTGTTCAGCCGCGCCGTCACGATCATGCCCGCCAGTGACGCCAGCACCCCCATGTTGACGAAACACAGGAACGTCAGCCGGTCGGCGTTGATCCCGCTCAGCCTTGCTGCCTTCAGGTTGCCGCCGATGGCATAGATGCGCCGACCGGTCGTGGTGTTCTCGGTGAAGAAGGCATACAGCCCGATCAGCACCGCCATCACGATCAGAACGTTCGGCAAGCCCCGGAAACTGGCCAGTTTCCACGCCACGAAGACCAGCGCGCCGGTGACCAGAAGGTTGCGGAACAGGAAGAAATTCGTCGGCTCCTGCGCCATGCCATAGGCCGCCGCCTGCTGCCGCGCCCGCCACCCCGCCCAGACCAGCACCGCCGCCAGCACGCAGACAATCAGCATCGCCGTCAGGTTCGGCTTGCCCGGTCCGATCAGGTCGGGGATGAACCCGGTGGACAGCGATTGGAACGATTTGGGGAAGGGCCCGATGTTCTGCCCGCCCAGAAGCCACAGCGTCAGTCCCCTGAACACCAGCATTCCCGCCAGCGTCACGATGAAGCTGGGGATGCGCCAGTAGGCAATCCAGTACCCCTGCGCCGCGCCAATGATGCCGCCCACCACCAGCACCAGCGGGATCACCACGAACACCGGCAGGCCCATGTTCACCGTCAGCACCGCCGATACTGCCCCGGTAAAGGCCGCCACCGACCCGACCGACAGGTCGATATGGCCGGCCACGATCACCAGCAGCATCCCCAGCGCCATGATGATGACGTAGGAATTCTGCAGGAAGATGTTGGTGATGTTCTGGGCCGACAGGAAATCGACGTCGATGGTCACCCGCACCACCAGCGTGAAGAAGGCCACGATGGCGATCAGCGCCATCAGCATCCCGTATTCGCGCAGGTTTTCCGCCAGGTAGGACGCCCCGCCCTGCGCCCGCGCCTGCCCTTGCGTCGCGTCGCTCATGCCCCGACCTCCCCGGTTTGCAGATTCCGCTGTGCGGCATTGGCCAGACTTAGAAGGCCATGAAGCAACGCGGAAGGCCTGTCCGCGTGGGACGGACCTTTCCAAATCGTTAAGGCGCGCCCACAACCCATTGATATCATTGAATCTGCTTCGCGTCCCACCGTGGGACGCGCGTGGGACAGGCCTGGTCCGCCGTCATGTCGTGCCAGTGCGGCAGGGCAATTCCGCATCATGCGGCCTTCCCTGTGCTTTGCAGGATCATTGCCATGATGCGTTCCTGGCTGGCCTCGGCGCGGGGCAGTTCACCCACGATCCGGCCCTCGTTCATCACGTAGATGCGGTCACACATGCCCAGAAGCTCGGGCATCTCGGACGAGATCATCACCACCCCCCGCCCCTGCGCGGCAAGCGTGTTCATGATCGTGTAGATCTCGAACTTGGCGCCCACGTCGATGCCGCGGGTGGGTTCGTCCAGGATCAGAACCTGCGGGTCGGTGAACAGCCATTTCGACAGCACGACCTTCTGCTGGTTGCCGCCCGACAGGTTCACCGCCTTTTGGAACACCGTGGGCGTGCGGATGCTCAGCTGGCGCCGATAGTCCTCGGCCACCTGCTGCTCGCGGCCCTTGTTCAGCACGCCGCGCATCGCCACGCCCGCAAGGTTCGCCAGGCTGATGTTCTTCACGATGGGCTCGTCCAGCACCAGCCCCAGCGCCTTGCGGTCCTCGGTCACATAGGCCAGCCCGGCGGCAATCGCCTCGGGCACGGTATGCAGCGTCACGGGGCGACCCTTCAGCCGGATTTCGCCGCGGTGGTCGCGGCCATAGCTGCGGCCGAACAGGCTCATCGCCAGTTCGGTGCGGCCCGACCCCATCAGCCCCGCAATTCCCACGATTTCCCCGGCGCGCACCGTCAGCGCCGCGTCGCGCACCACCGTGCGGTGGTGCTGTTCGGGGTGGGTCACCGTCCAGCCCGTCACCTGCATCAGCACCTCGCCGATCTGGGGGGTGCGGTCGGGATAGCGGTGCGCCATGTCGCGCCCCACCATGTCGCGGATGATGCGGTCCTCGGTGATGTCCTGCCGCCGGATGGTCGAGATGCTGGCGCCGTCACGGATGACCGTCACCCGGTCGGCCACCCGGCTGATCTCGTTCAGCTTGTGCGAGATGATGATCGAGGTGACGCCCTGCCCCTTCAGCTCCAGCAGCAGATCCAGCAGCTTCTGGCTGTCGTTTTCCTGCAGGGCGGCGGTCGGTTCGTCCAGGATCAGCAGCCGCACGTCCTTGGCCAGCGCCTTGGCAATTTCCACAAGCTGCTGTTTTCCGACACCGATCTTTCCCACTTCGGTGGTTGGCGGCTCGTTCAGGCCGACCTTGCGCAGCAAGTCGCCGGTGCGGGCATAGGTTTCGTGCCACGAAATCACGCCACGCTTCGCCCGTTCGTTGCCCAGGAACAGGTTCTCCGCGATCGACAGCAGCGGGATCAGCGCAAGTTCCTGATGGATGATGACGATGCCCGCCGCTTCGCTGTCGGCAATGGTGCGGAACCGGGCGATCTGGCCTTGCCAGACGATGTCGCCATCGTAGGACCCGTGCGGATAGACGCCCGACAGCACCTTCATCAGGGTTGACTTGCCCGCGCCGTTCTCGCCGCAGATGGCGTGGATTTCGCCCTGTTCGACCGACAGGTTCACGTTGTCGAGCGCACGCACGCCGGGAAAGGTCTTGCCGATCCCCCGCATTTCCAGAATGGCGGCCATTGCCCCTCCACGGCGTGCGCCGGGCCATCGGACACGTCCGACAACCCGGCGCAACGTTCTGCCGAAGACCTTACTTCAGCTGATCGGCGGTGTAATAGCCGGAATCCACCAGCATCGTCTGGATGTCGGCCACGCCCAGCGCGTTCGGCTTCAGCAGGTAGGACGGAACCACCTTCACGCCGTTGTCGTAGGTGGTGGTGTCGTTGATTTCCGGTTCCTTGCCCTGCAGCAGCGCGTCCACCATGCCCACAGTCACGCGGGCCAGTTCCCGGGTGTCCTTGAACACGGTCGAGTACTGCTCGCCCGCCATCATCGACTTGACCGAGGGGATTTCGGCGTCCTGGCCGGTGACGCAGGGCATCTTCAGGTCGCCCGAGCCATAGCCCACGCCCTTGACCGACGAAAGGATGCCGATCGACAGGCCGTCATAGGGTGACAGCGCGCCGTGCAGCGCCTTGTCGCCGTAGTTGGCGGACAACAGGTTGTCCATCCGGGCCTGCGCCACGGCGCCGTCCCAGCGCAAGGTGCCGACCACGTCCATGCCCATCTGGCCCGACGGCACCGCGATGTCGCCCGCATCGATCATCGGCTGCAGCACCGACATGGCGCCGTTGTAGAAGAAGAAGGCGTTGTTGTCGTCGGGCGAGCCGCCGAACAGTTCCACGTTCTTCGGCTTGGCGTCGCCGAACCGCTCGTTCAGGCACTGCACCAGCGATTCGGCCTGCAGCACGCCGACCTGGAAGTTGTCGAAGGTGGCGTAGTAGTCGACGTTGCCCGATTCGCGGATCAGGCGGTCATAGGCGATGACCTTGATGCCCGCGGCGGCGGCGTTTTCCAGCGCGTTCGACAGCGTGGTGCCGTCGATGGCGGCGATCACCAGCACGTTCACGCCCTTGGTGATCATGTTCTCGATCTGGGCCAACTGGTTCGGGATGTCGTCCTCGGCATACTGCAGGTCGGTGGCGTAACCTGCCGCCGTGAACTGCTCGACCATCGAATTGCCGTCGGAAATCCAGCGCGAGGACGATTTCGTGGGCATGGCGATGCCGACAATGCCCTTGTCCTGGGCAAACACCGGCGCCGACATCGTGGCCGACGCCAAGACCAGCGCGGAAAGCGCCGTGGTCAGGAATTTCATGTGTGTCTCCTCCCCTTCCGCGGAACTTCCGCGGCCCGGTCTGACTGCCGGGGTTCCATGCCCCTGACGTGGGGCACGGGCGTAGGGATGACAAGGGCACAGATAACTGTCAAATCAAGTTTGCATCGGGCTGTATGACAGGAACGGTATACCATGCAACTGCTGCGTCGCGGTTTGAAGGTCAGCCATATCCGGCTTCTGGCGGCGCTGGCGGTGCGCGGGCAGGTGGCGGCGGCGGCGGCGGACATTGGCATCTCGCAGCCCGCGGCAAGCCGCCTGATGGCCGAGGTCGAGCGAATTACCGGCCAGCCCCTGCACGTGCGCATCGGGCGCGGCATCGCGCTGACCGAGGCCGGGGCGGCGCTGGCGCGGCGGGCGGCGCGGGTGCTGATCGAGATCGAGGACGCCGGGCGCGAACTGGCCGAGATCGGTGGCGGCACCGGCGGTCAGGTGCGGCTGGGGGCCGTGACCGGTGCGGCGATGGACCATGTGCTGCCCGCCCTGTCACGGGCGCGCGGGGTGCTGCCCGGCGTGCAGATCGAGGTGGTGGTGGCGACGTCGGATGTGCTGTGCGAGCAGTTGCTTTCGGGTCGGCTGGACTTTGTGCTGGCCCGCCTGCCCGCTGACGGCGCGCAGGACCGCCTGCGGTTCCGCCAGATGGGCGGCGAGCCGGTCAGCCTGCTGGTGCGGCGGGGCCACCCGCTGGCCGCGGTGCCGACCGTGGCAGACCTGATGCAATATGACTGGGTGATGCCCGCCGAGGGGGCCATCCTGCGGCACACCGTGATGGCGCGGCTGCGCGGGCTTGGCCTGCCACAGCCTCCGGGCACCGTCTCGACCGCATCGTTCCTGCTGACGCTGGCCATGCTGCAGCAGTCCGATGCGATCGCCCCGCTGGCCCGTGCCGTGGCCGAACGGTTCAGCGGTGGTGCCGATGCACCGTTCCGGACACTGGAAACGGACCTTGGCATCGTGGTCGAGCCGTTCGGGCTGGTGACGCGGGCAGGCGGCGCGCTGCCGCCCGTCGCCGAAAGGCTGCTGGCGCTGGTCGTCGGCGCGGCGGTTCCTTGACAGCAACGGCGCCCTGCCGCACGAGAACCGCATGCGCCGGCGGCTGGCCGGCCCGAACGGGTGAGGCATGATCCGCAAGATACTGCGCCGCTTGGGCGGAACCGGCGGCCCGAAGGCGCCAGCCGCCGAGCATCGGCTGTTCGACCCGCTGGCGCGCAAGGGGCTGTTTGCCACTGATTGGTACCTGCGCCGCTATCCCGACGTGGCCGCCGCGGGGCTGGACCCGCTGGCGCACTTCCTGTCCAGCGGGCTGGCCCAGGGGCGCGACCCGCACCCGCTGTTCGACACCACGTTCTATGCCACGGCCTATGCCGATGTGCGGGCGGCGGGAACGTCGCCGCTGCAGCACTTCCTGACATCGGGCGGCGGCGAGAACCGGCAACCCCACCCCCTGGTTTCGCCACGCTGGCTGCGACGGCGGCTGGGCAATGACCTGCCGCTGGACAACCCGCTGCTGGGCCTGCTGAGCCGCCATGCGGAATTCGGCCCGCGCCCGCTGTTCGACATTCCGTTGTTGCGGCAGCGGCTGGGGCTGGCCGATACCGCCCCGGCGGCGGCCGTTCTGCTGGCGTGGTTTGCCCGGCCGGCTGCGCAGCGCCCCGACCCGCACAGGCTGTTCGATGCGGCCTGGGTGCGCGGGCGGTACGGGCTGGCCGATGACCAATGCGCCGTGACCTTCTATTGTCGCGACAAGGGCCTGACGGTGGCGCCGCATCCCCTGGTGGAGACGGCGCTGCTGCTGCAGCGCAACCCCGAGCTGAAGGGCTTGCCCGACGACCTGACGCTGCTGGATCACCTGCTGGTGCACCGCCACGACCTGTCGCCGACGCCGCTGTTCGACAGCGAGCACTATGCGCGGCAGGCGGGGCCGGGGGTGGGCCGGGGAGCGCCGGGGCTGCTGCACTATCTGGCCGAGGGGTCGGAACGCGGGCTGGACCCCGGGCCATGGTTCGACGACGCGCTGTACCGGCAGCGGTTCGGGCACCTGTTGCAAGGCATGGCGCCGCTGGACCACTACGTCCGCCACGGCCACGAGACGTGGATGACGCTGGCGCCGCGGTTTTCCGACCGGTTCTATGCCATGCGCCATGCAGGGGTGCTGGAAGGCGCCGCGCAGCCGCCGCTGCTGCATTTCCTGTGCAACCTGCGGCAAGATACCCGCGCCCACCCCGACCCGGCCTGGCGCGACGACTTCACAGATTGGGATGCGGTGCGCGACGACGTGGCGGCCGGTGCGGCACGGCTGGGTGATGCGGCGCCCGAGGTCAGCGTGCCCGAGGTCAGCGTGATTGTGCCGGTGTTCAACCAGTTTCACCACACGCTGCGCTGCCTGTGGTCCATCCTGCGGGCGGGCGACGCGGCGCGTCTGCAGGTGATCGTGGCCGATGACGGATCCACCGACGAGACGGCGGCGTTCTTTGGCGCCCTGCCCGGCGTGACCTACGTCCGCAACCCGCGGAACCTGGGCTTCCTGCGCAGCTGCAATGCGGCCGCGACCCACGCCCGCGCACCTTTCCTGTTCCTCCTGAACAACGACACCGCCGTGCTGCCCGGCTGGATCGACAGCCTGCTGGCCACCGCCCGCGCCTGCCCCGAGGCCGGGATCGTGGGGTCGAAACTGGTGTACCCCGACGGCACCTTGCAAGAGGCGGGCGGCTATGTGTGGTCGGACGGCGGCGGGGCCAATCTTGGCCGCCAGTCAGACCCGCAGGAACCCGGTTTCTGCCTGCGCCGCGATGCCGACTATGTGTCGGGCGCGGCCATCCTGGTGCCGCGCGCGGCATGGGACATGGCCGGTGGCTTCGACGACCGCTATGCCCCGGCCTATTGCGAAGACACCGACCTGGCCATGCGGCTGCGGCAGCTGGGCTGGCGGGTGGTGTATGAACCGGCCTCGGTGGTGGCGCACTTTGAAGGCGTCAGCTCCGGCACCTCGACCGAAGGCGGGGTGAAGGCGCATCAGGTGCAGAACTTCGCCACGCTGCGCGACCGATGGGCCTTTGCACTGGAACGTCACCTGCCCGCGCAGCACATCACCCCGCGTGCCATTCCCCGCCCGCCACGCCCCCGCATCCTGATGATCGACCACCGCGTGCCGGAACCGGACAAGGACGCGGGCAGCGTGGTGGCCTGGTGGCACGTGCGGCTTTTGCTGAAGATGGGCTACGAGATATCGTTCCTGCCTTGCGACCTGCTGCCGATGGGCCGCTATGGCCGCGCGCTGCAGGCGCTGGGGGTGGAACTGCTGCACGCGCCCTATGTCGCTGACATTCACGGTTATCTGGCCCGCCACGCGCAGGATTTCGATGCGTTCTGGCTGGTGCGGTTCGGTGACGGCGGCGCCTTCGTCGACGACCTGCGGCGCCTGTGCCCGCGCACGCCGATTATCCTGAACACCGCCGACCTGCACTTCCTGCGGGCCGAGCGGGCGGCGCGGCTGGCGGGCAACCCGCCCGACCTGGTGGAGCACGCGGCAAAGGTGCGGGCGCGCGAGGCGCATGTGATCGGGCAGGCCACCGAGACCATCGTGGTGTCCACGCATGAACGCGCGCTGCTGGACGATCTGGGCATCGGCGGCAGCTTTTCGGTGGTGCCGCTGGTGATGGACGTGGCCGGCAACGTGCCGCCGCGGGCTGGGCGCAGCGGCATTGCCTTTGTGGGCGGCTACCAGCACCCGCCGAACGTGGACGCCGTGACGTGGTTCCTGGCCGAGGTCTGGCCGCTGATCGTGGCGCGCGACCCGGGGCTGGAATTCCACATCGTCGGGTCGAACCCGCCGCCCGCCTTTGCCGACATCCGGCAGCCCGGCGTGGTGGTGCAGGGCCATGTGCCCGACCTGGATGGGTTTCTGGCACAGCGCATCGCCACCGTGGTGCCGCTGACTTGGGGCGCCGGGATCAAGGGCAAGATCGCCTCGTCGATGGCGCAGGGCGTGCCGGTGGTCTCGACCCCGGTCGGGGCCGAGGGCATGGGGCTGGAGCACGGGCGCGACATTCTGGTGGCCGAAACGCCCGCAGCGCTGGCCGAGGCTGTTCTGCGGGTGGCGGGCGATGCGGCGCTGTGGGAACGGCTGAGTGCCGCTGGGCGGGCCTTCGTGGCGGCGGAATACGCGCCGGGGGTGATGCACGCGCGTCTGCTGCGGCTTCTGGCCAAGGCCGGGGTGGCACCCTTCGCGGGAACCTGCCCGATCAGCGGCGTCTGGGAAGACCGGCGGTTCCTGCATGGCAGCGACGCCGACAGCCTGGCGCGGGGGCCCGATGCGCCGCGGTCGGCCGAACGGGTGGCGGCGGCGGCGCTGGCGCGGCTGGCGGGGCGGCCCGGCGTGGCGCTGGACCGGCTGGCCGACGACGCGCTGCCCTGGGGCCTGGGGGTGGAGGGCGACCTGCCGGTGCTGCGTGCCGCCATCGCGCGGCGTGGCTGGTTGTCCGACGCGCCGAGGGTGGTTGTGGCGCGGGCGCCGCTGGATGATGCGGCTGCCGGGCTGGTGGAGGGTTTGCTGGCGCAGCCTTTAATGGACCGGATGGTTCTGGCCTGCCCGCCGGTCGGCCAGCGTGGCGGAGAGGCGCGCGCGCCCGTCACCCCGATTGCCGCCGTGGTGCGGTTTCTTGAGGCAGGCGGCTGGCAGGTGCGCACCGACCGCGTACCCCTGCCCGAAGCCGCGTTGACGGGCTGCGTCCTGATCGAGGCGCGACGCGGCTAGGCCGCTTGCATGTGCAGGCGGGGTGCCGTTAATGCGGCACACTCAACCGCGGGATCGGGGGCAGGGTCGGGCGCGTGGCGGAACGGACGGTCATTCTTCACTATCACCTGTTCAAGAATGCCGGCACCAGCTTTGACGGCATCTTGCAGCGGAATTTTCCCGGCCAATGGACGGCGGCCGAGTTTCCCGGCGGCGACAATTCGATGCAGGTCGCGGCCTGGATCGCCCGCAACCCCGGGATGGTCGCGTTTTCCAGCCACACCGCCACAGGCCCGGTGCCCGTGGTGCCCGGCGTGCGCATCATCTCGGCCCTGTTCCTGCGCGACCCGGTGGCGCGCATCCGGTCGGCCTATCTGTTCGAGCGGCGGCAGAATGCGGCAAGCGAGGCGAACCTTGGGGCAAGGCTGGCATCCGCCACCGACTTTGACGGGTATGTGCGGGGGCGGCTTGCGGTTCCGGGCGACCGGCAGTGCCGCGACTTCCATGTGGTGCGGCTGGCGCAGTTCGTGCGGCGCATCGCGCCCGAGTTGCAGCGCGCCACCGAGGCGCTGCAGCGGCTGTCGTTCGTGGGCGAGGTCGAGCGGTTCGGGCACAGTGTCGAGCGGTTCGCGGCGCTGGTACGCCCGGTGTGGCCTACCTTCGACCCGGGGCAGGTGCATCTGAACCGCAGTGCGGCCGAAGACGGGCTGCAGATCTCGGCCGAACTGGCGGGTTTGCTGGAAGCGAACAATCGGCTGGATCGCCAACTCATCGCGCGCGCGCGGGAAACAGTGTGGACGGACTGACGGCGTCACCCGCCATCGCGTTGATTTCAGGCCGTGTCTTTCATGGAACACCACGTTGCCGCAAGAATGCCGCAATTGGCAGGATGCGCGTTTTCGTTTGCCGCTGCCGTCGCCCCTGCACTAGGGTTACGGCTACGAATCCATGCATCCGCCCAGGCGGATTGCTGCAATTGGGAGTGATTGTCATGTCCGTTTCCCATCCCGTTTCCCAGGTTGGTGCGCCGCGTCGTGCGCGGTTGATGGCAAGCACGGCCCTGCTTGCGGCACTTGCCGTGGTGCCGGTTCCCGCACTTGCGCAGGTCGTGTGGGATGGCAGCACCGACCGCGATTGGGTGGACGGCGCCAACTGGGACAGCGGCACCGCACCCGTGGGCAACAACGTGGCCGAAATCAGCAATGGCGCGCTGGCCAACCAGCCGGTCATCGGCAACGGCGATGCCGTGTCGGTACGCCGGGTTGAACTGACCGGCGGCAGCCTGGATGTTCGCGGCAGCCTGACGACAACGCAGGGCGTGAACGTGGGCGCGGGCGGCACGCTGACCGTGTTCTCGGGCACCGCGCCGAACGGCACGGTGACCGGTGGCGTGAACAGTGCGGGCACGGTGGACAATCGCGGTACCATCGACACCGTCACCATCACCGGCGGCACCTTCGGCAACCGCGGCACCGTCACCGGGGCCACCACGATTTCGGGCGGCACGCTGACGCTGAACAGCGGCTCGAACCTGTCGGACACTGCGGCGCTGACGGTGAACGGCACGGGCACCGTGGACGTGCGGACGGACGAAACCGTGGGCACGCTGGCCGGGAACGGCGGCCAGGTCGACTTGAACGCCAACCTGACCACCGGCGGCACGGACGGCAGCAGCAGCTACGCCGGCGCGCTGAACGGGTCGGGCGACCTGGTGAAGAACGGCACGGGCACCCTGATGCTGACAGGCAATGGCGCGGGCCACACCGGAACGGTTCTGGTGAATGCGGGCGAAGTGGCCTTTACCGGCGGGGCCGTCACCAGCGCCGACATCGACATCGGTGCTGCCGGCGAGGTGTCTTCGGATGGCGGCACCTTTGGCGCGGGCACGACCATCACCAACGCGGGCGTGCTGGACCTGAACGGGTCCGAGACGGTGGGCACGCTGACCGGCGCGGGGTCTGTGGAACTGGCGTCGGGCACCACGCTGACGCTGCAGGGCGGAACCTCGGACATCGGCGGGGTGATTTCCGGCAATGGCGGCGTGACCGTGAATGGCGGAACCACGACGATCACCGCCGAAGCCACCTATTCGGGCGCCACCACCGTGACGGCGGGCACGCTGAACCTGACAGGGGCCGGGGCGGTGAACAGCGCCGTGGTCAGCATTGCGGGCGCGGGCTCGCTGGTGACGGACGGTGGCGGGCTGGACACCGACGCGGCGGTCGACAACGCCGGGGCACTGGTGCTGAACGGGGCCGAAACGATTGCCTCGCTGAACGGCGCCGGTACCGTGGCGCTGAACGGGGCGAACCTGGGCCTGACAGCGGGTGCTTCGGTGGTGGACGGGGCGATTTCGGGCACCGGCGGGCTGACCGTCAGCGGCACCAGCGTGACCACGCTGAACGCGGCCAACACCTATGCGGGCGGCACCACGGTGTCGGGCGGCGGCACGCTGAACGTGGGGGCCACCGGCACCATCGGGGCGCTGACCGTGAACAACGTCGGCACCGCCAACAACGCAGGCACCACCGGCGACGTGGACCTGAACGGTACGGCGATCTTCAACAACCTTGCAGGCGGCACGACGGGCAACGTCGATGTGGCCGCGGCCTCGACCTTCGACAACCAGGCGGGTGCGGCGGCGGGTGATGTGACCAGCATCGGCACCACCACCAACGCGGGCACCTTCGCCAGCCTGACGGTGACCGGCGGCACCACCACCGTCAACGGCGCAGGCACGGTAACCGGCGCCACGACGGTGGGTGGCGGCACGCTGAACCTGAACAGCGCCAACAGCCTGTCCGATACGGAAACGCTGACGGTGAACGCGGGAACAGTGAACGCGAACGTCAGCGAAACCGTGGGCGCGCTGGCCGGCACCAACGGGCGGGTAAACGTGACCGGCACGCTGACCGCCGGCGGATCGGGGGCCACCACTACCTTCTCGGGGCAGGTAAACGGCGCTGGCGGGTTGACCAAGGCGGGCACCGGCACGCTGACGCTGACCGGGGTGAACGGCTTTGCCGGACCGCTGAATGTCGATGCCGGAACGGTTTCGGTCACCGGGGCGGGGCGCCTTGCCACCACCAGCATCACCACCACGGGCGGCAGCCTGAGCACGGACGGCGGCGCGCTGGCTGCGGGCACGGCCATCACGAACGGCGGTTCCGTGTCGTTGACCGGGTCGGAAACCATCCGGTCGATCAGCGGCGCGGGCAGCGTGGCCCTGGGCAACGCCGCCACAAACCTGACGCTGACCGCCGGCAACTCGGCCATCGACGGCGTGATCTCGGGCACCGGGCGGCTGACCGTCGCGGGCGGCAACGTGACGTTGTCGCAGGCCAACACCTATGGCGGGCCGACCACCGTGGCGTCGGGCACCCTGTCGCTGACCGGAACAGGGTCCGTCGCCTCGGCCGTGGTGAACGTGAACGGCGGGGCACTGAATACCGACGGCGACGCCATTGGCGATACCGCGACAGTGGGGGTGAACGGCGGCACGCTGACATCGTCGGGCGCCGAGACGGTGGGCACCCTGAGCCAGACCGGCGGCACCATCGCGGGCGCGGGTCCGTTGACCACCGGCACCTTCACCCAGACGGGCGGCACCGTGGCTGCCGGGGCCGTGGTGAACGCAACGGGCGCACAAAGTCTGCAGGGCGGCACGATTGCGGGCACCCTGGGCGGCGCGGGCGCCGTGACGGTAACCACCGGCACCACCACGGTGTCCGGTGCGGGCAGCATCCTGTCCAACAGCGTGACGGTGAATTCGGGCGCGCTGGTGGTGGACGGCGGCGCGCTGGCGGCGGGGGCAAATGCAGCGGTTAACGGCGGCACGCTGACGGCCAACGGCGCCGAGACGGTGGCCACGCTGGCCCAGTCGGGCGGCGTGATCAACGGATCCAGCACGGTGACCACCGGCAGCTTTGCCCAGACGGGCGGAACCACGGCGGGCACGGTCACCATCCTGACCGGCACCTTCAACCAGTCCGGCGCCACGGCGAACATCGGCGCTGGCACCACCGTCACCGCCAGCGGCCTGCAGACGCTGGCCGGCGGGACGCTGGCCGACCCGGCCAGCATCACCGGAACGCTGAACGGCGTTGGCGACGTGCTGGTGACGGGCGGCGTGACCACGCTGGAAACCGTGGGGCGGATCGAGAATACGGCGTCGATCACCGTCGAGGCGGGGGCGACCCTGAACTCGCGCGGCAACCTTCTGACCGCCGGGCCCATCAGCAACGCGGGCACCATAAACCTGCAGGGGGTGCTGGACGGCGCCATCACCAACACCGGCAACGTGTTCACCACGGCCGGGCTGACGGCCGGCGCCGACGGCATTACCAACAGCGGAACGATCACGGTTGCGGCCGGGGACCTGCTGAATGCGGGCACCATCACCAACCAGACGGGCGGGACGGTCAACGTCACCGGTCGCACGCTGGCCGGCAATTTCGCGAACAACCTTGGCAATGTCGTGCTGTCGGGCGGTACGGTGGCAGGTGCCTTCGACAATGCCACCGGGGGCAGCCTGACCGTGTCGGGCAATTCGTCGGTCACCGGCGAACTGCGCGGATCAGCGCAGGCCGTCACCACCATGCGCAACGGCCTGGTGAATGACGTGCTTGCCGTCGGGTCGCTGTCGGGCGGCACGTTCCGGCTGGATCTTTCGCTGGGCGACGGCGATGCCGACCGGATTGACGTGGACACCACGGTGGATGCGACGCGCCGCGTGACCTTCGACACGCGGAACCTGACAGGCGGGATCATTCCGCTGGGCAGCCGGGCGACGATCCTGACTGCTGACAACGTGCAGGAGGTCTTTGACGCGGGCCAGTTCGTCCTGCGTTCGGCCGGCTCGGCGGTGGTGCAGTCGCTGAACGTCAACGCGCTTGGCGAACTTGAGGTCGTGGCCACGACGTCCAGCGGCATCGGCGGCCTCGCCTCCAGCGTGTCGGGCATCCAGAGCCTGATCTCCAGCGTGGTGAACCGCCCGTCCAGCCCCTTCACCGGCGGGCTTGCCGCCGAGGAGGGCTGCTTCAAGGGCGGGTTCGGTCGCCTGACCATCGGCAAGGCCACCATCGAAGCAGGCTCGTCGAACGAGACCTCGTCGGTTTCCTCATCGAACACCACGGTGTCGGCCAACTACAGCGGCGTGCAGGCCGGATATGACCTGGGTTGCAACGACGGGCGGTTCCTGAACGGTTGGGATGGCTCGGCCGGGGTGCTGGTCGGCTTCAACCGCGGCGATTCAAGCCAGACGGTGTTCTCGCCCAACGGCCTTGACGCGCCGATCGCCACCAGCCTGATCGAGTCGGACTTCGACCAGACCTATGGCGGCGTGTACGTGGCAGGCAGCCGCAACAACCTGACCGCCGACGTGACGCTGCGGTTCGACCGGACCGATTTCGAGCTGAGCGAGATCGACCTGCCGGATCCCGTTGTGGTTCCGCCGGAGCCCGAGATCGACAACAGCATCGGCGTGGACGGCGAGACCTTCTCGGCCAATTCGGCCTCGGTGATCGGGCGGCTGAGCTACAACATCGAGATCAGCGACGAGGTGGCATTCGTCCCGACCGGCGGCCTGTCGCTGACCCGCACCAAGGGCAACGACGTGAACATCGGCTCGGGCACCACGGGCGGCGTGCTGGTGCTGGACGACTACAGCTCGAACGTGCTGTTCCTGGGCGGAACGCTGGCGCGGACAACGATCAACCCCGACGGCACCTCGGCTAGCACGCTGTTTGTCAGCGGCAACTACTACAATGATCTGGCCGATGACCGCGAAGCGCGGTTCATCCCGAACGATCCGGCAGGCATCACCGAGAACATCCAGCTCGACAACCTGGGCGGTTTCGGCGAGCTGAGCCTTGGCTGGAACTACGTGAAGATCCTGGAGAACGGGCCGGCCGGCGCGCGCCAGCTGAACACCTCGCTGCGGGTCGACACGCGGTTCGGGTCGAACGTGTCGGAAAGCTACAGCCTGACGGCGCAGGTGCGCCTGACATTCTGACGCCGGTGCGAAGGTAAGCAGCATCTGCCAAGGGGGGCCACGGCCCCCCTTTCGGTTTGCCGCGCGCCGGTGCAGAACCATCACGGGACGTGCAGCTTCCATTTGCGGGCGTCGGCGTTGTCGCCTATTCTTACGGATAGGTGATTGAGCGCGACCGTCGTTGACGGAAAGATTGGTTCGTTCGGGGGGAGTGATGCTCGAAGTGCGGTTCACTTTCGACACGGGGGCGCAAAGCCACCCCGGACGCGTCCGCAATCACAACGAGGATTCGTTCCTGGCCCGGCCTGCCTCGGGGCTGTGGCTGGTGGCCGACGGCATGGGCGGACACCGCGCCGGAGATTTCGCCAGCCGCACCATTGTGGAAAGCGCGAACTGGATCGGCATTCCCACCTCGGCGCATGACCTGAAGTGCCGGTTCGTCGACCGGCTGCATGTCGCGCATGACGAGATCCGCAAGCAGTCGGCCAAGCTGGGCGGGGCGACCGTGGGCGCCACACTGGCCGCCCTGCTGACGTTCGAGCATCACTTTGCCTGCATCTGGGCGGGCGACAGCCGGGTGTACCTGCTGCGCGACGGCTCGCTGCACCAGGTCACGACGGACCACACCGAGGTGAACGAACTGCTGCGCACCGGCACGATCACGCCCGAACAGGCCGCCACGTGGCCGCGCAAGAACGTGATCACCCGCGCCATCGGCGTGTTCGAGGAACCGGACACCGACGAAAAGTACGGCACCCTGCGGCCCGGTGACACGTTCCTCTTGTGCTCTGACGGTCTGACGGCGCATGTCGGCGATGACGAAATCGCCGCACACATGCACCACCCCGGCGCGCAGGAGACCTGCGACAGACTGATCGAGTTGACACTTTCGCGGGGTGCCCGCGATAATGTGACGGTCGTCGTCGTGCGCTGCCTGACGGATGACTCCGGCGAGGACGAGCGCACGCGACCGGGGATTCCCCTTGTCGGTGTCGATGACTGGAAGGCGGAACACTGACGATCATGGCCGAAGACAAGACCAATCCGCCGACCTCGGCCCCCACGCCTGCAATGGCGCCGACCGTCGCCCCCACCACGCAGACCACCACCTCGCCAGGGGGCCACAGGATTTCGACCGCCGTCACCTCGGGGACCCGCATCATGGGCACCTACGAGGTCGAGCAACTGATCTCGAAAGGTGGGATGGGCGAAGTCTATCGCGGCCGCAACATCCATACCGGCGACCCGGTGGCGATCAAGATCGTGCTGCCGCACCTGGCGCAGGAAGAGATGATCATCCAGCTCTTCCAGAAAGAGGCCAAGGTGCTGGGCCGCCTGTCGCACGATGCCATCGTGCGCTACCACGTCTTCACCAACGACCCCGAAATCGGTCGGCCTTCGCTGATCATGGAGTTCGTCGAGGGCACCTCGATGAACGAGCGCATGAAGCAGGGGCCAATGCCGGAAGACGAGGTACGTGTTCTGCTGCGCCGCCTCGCGGGCGGTCTGGACAAGGCGCATGGCGTGGGCGTGGTGCACCGCGACCTGTCGCCCGACAACGTGATCCTGGAAGACGGACTGGTCGAGCACGCCAAGATCATCGATTTCGGCATCGCCAAGTCGTCGATGAAGGGCACCGACGCCACGCTTCTGCAGGGGCAGTTTGCCGGCAAGTTCAGCTTTGTGGCACCGGAACAGCTGGGCGCCTATGGCGGCGGCGTGGACCAGCGCACCGACATCTATTCGCTGGCGCTGATGATGGTTGCGGCCTGTCAGGGCAAGGTCCTGAACATGGGCAAGTCGATTGTCGAGGCGGTGAAGGCGCGCAGCGGCGTTCCCGACCTGTCGACGGTCTATCCCGGCCTGCGTCCGCTCCTGGAACACATGCTGGAGCCCGACCCGGCCAACCGCCCGGCCAGCATGGCCGATGTGATTCGGCTGATCGACAACCCGCAGCTTGTGCCGGGCCGCGCGGCGCAATCCGAGGAAGACGCGGATCGTACGCGGATCGTGTCGGCAGCTTCGCTGAGCAGTGCGGTTGCGGGTGCGGCAGCGGGCGGGTCGGCGCCCAAGGGCTCGCTCCCCCCGGCGGGATCGGCGCCGCGCCCGGCGGCTGCGGATGCCATGTTCGTGGGCATTCCCAGCGGCACGGCCGCCAAGGCGCCGGAACCGGCCAAGGGCGGCAAGGGCGGCCTGATGGCTGTGGCCGCGGTGGCTGTACTGGCGATCGGCGGCGGAGGGGCATGGTTCGGCGGCCTGCTCGGCGGCGGCGAACCGGCAAAGGACCCGACCACGCAAGAACAGCCCGGAACGGGCACAGCCGAGCAGCCAGCCTCGGGGTCAACCGAACAACCGGCCACCGGAACCACCGAGCAGCCGGCCACCGGGACATCGGAGCAGCCTGCGACGGGCACAACGGAACAACCGGCGACTGGCACGACGGAACAGCCCGCGACGGGCACGACGGAACAACCCGCGACGGGCACAACCGAACAGCCCGCGACGGGCACAACCGAACAGCCCGCGACGGGCACGACGGAACAGCCGGGGACAAACGCCGCCGAGCAGCCTGCCAACGGGACGTCAGAGCAACCCGCCACCGGCTCGACCGAGCAGCCGGCAACAGGAACGGCGGAACAGCCTGGCACCGGAACTGCAGAGCAGCCCGGAACCGGCACGGCAGAACAACCGACGACCGGCACCGCGACAAACACGGAAACTCCCCCCCCGCCCGCCGACCCGATGGAGATCCAGGCCGCCTGGGTGCGCGACTACAATCCCGGCGCCTGCGCCTTTGTGGCGGTGCGCAGCAAGGCGGAACCGGCGGTGGCGCTGGAGGGCTTTGCCAAGGACATCGCCCCGTTCACGGCGCTGCTTTCCGAGTTCACGGCGCAGTTCGGCAAGGAACCCGCTCTGGACACGCATGGCGTGAACGATCCGCAGTGCCCCATCGTCGAATACATGAACCGACTGAGGGCCAGCGAGGAGTTGCCGCCTTCCATCGTGATGGACAACAACACCGGAGTGGTAAAGAGCGGCGAAACGGTTTCGGGCCGGATCGAGGGGCTGGCGGGCCGCGCGGTGACGCTGTTCCTGGTGAACGGGGTGGGCGGGGCAACCAACCTGAAGAACTTCGTGGCAAGGTCTTCGGACGGCACGGTCAGCTTCTCGTTTTCGGTGAACCTTGCGGCCGGGTCGGAACCCACGCCGCAGCTGTTGCTGGCGCTGGTGACGCAGGACCCGGTGACGAAGCTGGACGTCGTGCCGAACGGCGTGACGGCGCGCGCACTGGTGCCGTTCATGGAAGCCGAGATCGCGCGCGCGCGGCAGGATGCGATTGCCGACCTGCGCTACTTCCGGCTGGAGAACTGAGCGACAGCGGCAGGCGCCCCGGCCCGCCGCAAGGGTGCGCAGCAGTAGCCGTCGCGCTCAGTTGAACTGGATGTTGCCCACGCGCGAGGACAGGATCTGCTTGTCGCGGCAGATCGTCTGCTCTCCGGAAGCCGCGGCACATTCCACCGGCCCGTTGACCAGGATTCGCGAGACGCCGGAGCATTGCTGCTCGGGCAGGTCGAACTGCACGACGCGGGTCTTTCCCGCGGGCAGGAAGCCGAACTCCAGCACCAGAAGCTTTTTCACGATGCCCTCGGTGTCATACACCGCAACCTCGTAGGACACCTTCTCCAGCCCCGTCGCGGATGAGTTGTAGATGACGTAAGTCAGCCGACAACCGCCATCCACGTCGGCAGCGGTGTTCAGTTCGATTTCGATGTTGCCTGCCGATTGGGCCAGCACGGGCGACGCAAGCCCCGCCACTGCTGCCGCGCAGAGCCAAAGGCGCCGAATTCCCTGCATCATCATCCTCCGCACCGCCAGCCCATTGGCCGCATGTCGCGGATCATTAGCACGACGGCAGTGTCGGCTGTCAACGACAGTCCCGGTGCCAGCCACTGCATCAGCCTTCGGACCCGGGAAAGTCCGGGCCGCCTACTGGAAGACGCCCGTTGTCCAGGGCAAACGGACGATCTTGCGCGAGACGACGGCGGTGCGAACGGGTTCCACCAGAACTGACGGGCGGCGCAGCGGGCGCACATCGCGTCCGGATTCAAACCCGACCGAATCGCGGCTGTCGCTGCTGGTGCGCGGCGTGACGTCGATCTGCGGCTGGCGCTGGGCCGCGGCAAGCAGGAACGGCGCAAAAGGCAGAACAGGTTCTGCCACAGCGGGAGAGGCAGTCGCGACCGCAAGGGCCAGGGCAAGCAGTTTCACGCGCATCGTCAACTCCTCGCGTTTCGCGGCGAACGGCCGCGTGTGACGCCAACCCCCAAGCTTTACCAATATCGCGTTTCCCGGCGAAATGCAATCTGCGCGAAGAACGGCAGCCCCCGGCAGGCACATTGCCGCCACAGTGGCGTGATCGGCTTGCCACTGGATGCAGGCGCCCACATGGGGTATCCTGTAAGCGTAAGCGTAAGCGCCACCGATACACGGGTTCCCATGCGAAAGCCGATCATTCTTTCGATGCAGCGCGGCTTGACCGTGGCCTTCCTCACCGGCGTTTTCCTGGCCGCGGGTCTGGATGCGGCCGAGGCGCGGCGGCTGGCCCTGGTGGTCGGCAACGCCGACTATGCCGCAGCGCCCGATCTGAAGAACCCGGTCAGCGATGCGCGGGCCGTGGCCGCCACGCTGGAGCGGCTGGGGTTCGAGGTGACGCTGCTGACGGACGTGCCGATTGCCGAGTTCTGGCCCAAGGTCGACAGCTTTGCCGTCGAGGCGCAGACGGCCGAGGCGACGGTGTTCTACTATGCCGGCCACGCCTTCCAGATGCAGGGGCAGAACTACCTGTTGCCCACCGATGCCAGCCTTGCCAGCCGCGACACCTTGCGGTCAGAGACCTGGAACCTTGATGGCGTGATCGCCCGCTTGCAGGACCGCAAGCGCCAGACGCTGGTCTTCCTGGACGCCTGCCGCAACGACCCGCTGCCTGCGGCCCTGCGCGGATCGGGTGCCGCCGATGGCCTGGCGCGGTTGCAGACCGGTGTGGGCACCTTCGTGGCGTTTGCCACCGAACCCGGCGCGGTCACCTACGATGGCGCGGGCGATGCACCGAACAGCCCCTTTGCCACCGCCCTGCTGAAGAACCTTGAGGTTGAGGGGCAGTCGATTTCGGACCTGATGATCAAGGTGCGCAACGATGTGGCCGAGACGACCGGCGGGCGGCAGACGCCATGGGACCAGTCGTCGCTGCGCGACCAGTTCTATTTCAAGGCGGCGACCGAGACGAAGCAGGAGCTGACGGCGGCGGACTACGAGCTGCTGGCGCAACTGTCGCCCGAGGACCGGACGCAGTTCCTTGAACTGCTGAAGGCGTCGGGTTTCTCGGAGGAGTCGCTGAAGGCCGCCGACGATGCGATCACGGTGGCCAGCTACAACCTGGAAGTGGCGGCGGAAAGCGACGTTTCCATCGGCGTGGCCCCCGCTGGACCCACCGCCGCACCGACCGAGGCCCCGAGCGAGATCGACATCGCGAGTCTGGAGGTTGTGGGCGACTCGGGCCAGACAGTGGGCGGACTGGAGGCGCCGGCCGCACCTGCCGAGGTGGCCGAAGCCCCTGCAGAATCGGCAGCCCCGGTCGAAGTCGCGGAGACCCCCGCAGAACCGGCAGCGCCGGCCGAGGTCGCCGAGGCCCCCACCGAACCGGCCGCACCGGCCGAGGTCGCTGAAGCGCCCGCAGAACCGGCAGCCCCCGTCGAGGTCGCCGAGGCCCCTGCCGAACCGGCCGCGCCGGTCGGGGTTGCCGAAGCGCCCGCAGAACCGGCAGCCCCCGTCGAGGTCGCCGAGGCCCCCGCCGAACCGGCAGCGCCGGTCGAGGTCGCCGAAGCCCCCGCCGAACCGGAAGCCCCGGTTGAAGTCGCCGAGGCCCCCGCTGAACCGGCAGCGCCGGTCGAGGTCGCCGAAGCGCCCGCAGAACCGGCCGCGCCTGCCGAGGTCGCCGAGGCCCCCGCCGAACCGGCAGCGCCGGTCGAGGTCGCCGAAGCCCCCGCCGAACCGGAAGCCCCGGTTGAAGTCGCCGAGGCCCCCGCTGAACCGGCAGCGCCGGTCGAGGTCGCCGAAGCGCCCGCAGAACCGGCCGCGCCTGCCGAGGTCGCCGAAGCGCCCGCCGAACCGGCCGCGCCTGCCGAGGTCGCCGAAGCGCCCGCCGAACCGGCAGCCCCGGTCGAGGTCGCCGAAGCGCCCGCCGAACCGGCAGCCCCGGTCGAGGTTGCCGAAGCCCCCGCCGAGCCTGCGGCGCCGGTCGAGGTCGCCGCGCTGGAGCCCGAACCGGTTCCGCCCGTGGCTGACCTGCCGCAGCCTGAGGCGCAGGACGCTCCGCTGGGTCAGGACCCTGCCGATGCCGGGCCCCCTGTGCGGCTGGCGGCGCTGACCTGGCAGACGCGTGGCATCCTGGAGATCGGCGCCGTGCGTGGCGACCTGGACCGTCTGCCTGCCGCCGAGATCACGCCCGACACCGAGGAAAACCGCGCGATCCTGGCCGCCATCGACCCCACCCTGCTGGACGACAGCACCGCAACCGTGGACGAAGGCGACCTGGCCCGCGCAGCACAAAGCGAACTGGCGCGCCTGGGCTGCTACCGCATGACGGTTGACGGGTCCTGGGGTCGCGGGTCGCGGACGGCGTTGACCTCGTACTTCCTGGCCAAGAAGTCCGTTCCCACAACGCTGGAGCCTACGGCCGAGCTTGTGGCGCGGCTGCAGGCCGAAACGAAGGTGGTCTGCGAAGTGCAGGTGGCGCGCGCCAAGGTCGTGGTGGGCAAGACCAAGCCGATCCTGCCGCAACGCGCGGCCGCCACACCGGCCGCTTCTGCCGAACTGCCCAAGAACTACAAGCCCAAGGCAGGCAACAAGACGGTCACCAAGACCGAGCGGAAGAAAGAGATCAAGAAGGGCCTGCTGAACTCGGGCTCGTTCTGATCCTGCACCGCCGGGCTTAGCCCAGCCCGGCGGTACGGGCGCGCAGGCGCACCAGCGCCAGCACGGTGTCGATGGTGGGGGTGGGGGTGCCCGTCAGGCGGCCCAGCTCGGCCACCGAAGCCACCAGCGCATCGGTTTCCAGCGGACGCCCCGCCGTCAGGTCCTGCAGCATCGACGTGCGGTGCGCACCCACGGCGGCACCGGCATCGATGCGGCGGTCGACGTCGATGGGGAAGTTGACGCCCAGCGTTTCGGCAATCGCCTGCGCCTCCACCATCATCGCGCGGGCCACCGCACGCGTGCCGGGATCGGTGCACAGCACATCCAGCGTCGCATGGGTCAGCACCGAGATCGGGTTGAACGACAGGTTGCCCCACAGCTTGACCCAGATCTCGTCGCGCAGGCGCGGGCGGACGGGCGCCTTCAGCCCGGCTGCCGTCAGCGCCTTTGACAAGGCCTCGGCACGCGCCGATTTCTCGCCCGAAGGCTCGCCCAGCGAAAAGCGGTTGCCCTCGACATGCGTGACGGTGCCGGGTTCCGTCACTTCGGCTGCCGGATAGACGACGCAGCCCAGCACGCGGTCTGGTCCGAAACCGTTCCACTGCACATCGCCGGGGTCAACCGAGGCCAGCCGCGTGCCCTCGAACGGGCCGCCGAAGCGGTGGAAGTACCACCAGGGCAGGCCGTTCACGCCGCTGACCAGCGTGCTGCCCTCGCCAAGAAGCGGCGTGATCTGGCCCACCACGGCAGGCACCGAATGCGCCTTCAGTGTCAGGATGACATAGTCCTGCGGGCCCAGCGTGCGCGCGTCATCGGTGGCACGCACCGGGTGGGTGACGGCCCGGCCCTCTTCTATCAGCGTCAGCCCGCGGGACTGCAGCGCCGCCAGATGCGGCCCGCGCGCCACCAGCGAGACGTCGGCGCCGACGGCGGCCAGCTTGGCCCCCATGTAGCCACCAATGGCCCCTGCCCCGAAGATGCAGATTTTCATGCGCCTGCCCCGCAAACCGGTGCGCAACGACAACGCCCGCGCCACCCTCCCCACAAGGGCGAGGGGAGGTGCCCTGCCCTGCCGTTCCGCATCATCCTGCCAGCCCCAGCTTCTGCGCCAACCCGATGCGCTGCAGCTTGCCCGTCGCGCCCTTCGGAATCTCGGGCAGGATCACGATGCGCCGCGGCACCTTGAAGGCCGCCAGCCGCACCGCGGCAAAGGCGCGGATCGCGGCTTCGTCGGCCACATGCCCTTCGCGCAGCACCACGGCGGCCCCCACCTCCTCGCCCAGCTTGTCGTGCGGGATGGCAAAGGTCACCACCTGCTGCACCGCCGGATGGTCCATCAGCACCCCGTCCACCTCAAGCGGGCTGATCTTCTCGCCGCCGCGGTTGATGATTTCCTTCAGCCTGCCGGTCAGCGACAGGTAGCCTTCGGCATCGAAGCTGCCCTGGTCGCCGGTGCGGAACCAGCGGCGTCCGCCTTCCATGAAAAAGCTCTTCCCATTCGCCTCGGGGTTGCCTTCATAGCCCGGAGTCACGTTAGGCCCCGAGATCACGATCTCGCCCACGCCCTTGATCAAGTGGTTCTCGACCTCGTGGGCGATGCGGACCTCCGGCCCCGCCTGCACCCCGACCGAGCCGGGCTTCTGTGCGCGCGGCGGCAGCGGGTTCGAGGCCATCTGATGCGCGGCCTCGGTCATCCCGTAGCCCTCGATCACCGGGGCTTTGAAGGTGGCGGCCAGTTCCAGCATCACCTGCGGCGGCAGGCTGGCCGAGGACGAGCGAAGAAAGCGCAGGGGCACGCGGGCAATCACCTCGGCATTGCGGGGCGCGCGCTGCAGGATGGTCTGGTGCATCGTGGGCACCGCCGTGAACCAGTTGGGCCGTGCCGCATCCATCCAGCCGAAGAAACGCACCGCATCGAACCCCGGCGCGCACCAGACCGAGCCGCCCGCCGCCAGGCTGGACGACACGGCCGCGATCAGCCCGTGGATGTGGAACAGCGGCATGATGTTCAGGCAGCGGTCGGCCGCCGTCAGGTTCAGCGAGGCCACGATGTGGCGAGCCGAGGCAGCGACGTTCGACTGCAAGAGCGGCACGATCTTGGGGCGCGAGGTGGTGCCGGAGGTGTGCAGGATCAGCGCAATGTCGTCGGTCGCGGGGGGCGCGGTGTCGGGGGTGCGGTCGTTCTGGCCCTCGGCCATCAGGGCAAACGTTCCGGCGGCATCCTGTTGCCGGAACGAAAGGCGCAGCACGACCAGCCCGTGCCTGGCCGCCGCCCGAAGGGCCGGGCCGTCATGGCCTTCGGGCAGCACGATGGCGCGCGCCTTCAGGTCGGACAGGTAGAAGTCGAAATCGTCCAGCTTGTAGGCCGGATTCAGCGGGGCGGTGACGGCGCACTGGGCAATGGTGACAAAGGCCACGGCCATTTCCGGCCCGTTCGGCAGGACGATCGCCACCCTGTCGCCCCGCCCGATGCCCGCGGCGTGCAGCGCCGTACGGGTGGTCGCTGCCTGTGCGGCAAGGCCCGCGTGGGACAGCCATGGCCGGTCGGGGGCGCCAATGGCCGGGGCATCGGGCCGGGCCGTGGCAAGGAGGTTGGCAAGGGTGTGTGTCATGGCCATCCGGGACTGCATTTCTGCTGGCAACTGGCGTGAAGCGGTTCCGCGGCAAGGTCAATGGGCCGCGCTTGCGCGGGTGAACCCTACGCCGCCACCGCCCGCGGCCGCGGCCGGGCAAGCCCCGGCACGGCAATGCCCTTGCCATCCGGAAGTGACGGTGATATCCACTTGCAACCTCGACGGCTGCTTCTGGAAATAGTGCGGCCTTACCAAAGGCTTGGCGGGTTGGCGGAGAGGTTACGCAGCGGATTGCAAATCCCTCGATCTTTGCCCTGAAATCAACGAAAACCACCCCGATTTTGTATCACGACAAACCGTGAACAAAACGGGAAGATGATACAAGGTTCCGCGACCCTTCAGAGAGGGTCTGACGGCCCTCGAAACGGCCCATCATCCCCGTCTTGGCGCGATTCGTAACGGTGGGCTACCACCGACGGTCAAGCCATGTCCGGCGGGGTACCAGCCCGCCGTTCCCCCACACTTCCAGTCAAAAACACCTAACCAAAGGATCATTTCTGTCCTTTCGCCTTGACTTGCGCGTGATCACGACAACAAGATTCGCGGCAAGGTAAGTCTACGTTCCGGGGCGCCTTCTTTCATCGCACAGACCTTGAGGCTGCCATGCCCGCTGATGACACGCACCCCGCCCTGAACACCCTCCGTCAGATCAAGTCCTGGTTCGAGAAGGCGGTGCCCTTCCCGACCGACGTGAATGTTGCCAGCCAGATCGGCGTTCATGTCGAAGAGATCGCCGAGATGTTCGTCCCCCTGAAGGACGCATCCCTGAACCAGGAAACAAGCGATCAGCTGCAGTTCTTTCACGATGTGCTGGAACATGCGCAGAAGCGGTTCAAGGCGCACCAACGCAGCTTCCAGATCGAGTATCGTCACCTTGATCGTCTCCAGCTTCTGGACGCGCTCTGCGACCAGATCGTGACCGCGATCGGCGTGGCCCACATGCTCGAGATGGACATCGAGGGTGCGCTGCAGGAAGTGGCGCGGTCGAACGACTCTAAGTTCGACCGGAACGGTGAACCGATTTTCAACGAGTACCGGAAGATCATGAAAGGCCCCGGTTACGCCCCCCCGAAACTCGAGCAGTTCGTCTGAAGGACACGACAATGGCTCAGGCCCCCGATATCGAAGCATTCAAGAACCTGTCGCTGGACGAGCTCCAGAAGGCGCAGGAGAAGCTGAAGGAATTCATGCAGAGCCGTCTTGAGACGAAGAAGAAGGACGCGCTTCAGCAGATCCAGAAGATCGTGCGCGAGCATGACCTGAGCTATGAAGAGGTCGTGG
>CAZLIC010000068.1:0-25401 GCA_964559535.1 uncultured Rhodobacterales bacterium
GATCTACGCGGTGGCGGCCCTCATCAACTCACGTTGAATCTCAACAGGCCCTAGATCAGGTCGATCTGCGCGGACAGGCTTTCCACCGCGACGAAGTCGCTGATCCGCAGCGAGTTGCCGCCACCGAAGGTCAGCATCAGGTCGCCGTCGGCCAGGGTGCCAAAGTTCTGCACCACCTGCGCGGCCGTCAGGCTGTCGGCCCACAGCCGCCGGTCCAGCAACAGCCGGTCGCCCTCGGCCAGATCGAAGTCGGTAATCCGGTCGGCCCCCATGCCGGGCCGGAACACGAACCGGTCCGCGCCGTCGCCCCCCGCCAGTGTGTCGCCGCTTGCGCCGCCGCTCAGAAAATCGTTGCCCGCACCGCCGAACAGCGCATCAGTCCCATGGTCGCCCATCAGCGTGTCGGCATCGTTGCCGCCGTACATCAGGTCATTGCCCAGTCCGCCGGTCAGAAGGTCCAGCCCGTCGCCGCCATAAAGGCTGTCGTTGGCGGCTCCGCCATACACCCTGTCCGACCCGGCCCCGCCATAGGCAAGGTCGGCATCCGCGCCAGCGTCCACCGTATCGGCATCCTCGCCACCATACAGCCTGTCGCGGCCCACGTCCCCCAGCAGCGAGTCGGCCCCGGCATCGCCCGTCAGGGCATCGTCGCCTGCACCGCCGAACAGCCGGTCGGCGTCGGATCCGCCCAGCATCCTGTCGTTGCCAAGACCGCCATCCAGCATGTCGGCGCCGGCACCGCCAAAGAACTGGTCGTCGCCATCTTCGCCGAACATCTGGTCGTCGCCCGACCCGCCATCCAGCGTGTCGTTGCCCAGCCCGCCATACAGCGTGTCGGCATCGTTGCCGCCGAACAGCCCGTCATGCCCGGCGCCGCCCAGCAGGCTGTCCAGACCGATGTCGCCATACAGGCTGTCATCGCCGTCGCCCGCGTCCAGCGTGTCATTGCCCGACCCGCCGTAAGCCGTGTCCAACCCGATGCCGCCATACAGCCTGTCGCCATCGGCGCCGCCGAACATCTGGTCGTTGCCTTCGTCGCCCCACATTTGGTCGGTGCCCGACCCGCCGTCGACGGTGTCATCCAGCGTGCCGCCATACATGGTGTCGGCGTCGGACCCGCCGTACATCCTGTCCGCGCCCCCGGCGCCGAAGACGGCATCGCTGCCGCCGGAGCCGCTGAGCCAGTCGTTGCCGCCGTAGCCCAGCAGGACCTCGGTGGCCGAGGTGCCAAGAACGGCATCGTCGCCACTGCCGCCGCGCAGCGTGGGAACCGAAGGGGGTCTTGTGGCCATCGCGCGTGCATTCCCTATGGGGGCTTGTGCGGGCGACATGGCAGGTCAACAGGGTCGCATTTGTGGCGAATGTCGGGAAAGTTGGGGGTAATCGGCCGCGCGCGTTTCCCTGAACGAGACGATCGTGCGCCACACGGCGACCGCGGGCCGCGCGTGGCGGGGCGGCGGCGGGCCGGAAACGGCGGTTGCTGCGCTAGACCCCCGCCACCAGCGCCGCCTCGACGGTCGCCTCCAGCTTGTCGGCAATCTCGTCCAGTTCGGCATCGGTCGCATTGTAGGGCGGGGCCAGGATCACGAAATCGCCCGCGCGGCCATCCACGTTGCCGCCCACCGGATAGCAGATCAGCCCGCGCGCCAACCCCTCGGACCGGATGTGGTCGTTCAGGCGGCGTTCCGGGGCCAGCGGCTCTTTGGTCGCGCGGTCCTTCACGAATTCGATGGCGATGAAGTATCCGCGCCCGCGCACGTCGCCGGTTTCGTCGAACCGGTCGAAGCGGCGGGCAAGCTCGGCCATCCATTGAGGTCCGCGCGTGGCCACCCGTTCCACCAGTCCCTCCTCTGCGATGATCTTCTGCACCGCCACGGCGGCGGCAAGGCAGGCAGTGTGGCCGGTGTAGGTGTGCCCGGTCAGCGGTCCGCCGTGGCCATGGCGCAGCACGTCGCCCACCCGGCGGGTGTAAACCGCCGCCCCCAGCGGCAGATAGCCGCCCGACAGGCCCTTGGCGATGGTCAGGATGTCGGGTTCGATCCCATCGGCGGCACTGGCGCGCCAGACCCCGCTGCGCCCCGACCCGCACATCACCTCGTCCGAGATCACCAGCACGCCATGCCTGCGGCAGACCTCGGCCATGGCGCGGGCATAGCCGGACGGGGCGGGCACGCAGCCACCCGCGGCGCCCACCACGGGCTCAAACACGAAGGCGGCGGTGTTTTCCGGCCCCAGCCGCTGGATTTCCGCCTCCAGCTCTGCCGCCAGCCAGGGCACCAGCGCGTCGGGCGCCGCCCCGGCGGGCGGGCGGTAGGCGTTGGCGGCACTGACCCGGCCAACATCCGGCAAGGCCCCGGCAAAGGCCGTGCGGCGCGCGGAAAAGCCGGACAGCGCCGTCGTCATCAGCGTGTTGCCGTGCCACGACCTTTCGCGCGCGATGAACCGCGTGCGCGTGGGCTGGCCGTTATCGTAATGATATTGCAGCGCGATTTTCATCGCGCTTTCGTTCGCCTCGGACCCTCCGCCCGACACGAACACCATTTCGGACAGATCGCCCCCGCAGCCGGCAGCGATGATCGCCGTCATCTCGTCCAGCGCATCGGCCTCGAACAGATAGCGATAGCCGTGCGCAATGCGGTCCAACTGGGCCATGATGGCGGCATTCACCCGCGCATCGCCATGGCCAATGCAATAGACGGCCGGGCCGCCCGACCCGTCAATGTACTGGCGCCCCTCGGTGTCCCAGATGTAGGACCCGCGACCATGCGACACCCGCGGCAGGCGGCCGGTTGTCACGTCATTGCTGCTGGTATTGCGCGGCGCCATGCCTGCCCCCATTTGCCGAACCGGCGGCACGGTGCCACGGAAGACGCGGGCGCGACAATGGGGGGGCACCCGCGTGCCCCTCCCACCTGAAAGTCCCGATCAGAAGATGTCGATCACCGCGGCCAGTCCGGCCAGGTCGCTGAAGCCCAGGAACTGCAGCACATCGCCATCGGCGAAGGTCAGCTTCACGCTGTCGGGGCCCGACATGGCGCCGAACTGCGCCAGCACCTGCACCGCCGTCAGCGCGGCATCGGCCCACAGCGCGCTGTCCAGCGCCACCCGGTCACCCCCGGCGATGTCGAAGTCGGTGATCTTGTCCCACGACGATCCGTCAGCGAACACGAACACATCCGCCCCGTCGCCGCCCGACAGCGTGTCCTTGCTGGTGCCGCCGTCCAGCCTGTCGGTGCCCGCGCCGCCGTACAGCGTGTCGTTGCCCGACCCGCCCTCCAGCACATCGGCATCGTTGCCGCCATAGATCAGGTCGCGGTCCGACCCGCCGATGACGGTATCCAGACCGTCGCCGCCATACAGCCTGTCCGCCGCCGTGCCGCCATCGACCATGTCATTACCCGCGCCGCCATAGGCGTAGTCGCTGTCGGCGCCGCCCAGCACGGTGTCGTTGTCTTCCCCGCCATACAGGCGATCCGCGCCGATGTCGCCCACCAGCGAATCCGCACCCTCGTCGCCCGTGACGCTGTCGTTGCCCGTCCCGGCATACAGCCGGTCATTGCCCGACCCGCCCTGAACCGTGTCGTTGCCGATGTCTCCGAAGACGTCATCGTTGCCCGACCCACCCCCGATGGCATCGTTGCCCGCATCGCCGAACAGCCGGTCATCGCCCGACCCGCCGTCCATCACATCATTGTCTGATCCACCATACAGCGAATCCTGATCGTTGCCGCCATACAGCCAATCGGCCCCCGCGCTGCCCAGAAGCTTGTCGTTGCCGATGTCACCGTACAGCCGGTCGGCATCCGATCCGCCGTCAAGCTGGTCATTGCCCGATCCGCCGAACAGCGTGTCCAGGCCCAGCCCGCCAAACAGCCGGTCATTGTCGGCGCCGCCATACCCCGCGTCGTCGCCGTCGTCGCCATACAGCGTGTCGGCGCCCGAACCGCCGTCCAGGCTGTCACCATCCGATCCGCCATACAGCCGGTCATTGTCCGATCCGCCGTACAGCCTGTCGCTGCCGGCGCCGCCATAGGCCGAATCCGCGCCGTCGAATGCGTCCAGCACATCGTTCCCGGAATAGCCCAGGATCGAATCTGCGCCACCCGTGCCGCGCAGCGAGTCGTTGCCGCCGGTGCCGGTGATGCCGGTTGGGGGAATGGGGGTCTCTGCCATGGGGTCCTGCCTTGCCTGTGTGTCGGCGCTTTTGCGCACTTCCGCCGGAGGTAACCGTTCAAATTTGCCGAAACTGTGTCGAACTGGTGGACTTGGACGGCTGCGGTCTTTTCGCCACGCGCCCTGCGGGCTATCGCCGCCGCCATGTCATCGCCCTATGCCTCTCGTGCCGTCTACGACCGCGCGCTGGCCGCCGGTCGCCACCGCGAGGTGACGGGCGGCTGGTGGGAAGAGACGGGGCGTATCCAGTTGGATCTGCTGAAGGAGCAGGGCATGGCGCCAGGCCACCGCCTGCTGGACGTGGGCGCGGGCGCGCTGCGGCTGGGCTGCAAGGCGGTGCCCTATCTGCAGGCGGGCCACTACTGGGCCACGGATGCTTCGGGTGCGCTGATGCGGCGTGGGTGGGAGGTGGAGCTGGACGCCGCCGCGCAGGAACGCCTGCCGCCGACACACCTTGTCGAGGACGCCGACTTTGCCTTTCCCGGCGTGCCGGAGGACATCGACTTCGTGATGATCTGGGGCGTGTTTCCGCACCTGCCGCCCGACCGCATGACGCAGGCTTTGGGCAGCGTGGCCCGCCGGTTCCCCCGCCTGGCCGCCTGCCTGTTCACCGTCTTCCACCCCTCCCCCGCCACCGGAGGCCGCCCCGCCACCCACGGCGACCGCGCGCCCTGGCATGTGACCGAAACGCAGGTGCAGGCGGCGGCAGATGCGGCAGGCATGGAGGCCGCACCGGACCCTCGCCGCCTTCCGCGCAGTCAGGTGCTGTATCTTGCCCGGGTACGGCAACCCTGACCCGGCCGCCGCTTGCCCTTGTTGCGCCCCGGGCGCACACTGCGGGTATTGATGGAGGATTTGATGCGCTTTCTTGCCCTCGGGCTTGCCCTTGCCATGGCCACCCCCGCCGCCGCCGACACGACGCTGTCGGCCGAAATCGGCATGAACGGCATTGCCGCCACCACCGCACGCCTGTCGGCCCTGCCGCAGCCCTTGCCGGACGAAGCCTTTGCGCTGGCCGGGCTGCGCTTTCTGGGCGGGGTGGAACGGGCGTTACAGCTGCGCTGGCAGACGGGCGTGCGCGCCGACTGGTCGGAACTGCCGATCCTGCGCCTGCCGATCCCGGAAAACCCCGCCGCCCGGGCCTTTGCGCCCGCCGACATCACCACGCTGTTCGCGGGCATCAGCGCCGACATGCAGGCCGCGCGCGATGCGCTGGCGCAGGTGCAGGGCGAGGTGGGGCTGGACATCCGCGTGGCCGACCTGTGGTTCGACATCAACGCCGACGGCAAGCGGGACGAGGGCGAGGCGGTGTTTGCCGTGGCGGGCATGTCGCTGGCGGGCATCGCGCCCTGGGGCATGCAGGTGCCGCAAGACCCGGTGATCCGGTTCGATACTGCCGATGCGGCCTGGCTGGGGGCCTACACGCATTTCCTGTCGGCCTTTGCCGAGGTGGCGCTGGCCTTCGACCCTGAACCTGTCGTTGCCCGCGTGCTGGCCAGTGCGCAGGCGGCGAAGGCGCTGTGGGGCGACACGCCGCCGCCCAACGCGATGGACATGATGTTCGGCCGCCAGGTGGACCGTGCCGCGATCATCCTGCTGGCACTGCAGCAGCAGCCCGACCCCGCCCGCGCCCGCGCCGCCCATGCGCACCTTCTGTCCATGGTCACCGAGAACCGCCGCTTCTGGGCGCTGGTCGAGGCCGAAACGGACAACGACCGCGAATGGGTGCCGAACGACCGGCAGGTGTCGGGCCTGGGCCTGCCGATGCCGCCGGGCACCGGCGCGCGCTGGCAGGCGGTGCTGGCCGATGCCGAAAAGGTGCTGAAGGGCGAGTTGCTGATCCCGTTCTGGCGCTTTGGGGGCGACGCGGGCATCGACATCAACGCCCTGCTGCAGAACCCGCCGCCGGTCGATATCGTGACCATGATCCAGGGCGAGGCGTTCCTGCCCTACGCGAAGAAGGGGCCGCGGGCCACGGCGCAAAGCTGGCGCGATTTTCAGGACATCGTGCAGGGCGATGCCGCGCTGTTTGCGGTGTTCCTGAACTAAGCTCCGCGAATCAGCCCGAATCCCGTGCAGGCCGAACATGTGATCACACCCGGAAATCGTGTGATCACAGAACCCGGAAACATCGGCCGAAAGCGGCGTCGCTGCACAGAAGGTATTTGGAACGTCACATGTTCTGTGCCATGCCGCAGTGCAGGAACGCCACCACGGAGCGCGCGCGATGAACATCCACGAGTATCAGGCCAAGGCCCTTCTGCGCAGCTATGGTCTGCCGGTTTCCGACGGCCGCGTGGTGATGCGCGCCGAAGAGGCCAAGACGGCGGCGGGCGAGCTGGACGGGCCGCTGTGGGTGGTGAAGTCGCAGATCCACGCGGGCGGCCGCGGCAAGGGCAAGTTCAAAGAGCCCGAGGCCGGCGAAAAGGGCGGCGTGCGGCTGGCGCGGTCGGTGGGCGAGGCGGCGGAGTTCGCGCGCCAGATGCTGGGCCGCACGCTCGTCACCATCCAGACCGGGCCTTCGGGCAAGCAGGTGAACCGCATCTACATCGAGGACGGCAGCGACATCGACCGCGAGTTCTATCTGGCCATGCTGATCGACCGCAAGACCAGCCGAATCTCCTTCGTCGTGTCCACCGAAGGCGGGATGAACATCGAGGACGTGGCCCACGACACCCCCGAGAAGATCCTGACCTTCACCATCGACCCCGCCACCGGCCTGTCCGATTTCCACGGCCGCCGGGTGGCGTTCGAACTGGGCCTGACCGGCAACCAGGTGAAGCAGTGCGTGGGGATCGTGAAGAACCTCTACCGGCTGTTCGTCGAGAAGGACATGGACATGCTGGAGATCAACCCCTTCTGCGCGCTGAAGGACGGCACGCTGCGCCTTCTGGATGCCAAGATGGGCTTCGATGGCAACGCGCTCTACCGCCACCCCGACATCATCGCGCTGAAGGACGAGAGCGAGGAAGACCCCAAGGAACTGGCCGCCGCGAAGTTCGACCTGAACTACATCGCGCTGGATGGCGAGATCGGCTGCATGGTGAACGGCGCCGGTCTGGCCATGGCGACGATGGACATCATCAAGCTGTACGGCGCCGAACCTGCCAACTTCCTTGACGTGGGCGGCGGCGCGACGAAGGAGAAGGTGACGGAAGCCTTCAAGATCATCACCTCCGACCCGAACGTGAAGGGCATCCTGGTGAACATCTTCGGCGGCATCATGCGCTGCGACATCATCGCCGAAGGCATCATCGCCGCGGTCAAGGAGGTGGGCCTGCAGGTGCCGCTGGTGGTGCGGCTGGAGGGGACGAACGTCGAGTTGGGCAAGAAGATCATCGCCGAAAGCGGCCTGAACGTGATCGCGGGGGATGACCTGGCGGACGCGGCGCAGAAGATTGTGAAGGCGGTCAAGGGGTGAGGGCACGTTGGCTTGCCAGCATCGCGGCCCTTGCGGCCAGCGTAACGACGGCAATCGCCGAGGTACCGGCGACTACGCCGGGGCTGGCTGATCCCGACCCCGACCGCCAGCTGCGCGCGGCAATCGCCACATGCCTGGCCCTGCGTGACGATCCGGCCGCCGCCGCGGCGGCGGTGGCCGAGGCCGGTTGGACGGTGGCCGTTCAGGCGGGCAGCGGCATCGGCTACGCCGTGTACCAGTCCGGTGCGCTGGCATTGTCGCTCGGCGACGATGCGCAGGTCTGCTCGGTGCTGTCGAGCGCCCATCCGACGTCGGCGATGCAGCAGGCGCTGGCCGATGCGCTGGCCGGCGCCGGGCTGGCCATCGCGGCGACGGGCCAGGACGCCAAGGGCTGCGCCGTGCAGGACCTGGGAGACGGCCGCAGCGTCGGCCTCTACGGCGGTGGCGCTGAATTTCTCTGCAGCTCCGACAAGGACAGCAACTTCTTCCTGTACCCGAGCCCGCCGTGACCGCCTTCCGCTCCGTGATCCTCACCCGAACCGCCCTGCCCCGGCAGCCGGGTGACAGCGAACCCAGCTTGCCCGCCCCCCCACAGCCCCACATATCCTGTGTAACCACAGGAGGCCCGAATGAAGAACATCACCCTTTCCGTCGATGACCGCACGCTGGAGGCCGTCCGTCTGTACGCGGCCGAGCATAACACGACCGTCAACGCGCTGGTCCGCGCCGAACTGGAACGCATTGCCGCGTCGGAGAACCGTCTTGCCAAGGCGCGGCGGCGCATCCGCGAACTGGCGGCGCAGTCAACCGCCGGGGTCGGTGAGGTTACCTGGACGCGGGACGACCTGCATGACCGGCGCCATCCGGGGGCCTGTTAGTGTTGCCAGCCATTCGCCTCCTTCCCCTCCTCCTCGCCACCCCTGCGCTGGCGTCAGACCTGTCGTCGCTGACGGCGCGCATCGATGCCGGCGGCAGCGCCGGGCTGGCCGCGGCCTATGCCGCCTGCCTGGCCGGGCAGGGTGACATCGAGCGGACCGCGGCCTTCTTTGCGCCCCACGGCTGGACGCGTCATCAGGACAGCGAGACGGGGCAGGTCGAGCTTCTGTCGGACGCGGCGCCCTACCGGGTGACGCTGTACGTGGACACGCCGCGCTGCGAGGTGGGCTCGGATGTGCTGGGCGTCGGGGATGCGCGCGCGGCGCTGGCTGCGCTGGCCGAAACGCTGGGCGAACCGCTGGCCACGGACGAATCGCAACCCGGATGCGACGCTGCCGAACTGGGCGCGGCGCAGGTGCAACTTGCCGCGCGCGGCGCGCGATGTGCGACCGCGGCAGCAACGGCGGCAATCTTCCGCTTTCCCGGGGGCCCCGATGCGTGAAGCCCCCCTCAATCCGCCCGCCCGGGCGTGCGCTGGCCGCCAAAGCGTGATTAACGCTGCCGCCGACAGACCGGACACCGCAGGAAGGTAGCAGCATGAACGACGCAACGTCCGCCCAGACAGACAACCCGTCCAAACCGCGCAAGTCTCCGGAAGAGCGCGCCGCGCGCCGCGCCGCGCGCCAGCAGGCCGCCGAAGGCGCTGCCGCGCCCGCCGTCGGCCCCGCAGTCAAGGGCAAGGGCAAGGGCAAGGGCAAAGGGCAGGCCAAGGCGCGGGCCGAAGGTCGGCCAGGCGGCAAAGGCGCGGGCAAGGGCAAGGCCGAGGCCAAGGGTGGCGGCAAGGGCGGCCGGGCGGCCGGAAAGAGCGGCAAGGGCAATGCCATGGCTGGCCCGGTGCCGCAGTTTTCGCCCAACCTGCCGCGCAAGAAGCTGGATTTCATTGTGGCGGGTACGGCGCGCAGCGGTACAACCGCGGTCGGCAACTATCTGTCGGCGGTGCAGGAACTGCACTGTGCCAACGAGGTCATCCCGTGGAAGGCCGACCATTCCACCCTGATCGCGCCGGAATGCTTTACCGCGCCGCTGCAAGGCATGGCCGACAAGCCCGGCAAGGCCAAGAAGGCGCGCAAGCTGCATGGCAGCGCGGAAGAGATCGCGGCCAAGGGCGACGCGGTGCGCTACTATGGCAGCAAGGTGCCCATGTACATCCACCGGCTGCGCGGGGTGCTGTCGGAAATCCGCAGGCCCTGCGCCATTGTCACCACCCGGTCGCTGCGCCCGGTGGCGACCAGCTACTATCGCCGGGCCAGCGACCGCGACGACCAGTTCGCCAATGGCCGCACCGGCATTTTTGCCGCGGGCGACTACCTGATGCTGGCACATGTGCTGGCGAACGCACCGGCCGGTCAGGTGATGCTGTTGCCGCACGAGGCGCTGGTAAAGAATTGGGAGCGTACCATGCGCGCTGCCATCGGCTTCATCGCCCCCGGGCTGGATGCCACCTTCGATCCGGTCGCCATCGACAAGATCCACAGCCGGTACGAGGCGCTGAAGGCCCGCCCCGCCCGGGCCGAAGCGGCGCTGATCCCCTACGAAGACGCCATCGTGTCCGAAGTCGAGGCGATGGGGATCGACGCGCTGCTGTCACGGAACATGCCGTTCCTGATAGATGACATCCAGGACGACCTGCGCCGCTTGCTGCCGTCGCTTCCGGAAGTTCTGCCCTGGATCGAGGCGCGCCTGGCCGACCATCCGCTGCCTGACGCCCGCGCCTTCATGGACGACAAGTGGCGCGCGATGGCGACAACCGGCTGGCAGCAGATTTATGGCACGCAAGGCTGATGGGAGGCGACAGGTGACCGAACTGACGCCGGAAGAGAAAGCCCGCCGCAAGCAGGAACGCCGCGAACGCAGACTGGCCGATGCCGGTGGCGAAACGCCCGAACGCAAGCCCGGCCAGGCCACTGCCGGCGGTGCGACCGGGACCGCGCCGGGGCGTCGCGCCGAAACCATGGCCATTGCCGACCCGGCCAATCTGCTGCTGCCACGCGCGGCCAGGCCGGAACGCCCGGCCAAGCCGGAACGCCCGGCCAGGCCCGACCGCCCCGCGAGGCCCGATCGGCCGGACCGCCTCGCGAAGGCCGAGCGTCCTGACCGCCCGCCGCGCCCCAAGCGTGACCCGGCCGCGCCGCGCCAGCGCAAGGGCAACCGTGCGGCAGCCGACGTCGCGCAGGATGAAATGCACCGCCTTGGCCCGGTGGACGCTGCGCGCAGGCTTGATTTCATCGTGGCCGGCACGGCGCGCAGCGGCACCACGGCGGTGGTGCAGTACCTGCAGGCCGTTGACCACATCCATTGCGGAAACGAGATCTTCCCGTTCGACACCGACCACCAGACCCTGCACCCCCCGCACTGCTTCTTCGAGCGCGAGGTCGAGGCTGTGGACAACCCGAACCTGTCCTTCCGGCCCAAGTACCGCAAGGGCAACAAGCTGATCGCGACCAAGACCGAGGCGATCCGTGTCTGGGGCAACAAGACACCCCGCTACATCTACCGGCTGAACGGCGTGCTGTCGGAAATCGCCCGCCCGCGCGCCGTGATCTGCACCCGCAGCCTGCAGGCGGTCGCCGAATCCTATGCCCGCCGCGCGCTGACGCCGGGCGACAAGTTTGTCGAGGGGCGCACCGGGCTGTATGCCGTGGGCGACTACATTGCGCTGTGCCAGGCGCTGGCCATGGCCCCCGGTCAGCAGGTGATGGTGGTACCGCACCGCGCGCTTGTCACCGACTGGCGCCGCGCGATGGACGATGTCGTGGGATTCGTCTCCACCACCCGCAGCCACAGCTATGACGAAAAGGCGATTGCCGACATCCAGGACGGCTATGCCAAGCGCAAGACCAAGGCCACCACCGCCGAGGTCGAGTTTCCGCCCTACGAACAGGCCATCGTGGACGAGATCGTGGCTTGCGGGCTGGAACCGCTGCTCGACGGCGACCGGCCCTTTGTGCTGGCCACCGTGCAGGATCGCCTTCGCGCTGCAGCGGCGCGGTTGCCCGGGCTGATCCCCTATGTCGAAGGCAAGGCCAAGGGGCACCCGCTGCGTGCCAGCCGCGACTACTTCGCGGTCTGGGTCCGCGCCTGCAGCGCCTTCTCCAAACGGTATGAAAACTTTGCGCAGCGCCTGCCGACCGGCAGCGAAGGAAAGGCCGCGGTCTGACCGCACGGCACGAAGGGAACGGACATGCTTTCGATCCAGATACACGCAGGAACGCACAAGACCGCGTCCACCGCCATTCAGCGGACCCTGCGCGAGGTTCGGGCCGATCTGGCGGCGCAGGGCATTTTCATGCCCGGCCTGCCCGACCACAAGGCCAAGCATTCCGACTTCCGCCACGAACTGGGCGGCAAGAAGGGGCGCGAAACGCCCGGCACCGACCAGCTTCTGGCCGACATCGCCGCGTTGGGGGGCAAGGGCCGCGTCCTCATCACCAACGAAACGCTGATCGGTGCCGATCCGGCGGCGCTGAAATCCGTGCTTGACCGAACCGGGGCCGGGCGCGTTGACATCTACTTCTACGTCCGTCCGCAGATCGGCCTGCTGACCTCGCTGTACCTGCAAAGCGTGAAGAACGGCCGCGTCTGCGACAGCCCGCGCAAGTACATGGACGACAAGGGCGACAGCAGCGCCTTCGACTTCGGCGCGTCGATCGAGGGCTATGCGGGCGTCTTCGGCAAAGACAGCGTGCACGTGCGCGAATTCACCCGTGACGGGCTGGTGGACGGGTCGATCATTGCCGACTTCTGGAACTTTCTGGACCTGCCGGGTAGCCTGCTGTCCAAGGCGCTTGCGGTCGAGGAAGTGGCGAACTTCACCCCCAAGGCCGAGGTGGCCGAACTTCTGCGTGCGTTGGGGCAGTTCTGGCGCGCCCAGACGGGGCAGGACCCCCGCGGCATTGCCGCACCGCTGGTGTTCTCGGTGTTCCGCGCGCTGAACGAACTGGCCCCCGACCTGCCGGGTACGCCCTATCGCCTGCCGCTGGACCTGCAGACCGAACTGGACACGCGCCATGCTGCCGAACGCCGCGCCTTCGCCGACCGTTGGTTCACCCGGCCGCCCACCACGGCCTGGCTGATCGAGAAGATCACGCCACCGGAACCGATGATCGGCCTGCCGCAGTCCGTGATCCGGAAGGCGGCCGAGGCGGCGCTGGAACGCATGGCCAAGAAAAGCAAGGAAACGCACAACGCCGTGTTGCGCGCCTTCCTGAACCGCCTGCCGGTGCAGGAAGACACGATCATTGTCGATGGACTGGCCGACTGGGCCGCGGGCCAGACCGACCCTGCGCCATCCTCTTCGGTCGATCCCGCCAAGGCCGAACGCAAGGCCGGCAAGGCGAGGAAGAAGGGTCTGGTGCCGTCGGATGACGAAAAATCCGCGGCGCGGGCTGCCCGGAGGGCCGAGCGACAGTCAGCCAAGGCCGGGAAGATCGACCCGGTCCCTGCGGTTGACGACAAGGCCGTCGCGCGCACAGCCCGCAAGGCAGAACGCCAGGCCGCAAAGGCCGCCGGCGTCGCACCCGTGGCCAAGGCCGACCGCGGCGCCCGCCGCAAACGGGACAAGGCCGGGGCTTCGGCCGATGCCGCAGACCCTGCGGGGTCTGACCAAGGCAGCCGCGAACGCGGCAAATCGCGGCGTCAGGCGCTGCAGCCCAGTTCCCAGAAGGCTGCCGAGGAGCTGGCCCGTTTCGGCGCCCCCGATACCTCGCGCAGGCTTGACTTCATCGTTGCGGGCACCGCCCGCAGTGGCACCACAGCTGTCACCCAGTACCTGCAGACCGTGGGCCACATCCACTGCGCGATGGAGGTGTTCGGGGCGACCGACGACCACACCCAGCTGCACCCGCCGCATTGTTTCTTCGAGGCCGAAATTGCCGCGGCGGCCAGGCCCGAACTCTTGATCTACAAGAAGTACCGTCGCAGCTCTCTGGTTGCGGCCGAGAAGTCGCCGCGAATTTCGATCTGGGGCAACAAGTCGCCCTCCTATGCGTATCGGCTGAACGGCGTTCTGTCGGAACTTCCCCGCCCCCGTGCCGTGGTGCTGGCGCGTCCGGTCATGCCGGTTGCGGAATCCTATGTGAAACGCGCGCTGAACCCCGAAGACAGTTTTGGCCACGGCCGCACCGGCATCTATGCCATCGGTGACTGCATGGCGCTGGCCCATGCTTTGGCCATTGCGCCGGGCGACCAGGTGCTGGTGCTGCCCTACCGGGGCCTGATCCGCGACTGGCGCGAAACCATCACGGATGTCTGCGCCTTCGTCTCGCCCGGCACGCCGCCGGATTTCGACGAGGATGCTGTCGAGGCGATCCGGCAAAGCTATCTGCGACGCAAGCAGAAGAAGCGTGAAATGCCCTGGGGGATTTCGGATTTCGAGCGGGAAGCCGTGCACAAGGCCGAGGCTTTCGGGCTTGACAGCATCCTGGACGGCGACCGCCCCTTCCTGCTGTCCACCGTGCAGCCCGCATTGCGCGCGGCCGTTGCCCGCCTGCCGGATCTGATCCCCTACATCCGGGACCTGACGGTCGGACATCCGGTTCCCGCCGCGGCCGATTTCTTTCCGACCTGGGCCGGCCACGTCAACAAACTTGCCAGGGAAAGCCGTGCCTTCTTGCACCCTGGCTCCGCCGATACCCGCACACCGCGAAGACAACCGATACCTGCCTGACACCGGTTGCCGGGTATCGTCCCGGTGGCCCGCGCCGCAACCCGAACCGAACGGACACACCCATCATGGCCATCCTCGTGAACGAAACCACCCGCGTGATCTGCCAGGGCTTCACCGGCAGCCAGGGCACCTTCCATTCCGAACAGGCCATCGCCTACGGGACAAGAATGGTCGGCGGCGTGACCCCCGGCAAGGGCAGCACCGAACACCTGGGCCTGCCGGTGTTCGACAGCGTGCATGACGCCCGCGCCGCCACCGGCGCCGATGCCACCGCCATCTACGTGCCGCCCCCCTTCGCTGCCGACTCGATCCTGGAAGCCATCGACGCCGAAATGCCGCTGATCGTCTGCATCACCGAAGGCATCCCGGTGCTGGACATGATGAAGGTGAAGCGCGCCCTGCAGAACTCGAAGTCGCGGCTGATCGGCCCGAACTGCCCCGGCGTCATCACGCCGGGCGCCTGCAAGATCGGCATCATGCCGGGCCACATCCACCGCCGCGGCAGCGTGGGCGTGGTGTCGCGTTCGGGTACGCTGACCTACGAGGCGGTCAAGCAGACCTCGGACCTGGGCCTTGGCCAGTCGTCCGCCGTGGGCATCGGCGGCGACCCGATCAAGGGCACCGAACACATCGACGTGCTGGAGATGTTCCTGGCCGACCCTGAAACCACCGCCATCATCATGATCGGCGAAATCGGCGGCGCGGCCGAGGAAGACGCGGCGCAGTTCCTGGCCGACGAACGCCGCGCAGGCCGCTGGAAGCCCACCGCAGGCTTCATCGCCGGCCGCACCGCGCCCAAGGGCCGCCGCATGGGCCACGCCGGGGCCATTGTCGCGGGCGGCAAGGGCGACGCGGAATCGAAGATCGAGGCGATGAAGGCCGCTGGCATCGTGGTGGCCGAAAGCCCCGCGCATCTGGGCCAGGCGGTGATGCAGGCGATCAAGGCGTAGGGCGGGGGTCTCCCCGCCGTCCCACACATAATCGAGGGCCAGACCATGACCGAACAGTCTCCCAACTCGTCCTTCCACGCGCAGTCATTCCTGAATGGCGCGAATGCCGACTATGTCGACCAGCTGCAGGCCCGCTTTGCCGCCGACCCGAACGCGGTCGACGCGCAGTGGGCCGAATTCTTCCGCGCGCTGGGCGAACCCGAGGTGGATGCCAAGCGCGCTGCGGCCGGCCCGTCCTGGGCGCGCGGTGACTGGCCGCCGCAGCCGTCCGATGACCTGACCGCGGCGCTGACGGGCGAATGGCCTGCCGCCGCCGCCAAGACCGCGCAGAAGATCACCGCCAAGGCCACCGAGGCGGGCGTGAAGGTCACCGACGAGCAGGTGAAACGCGCCGTGCTGGACAGCATCCGCGCGCTGATGATCATCCGTGCCTACCGCATCCGCGGCCACCTGATTGCCGACCTCGACCCGCTGGGCCTGCGCGAAACCAACGCCCACCCCGAGCTGGACCCCAAGTCCTACGGGTTCAGCGATGCCGACATGGACCGCCCCATCTTCATCGACAAGGTGCTGGGTCTGGAACATGCCTCGATGCGCGAGATCATGGACATCGTGCGCCGCACCTATTGCGGCACCTTTGCGCTGCAGTTCATGCACATCTCGAACCCCGAGGAAGCCGCCTGGCTGAAGGAACGGATCGAGGGGTTCGGCAAGGAAATCCAGTTCACCCGCGAAGGCCGCCGCGCCATTCTGAACAAGCTGGTCGAGGCCGAGGGGTACGAGAAGTTCCTGCACGTCAAGTACATGGGCACCAAGCGTTTCGGCCTGGACGGCGGCGAGGCGCTGATCCCGGCGATGGAGCAGATCATCAAGCGCGGCGGGGCGCTGGGGGTGAAGGAAATCGTCATCGGCATGCCGCACCGCGGCCGCCTGAACATCCTCGCCAACGTGATGCAGAAGCCCTACCGCGCGATCTTCCACGAATTCCAGGGCGGCAGCTACAAGCCCGAGGATGTCGATGGATCGGGCGACGTGAAGTACCACCTTGGCGCCAGCAGCGACCGCACGTTTGACAGCAACACCGTCCACCTGTCGCTGACGGCAAACCCCAGCCACCTTGAAGCGGTGAACCCGGTGGTGCTGGGCAAGGTCCGCGCCAAGCAGGACCAGCACAACGACAGCGACCGCCAGCAGGTGTTGCCCATCCTGCTGCATGGCGATGCGGCCTTTGCCGGGCAGGGTGTGGTGGCCGAATGCTTTGGCCTGTCGGGCCTGAAAGGGCACCGTACCGGCGGCACGATCCACATCATCGTCAACAACCAGATCGGCTTCACCACCGCGCCGCACTTCTCGCGCTCGTCGCCCTATCCCACCGACATCGCGCTGATGGTCGAGGCGCCGATCTTCCATGTGAACGGTGACGACCCCGAGGCGGTGGTGCACGCCGCCCGCGTGGCCACCGAGTTCCGCCAGAAATTCCACAAGGACGTGGTGCTGGACATCTTCTGCTACCGCCGCTTCGGCCACAACGAAGGCGACGAGCCGATGTTCACCAACCCGGCGATGTACACCCGCATCAAGAAGCAGAAGACCACGCTGCAGATCTACACCGACCGTCTGGTGAAGGATGGCCTGATCCCGGAAGGCGAGATCGAGGACATGAAGGCCGCCTTCCAGGCGCGGCTGAACGAAGAGTTCGAAATCGGCAAGAATTTCAAGCCGAACAAGGCCGACTGGCTGGATGGCCGCTGGTCGGGGTTCGAACGTGAAAAGGACGACTATACGCCGGGCGCCACGGCCCTGAAACCCGAGGCGATGGCCGAAATCGGCGCCGCGCTGACCCGGGTGCCCGAAGGCTTTGACACCCACAAGACCGTCCTGCGCCAGCTGGAAGCCAAGAAGGAAATGTTCGCCAAGGGCGCAGGGTTCGACTGGGCCACGGCCGAGGCGCTGGCCTTCGGTTCACTGTGCACCGAGGGCTTCCCGGTGCGCCTGTCGGGCCAGGACTGCACCCGCGGCACCTTCAGCCAGCGCCACTCGGCCTTCATCGACCAGTCGACCGAGGAACGCTTCTACCCGCTGAACAACATCCGCTCGGGGCAGGCGCGCTACGAGGTCATCGACTCGATGCTGTCGGAATACGCCGTGCTCGGGTTCGAATACGGCTACTCGCTGGCCGAACCCAACGCGCTGACCCTGTGGGAAGCGCAGTTCGGCGACTTCGCCAACGGCGCGCAGATCATGATCGACCAGTTCGTGAACTCGGGCGAACAGAAATGGCTGCGCATGTCGGGCCTGGTGATGCTGTTGCCGCACGGCTACGAAGGGCAGGGGCCGGAACACTCGTCGGCCCGCCTGGAACGCTTCCTGCAGATGTCGGCCAACGACAACTGGATCGTGGCGAACTGCTCCACCCCCGCCAACTACTTCCACATCCTGCGCCGCCAGATCCACCGCACCTTCCGCAAGCCGCTGGTGCTGATGACGCCCAAGTCGCTGCTGCGCCACCCGATGTGCGTCAGCGACGCGGCCGATTTCACCACCGGCTCGGCCTTCCACCGCGTGCTGTGGGACGATGCGCAGAAGGGCCATTCGCCCCTGAAACTGCGCGACGACAAGGACATCCGCCGCGTCGTGATCTGCTCGGGCAAGGTCTACTACGACCTGCTGGCCGAACGCGACAAGCGGGGCGCCGATGACGTCTACCTGTTGCGTCTCGAACAGTTCTACCCCTTCCCGGCGCTGTCACTGGTCAAGGAACTTGAACGTTTCAAACAGGCCGAGGTCATCTGGTGCCAGGAAGAACCGAAGAACCAGGGCGCCTGGACCTTCGTGGAACCGAACCTGGAATGGGTGCTGACCCGCATCGGCGCCGCCCACCTGCGCCCCCGCTATGTCGGCCGCAACGCCAGCGCCTCGCCCGCCACCGGCCTCGCCTCGCGCCACAAGGCCGAGCAGGAGGCGCTGGTCTCCGAGGCGCTGACGCTCTGAATCCCCGGGCGGCCCGCGGCCGCCCGCCAATCCCGCAATCCGCCCAACAGGGTGTGGAGGAACAGATGACCGACGTAATGGTGCCCAGCCTGGGCGAAAGCGTGTCCGAGGCAACCGTGGCCACCTGGTTCAAGAAGCCCGGCGATGCCGTGGCCCAGGACGAAATGCTGTGCGAACTGGAAACCGACAAGGTCTCGGTCGAGGTACCCAGCCCGGTGACCGGCGTTCTGGCCGAAATCCTGGCGCCCGAAGGCACCACGGTGGCGGCCAACGCCCGCCTTGCCATCGTCACCGAAGGCGCCGCCGCCGCCCCCGCGAAAAAGGCCGAGCCGGCGCCTGTCCCGGTCGCTGCGCCCGCCGCCGCGAAGGATGTGGAAGACGCCCCCGCCGCGAAAAAGGCCATGGCCGAGGCCGGGCTGTCCCGCGATCAGGTCACCGGCACCGGCCGCGACGGCCGCGTAATGAAGGAAGACGTGGCCGCCGCCGCCGCAGCGAAGCCCGCCGTCGCCGCCCCGGCCCCTGTCACGCAAGCCCCCATCCCCCGCGGCCCCGTCCCGGCCGACGACGCCGCCCGCGAGGAACGGGTGAAGATGACCCGCCTGCGCCAGACCATCGCCCGTCGGCTCAAGGACGCGCAGAACACCGCGGCGATGCTGACAACCTACAACGAAGCCGACATGAGCGGCATCATGGGCATCCGCAACGAATACAAGGACGCCTTCGAGAAAAAGCACGGCGTTAAGATGGGCTTCATGTCCTTCTTTGTGAAGGCCTGCTGCCACGCCCTGCGCGAGGTGCCCGAGGTCAACGCCGAAATCGACGGCACCGACGTGATCTACAAGAACTACGTCCACATGGGCGTGGCCGTCGGCACCCCCAACGGCCTTGTCGTCCCCGTGGTGCGCGACGCCGACCAGATGTCCTTCGCCGCCATCGAGAAGAAGATCGCCGAACTGGGCCTGCGCGCCCGCGACGGCAAGCTGTCGATGGCCGAAATGCAGGGCGGCAGCTTTACCATTTCGAACGGCGGCGTCTACGGCTCGCTGATGTCCTCCCCCATCCTGAACCCGCCGCAGTCCGGCATCCTCGGCATGCACAAGATCCAGGACCGCCCGATGGTCGTCGGCGGCCAGATCGTGATCCGCCCGATGATGTACCTGGCACTCAGCTACGACCACCGGATCGTCGACGGCAAGGGCGCGGTGACGTTCCTGGTGCGGGTGAAAGAGGCGCTGGAAGACCCGCGGCGGTTGCTGATGGATCTGTGAGCCCCCCCAAGCTTGCCCTGCGCGAGGGAAACACCGCGCAGCGTGCCGTATGAAATGGACTGCATATGACCGACGCTCCTCCCCCCGCCTTTCATGTCGCCGTGCAAACCTCGGGGCGGCAAGTGTTGGTTCCGGTATCGCCCGCCGAGGCGGCACGGATGCGAAACCGTTTTGCCGCCCTCTGCGCCCTTGCGCTTGCAGCCCTGGCCCTGAACTTGGCAGCAGTTGCCAATGTCAGCCCGGTGCCGTTTCTCTGGGTTATCTACGCATCTGCTGTTTCCGGGCTCTACTTCATGGTTGACCCGGCCGTCATCCTTGTCGCAACGATTGCCCTTCGGCGGGGCAATCTGTTTCGGGTCGCCGTGTACGGGCTCTTCCTTCTGCCTGCCTTTCTTTTTGCAGCCGGGGGGCAGGGATTGTTGGACCCGATGGCGGTTCGCCCGGCAATCTCCATTCTGTATGCAGCCTACTTCGCCTTGGTCGTGTTTGGCGGGGCTATCGCTCTGCAAAAGCCCGAAGTTGGGGCGACTGTGCTGTTGAGCCAGCGTTCTGCCGGACTCAAGAAACCATCGTCGAAAAACGGGGAGCGGTTCGATTGACCCCCGAACTCACCGCCCTCACCCTCGCCGGTCTGCTGCAGGTCGTGCAGTACGCCCTGATGTCGGTCCCCGCGAACCTTGAACTCGGCACGCGCAAGACGCTTGGCACCCGCGACCCCGACCGTCTGGGCAAGCCGCTGATCGAACAGGTCTCGCCCCGCACAGGCCGCCTCTTCCGCGCCCTGAACAACCATTTCGAAGGGCTGATCCTCTTCACCCTCGCCGTCACCGTCATCACCCTGTCGAACCAGTCCACCGCCCTGACCGCGGCCTGCGCCTGGGCCTACCTCGCCGCCCGCATCCTCTACGTCCCGGCCTATGCCTTTGGCTGGGTTCCCTGGCGGTCGGTGATCTGGTTCGCAGGCTTTCTCGCCACCGTGACCATGATGGTGGCAGCGCTTTTCTGACTTACGCCTGTGGCTACAGATGCCCTACGAAAAAGCTATGCAAGAACGACGCAAGGCCTACGGCCCGAAATCAAGGAACAGACCATGCCAGACTTCGACCTGATCGTGATCGGCGCCGGCCCCGGCGGCTATGTCTGCGCCATCCGCGCCGCGCAATTGGGGCTGAAGGTGGCCTGTGTCGAGGGGCGCGAGACGCTGGGCGGCACCTGCCTGAACGTCGGCTGCATCCCGTCGAAGGCGCTCTTGCACGCCACCCACCTTCTGCACGAAACCCATGAAAACTTTGGGAAAATGGGCCTGATCGGGCCTGCGCCCACGGTCGACTGGGCGCAGATGCAGGCCTACAAGCAGGATGTGGTGAACGGCAACACCAAGGGGATCGAGTTCCTGTTCAAGAAGAACAAGGTGACCTGGCTGAAGGGCTGGGGAACCATCCCGGCCGCCGGTCAGGTCAAGGTGGGCGATACCGTCCACAATGCGAAAAACATCGTGATCGCAACGGGTTCCGAGCCGTCCTCGATTCCCGGTGTGAGCATTGATGAAGCGATCATTGTCAGCTCCACCGGCGCCTTGACGCTTTCGGACATTCCGAAAACGATGATCGTGATCGGCGCCGGGGTGATCGGGCTGGAGATGGGCTCGGTCTACGCCCGCCTCGGCACAGAGGTGACGGTGGTCGAATACCTTGACCACATCACCCCCGGCATGGATGCCGAAATCGCCAAGGCGTTCCAGAAGGTATTGCAGAAACAGGGACTTAAGTTCATTCTCGGCGCCGCGGTGCAAACGGCGGCGGTCACCGACGGCACGGCCAGCGTCACCTGGAAGGCGCGCAAGGACGGCGCGGAAACCACTCTGGCCGCCGACCGGGTGCTGGTGGCCACCGGGCGCAAGCCCTATACCACCGGCCTCGGGCTCGAGGCGCTGGGGGTCGAGATGGGGCCGCGCGGCACGGTCAAGGCCGACGACCATTTCTCGACGAACATCAAGGGCTTGTACGCCATTGGTGATGCTATCGCGGGGCCGATGCTGGCGCACAAGGCCGAGGATGAAGGCATGGCCATGGCCGAAATCGCCGCCGGCAAGCACGGCCACGTCAACTACGGAGTCATCCCCGGCGTGATCTACACCACACCCGAGGTGGCGAACGTGGGCAAGACCGAAGAACAGCTGAAGGAAGAGGGTCGCGCCTACAAGGTGGGCAAGTTCCCCTTCATGGGCAACGCGCGGGCCAAGGCGGTGTTCCAGGCCGACGGCTTTGTGAAGATTCTGGCCGACAAGGAAACCGATCGCATCCTTGGCGCCCATATCATCGGACCCATGGCAGGCGACCTGATCCACGAGGTCTGCGTGGCGATGGAATTCGGCGCCTCGGCGCAGGATCTGGCGCTGACCTGCCACGCCCACCCCACCTACAGCGAGGCGGTCCGCGAAGCGGCCCTTGCCTGCGGCGACGGCGCGATCCACGCATGACCATGACGCCGGAACAGGCGGCCTTCTGGGCCGCCTGGAAAGCCACCGGCACCGCACCTGCAGATGCCGACGCACGGTTCCATTCCGCCTTTGCTGTGGGCAGCGGGTCGGACGCGGGGGCCGATCTGGTGATCGGCGGCGTCAAGACCGCGACGTCGTCTTTGCCGTCCGAGTTCGGCAACCAGCCGCCGCCTGGGCCGGGCGACCTGTCCATCCTGCTGGGCGGCGGGCGGCCAAGGGCGGTGATCGAAACCCTGTCGCTGCAGCCACTCAGCCTGAACCGGATGCCGCCCGACTTCATCGCAGCCTACGCCGAATGGCCCGACCCGATGTCGTTTCGGGCCGGAATGCTGCAATGGTATCAAAGCCTTGACCCTGCCTTTTCAGCCGACACGCCGCTGCTGTGCGAACGCTTCCGCGTTGTCTGGGCACCCTGACGGCGCCGTTCGGGCCGCAGTCAGCCGGGCAGGCTTGCCAGTACCTGCGCAAGGCACCTCTGCACCAGATCCGCCGCAGCGTCGCGGCTTTCGGCCTCGGCGTACATGCGGAATTCGGGGGCGTTGCCGCTGGGGCGCATGTGCAGGATGCGGCCTGATTTCAACGTGATGCGCAGGCCATCGGTACGGTCCAGCACGCCGGCCTGCTCGTCAAGGCCGGCGAGAAACGCATGCAGGGACTCCGCGTCCTCCAACTGTACCAGCAGCGCCGCCGACCGTTCGGTGGCCACATGCTCCAGCCGGTCGGTGGCGGTGAACCGCGCCGGTTCGCGCGCAACGCGCGCTGCCACGCCGCCTGCGGCCGCCGCCTCGGCCAGCACTGCCACCAGCGGCAACAGGCAGTCGCGCGTCATCAGGGGCGGCAGGGGGCCCGCGGGGCCGCGGGCGGCAAAGCCCAGCAGGAAGCCGCCGTTCGGCTCGTATCCCACCACGCGCCCAGCGGCCTGCGCCATGGCGGCAATCACGAAAGGCGAGCCGATGCGGGTGCGCAGCACCTGCGCGAACCGTCTGCCCAGCATGACGCCGGTATTGGCGCTGACCGGGGTCACCACGGTGTCGGCGCCCACCGCCGCCGCGGTGATCTGCCCGATCACGTCGCCCGGCACCATCTCTCCGTTGGCATCGGCCAGCAGCGGGCGGTCGGCGTCACCGTCGGTGGACGCCACGGCATCCAGCCCGTACTGGTGCGCCCAGCCTGCCAGCATGGCGCGCACATCGGGGCCTACCGCCTCGGTATCGACCGGAATGAAGGTGTCCGACCGGCCGAGTTCGGTGACCCGCGCGCCCAGCCGTTGCAGCGCCGACACCAGCAGGTCACGCGCGACCGAGCTGTGCGACCAGATGCCGACGTGCAGCGGTGCCAGCACGCCCGCCCCGAAGGCGCCCACCACCCGCGCCACCCAGGCCTCGCCGACGTTGCCGTTCATGGCGGCGCGGCCGGTCGGGCGATCGGGCAGCGGCTGACCCAGATGCGCCAGGATCGCCGCCTCGTCCGCCTTGGTGATCTCGCCCGCGGGGACGTAGAACTTCAGCCCGTTGCGGTCGGCCGGAATGTGGCTTCCCGTAACCATCACTGCCGCGGCACCGGCCTGCATGGCGGCCATGGCCAATGCCGGGGTGGGCAGGGCGCCGCAATCGGTCACCGCCACACCGGCCGCCAGCGCCGTGTCGATGACGACCGTGGCGATCATTGGCGAGGACGCGCGCAGGTCGCGGCCCACCCACAGGCCGGTGCCGGTGGGGCAGGCGCCCAGGAAGGCGCGCACATGGGCGGCGACAAGGGCGGGGGTCAGTTCGGTGACAAGCCCGCGCAGGCCGCTGGTGCCGAATTTGGGTGCCATGTCGTGCCCTCTGCCGCGGTGCCCTGCGGTGTAGTCCGGGGACCTGCGGGGGATCAAGACCAAGCCCGGCCTAATCCTGCGCGTGGAAGAAGTTGTACACGGTTTCCGCCATCCCCTGGCTGATCCCGTCCACCGCCATCAGGTCGGGCAGGGCGGCGCGGGCCACGGCCTTTGCGCTGCCGAAATGCGCCAGAAGCGCGCGTTTGCGGGCTGCGCCGATGCCGGGAATATCGTCCAGCGGCGTCGCCCCCACGGCCTTGGCCCGCTTGGCCCGGTGCGCGCCGATGGCCCAGCGGTGCGCCTCGTCGCGCAGGCGCTGCACGAAGTACAGCACCGGGTGGTTGCGCGGCAGGGCGAAGGGCGGCTCACCGGGGCGGTGGAACTCCTCTTTGCCCGCGTCGCGGTCAATGCCCTTGGCCACGCCGACAAAGGGAATGTCATCGACGCCCAGTTCCGCCATGATCTCAGCCACCGCAGACACCTGCCCGGCGCCGCCGTCGATCAGCAGAAGGTCAGGCCAGGTGTCGGTCTTGCGCTCGGGGTCTTCCTTCAGCAGGCGCTCGAAGCGGCGGTTCAGCACTTCCTTCATCATGCCGAAGTCGTCATTGCCCGCCGCCGTCTTGATGTTGAACTTGCGGTACTGGCTTTTCAGGAACCCCTCGGCGCCGGCCACCACCATGCCGCCCACGGCATCCTTCCCCTGGATGTGGCTGTTGTCATACACCTCGATCCGCTTTGGCGGCGCGTCCAGCTCGAACGCCTCGGCCAGACCGGACAAGAGGGTGTTCTGCGTCGCCGCCTCGGACATCTTGCGCGCCAGGCTCTCGCGGGCATTGCGCGCGGCGTTCTCCACCAGCTCGGCCTTCTCGCCCCGCTGCGGCACCGCCAGTTCCACGCGGCGCCCGGCCCGGTCCGACAGGATCTCGACGATCAGATCCGGGTCTTCCACCCCATGCGACAGCAGGATCAGCCGGGGCGGTTCCTTGTCGTCATAGAACTGCGCAAGAAAGGCCTGCAGCACCTCGGGTTCGTCGGCGCCGGCGGTTTTCGGGTAGAAGTCGCGGTTGCCCCAGCTCTGGTTCGCGCGGATGAAGAACACCTGCACGCAGGCCTGCCCGCCCTCCATGTGCAGCGCCACCACATCGGCCTCGGCCACGCCGCGCGGGTTGATGCCTTGCGTGGATTGCACCGCCGTCAGCGCACGGATGCGGTCGCGCAGCGCCGCGGCGCGCTCGAACTCCATGGCTTCCGAGGCGGCCTGCATCTGCGCCGCAAGGTCGGACTGCACGGTGGTGGTCTTGCCCTCCAGGAACCGGCGGGCGTCAGACACAAGATCGTTGTAGTCATCCTTGCGGATCCGGCCCACACAGGGCGCGCTGCAGCGCTTGATCTGGTGCAGCAGGCAGGGGCGGGTGCGGCTTTCGAACATGCTGTCGGAACAGTTGCGCAGCAGGAACACCTTCTGCAGCTGGTTCAGCGTGCGGTTCACCGCGCCCGCACTGGCGAAGGGGCCGAAGTAGTGACCCTTCTCGGATTTCTTTCCGCGGTGCTTCTTGATCTGCGGGAAGTCGGTCTCGGCCGAAATCAGGATGTTCGGAAACGACTTGTCGTCGCGCAGCAGCACGTAGATCAATTGGGCGAGGTCGAAGGCTTGCATAGTGACTCCTCGTCATTGCCAGGA
>CAZLIC010000069.1:0-25244 GCA_964559535.1 uncultured Rhodobacterales bacterium
CTTCAAGATCGGCAACCGCATCGCGCTGATGGAGGGCGGGCGGATCGTGCAGGTGGGCACCGCGCGGCAGATCATTGCCAACCCGGTGTCGGACTATGTGGCCGATTTCGTGGCGCACATGAACCCGCTGTCGGTGCTGACGGCGCATGACGTGATGGTGCCGGGCACCTGCGCGGGACCGCAGGTAGGGCCCGAGGTGCCGGTGAAGCAGGTGATGGGCATGCTGCGCAATGGCGTCACCGAGGTTGCCGTGGCCGATGCCACCGGCATTCTTGGGGTGGTGCGCGCCGATGGGGTGATGGGCCGCCTGATCGACCCGCGGGGCTGATATGCAGGGTGGGCAATCCGCCCTCCCTTGGCGGCAGGTGGGCAGATTGCCCACCCTACCTACACCATCGCATCCATCTTTTCGGCCAGCGCCACATCCAGCGCCGTCAGCCCGCCCGCATCATGCGTGGTCAGCGTCACCGTGACGGTGCGGTACACGTTCGACCATTCCGGGTGGTGGTCCAGCTTCTCGGCCCACATCGCCACCCTTGTCATGAAGCCGAAGGCGGCGTTGAAGTCCCTGAAGCGGAAGGTCTTCACAATGGCCTCGCGCCCTTCGGCCATGGCCCAGCCCGTGGCCAGCAAGGGCGCCAGCACCGACAGGTCGGTTATCCGCGCGGGCCGTGTCATGCCTCGGCCCTCGCCGCCGCAATCAGCGCGTCGTCCAGCGCCGCCGCCTTCACCGCCGCAGGCCGCGACAGGATGCGCGCCGCATAGTCCTGAAACGCGGGCACCGCGGGCATTGACCCGAACCGCTGTCCATAGGCAATCTGGCTGCCCAGATAGACGTCCAAAGCACTGAACCGCTCTCCGGCCAGATAGGGCGCCTTCGTCACCAGCCCCATCAGCGCCCCCATCACCCGGTCGAAGTCGCCATAGCCGACCATTCCCTTGCGCGCGTCGGGCACCTCGACCCCCAGCGCCCGGTTGGTCACCGCCGCCTCGACCGGCCCGGCGGCAAAGAACATCCAGCGCAGGAAATGGCCGCGGTCCTCGGGCATCAGGCCAGCCTCGGGAAAGGCCATCGCCAGATAGGAAATCACCGCCGCCACTTCCGTCACCACCGTGTCGCCGTGCACCAGCGTCGGCACCTTGCCCATCGGGTTCAGCGCCAGATACGCGGGCGTCTTCATCGGCGGGCCATAGCCCACGACAACCGCGTCATAGGACTGCCCGACTTCCTCCAGCATCCAGCGCGCCATGCGGCCGCGCGACATCGGGTTGGTGTAAAGCGTCAGATTCGTCATGGCCGTCCTCCCCCGCGCCACCAGCCTATCACGCCTCTGCGACACCTTCTTCCCAAACCTCGCCCGCAGCCGGGCCACGGCGGAACGGGCCGTAGGCTGTCAGCACCTCGATTTCCTCGTCCACCGCCCGCCGTTCCCGCCGCAGATAGTCTTCCACCGCCCGGGCAAACCCCTCGTCGGCCACCCAGTGCAGCGAATGGCAGGCCACGGGCAGATAGCCACGCGCCAGCTTGTGCTCGCCCTGCGCCCCCGCCTCGACCCGCGCCAGCCCCTGCGCGATCGCCCAGTCGATGGCCTGATGGTAGCACAGCTCGAAATGCAGGAAGGGGTGATGCTCGGTGCAGCCCCAGTAGCGGCCATACAGCGTTTCGCGCCCGACAAAGTTCAGCGCCCCTGCCACCGGCCGCCCGGCGCGTTCGGCCAGCACCAACAGCACATCGTCGCGCATCGTCTCTTGCACCAGGTCGAAGAACCGCCGCGTCAGGTAGGGGTGGCCCCATTTCCGCGCACCGGTGTCCTGGTAGAACGCCCAGAACGCGTCCCAGTGGTCCGGCCTCAGGTCATTGCCCGTCAAGGCACGGATCGTGCCGCCGAACCCCTGCGCCGCCGCCCGCTCCTTGCGCAGCGCCTTGCGCTTGCGGCTGGCCAGGGTGGCCAGAAAATCGTCGTAGGATGCAAACCCCCGGTTCTCCCAGTGGAACTGCTGCGTCACGCGGTGCATCAGCCCCGCCGCCTCGCCCGCCGCGGCCTCGTCGCCGGTACAGAAGGTGACGTGCAGCGAACTGACCCGCGCCTGTGCGGCCACCTGCACCGCCGCCTGCATCAGCGCCGCCCGCGCCGCAGCAATGTCCTCGGGGCGGCACAGGAACCGGCGCCCGGTGGCGGGGGTGAACGGCACCGCCGCCTGCAGCTTGGGGTAGTACCGCCCCCCGGCCCGCTGCCAGGCCTGCGCCCAGGCATGGTCAAAGATGTATTCGCCCTGGCTGTGACTTTTGGCATACACCGGCATCGCCGCGAACGGCACACCGCCGCGCCGCACGAACACGTGCCGCGGTGTCCAGCCCGTGCCGGTGCCGACCGAACCCGACACCTCCAGCGCCGACAGGAAGCGGTGCGTGGTGAACGGGTCGCAGGGCCGCCTGCCATCCGCCGCCTCGGGGCAGGCCAGCGCATCCCATTCGGCGGCGGGAATCTCGCCGATCCGGTCATGCACGGTCACGGTCAGGCTGTCAGGCATCGGTATCAGGCATGGGGGCCCCTCGCTGCACCGCAGAAGTGGCCCGCATCGGGCCGCCGTCAAGCGATCCGCGCCGCATAACCCTCGAAGGTCACATTGTCGGCCACCTGCCGCGCCACCGCCTCGGCCGCGGCACTGCGGATCGTCCAGCACAGCACCGCCGCGCCCTGCGCCTTCAGCACGGCCACCCGGGCGCGCCCCAGGTCCGCCGCCTCGTGGCTGATGAAGCACGCTCCCGTCCGGTCATAGTCCGGGATCCCGCGCAGCCTGTCGCACACCTCGGCAGGAACGGGCTCCCAGCCCTGCGGGTCATAGGCGCTGGTGGTCAGCCCGCGCGGCACCCCGGGCGCCACCCGCGCCATTTCGGCCACCACGTCGGGGTTGAACGACATCACCGCCACGTCCCCGCCAAAGCCCGCCAGATCGGCCGCTGCCGCCGCCTCCAGCCGCCCGTCGGTGCCCGCCATCCGCCCCGACTGATCCTTCAGCTCTACCAGCAGCGGCACCCGGCCCGCCACCAGCGCCAGCACCTGCGCAAAGGTCGGCATGCGGTCCCCGCCCCCGATCAGCGCCATGGCCTGCAACTCCGCCGCGGTGCGGTCGCGCACCATGCCTGTTTCGGCGGTCAGCCGGTCCAGCTCGTCATCGTGGAACACCATCGCCACGCCATCGGCCGACAGCTGCAGGTCGATTTCGATCGCGTATCCCGCCGCCACTGCCGCCGCCACCGCCGCAGGTGAATTCTCGATCCGCCCCGCGGCGCGGTCATGCAGCCCGCGATGCGCCACCGGCAGGCGCAGCAACCCCGCAGGCAGCCTCACGGTTCGATCTCGAAGATGCCCTCGATCTCGACCGCCACGCCAAACGGCAGGCTGGCCGCCGAAACCGCCGATCGCGCGTGCCGCCCGGCCTCGCCCAGCACCGCCACCAGGAAATCCGACGCGCCGTTGACCACCTTGGGCTGGTCGGTGAAATCGGCCGTCGAGTTGACAAACCCCACCAGCTTCACCGCCCGCTTCACCCGGCCCCAGTCGCCGCCCACGGCCCGGCGCAGTTGCGCCAAGAGGCTGGTCGCGCAGGCCCGTGCCGCCGCCGCCCCGTCCTCGACCGTCATGCCGTCCCCCAGCCGACCCTTGATCATGCCGCCCGGCCCCTGGCTGATCTGTCCCGACACATGCACCAGCCCGCCGACAATCACGAAGGGCACATAGTTGGCCGCGGGCGGCGGCGCGTCGGGCAAGGTCACGCCCAGTTCGGCAAGGCGGCGTTCGATCTCGTGCATGGCGTCCTCCACTGGCTCGCCGCGACCCTAGCCGCATCAACCGCCCCGTATCAACTACTGCGCACCAACCAACCCGTTCGCAACACCCCACCTGCCATTTCACCTTGAACAAATACCCCGGGGTCGACCATCGTGTTCGCCATCGGTTCAAGGACCGATGGTCGACGGGCAGAGCCCCGGGGGCTGCCGCCCGCGCCACCGCCCAAGCAAACGCGCAGACGCGGGGGGTCCGGGGGGCCATGCCCCCCGGCCCGGGCCGCTGTGCAGGCCTTCAAGGGCGCGATAGCGCCCGCGAAGGCCGAGGGCGGGGTCTTTCCGGGTCACCGCTGCGGGCGGGCGGGCCAACCGCCGGATGTACCGGCGCCGCGGATTCCCCTATGCTGGCGGCCATGCCAAGCCCGGACCGTCCCACGCCAGAACCCGACCTTGCAGGTCTTTCCGCCCTGCTGGCGCCCCACTGCCTGACGGTACTGGGCGGCGTGGCGACCGAGCCCGGCGAATCCGGCCTGCCTGCGGGCACCCGCACGCTCTTGCTGCTTGGCCCCGGTGCGGGGTTCTGGCCGCATCTGCAGACACAGCCGGAATGGGGGGCGAAAGATCCGGTCGACCGCTGGTCGCGCCGCGTGGTGGGGCGGCTGGCCTGCGATCTGGGGGCCAAGGCGCTGTTTCCCTTCGGCGGGCCGCCCTGGCACCCTTTCTATCGCTGGGCGCTGCGCACGGGGCGCATCCACGAAAGCCCGGTGCGCCTTCTGGTGCATGACACGCAGGGGCTGTGGGTCAGCTTTCGCGGCGCACTGGCGCTGCGCCACACCGTGGCCCTGCCCGCGCCGCCGCCGAACCCCTGCCTTGCCTGCACGGACAGGCCCTGCCTTGCCGCCTGCCCGCCGCGCGCGCTGACCGGCGCGGGCTACGACCTGCCCGCCTGCCACGGCTTTCTGGACACGCCACCGGGGCAAGGCTGCCTGACCGGGGGCTGTGCCGTGCGCCGCGCTTGCCCCGTGTCACAAGGATATGACAGGATGGCTGAACAAAGCGCCTGGCACATGGCGCATTTTCACCCGGGGGAGGGGGCAGGATGAAGCGGCTGATCCTGACGCGACATGCGAAATCCAGCTGGGATGACCCGCTGACACCCGACCATGACCGCCCGCTGAACGACCGCGGCAAGGCCGCGGCGGCCGATCTGGGCCAGTGGCTGGCCAGTCGCGGCCATGTGCCGACCGAGGTGCTGTGCTCCGATTCGCTGCGCACGCGCAAGACCTTCTCGGGTCTGGCCCCGGCGCTGCCCGCCACCCCCGTGCTCGCGCTGAAGCCCGCGCTGTATCATGCCGGACCGGATGTGATGCTGGCGGTGCTGCGCCATGCGAAGGCGGATGTGGTGATGATGATCGGCCACAACCCCGGCATCGCCGAATTTGCCCATCGGCTGGTGGCGCACCCGCCGCGGCACGAAGGGTTTGCAAGGTACCCCACCGGCGCCACGCTGGTGGTCGACTTCGACGTGGCGGTCTGGGCGGAGGTTCAGTTCGCGACGGGCAGCACCGTGGACTTCGTGGTCCCGCGCGAGTTGGTGGGCTAGCCGCGCCAGCCCGATGGCCCGGCGGGGATCCGCCGTGCCGTTCGTTGCAGGGTCGTGCGCCCCGACCTACAGCAGGAAGGGCAGCCACTCGCCGATCTTGCCGGCCAGCCACAACGTGGCCGGATCGGCCTGCATCAGGAAGCCACCCAACCGGTCGAACCCTTCGCCGGCGGTCAGCGTATCGACACGCGCCGCATAGACGTCGGCACCGATGCTGTGCAGGATCATGGCCTTGATCGCAATCACTCCCATCGCCAGCCAGACCAGCGGTGCGAGGTGGCGCAACTTGCTGCGGCGGGGACGCGGATAGGCGGAACGACCGATTGCGCCGGGGGCCTCGAAGGCAAAGCCCTTGGCGTGCGCTGTCGAAACACGCGCGATCCGCCGGTAGAAGTCGTCGAGGTTGGGGTCCAGTGTCATTCGCATCTCAGGCATCCTTGGTAGGATCGCCCCCGACCCATGTCTGCTTATGGCGCCCGATCGTGGCAAAAGTTGGGCGTTCCGTGCAAAAGATGGTAAAAATGGGCCAGCCGGGGCCCAATGCGGCCACATCGGGCCCGTTCAGGACCGCCGCAGCACAAGCGTGGACCATTCCCCGATGTCATCGCGCAACTGTGGCGCGAAACCGGCTGCAACATAGGCCGCCGTCACAGATTCCGCTTGCACCACCAGCAGGCCCGAGAGAATCACCACCCCGCCCGGCGCGCAGTGCGCGGCCATGGCAGGCGCAAGCTCGATCAGCGGACCTTTCAGGATATTGGCGAAGATCAGGTCGAAAGGCGCGGCGGCGGCAATGTCGGCGTGGTCGAAGCCCGGCGCGGTGATGCAGGCGATGCGGCCCTGCAGCCCGTTCACCGGCAGGTTCGCCATGGCCACATCCACCGCCACCGCGTCGATGTCGCTGGCCAGCACCCGTGCCTGGGGCAGAACCCTGGCCGCCGCCATCGCCAAAACTGCCGTGCCGCAGCCGATGTCGGCCACGTTGCGGAACGCCGCACCTTCCGCCACCAGCCGGTCCAGCGCGCGCAGGCAGCCCTGCGTGGTGCCGTGGTGGCCGGTGCCGAAGGCCACCGTCGCCTCGATCTGCAGGGCCACCCGGCCCGGCGGCACGCGGTCGGCATCGTGCGACCCGTGCACGAAGAATCGCCCCGCCTCGACCGGATGCAGGTCGCGCCTGACCTTGGCCACCCAGTCGGTCTCGGGCAGTTCCGACAGCGCGAAGTCGGCAGCGTCAAAGGCTGCCCCCAGCACTGCCAGCAGTACCTCGTTGGGGCGCTCCTCGAAATAGGCGCCCACCTCCCAGCGGTCCGAGCCATCCTCGATCTCGAACACGCCAAGACCCACCGGTGCCGGGACCATCCGTTCCAGCGCCGCGGCCAGCGCCTCGGCAGCGTCCTGCCCGTCGGTCGTCGTCAGGGCGGAAAAGGTGGACATCTGGTGGCTCCGGGCGGCGAGGGACGATCTGGTCAGGCCGCCCGCCTAGTGCCCGCCTCCCGCCCCGTCAAGCGGATGCGGGGCGGGTCATGCCCCGCTCGACGACCCGGAATCCGAATCCGGCCGCGGAATACACAAGACCCCTGGCGCGTTGAACCTGTGCGGCAAGGTGCATCCTGCCCCCTCCGAACATCCGCTTCCGAAAGGAACCAGCCATGACAACCCTGACCTTCCGCGGCGACCAGATCGCCGAAGCCTTGCAGTTCGACGACAACGCGGGAACCACAACGGTCGAGATCGGCCGGACCTGGTTTGCCGCGACCGATACCGTGACGGTCACGTTCGGCCCTGGCGCGTTCGATGCCGCGGGCGGCCTGATCGGCGGCGCCGGAATCGTCACAGGCCTGACCGTGACCACCGCCACCGGCCAGACCACGACCTTTGGCGTGTCGGCGGCGAACGCGCTCGACGTCGACCTCGATCCGTCCAAGAACGGCACCGACTTCTTCTACATCTCGGAAAGCCCGCAGCCCGGCAGCGGCGGCGCCTATGCCGGGCTGCAGCTGGAGAAGATCGTCATCGCCGACGTGGCGCTGCTGGGTGGAACCTCGCCCGTCTTCCCGAGCGCCGGGGTTTATTCGCCCCCCGGTGGCGTCACGCCCCCGCCGGGCGGCCTGACCGGCACCGACCAGAACGACACGCTGTCGGGCACCACCGGCAACGACCTGATGCAGGGCTTCGACGGCAACGACCGGATCGAATCGCTGCAGGGCAAGGACACGGTCTATGGCGGCAGCGCCAATGACATCATCAACGGCGGCGACGCTTCCGACCGGCTGTTCGGCGAACACGGCAACGACCTGCTGTGGGGTGCCAAGGGCAGCGACCGGCTGTTTGGCGGCGAAGGCGGCGACCTGCCGGACGGCGGCCGCGGCAACGACCAGATGACGGGCGGCATCGGCGGCGACAAGTTCGTGTTCGGCGCCGGAGACAGCGTTCTGGACTTCAACCGCACCGAGGGTGACCAGATTCTGTTCGAGGCGGCGCCGGGCCTGTCGCAGTCAGACCTGATTGTCACCACCACCGCCGCGGGCACCGTGATCGGCGCCGTGGGCGTGACCGGCACGATGCTGCTTGCGGGCTACGTCGGCGGCTTCGACACCGGCAACGACTTCAAGTTCGACTACGTGCCAACCTTCGACTTCCTCTGACGGCAAAGGCGCCGGGCGGGCCGTGGGGGCCCCGTCCAGCGCCCTGCGCAGGGTCGGGTACACGTCCCCCAACGTGGTTCCGGCCCTGCGCCTTTCCAGCACTGCATTGGCGTTCCGGCATCCCGCCCCGGCGTGTTATCCATGGCGCTTCAATCCGTGCAAGGAGAGGCGCCCATGTTGCTGCGTGACGAAGACCACAGCGCGATCCGCAGGATCGTGATCGACTATCTGGAGGGCATGCTGTGGGGCGACGAGGAGCGGCTGCGCGCCGTCTTCCACCCCGGCGCCATGCAGATCGGCCACTACGGCGACACCTATGAATTCTTTCCGCTGGAGGCGTTCATCGACTGGCTGCGGTCCGAGGGATACCAGCCCCCCGGCACGCCCTATGTCGCCGAACTGGTGTCCGTCGAGGTGACGGGCACCGTTGCCATTGCCAAGGTCACCGACAGCTGCTTCGGCACCGATTTCACCGACATCCTGGTGATGGAGAAGGACCGTCCCGATGCCTTGGGCCGCTGGCAGATCGTGACGAAGGCCTACCACGTGCATTCCGGGCGCGGCCTGCCGCCTCAGTAGAAACTTTGCGGGTCGATATCGACGGCCAGCCGCAGGTTCGGCGGCAGCTTCACCTGTGCCAGCCAGGCCGCCAGTGCCGGTTGCAGTGCCACGCCCTTGTCGGCCTTCACCAGAAGCCGCACCCGGTGGCGTCCCCGCACCCTTGCGATGGGCGCAGGCGCAGGCCCCCAGACCTGTGCCCCCACGCGCCGCAACGGTTCATCCCGGCGCGCCAGTTCGCTGCCCAGATCGAACACCGCCGCCACGTCCGGCGACGACAGGATGATCCCTGCCAGCCGCCCATAGGGCGGCATCCCGGCCGCCCGGCGCTCGGCGGCTTCCGCCCGCCAGAACGCCTCGTCGTTGCCACCCAGGATGGCGCGGATCACCGGGTGGTCGGGCTGGTGGGTCTGCAACCAGGCTTCGCCCGGCCGTTCGGCCCCCCGCCCCGCCCGCCCCGCCACCTGTCGCATCAGCTGGAACGTCCGTTCCGCTGCCCGCAGGTCGCCGCCCTGCAACCCCAGGTCGGCGTCAATCACCCCCACCAGCGTCAAGAACGGGAAGTTGTGCCCCTTGGCCACGATCTGCGTGCCGATGATGATGTCGGCCGCGCCTTCGGCAATGGCCGCCACCTGATCCTTCAGCGCCCGCGCGCTGGCGAACAGGTCGGACGACAGCACGGCCACACGTGCATCCGGAAACCGCTCGGCCACTTCCTCGGCCAGCCGTTCCACCCCCGGCCCCACCACGGCCATCCTGCCTTCCACCCCGCAGGCGGGGCAGGCCACCGGCACGGGCTTTGTCGCCCCGCACTGGTGGCAGACCAGCCGCTTCTGGAACCGGTGTTCCACCATCCGCGCATCGCAGTCGTCGCAGCCCACCTGATGCCCGCAGGCCCGGCACAGCGTCACCGGCGCGAACCCCCGCCGGTTCAGGAACAGCAGGGCCTGTTCGCCCTTGTCCAGCCGCGCCTGCACCATGCCGCCCAGACGCGTCCCGATCCAGCGGTTTGCAGGCAGGTTCTCGGCCCGCATGTCGATGGCGCCCATGGCGGGCATCTCGGCTGCGCCGAACCGCGCCGTCAGGTCCAGCCGCGCGTACTTGCCCGCCTCGGCATTCGCCCAGCTTTCCAGGGAAGGCGTGGCCGAGGACAGCACAACTGCACAGCCGGTGACCGAGGCGCGCAGCACCGCCATGTCGCGGGCGTGGTACAGCACACCCTCCTCTTGCTTGTACGACGTGTCGTGCTCCTCATCGATCACGATCAGCCCCAGGTCGCGGAATGGCAGGAACAGCGCCGACCGCGCGCCCACTACCAGCGAAAGCCCGCCCTCGGCCGCCATGCGCCACACCCGGCGGCGTTCCGTCTGCGTGACGCCGTGGTGCCATTCGGCGGGCCTCGCGCCGAACCGCGCCTCGACCCGCGCCAGGAACTCGGACGTCAGGGCGATTTCCGGCAGCAGCACCAGCGACTGCCGCCCCATGCGCAGAACCTCGCCCACCGCCTCGAGGTACACCTCGGTCTTGCCCGACCCGGTGACGCCCTTCAGCAGCGTCGTCGCGTAGCCGCCTTGCGCCACCAGCGCGACCAGCGCATCCCCCGCCGCCACCTGATCGCCCGCCAGAACCGCACCGTCGCGCAGCGCCAGCGGCGGAAAGGGCGTGTCCTTGGGCGCGGCCTCTTCGGCCACCACACCGGCCGCCACCAAACCCTTCACCACACCTGACCCCACACCCGCCGCTTCGGTCAGCTCGCCCAGCGTCACCGGCACGCCGCGCCAGTCCCGCAGCGCCTCGATCACCTTCAGTCGCGCATCGGTCAGCTTGTTCGGCACCGGCCCGGCCAGCCGGTACACCTTGCGCACTGCGGGCGGGTCGAACAGGCCGGGGCTGCGGGTGGCCAGCCGCAGCATCGCGGGCAGCGGCGTCAGCGTATAGTCGGCGGCGCGGGCCAGGAATACCCGCATCTCCTCGCGCATCGGCGGCACGTCCAGCACGCGCCCTACCGCACGCAGCTTTGATGGATCATACCCGCCCTCGCCCGGCCCCCAGACCACGCCCAGCACGCGGCGCGGCCCCAGCGGCACCTCGACGAAATCGCCCACCCCGCAGCCACCCTCGGGTGCCTTGTAGTCCAGCGCGCGGCCCAGCGGCTCGGTCGTCAGCACGGCAACCGTCTGCCCTTCGGAAAAGCCCTGCGCCGCCGTCATCTTCACCTTCCGCCCTCCGCTGCTTTGGGGTAAACCCCGCCCGAGAGCATCACAACCCCGCCCGCCCTGCGGCCGAACGGGAGGACCCCATGAAATTCTTTGTCGATACGGCCGAGGTTCCGGCCATTGCCGAGCTGCATGCCCTGGGCATGGTGGACGGCGTCACCACCAACCCCTCGCTGATCCTGAAATCGGGGCGCGACATCATCGAGGTCACGAAAGAGATCTGCGCGCTGGTGCCGGGCCCGGTGTCGGCTGAAGTCGTGGCCACCAAGGCCGAGGACATGATCGCCGAGGGCACCAAGCTGGCCGAAATCGCGCCGAACATCGCGATCAAGCTGCCGCTGACCTGGGACGGCCTGAAGGCCTGCAAGGAATTCTCGTCGCGCGGGAACATGGTGAACGTGACACTGTGCTTCAGCGTGAATCAGGCGCTGCTGGCCGCCAAGGCAGGCGCCACGTTCATCTCGCCCTTCATCGGGCGGCTGGACGACATCAACATGGACGGGATGGACCTGATCGCCGACATCCGCACCGTGTACGACAACTTCGGCTTCAAGACGCAGGTGCTGGCGGCCTCGATCCGCACCGCGAACCATGTCAGCCAGTGCGCGCTGGTTGGCGCCGACGTGATTACCGCGCCGCCTGCCGTGATCAAGTCGCTGGTCAGCCACCCGCTGACCGACAAGGGGCTGGACCAGTTCATGAAGGATTGGGCCAAGACCGGGCAGAAGATCGTCTGACACGGCTGGACGGGCGCCGTCGGTCGTGATGCCGCGCCTTTCTCCCCTGTATGGGGGACGGGAGACGCGGCAAAGGGCCGTCGGCGCGCCATTCCGCGGCACGAAGGCAACGCCTGCGCAGCCAGTGCGCCTTGTTGAAACTTTTGTGAAGAAACGGTCGCAAGTGCTTGCTAGGATGGCCGGAACGCCGGAACGGAAGCCAAGGCAGGCAGAATGATTGACCCCGATGTGCGTGACCGCCTGATGGCGACGCCCGAAGCGATCCTTGATGATCGCGAGATGATGCAGGCGCTGGTGGCGGCGAATGACCGCACCATGGGGTCCAACGTGGTGGACCTGCGGGGCATCGCCATGCAGCGGCTGGAATCGCGGCTGGATCGGCTGGAGGACACTCACCGCCACGTCATTGCCGCGGCTTACGAAAACCTGGCGGGCACCAATGCCATTCACCGTGCGGTGCTGGCCCTGCTGGAACCCTTACGCTTCGATGCCTTCCTGAAGGCGCTGGCCAACGACGTGGCGCCGCTGTTGCGGGTCGATGCGCTGCGCCTGGTGCTGGAAAGCGCCGAGGCCACGCCCGACCCCGCCCTGCAGCGATTGTCCGACCTGATACTGGTGGCCGAACCGGGATTTGTGGCCGCCACTGTCACGGCCGGGCGCAATGCGCCGCAGCGCATCGTCACCCTGCGCACGGCTCACCCCGCCACGGCCGATATCCTGTACGGCGACCGCTCCGACTGGGTGCGGTCCGAGGCGCTGCTGAAGCTTGACTTCGGGCCGGGCCGCCTGCCGGGCCTCTTGGCCATGGGTGCGGAAGACCCCCACCAGTTCCGCCCTTCGCAGGGCACCGACCTGCTGACCTTCCTGGGCGGCGTGTTCGAACGGACGATGCGCCGGTTTCTGGCATGACGGCCCTGCCGTCACCCGCGGCGCAGGATGCGCTGGCGGGATGGCTGGCGCATCTGAAGGGCGTGCAGGGCCGCGCACCGCGCACCATCGCCGCCTATGCCGATGACGTGGGGCGCTGGCTGGGATTTCTGGCCGAACACCGCGGTGGCGCCGAAGGCGTGGCCGGGCTGACCGCCGTGCCGCAGGCCGACCTGCGCGCCTTTCTGGCGGCCGAACGCACTCGCGGCGTGGGCGCGCGGTCGCTGGCGCGGCGGCTGTCGGCGGTGAAGGGCTTCACCGCCTGGCTGGCCGACCGGCAGGGTGCCGACGCCACACCCACGCTGGCCGCCCGCGCCCCACGCTATCGCCGCAAGCTGCCCCGCCCGCTGGCCGAGGATGCCGCCCGCGGCGTGCTGGCCGACATCGGCGGCGACGCGGCCGAGCCCTGGATCGCCGCGCGCGATACGGCGGTGGCGACGCTGCTGTATGCCCTGGGCCTGCGGATTTCCGAGGCGCTGGCGCTGCGCGCCGCCGACCACCCGCTGCCCGAGGTGCTGCGCATCACTGGCAAGGGCGGCAAGACCCGCATTGTTCCGGTGTTGCCCGCCGCGCGGCAGGCCGTGGCGCGCTATGTGCAGCTGTGTCCGTTTGACCTGCCGCCCGAAGGCGCGCTGTTTCGCGGTGCCCGTGGTGGGCCCTTGGCCGCGCGGCTGGTGCAGGCGGCCATGGAGCGCTGCCGTCACCGGCTTGGCCTGCCCCCCACCGCCACCCCGCATGCGCTGCGGCATTCCTTTGCCACCCATCTTCTGGTTGCCGGGGGGGACCTGCGCGCGATACAGGAACTTCTGGGCCATGCCTCACTGTCCACCACCCAGGCCTATACGGCGGTGGACGAGGCGCGGCTGATGGATGTCTACCGCCGCGCGCATCCCCGCGCCTGAACCCGGAACGAACGCATGTCACCGAAGCTGAAGGCGCTGTCGGTCCACCTGCTTACCGCCACCGGCGCGGTGCTGTCGATGCTGGCGATGCTGGCCGCAGTGGAAGGGCAGTGGAGCCTGATGTTCCTGTGGCTGGTGGTGGCCCTTGTCGTGGACGGCATCGACGGTCCGCTGGCCCGCCGCTACGATGTGAAGGAAAACTGGCCCACCTACGACGGCGTCCTGATGGACCTGATCGTGGACTACCTGACCTATGTCTTCATTCCGGCCTATGCGCTGTTCAAGTCGGGTCTGCTGACAGGCTGGACGGGCTGGCTTGCCATCATCGTGATCGTCTACGGCAGCGTCATCTACTTTGCCGACACCCGCATGAAGACCAAGGATTATTCCTTTGCGGGCTTTCCGGCCTGCTGGAACATGGTGGTGCTGGTGCTGTTCGCCACCGGCCCGGGGGAATGGACGATCCTGGCAGTTGTGGTTCTGCTGACAGCGGCCATGTTCACCAACCTCAAGTTCATCCACCCCACCCGCACCGCACGCTGGCGGCCGCTGTCGCTGGCGGTTTCGATCCTGTGGGTGCTGTTTGCCGCGCAGTCGGCCTGGGCCGGTTTCCAGGAAGGCGCGTGGTCACATTGGGGGCTGGTGCTGACCTCGATCTATCTGGTGCTGGCTGGCATCGTGCAGGAAATGTTCCCCGCCCATCGCCGCTAGATCAGCAGTCCCGCCGCGCCTTCGTGCCGCAAGAGCCGCACCTTCGTTTCAATCCCGCCGGGCGCCGAGAACCCGCCCAGCCCCTGCGCGCCCAGCACCCGGTGGCACGGAATGAGAATCGGCAGCCGGTTGGCCCCGCACATCCGTCCCACATCCTGCGCACTGGTGCCCAGCACGCGGGCAAGGTCGCCATAGCTGCGCGTCTGGCCGAAGGGGATGGCGCACAGCGCCTGCAGGAATGCGCCCGTCCGCCCGGTTCCGGTGGCCAGCGGCAGGTCGAACACCTGCCGCCGCCCGGCGAAGTAGTCCGCCAGTTGCCCGGCAGCCTGTTGCAACAAGGGCGTAGGGTCCGATGGCCCCGCCTCCCACGTCAGCCGCGCAATCTCGCCCCGCTCTTCCCACAGGGTCACCGGGCCGAAGGGTGAGACGAGCGGGATCGAGGGCATGCCGTCAGGCGAACCAGTCGCGCAGGATGCGGCCATAGACGGCCTTCAGCCGCAGGATGTCGTCCACCGCCACGCGTTCATCCACCTGGTGCATGGTGCGGCCCACCAGCCCGAACTCGACCACCGGGCAGTGGTCCTTGACGAACCGCGCATCCGACGTGCCGCCCGAGGTGGAGAGCTGCGGCACCACCCCGGTTTCCGCCTGTACCGCACGGGCCACCAGCGCCGAAAGGTCACCGGGCGGCGTCAGGAAGGACTCGCCCGACACACTGACCTCCACATCAAGCGCAACCCCGGTGTCATGCGCCACATGCCCGGCCTGTTCGCGCAGCCAGGCCGACAGGCTGGCGCCCGAATGCAGGTCGTTGAAGCGGATGTTCACCGTGGCGCGTGCCACCGCCGGAATCACGTTCGACGCCGGGTTGCCCACGTCGATGGTCGTCACCGCCAGCGTCGATGCATCGAAATGCGCCGAGCCTCCGTCCAGCGGTTTTTCAATCAGCCGTGCCAGCAGGCGCACCACCGCTTCGGCCGCATTGCGGGCGCGGTGCGGATAGGCCGAATGCCCCTGCACCCCGCGCGCCACGAACCGTGCCGTCAGCGACCCGCGGCGCCCGATCTTCATCATGTCGCCCAGGGTGTCGGGGCAGGTCGGCTCGCCCACCAGGCACACCGTCATCGCCTCGCCCTGCGCCTGCATCCAGTCCAGCAGCGCCACGGTGCCGTCCCTGGCCACATCCTCTTCGTCGCCGGTGATGGCCAGCACCACTGCGCCGTCGGGCGGCGTTGCGCGCACGAAATCCACCACCGCCGCCACAAAGGCCGCCACGCCCGACTTCATGTCGGTGGCACCGCGGCCGTACATCCAGCCGTCCACCACTTCGGCGCCAAACGGGTCGCGCGTCCAGGCGGCGGCGTCGCCCACCGGCACCACGTCGGTGTGGCCGTTGAAGCCGAAGGTGCGGTTCGCCCCTTTCCGCCCCCAGCGGGCAAACAGGTTGGCGATCCCGCCGCGATCCACCCGCGTGCAGGCAAAGCCTGCGTCCGTCAGCACGCGTTCCAGCAGCGCCAGCGCACCGCCTTCGGCGGGCGTGACCGACGGGCAGCGGATCAGGTCGGCGGTCAGGGCAACGGGATCAAGCGGGTGGGTCATGATGGCCTCCTGTGGCGCCCGGGGCATAGCGCGGCGGGGCGTTCTGGGCTAGCCTGCGCGCAAAACAAGAACGGGCAGGGCACAGGCAATGCGGGCAGCACTGATGGCGGCTGGATTGGTGACATTTGCGGGCGTGGCAGCGCCGGACGTTGCGGCGCAAGAGGTGGGCCGCGCGGGGACCGACCCGATGGCGCTGCAGGCGGCGCCCGATTTCGGCATGTGGCTGGCGGCTTTCCTCGCCCGCGCGGCGGCGGCGGGGGTGTCGGACAGGGCGCTGGCCGCGCTGGATGGCCTGACGCCGGACGACGAGGTGCTGCGGCGTGACCGAAACCAGGCCGAATTCTCGCGCGCGATCTGGGACTATCTGGACAGCGCGGCGTCGCAGGCGCGGGTCGCGGCGGGGCGGCAGGCCCTGGCCGACCACGCCGCGCTGTTCGCGCGGCTTGAGGCCCGTTACGGCGTGGAACGCGAGGTGGTGGCCGCGGTCTGGGGCATGGAAAGCGCCTATGGCACGTTTCGCGGCGACATGCCGGTGCTGCGGTCCTTGGCCACGCTGGCGGCCATGGGCCGCCGCGCGGCATTCTTTGAAGGCGAGCTGCTGGCGGCGCTGCGCGTGCTGGACAGCGGCGAGGTGACGGCTCAGGCCATGGTGGGCAGCTGGGCCGGGGCGATGGGGCACACGCAATTCATGCCCTCGTCCTGGCTCGCGCATGCGGTCGATGGCAACGGCGACGGGCGGCGCGACATCTGGGGCGATGACCCGGCCGATGCGCTGGCCTCGGCGGCGGCCTATCTGGCCGGTCACGGCTGGGTGCAGGGCCAGCCCTGGGCAGTGGAGGTGCGGCTGCCCGCGGGGTTCGACTTTGCCCTGTCAGGTCCGCAGGGGATGCAGCCGGTAGACGCGTGGCGCGCGCTGGGGGTGCAGGCGGTGGCGGCGGGCGGGTTGCCCGACCACGGTCCGGGATTCATCCTGCTGCCCGCGGGGGCGGGGGGGCCCGCGTTCCTTGCCTTCGCCAACTTCCGCGTGCTGCGCGCCTACAACGCCGCCGATGCCTACGCCATGGCAGTGGGCCACCTGGCCGACCGGCTGCGCGGCAGCGGCGGCTTTGCCGCCGACTGGCCGCGGCACGAACGCATGCTGGCGCGCGACGAACGGCTGGAACTGCAGGAACGCCTGACTGCCGCAGGCTTCGACACGCAGGGCGCCGATGGCCGCATCGGGCCGAACACGGTGGCAGCGATCCGGGCGTTTCAAGCCGCGCAGGGCCTGGTGCCCGACGGCTTTGCCACCGCGGCGCTGCTGGCCGCGCTGCGCGGCCCCTGACGGGGTCCGTCAAGCGCTGCGGCGCACGCTGTTGAACACCACGGGTGTCGCCGGGGCCGCCGCCATGCTGCGGAACCCCGCCAGTGTCGCTCCGCCCGCCAGCCGGTCGAACCGGGCATGCACCAGCCGCCCGTCGGTCATGCGCACCTCGTCCGACCAGCCGACACGCGCGCCGGTCTCGGCCATGAACCCCTCGGCCCGGTCCCATACCGGTGTCGGCGCCGTCAGGCCCCGCCAATGCGCGCACAGCGCGCCAACGGTCGCTTCGTTGTCCAGCGCCCCGCCGGGGTCGTGCCCCCACAGCGCGGCATAGGCGGCGTTCGACAGGACCAGCGTGCCCGCCGTCGAGAACACCGCAATCGCCTCGTCCATCGCATCGACCACGGCCTGCCCCAGTTCAAGGTCGGCACGGTAGCGGCGGGTCTGGATCATCTCGGTCGAGATGTCGTCGATCATCAGCGCCAGCGCCCCGTTCGGCTGCGGCCGCCCGGTCACCCGGTAGGTCTGCCCGCCCGGCAGCGGCCAGACCTCCTCGAACGGCTCCTGCGAAACGGCGCTGCCGGCCTCGACCAGGCGCCGGCGCCAGGCGCGATAGTCCTTCGGTTCGGGCAGCATGCTCCGCTCGCGCATGGCGTCCAGCACGGCGGTAAAGGTGGGGCGGCCCGACAGGAAATCGGGCGGCAGCCCGGTCAGGTCGACCAGCGCGGGGTTGTACAGCATCAGCTGGCGCCGCTGGTCGAACACGGCCAGCCCGGTGGGCAGATGCGCAAAAGTCTTGGCCAGCGTCTGCATGAACCCCTTCAGCGAGATCTCGGCCTGCACCGTGGCGTCGATGGGAAGCGCATAGCCGATGACGCCCCCCCCCGGCGTGCCCGCTTCGGGCACCAGCCGCAGGTCGAACCAGCGGTCGGCGGCGCTGTCGGCCCCGGCAAGCCGGTACCGCCCGTCCGCCGGTTGGCCCGCATTGGCCGAGGGTTCGAACAGGCGGGGCAGAGGCCACGACAGATCCTGCCCCGTCGGCAGCCGCGCGACGGCCTGCCGCAGATAGGTCTCGTTGGCCCACAGGATGCTGCCGTCTGCCGCCGCGCGCCAGATGGGCATCGGTGCCCGCGCCGCGATGCTGCGCAGCTGTGCCAGTTCGTCGGCAGTGGCGCGGTCTGCCAGTGGATCGGCCAGCGCACCGTCGGGGCCTGTTACCACTACCCGGGTCAGCCCGCCGACCTCCTCGGCAATCAGCACCAGGGGCGGATCGACACCCTCGCGGCTGGGCATCACCATGCGGCCGCGGGTTGCAACCTCGGCCAGTATCTGCGGAACATCGGCAAAACGCGGTCCAAGCCAGGCCAGCAGGCGGTGCCACGGCAATCGGGCTGCGTCCGTGCTGCCCTGCGACAGCAGCAGCCGCGCCGCGGGCGTTGCGTCCACCAACTGCTCGCCGTCGAACAGGAAGGTGGTGTCGGACCCGGTATTCAGCAATTGCGAACGACCCGAGGCAACCCGCGGCGGCATCACCAGGACCAGCAGGGCATAGCCTGCACCGGCCGCCAGCAAGGACGTCAGCAGCATCTGGGTGACCGTCAGAACATCAAGCCCCAATCCCGCACCCCCAAGGCAAGGATTTCGGATAGCCCTGTGATTGCATCCACTGGTTAACGGGGCATTAATCCAACGCCTGAACGCGGCTGACGAACCGACATGAGGCAATTCGGCCCGACTTGCCGTGCGAGCATCACGCCGCGTTGGGTTGGTTGTCGCCCAGCGATTCGTCTTCCGGCGCCAGAAGCAGCGGCGCCTGCCAGATCACGGCCACAACCGCACCGCACCGCTCGGGCCGCTCGTTCTCGGCCAGGAACGGATCGGCGCCGTTGGCAAAGGTCAATTCGCCCCCTGATCGTTCCAGAAGCGTCTTGGCGATGAACAGCCCCAGTCCCATGCCCTCGTAGTCGGGGCGCTGCGGGTCGTCCGGCTGGGATGGCCGGTCGCGGATGAATGGGTCGCCGATCCGGCCGATCAGGTGTTGCGGGTAGCCGCGGCCGTCGTCCGAAATTGTCACCGCCACGCGAAGCGCGGTCCATTCCACATCGACCCAGACCCGCGACCGGGCAAAGTCGACCGCGTTCTGGATCAGGTTGCGCAGGCCGTGAATCATTTCGGGCCGTCGCAGCACCACCGGCTGCCGGTCCGGCCCGTCCGCCCCCGGCCCGATGACAAAGGTGACCTCCTTGCCGCGGTTCAGGTGCGGCTCGGCAGCCTCGCGCACCACGGCGCCCAGCGGCGCGCGGCGCAGGTGCAGGTCATCCTTGCCCGCCCGTCCCATCGACCGCAGGATGTCGCGGCAACGGTCGGCCTGCGCGCGGATCAGCGCCGCGTCTTCCTGCAGGTCCGGCCGGTCGGCAAGTTCCTCGATCAGCTCGGTGCTCACCAGCTTGATCGTGGCCAGCGGCGTGCCCAGTTCGTGCGCCGCCGCCGCCACCACTCCGCCCAGGTCGGTCAGCTTCTGCTCGCGCGCCAGGGCCATCTGCGTGGCCAGAAGCGCCCGGCTCATCGACCGGATCTCTACCGCCACGCGATGCGAATACAGCCCCAGAAACAGGATGCCAATCAGGATGGACAGCCAGAACCCGAATTCGAACAGCGGCGGCACCCGCAGAACCGACCCGTCGGAAAACCGCAGCGGGATATGCGTGAACGAGGTGATGGTCACCAGCAGGATGGCCACCAGCCCCAGAAAAACCGTGGTCCGCAGCCGCAGCGCCGAGGCCGAGATCACCACCGGCGCCAGGATCAGCAGCGCAAAGGGGTTGGTCAGGCCGCCGGTCAGGTACAGAAGGAAGGCCAGTTGCGCCAGGTCGAACAGCAGCACCAGCATGGCCTCGATGTCGCTCAGCCGCTTCGATTCCGGGAACACGAAGACCGAGATCAGGTTGGCGGTCACCGAGGCGCCCACCACGAGGAAGCAAAGTCCAAGCGGCAGGTCGATGCCGTACATCCGGTAGGCCACCGAAATGGCCACGATCTGTCCGCCGATCGCCATCCAGCGCAGCAGGATCAGTGTCCGCAGACGCACGGACGCACCGCCCTCGTCGGGCCGTATCAGCCCCATCGCGGGAGAAATCATCGCATTGCCCCGGCCCGGCGTATCGCCTAAGCGAATGCTAGGGCGCGGGTGGCACAGGCGCAATGCCCGCATCGGCAAGGAGGGTGGAATGACCCGGCTTTTCGCGGGCTTGGCGGTTGCCGCGGTGGCGGCGCTGGTGGGGGGATCGGCGCTGTGGGTGCTGTGGCAGCAGGCGGGTGACCCGCTGGCGGAATGCCGCGGCGGGCAGGTGGCCGGCGGCAGCATCGGCGGCCCCTTCACCCTGACCGACGAGACCGGCGCCAAGGTGACCGAGCGTGACGTGATCAAGGGCCCGACGCTGATCTACTTCGGCTATACCTTCTGCCCCGACGTCTGCCCGCTGGACAACGCCCGCAATGCCGAGGCGGTGGATGTTCTGGGGGAGATGGGGTTCGAGGTGACGCCGGTCATGATCTCGTTCGACCCCGCGCGCGACACACCCGAGGTGCTGCGCGACTTCACCGACAACCTGCACCCGCGCATGCTGGGCTTGACCGGCACCGAGGAGCAGGTGCGTGCGGTATCACAGGCCTACAAGACCTACAGCAAGGTGCGCGACCCCGACGAAGAGTATTACCTCTTTGACCATTCGACCTTCACCTACCTGATGCGCCCTGCGGCCGACGGCACGCCGCAATTCCTTGACTTCTTCCGCAACGACGAAACGGCCGACGACATGGCGCGGCGGGTCGGTTGTTTCCTGACGAAGGGTTGATCGCGGTTTGACGCAGGGGGGGTGGCGGCCTACGATCCCGTCGGCACCAGAGGGGAACGGGAAATGAACGACATAACGCCAGCCGACTTGGGCCAGGACCGGTCGCTGCTTCTGGTCGACGATGACGAACCGTTCCTGAAACGGCTGGCCAAGGCGATGGAACGCCGCGGATTTGTTGTGGAAACGGCAGAAACCGTACAGTCGGGAAAGGCGATGGCGCAGGCCCGCCCGCCGGCCTATGCCGTTGTCGACCTGCGGCTGGAAGACGGCAATGGACTTGCCGTGGTTGAAACCCTGCGCGAACGCCGTCCCGATTGCCGTGTGGTCGTGCTGACCGGATATGGCGCGATTGCCACCGCGGTGGCGGCGGTCAAGATCGGCGCCGTCGACTATCTCTCGAAACCGGCCGACGCGAACGAGATCACCGATGCGCTTCTGGCACGCGGTGCCGCCCTTCCCGGGCCGCCTGACAATCCGATGTCGGCAGACCGCGTGCGGTGGGAGCACATACAGCGCGTGTATGAAATGTGCGACCGCAACGTCAGCGAGACGGCGCGGCGGCTTTCCATGCACCGCCGCACGCTTCAGCGCATCCTGGCGAAACGCAGCCCGAAATAGCCGGCCTGCGGATACGGCTGCAATCTGCCAATATCCCTGACCTGTCCAATTTGGCGGGTTGCGGCGGGTTTCACAGAAGCGTAACACTGATGCACGTTTCAACATACAACCGAGGGTAGAAGTGGACATCAACCTGAATGAGCTGTCGCTGAAAGAGTTGAAGGATCTGCAGTCTCAGATCTCCAGGGCGATTGCCACGTTCGAGGACCGCCGCAAGCGCGCCGCACTTGCCGAAGTCGAAGAAATGCTGCGCGCCAAGGGCTTTTCGTTGTCTGACGTGGCCTCGGTTGCGACCAAGGGCAAGTCCCTGTCGGCCCCGAAATACGCCAACCCGGCAAATTCGGACGATACCTGGACCGGGCGGGGCCGCAAGCCCAAGTGGTTCACCGACGCGATTGCCGCAGGCAAGTCGCCCGAGGACATGTCGATCTAGGGCAGCGCCTGATCCGCACGCTCCAGCCCATGCGATTCGCATGGCTTGTACGTGCGGTGGGCTTCCCTTTGCGGCAGACCCGTCCGGGGTTCGGACGGGTCAATTCCCCCCGTCAAGACTTGCCGTTGCGATTCCGCAGGCCATTCCCTTTCACGCGGATATGTCGCCCGCCCATCGTCAGGCCGCCCCTTCCAGCCATCTGACGAAAGCCCGCAACTGCGGCCGCATCGGGCCAGGCAGCGTCACCACAAAGTAGGCAGGCAGCCGGTTCTGGCTGTCGTGCACCAGCACCAGGCGGCCCGTGCGCAGATCGTCCTCGATCAGCGCAAGACTTTCCACCACCAGCCCCAGGCCCTGCAGGGCCGCGGCGATGGACAATTCCTCGTTCGGAAACTCGGTCTTCGAAAGCGCCACGGGGTCCAGCCCGATGGATCGCAGATAATCGTCCTGCTCGGGCCAGTCGCGCGCGGCGATCCATTCCATCCCGGCCATCTGCGCAGGTGTCAGCCGCGCCCGCCCCTCCATCAGCTCGGGCGCCCCCGCCACCACCAGCCGGGCCGAGGCCAGATAGGCCGCCTGCACCCCTGCCCACTTGCCCCCGCCATAGCGGATGCCCAGATCCATGCCGTCGCGCCGCAGGTCCACCACACGGTTCTCGGGGTGCAGCGACAGGCCGATGTCAGGGTTCTTCTCCCAGAAGTCGCGCAGGCGGGGCATCAGCCATTGCACCGCAAAGCCGGGGGTCAGCGTCACCTTCACCGGCCGGTCCGCGCCCTGCTCTTTCAGTGCCGCCACACCGCGCTGCACGGCCCCGAACCCGTCTGCCAGCGCTGCCGCCAGCTGCCCGCCCTCGGCCGTCAGTGCCAGCGCCCGGCCATCGCGCACCGCCAGCGAAATGCCCAGGTGTTCTTCCAGCGCGCGCACCTGCTGCGCCACCGCGGCATGCGTGACGTTCAGCCGCCGCGCGGCAGCCGAAAACGACCCGGCCTCGGCCACGGCGGCAAAGGCACGCAGCGCAGACAGCGGGGGGAGGTGCAGCCAGTCGATTGCCATATGTAAGTCAGGCTAACAGTTCGGAAGGATTCCTGATTTGGCACTGACGGGATAACCCCATATACACGCTGCATCAAGCTTCAGGAAAGGAGCCAAGAAAATGTTGAATATCTTCGCAGACGCCTTGCTGATCGCCACCCGCATGGACGGCATCTCGCGCCGCGCAGGCGACAACCGCCCGCGCCCCGAGGGTGACTATCAGGAAACCCGCACCGACCCGCCCAGCCGCCTGTTCACGCTGATGGGCGTGAGGCTGTAACCGTGCCGTCCAGCAACTGTCCCACACGCGCCACATAGTCCGCCCGCACCACAGCGGGCGGACGCAGCCGTATCTGCAGGCTGCGCACCATCGCCCGGTCGCACCTGCCGAAGAACCTGTCCGCCTCGGCCTCGGTGAACCCGGCAATCTGCACCGCCTCCATCCAGGCCGAAACCTTGTCGGCTGCCTTGATGGCCTTCTTCACCGGCACCGGCAGCACGGCGGGCAGCCCGAACCGCAGATGCACTGCCGCCGACAGCCGCGCGTCCAGCTCGCCATAGCCCTGCCCGATGGCGGCCTTCACCGGGCTGATCATGTCGCCCAGCACATACTCCGGCGCGTCATGCAACAGCGCCGCCAGCTGCCAGCGCGCCTCTTGCCCCGGGTTCATGCGGCCAAAGATCTCTTCCACCAGCAGCGAATGCTCGGCCACCGAATAGGGCCAGTCGCCCCGCGTTTGCCCGTTCCACCGCGCCACAAAGGCCAGCCCGTGGGCAATGTCCTCCACCTCGATGTCCACCGGCGTGGGATCCAAGAGGTCAAGCCTGCGACCGGACAGCATGCGCTGCCAGGCACGGGGTTGTTTCATTTTTGTGCGGACGGCCAGAGTGCACCTGCGGTGAAGCCGAACAAAACGTTCAGAATGTTGAGGAACCAGTTTAACTTCTTGTCATCGATAGAAGAGTCGTCAAGTACATCGCTTGCAACGACGAAAAGTGAAAAACCGAACAGGACAACAACCACCGAGAGCGCCATCCAGAAGATGGCCTTACGTTGCAACAACTCGAAGCGCTCGCTTGGTTTGAGTCGAGCATCAGCGTTCTCGACGCCTTGGGCGAACTGCCGGATTTGTGGCGCGATATCTTCTCGCTCTATGCCAACAGGTTGAAGAGTCTCAACTGGCGGTTTTCCTGTCTCGGTTGCCAATTCTTGGTCCTCCGTCCAAGTGGGGGGGAGGGCGCAGCAAAGATGCTGCGCCCAGCAAGTTTCAGAACCCGACAAACTCCTTCTGATGAACCGGCTTGCCATCATCGCCCGAACGCCAAGCACCGACGGTCATGTCCTGACTCTCGGCACGCTTTGCATGGGACAATAGCGCTATGGCCGTGCGGAACACTTCGGCCTTGGTTCGACCGGACTCGGCCGCCAACCGCTCGATCTCGTCGGCCAGAGCCTTCGAGACGTCGACGGTGAACCTGAACTTCTCCATGAGATTTTCCCTCCGATGAGACACATAGCTGTGATTGATGCGTCTAGCGCATTTCATGGCAAAAATCATGGCATAATGCAATAGATTTTCTGTAAACAATCTGGTAGCTAGACAGGAGTGGATAGATTCGGTCTCGGGGGATCACCGTGTTCACAAGGGCCTACGTCCGTGACATTTTCCTTACCAGCACCCAGTTCAATGAAGAAATGTCAGCACTGCTGCCGTGTGAGGCAATCCACGTAGAGGCCATGCTCCTGATGGCCGTCCGGGAAATCCTTGCAGTTCTCTATTTTCCCGAAACCGGGCGGAAGCTGTCGCCGGACGGATACCGAATTCGTTGGTTGCTGATCGACCCAGAGAACACGGAGTTCTCCATCATCGTTGGCACGTTTGAGATCGAAGTAACAAAGTCTCGCGAGGCACCGCACCTGTGCTTCCATCGTATCACCTGTGCTTCCATCGTATAATGCGCCGGTACATTCACTAACCGCCGCGACATTGCCGTGCGGCGTTGTCCGTGCTAGCCGACCAGAACGAAGTTGTGGGAGACAGTGACGTTATGAAGCAGTCTGGTGACTACATCGTCAAGGACATCGCGCTGGCCGGTTTCGGCCGCAAGGAACTGGTCATCGCGGAAACCGAAATGCCGGGCCTGATGGCCTGCCGCGAGGAGTTCGGCGCGTCGCAGCCGCTGAAGGGCGCGCGCATCGCCGGCTCGCTGCACATGACCATCCAGACCGGCGTGCTGATCGAGACGCTGCGCGAGATGGGCGCCCACTTACGCTGGGCCTCGTGCAAAATCTTCTCGACCCAGGACCACGCGGCG
>CAZLIC010000070.1:0-24868 GCA_964559535.1 uncultured Rhodobacterales bacterium
AGCATTCTCGGTCTCGCCATGGGCGGCGATCTCGACGGCCTCCTGCAGGCCAATTTCGAAGACATCCCCGGTCTGATCCGGGGCATCCAGGCCGGCGATTGGTCGAGCCTGATTGGCCCCAACGCAGGGCCCCTGCGCACGCAGATGGAACAGGCGCTGGCGAGTGCGGGCTTCGATGAGGACTCGCTGCGCGAGATCGCCACTAGCGGCAATCCGGGGGCAGAGGGCGTCGCCACCCGCGCCACGACCGGTGCTGTGATGTCGGCTGCCGCCCAGAATAGCCATGCAGAGGCGGCCCAGTCGCTCGAACGCGTCGAACAGCTCGTCGCGATGATCCCCGACATGGAGGATCTGAAGGCGTCCATGGATCACAACACCCGCGTCACGGCGGAACTGGCCATCGCGATGACGCGGATGTGGGAGCTTGAAGCCATCCAGACCCTCGGCGCAGGCAATGCCGGCGTGGTGGATGCCGCCACCGTCGCCGAAGAGCGCCGCTACATGGACTTCACCCTGCCGAGCCTCACGCCATGAGCAAGGCACCAGACATGACAGCAGGTATGAGCACGCGAGAACTCGTCGAGGAGGAACTGATCCATGGCGCACTGCGCCGGGAACAGCTCTGGCGGATGATCGGCCTCGGCGGTGTAGGTTTCGGCGTTTTTGGCTGCCTTGCAGCCGCAGCCGTCGCCCTGATGGTCGAGACGCCCCCGCCCGTCGTCGTGCCCTATGACCCCGCGACCGGTCTCGCTCTGCCGAACGCCACGGTGGAAACGGTCTCGCTGGCGGAGCGTCCCGCCATTATCGAGGCGCAGATCTACCGCTACATCCTTGATCGCGAGGCCTACAACCAACTCGATAACGACCTGCGCGTGCGCCGCGTGCTGGCGCAATCCACCGGGGCGGCCGAGGCCACCATGCGCGCCATGTGGACCTCCGGGCAAGACAGCTATCCGCCGACGCGACATGGCCCCGCGGCAGAGATGGCCGTCGAGATCGCCTCGATCACGCTCATCGGGGACAACCGCGCGCAGGTGCGCCTCAGAAAGCGCCTGACCAGCCCGCAAGGGGCGCAGGACGGTTCCTTCACCGCCACGCTCATGTTTGCCTTCCAACCCGAACGGACCCGCACGATCGACGACGTCTGGCAAAACCCCTTCGGCTTCACCGTCACCCAATATGCCATCCGATCGGACCGCTCCGAATGACCTCTGTTCCCGTTCTTGCCCCTGTTCATGCCCTGCTGGTCGCCAGTGCCCTGGCGCTCACTTCACTCGCAGCCTCAGCCGAGACCACGCCACGCCCCGGCGCCCATGACAACCGCGTCCGGGTTGCCAACTGGACTGAAGGCGAAGTCTACCGCATCGTCACCACCCTGACCCGGGTCACCACCGTCGAATTCGGCGAGGGCGAGACCATCCGCTCGATCATCGCGGGCGATACGGTGGGCTTCCAGTTCGACGGTGTGCCGGGCGGACGCGCCTTCGCGATCAAGCCAGCCGCCTCCGGTGTCGCCACCAACATCACGGTCTACACGAACCGCCGCTCCTACTATTTCCACGTCGTCGAGGCCCGCGAGACCCCGCATTACGTCGTACAGTTCCGCTATCCCGAAAGCCGCGCACAACCGGCCCGCGCGGTTGCCGCTGATGCGCCGAATGCGAACTACGCGGTCAGCGCAAGCGAGGAGTTCACACCGACGGCCGTCTGGGATGATGGCACCTTCACCTACTTCCGCTTTACACGGAACGCTCCGGTCCCCGCGATCTTCCGCTATGCGAACGGCGGCGAGCGGGCGGTGAACAGCACGGCACTCGAGGACGGCGTCATCCGTGTCTCGGGCGTGAACCGCCAATGGGTCCTGCGCCTCGGCGAAGACGAGGTCTGTGTTCAGGATATGGGTGGGCCCACGTCATGAGCCAGGACACCGAAGACCTGGCCGCGCGCCTGGCGGCTCTCGAAGCGACGGGCGACAAGAAGCGTGGTGCCGCACGTCCGTCCTCGCTGGCAGCCATCCTCGGCGTGGCCGGGATCGTGACCGTGGGCGGGCTGGCCTGGGCCGCCCTGCAGCCATCGCCGGAAGCGCCTCTGCCGACCGCAGTCCCCGAAGAATTCCAGACCACGGGATCAGGCTTCGGCGACCTCGCACCCATGCCTGTGGTCGAGCCTGTAACGACGCCGCCGGCCGAGACCAGCCCCTCCGCGTCGGAACTGGCGCTGATGGAGAGCCTCGCCACGCTGCGCGCGGAACTCGAAGACCTGCGCGCGCGGCCCGTCGAGGCATCGGACAGCGGGGCAGAACAGGCCATCGCTGACCTGACGGCGCAAATCGCGGCACTGCAGACGGCCTCGACCGAGGCGCAGCGCGCGCTCGAGCGACAGTTGACCGAACGCGACCGCGAACTTGACCAGCTGCGCATGGACCTCGAAGTCGCACGACTGACCCCACCTGAGCCGACGGACCTCGGGCCGAACGAGGAGGAGCTGCGTCTGGCGGAACTTGAACGCCGCCGGATCGCGGAGGCCGAGGCGCGGGCAGAACGCATCGCCTCGCCCATGATTGCGTTTTCCGGGATGGGGGCAGGGACCGACCAAGAGAACAGCCTCGAGGCCGCGCGCCTGAATGAAGACGAAGCCTTCGTGCGCGCAGGCGCCAGACCCGCCCCGGTGACGCGGGCCGAGGTGATCGTGAACCCCGGCAACACCGTCGTGCAGGGCACGATGATCCAGGCCGTGACCGAGACAGCGCTGGACAGCACGCTGCCTGGAGCCATCCGGGCCATCGTCTCCGAGGACGTCCATTCCTTCGACGGCACGCGCGTCCTGATCCCGCGCGGCGCGCGTCTCGTAGGGCGCTATCGCTCCGATGTGGCGCTCGCGCAGTCGCGGGTGATGGTGGCCTGGGACCGCATCATCCTGCCCGACAACCAGACCGTGGAAATCAGCGCCTTCGGTGGGGATGAGCTTGGTCGCACAGGCACCACCGGTTTCGTCGATACTCGTTTTGCACAGCGCTTCGGCTCCGCCGCGCTGATCTCGCTGATCGGGGCCTTGCCCGCAGCCGCCGCCGGACAAATCGAGGATGAGGCTGCCGCCGACATCGCGAGCGACGTGGGCACCGACCTGCGCGACAGCACCCAGAGCGTCATGCAGGACTATCTGGCGATCCGGCCCGTGATCCATGTCGATCAGGGCACGCGGATCACGGTCATGGTCGACCGCGATCTGGAGATTTTCTGACATGGCAGCGAGCTATCTCGAAGCCTCGCTCGACCGTCTGGGCGCACCCGTGCAACGGGACGACACGATCGAGATCTGTATCAATCCAGATGGACAGATCTGGGGCGAGTTCCAGGGCGATCATTTCATGCGGGGCCTCGGCACCCCGCTGACCCAGACCGAGATCAAGGACCTCGGCAACCAGATCGCCTCGGCTGCCTCAACCACGCTCAGCACCAAGAAGCCCATCGTCTCGGTGTCGATCCTTTATCGCGACCGGCCTATCCGGGCGCAGGTGATCCAGCCCCCGGCCGTCGAGGGCGGGTTTTCTATATCGTTGCGGTTCTTCTCCTCCTTGCCGCTGGAGGCGATCAAGCTCGGGTTCCTTTATGGCAAGGAGCGCAGCCTTGAGGGCCTGCGCTTTGAGCGAAACGCTGCGCTGCGCGATGTCGTGGCCTCCGGCGACATTGATGCCGCCCTGCGCTTCTGCGTCGAGAACAAGCTCAACATGATCGTCTCGGGTGGTACGTCGACCGGCAAGACCGTCGCGGCGCGCAAGATCCTCTCGCTGATCCCGCCCGAAGAGCGGATCATCACCATCGAGGAGGCGGCGGAGCTGCACCCCGAACAGCGAAACGCCGTAACCCTGATTGCCGACCGCGACACCGAGGCCCGCAGCGCCGATGTCCTTCTGGCCTCGACCCTGCGGATGCGGCCTGATCGGATCGTGCTGGGCGAAGTTCGCGGCTGCGAGGCGATGACCTTCCTCGAGGCGATCAACACCGGCCATGGCGGCTCGCTGACCACCTTGCACGCCGAGACCCCGCAACAGGCTGTCCGCCGTCTTGCCATTGCCGCGCTGAAGACCGATGTGCCGATGACCTATGCCGACATGGTCGACTACATTGAGGGCTCCATCGACGTGATCATCCAGGCTGGCCGCCATGACGGCGCCCGCGGCATTACCGAGTTCTTCCTGCCGGGGCAGGCAAGGCATCAGGACCAGAACACTGCCGGAACCGAGGGCACTAAGCGCCCTGCGGTTGCCGCCGAATGACCCGAAAGGAAACCCCCATGCGCAAGATCACCCTCACCGCAGCTGTCACCCTGCTGGCCGCGCCCCTCGCGGCACAGACCTCGCCTCCGGTCACGACCGATCTCACCGTGACCATGTCGCCCCAGCAATACCGGATCTGCAATGACCGGCCGACGCGGCCGACCTGGATGGACGAGGTCCACTCGCGCGAGTCCTACAAGGCGCTGACGTTAATGCGGCTCTACGAGCTGCGGTCTTGGGAAGCGATCAAGGCATCGGGCGATTGCGGCTGTGATGTGCGGTTTCCGTCATGGGATGCCGCTTCGGCCGAGTACGAAGAACGGTTCGCGACGAGCGCGCAGGCGGAGCACACCCAAGCTCGGCTCGCCATCAGGGACCAGCAGAACCAGATCGCCCGCGACGTCCAGGATATCTGCGAAGCGCAAGGCAACTGGTAATGAGCATCGTCAGCTGGATGGTCGGAACCGCCGACGGTTTCCTCGCCGATGCGGCCGAGTCCCAGTTCGGGGCTGTGGCCAGCAATACTGGCACGATCGTTCTGCTGATGGTCACGATCTCGCTGATCGGCGTCTGCATCAACATGGCCTTCCAGTTCCGCAGCATGGATGGGGCCAGCTTCTTCTGGTACCTTATCAAGCTGACACTGATAGGCCTCTTCGCGTTCAACTGGGCCAATTTCAACGCGGTCGCCAATGCCGTCATCGGCGGGCTCGACTACGTTGCCGGGGCCTTGATCTCATCAGTGGGCGGCGGCGGGGCTGGGGCCACTTACTTTGCAGCGGAGTTCGATGATCTGATAACGGAGTTCAGCCAGTACCTGAACGCGATCGGCAACAATCTGAACTGGATGACTGGCGCGATCCTCGGCGGCATCGGCTTGGTACTCCTCAGCCTCCTTGGCTTCATGACCGGCATTGTCCTCATCTTCGCCAAGATGATGCTGACCCTGATGCTCGGTCTTGCGCCGATCATGATTGCGCTGTCGCTCTTCGATGCGACCAAGGATTTCTTCCACAGATGGGTTTCGACGACGATAAGCTACGCCTTCTACCCCATCGTCATCGCCGCCATGTTCTCGACCGTGGTCGGCATGGCGAATTCGCTCTTGGCCCAGCTCGGCGATCCGAACTCGGCCACCAACATCGGCTCATTGGTGCCGTTCTTCGTCATGGTGTTTCTGGCGAAGGGCTTCGTCGCGGCAACGCCCCTGATCGTGCGGGGGATTTCGGGGAACCTGATGGTCGCTGCGGCACCCGCGATCGTCAGCGGGTCTGCGGGGGTGCTCCGGGGCTTGGTGAACACGTCAGGCGTGCAGGGCAGGGCGCGGATCGGTGCGCTGACCACGGGTGAGGCGATCGGGCGGGGCGCGGTACAGGCACCCGCCGCCGTGCGGGGCGCCGCGGCAACCGCAAGCGCGCAGGTGGTCAGGATTGCGGAGAGGGCGAAACGATTGGGACCGTAGCTAAACCGCAAGAGCATGTCGTCGGTCTCATAACCTGAAGGTCGTAGGTTCAAATCCTACCCCCTCAACCAAGAAACGGAATTATGTCGAATGCTTAGAACCCGACGCATTCCGTCGAGTTTTGGCGTCGCAATTCTGTCAGCGCTCAGTCAACGTTCAACGAGGCCCTCCTCGCAGGGGGCTGACTGGCTCCCCGGTTCCTTCTCGTTTAGAGGTCGGTCTTGTTCCCTGGCAATTCCAGTTGAAGGAGTCGGTCTGATCTAAAGGCCCGGCTGTTGGAGAGAACGGTCATGGTGTCTAACCTTTTCTACCTTCTAAGCCATTGCTATCGTTGAACTCAGTACCATTTCAAGTGGTCAACCGCCTCTATTGCTACAAGTATTTAACCCGGCGAACTGCATTCACGACAACTTCTCGCTGAACACGACAGGCCCGGCCTGCGCTACACCGCAGACTTGGAACACGTTCTGCCCCAGATTCATGTGAATGATGCAAACGTCTTCCACGGATGGCATCTTCTTCAGCTTGCGCAGCGACACCGCTAGCATGGCATCATAGCGATGCCATCGAGAAGAGAGTGGCATCCGTCAAATCCGCACTCTAGGGATCCTTTGTTGCAATCCAGTCGTGGTCGGAATGGTTCTGAAACCGCCATTTCCTCAACGGGCCGGCCATGACGTTCAGGTAATACATCTCGTAGCCATAGGGTGCACCACAGGGATGGTGCCCCTTGGGGACAAGCACGACGTCATGGTTGGAAACGGTCATCGTTTCGTCCAGCGTGCCGTCTTCGGTGAAGACGCGCTGGTGGCCGTAGCCCTGCGGCGGGTTGAGACGGTGGTAGTAGGTCTCTTCCAGGTAGGTCATCCGGGGAAAGTCGTCCTCGTCATGCCGGTGCGGCGGATAGGACGACCAGTGCCCCGCGGGTGTGTAGACTTCGGTCACGAGGAGCGAACCTGCGACGTCGCGCTCCTCCATCGCGATGGGATGGATGTATCGGGTATTCGTGCCTTTTCCGCGGATTACCATGGTGATGTCCGCCGGGTCGAGGCGCGCTGCGGGATAGGTGCCGCGGGCGGGGGCGGTGCAGATGGCGAGCGTGCAGGGGGTGGTGGCGATGGCTTCCCAGGACGTGTCGCCGGGGAGGTAGAGGCAGTGGGGCGGGGTCTTTTCGAAGACGTCCATACGGTCGCCCATCTCGCCCCAGTCCTGTCCGGCAGCAGTGATCCGCGCCTTGCCTTCGACGAGGACCAGGATGACCTCGCGGTCGCCTGTCGCCTCGGTCGCGGTCTGGCCGGGTTCCAGCCGGTAGAGACCGAAACCGACGTATCCCCATCCCGCGTCAGCGGGCGTGATGTCGTGAATTTTTCCGTTCAATGCCAGCGGCTTGCGCAACAGATCAGCCATTTTTCCTGTCCTTTTCTGCCTTGTCCCGGATGGCCTGCGCATCGAAGCCGACGAAGAATCCATAGGCCGAGAAGAGCCCGATTCCGCCGAAGAGGACGCCCCAGCCGGGGCTGCCCATGGTGAATTCGAACAGGGCCCAGCCGAGGCATCCGGCGACGGTCGCCACCCTTCGCCAGACGGGGATGAAGAAGGGCTGCCGGAGCACGAAGAAGTCGTTTTTCATCGCAATCCCCCCCTTCGGTATTTCGTCGGTATCACTGTCGGTATCGCGTCGGTGCGGTTTAAGTCAGTCGATCAGCCCGTTTTCGCGGGCCAGCCGCTTGAGCGTCGCAAGGCCGAGCGTCTGATAGAGCAGCGGATTGCGCACGACGGGGTCCTGTTCCGCCTCGATCACGATCCAGCCATCGTAGCCCGCCTCCTTGAGAATGCCCAGAAGGGGGGCGAAATCGACGGCGCCTTCCTGGTCGCCCGGCACGGTGAAGGCCCCGGCAAAGACCGCGTCGAGGAAGGACAGTCCCTCCTCTCGCGTCCGTTGGGCAATGGCGGGACGGACGTTCTTGGCGTGGACATGCGCGACGCGCGCGACATGGCGGCGCAGGACAGCTTCGGGGTTGCCGCCGCCGAACCAGCAGTGGCCAGCGTCAAAGAGGAGATGCGTCGCGGGGCCGGTCGCTGCCATGAAGGCGTCGATATCCTCTGGGCTTTCGATCACGGTGCCCATGTGGTGATGGTAGGCGAGCGTGATGCCTTCACCCGCAAGATAGGCGGCAAAGGCTTCGACCTTCTTGCCGAAGGCGGCCATTTCGTCGGCCGACAGGTGCGGGCGGTCGTTGACCGGGATCGCGCGGTTGCCCTGCACGGTGTTGGACGTCTCGCACCCGATGAGCACCTTGCAGCCGTTGTGCTTGAGCCGGGCCAGCGCGGGCTGGACGGCTGCGATTTCGTCCTCGACCGACTGGACGAGGAGATTCATGGAATACCAGCCGGAGATGTAGACAAGGCCGAAGCGGGCGAGCAGGGCGCGCAGCGCCTCGGGGTCGGCGGGCCAGCGGTGGCCATTCTCGATCCCGTCGAAGCCGATCTGGCGACCGGCTTCGTCAAGGATCTGTTCGGTCGGGATATGCGCCCCGACGGATTGGTCGTCGTCATTGGCCCAGGCGATGGGATTGGCGCCGAAACGGATCATGTCAGCCTCTGGTTGGCGAGTTGCCGGATATAGTTGTCGCGGGCGGCCTGAACCTCGGCCCGGGTGGAGACCTCGGGCACGCCGACCTCCCACCAGGTGCCGCCGTGCGGGGTGGAGGGGTAGGGGTCGGTGTCGATGACGACGACATAGGGGCCGGTCGCGTCAAGGCGGCGCGCGAGGGCGGCGTCGAGTTCGGCGATGGTCGAGACCTTGACCGCCGTCGCGCCCATGGCGGCGGCATGGGCGGCAAAGTCGATGCGGGAATTTTCGCCGCCCCTGGCATCCTTGAGCAGGTTGTTGAATTCGGCGCCGCCGGTCGCGCGCTGGAGCCGGTTGATGCAGCCGAATCCGCGGTTGTCGGTGATGACGATCGTCAGGTCGATGCCCATCATGGCGGCGGTCGCCAGTTCCGAATTCGCCATCATGTAGGAGCCGTCGCCCAGCATGCAGATCACGTCGCGGTCGGGTTCGGCCATCTTCATGCCCATCGCGCCAGCGATTTCATAACCCATGCAGGAGAAGCCGTATTCCATGTGGTAGGACATCGGCCGCGTGGCCTTCCAGAGCTTGTGCAACTCGCCCGGCATGGTGCCGGCGGCGCACATCACGGCGGTGTCGGGGCCGGAGGCGCGCTGGACCGCGCCGATGACCTGCATGTCGGTGGGCAGAGCGTTACCATCGCCGGGGGATGCGGTGAGCGGGTCGACAAGGGCGAACCAGTCTTCCTTGAGCCCCGCGGGCGGGGGCGGTGCGGTCCAGCCTTCGAGCGCGGCGGTCAGCGCGGCGAGGCCCGTGCGGGCATCGGCGCAGAGCGGTTCGGCCCCGCGCTTCATCGCGTCATAGGCGTTGACGTTCAGCGAGACGAGCCTGGCGTCGGGCTTGAACAGCGCCCAGGAGCCTGTGGTGAAGTCCTGGAACCGCGTGCCGACGCCAAGGACGACATCGGCGGCTGCACAGATGGCGTTGGCCGAGGAGGCGCCGGTCACGCCGACGGGGCCATGGTTCAGCGGATGGTCCCAGGAGAGCGCTGATTTGCCGGCCTGGGTTTCGACGACGGGGATGCCATGGCGTTCCGCGAAGGTGCGGAGGTCGGCCGTGGCGTCGGAGTAATGCGTGCCGCCGCCCGCGACGATGACGGAGCGCGCGGCGCCGCGCAGGAGCGCCGCGACGGAGGCGACCTCGACCGGGTCGGGGAGGGCGCGGCGTTGGCGCCAGACCCGGGGCGTGAAGAACGCCTCGGGCCAGTCATAGGCCTCGGCCTGGACGTCCTGGCAGAAGGCGAGGGTGACAGGGCCGCAATCGGCTGGGTCGGTCATGACGCGCAGCGCGCGGGGGAGGGCGGTGAGCAGCTGTTCGGGGCGCATGATGCGGTCGAAATAGCGGCTGACCGGGCGGAAGCAGTCGTTGGCCGTCACGGTGCCGTCGGTAAAGTCCTCGACCTGCTGCAGCACCGGGTCGGGGCCGCGATGGGCAAAGACGTCACCGGGCACGAAGAGCACCGGAAGACGGTTGACATGGGCCACGCCGGCGGCAGTGACCATGTTGAGCGCGCCAGGGCCGATGGAGGAGGTGACCATCATGGCATGGCGGCGGCCAAGCTGCTTGGCATAGGCGATGGCGGCATGGGCCATCGTCTGTTCGTTGTGGCCGCGATAGGTCGGGAATGAATCGCGATGGGCGTGGAGCGCCTCGCCAAGACCCGCGACGTTACCGTGGCCGAAGATGGCCCAGGCGCCACCGAGGAAGGGGAGCCCGTCCTCGGCCATCTGGACCGAGAGCCAGCGGATTATGGCCTGCGCGGCGGTCAGGCGGATCGTGGTCATGGGCGGGCTCCTTTTCTGGCGGTGTCCCATGTGGCGCAGAGCGCGGTGTAGTTCTGCGCCATGCGGGCCGTGGCGGTCGTGTCGTCGATCTGTCCTGCGAACCAGGCACGCGCGGGCTGGCCAAAGATCGTGCGGCCCACGGCAAAGCCGCGCACGAGCGGTTCGGCGGCGGCGAGCGCAAAGCTCTGGGCCAGTTGGTCGGCGGGGGAGTCGAGGCCGAGGACGACGATACCACGGGTGTGGGGGTCGTTGCGTTCGATGGCGGTCACGGCGTTGCGCCAGGCGGTGGCGGTCGCGAGCGGTTCGAGCTTCCACCAGTCGGGGGTGATGCCGCGGTCGTAGACGCGCTGGATGATGGCGGCCGTCGTCGTGTCGTCGACGGGGCCGACCTTGGAGGGGATGACCTCGAGCAGGAATTCGAGCCGGTTGCGGCGGGTGGCGGCGAAGAGGCGTTCGAGGGTGGAGAGTTGCGTTTCCCACATGGCGTCGTCGTCGTCGGGATGGCAGAAGCAAAGCGCCTTGACGACATGGGCGAGGGGCCATTCGACCAGGCCGCCGAAGTCGGGGCCGATCTCGGGTTCGCAGGTCAGGGGACGCGAGCCGGGCCATTCGACGGGGCGACCGATCCAGAGACCGGTGCCGGCGGCGCGCCAGAGCGCGTCGCGGCCAAGGCGGGCGTCGCAGAGGATGCCGTGGCCGTCGCGACCCTGCGCCACGGCGAGGGCGGCGTCGAGGCAGAGCTGCTTGAAGCGGGCGATCCTGTCGGGGGTGGCGCCCTCCATCTCCTCCATCTGCTTGCGGTGGTCGAAGGCAAAGACGCGCAGGTCGGGCGTGCCTCCGTGGCGGTTGGTGGCCCAATGGACCTGTTCGAGCGCGGCGTCCTTGCGCAGCGCGGGGGTGGTGATGCCGCGGGCGAGGAAGAACTGGACTTCCTCCCATGACGGATAGGCGGGGGTGCAGCCGTGGCGCGAGACGGCGAAGGCGCCGCAGGCGTTGGCGTATTTGAGAGCTGTGGGCCAGGGTTCGTCGTCGAGCCAGCCCTTGAGCAGGCCGGACATGAAGCCGTCGCCGGCGCCGAGGACGTTGAAGACCTCGATCGGGAAACCGGGGCCGGCTTCGCCCGCGTCGAGCGAATCGGGGATCACGCCGGAGAAGGCGGCGGCGCCCATCGGGCCGCGCTTGCAGACCAGCACAGCCGCGGAAACGGCGCGCACGTTGCGCAGCGCGGTGATCGTGTCGGTCGAGCCGCCGGCGATGTGGAATTCCTCCTCGGTGCCGACGATGAGGTCGAAGAGGGGAAGGTGGCGCTGCAGTTCGGCGGTGACCTTGGCGCTTTCGATGAAGCGGCTTTCGCCGTCGCCGTGACCGGCCAGACCCCAGAGGTTGGGGCGGTAGTCGATGTCGAGCGCGGTGCGCGCGCCGTGTTTGCGGGCGAGCGAGAGGGCCTTGAGCACGGCGGCCGTGGTGCGGGGATGGCTGAGATGGGTGCCGGTGGCAACGACGGCGCGCGCTTCGGCGATGAAGCTTTCGTCGATGTCGTCTTCGCAGAGCGCCATGTCGGCACAGTTTTCGCGGTAGAAGATCAGCGGGAACTGCTTGTCATCGCGGATGCCAAGGAGGACGAGCGCGGTGAGGCGTTCGGGGTCGGTCTTGACCCCGCGCACGTCGACGCCTTCGCGGGCCAGTTCCTCACGGATGAAGCGGCCCATGTGTTCGTCGCCCACGCGGGTGATCAGCGCCGATTTCAGCCCCAGCCGCGCGGTTCCGGCGGCCATGTTGGTCGGGCTGCCGCCGATGTACTTGTTGAACGACCCCATATCCTCGAGCCGACCGCCCACCTGGGCGCCGTAGAGGTCGACCGAGGAGCGGCCGATGGTGATGACGTCGAGCCTCTTTTCCATCGCTCAGCCGATTTCCGAGACGTTGACCACGCGGCCCTCGGCAACCGACTTCAGCGCGGCATCAGCGAGGACCAGCGCGCGCAGGCCGTCTTCTCCGGTCGTCGGCGTCGGCGCGCCGTCACGGACCGCCGCGACGAAGGCCGCAATTTCGTTGGCATAGGCGGCGACATAGCGCGTCATGAAGAAATTCAGGAGCGGCGGGCGGTGGAAGCCCGCGGCATCGGCCAGCTCGATATTCGCCTCGGCCATGTTCATGGCAGAGACGGCGCCCTTTTCGCCAAGCACCTCGATCCGCTGGTCATAGCCATAGGCGGCACGGCGGGAGTTCGTGATAACGGCCTGCCGGCCCGAGGCCGTGCGCAGGATGACGTTGACGCTGTCGAAGTCGCCAGCCTGACCAATGGCCGGGTCGGTCAGGACCGAAGCGGCGGCCTGCACGGTTTCGGGTTCCTCGCCCAGAAGCCAGCGTGCCATGTCGAAGTCGTGGATCGTCATGTCGCGGAAGATGCCGCCGGACCGGGCGATGTAGTCGACGGGCGGGGCACCGGGGTCGCGCGAGGAGATCGTCACCATTTCGACCTTGCCCACGCGACCGGCATCGAGCGCGGCCTTTACGGCCATGAAATCCGGATCGAAACGGCGGTTGAAGCCGACCATCAGCACGCCCTTGGTCGCGGCGACGGTGGCGATGCAGTCGCGCACGCGGGAAACGGACAGGTCGACGGGCTTTTCGCAGAACACGGCCTTGCCGGCGCGTGTGAACTTCTCGATCAGGTCGGCATGGGTGTCGGTCGGCGTGCAGATGACCACGGCATCAATCGCAGGGTCGGCGGCAATCGCATCGATCGTGGCCACGCGGCACCCATGTTCCGCAGCCAGCGCCTGGGCCGCCCCAGCCATCGCATCCGCCACCACGACCAGTACCGCGTCAGGGTTCCCCCTAATCGCCCGCGCATGAACCTTGCCAATCCGGCCAGCGCCGAGAAGTCCGAATTTTAACATGACGTTCCCTCTATGTTCTCGCCCCGGGGGCCTCAGTTTAAGTTATCTGTGTGAGTTTGATGCCGACGATCGACCATAGGTGAGCTGTGGCACGGCACCCATGGCTAACCCGCCCTGCAAGACCAAGCAAAACTCCATGCGAGGCATGTTCAACCCATACGCTCCGATGCGTAGGATCCTGGCGATGCCGGGAAGACCACGGTTTTGTGGCCGTTCATGAAAACCCGCCCATTGGCATGCGCATGGATCGCCCGGGCCAGAACCTGTGATTCGACATCCCGCCCAAGGCTGACGTAGTCTTCGTTCGACTGCGCATGAGTGACGCGGATGATGTCCTGTTCGATGATCGGACCTTCATCGAGGTCAGAGGTGACGTAGTGCGAGGTCGCCCCGATAAGCTTCACTCCCTTTTCAAAGGCCTGCTTGTAGGGATTTGCACCTTTGAAGCTCGGCAGGAAGGAATGGTGGATGTTGATGATCCGCCCCGAGAACCTTTGACACATCACGTCTGACAGAACCTGCATATAGCGCGCCAGCACGATCAGCTCCGCCCCGCAGTCTTCGACGATGCGCATCTGCTCGGCTTCGGCTTCGGCCTTGTTTTGCGGGGTCACCTTGATGCAGTGGTAGGGAATGTCCTGATTTACGACGACTTTCTGATAGTCCATGTGGTTCGAGATGACGCCCACGATCTCGACTGGCAGCGCGCCGATGCGCGAGCGGTAAAGAAGATCATTCAGGCAGTGGCCAAAGCGGCTGACCATGACGACAACCTTGCGCTTGGCCGCTTCATCGAAGAAGGCGAAGTCCATTTCGAAACGCTCGGCAATCGGCGCAAATCCGGCTTGAAGGTCGGCAAGACTGCGCCCTTCCTCGGAAACAAAGCTGGTCCGCATGAAAAAGCGACCCGTCCCTGCATCGTCAAACTGGGCAGAGTCGGTGATGTTGCCACCGCTGTCCGCCAGATAGGTCGAGATCGCCGCGACGATACCGCGGGTTGAGGGACAGGTGACCCGAAGGGCGAAACGGGCGGGAGCAAGGTGCATGGTTGGTCCTTTTGTCAGGCCTCTGCCGCAAGCTTGCGGCGAAAGGCAGTCAGAGTGTTTTGAAGAAGGCAAGCGATGGTCATCGGACCCACCCCACCGGGGACGGGGGTGATGGCGCCGGCGTGGCCCGCCTCGGCAAAGGCCACATCCCCCACAAGGCGCGTGCCGTCTCCGTCAGGGATGCGATTGATACCGACGTCGATCACGGTTGCGCCCGGCTTGATCCAGTCGCCGCGGATCATCTCGGGTCGTCCGACGGCGGCGATCAGGATGTCCGCCGTCCGGCACAGGGCGGCCAGGTCGCGGGATCTGGAATGAGCGATGGTCACGGTGCAGTTCGCAGCCAGCAACAGTTGCGCCATCGGCTTTCCGACGATGTTCGACCGACCGACGATCACGGCATGCAATCCCGACAGGTCGCCCAGATGGTCTTGCAACAGGAACAGACAGCCAAGTGGCGTGCAGGGCACCAACGCGTCCTGTCCGGTCGCCAGACGTCCGGCGTTGATCACGTGAAACCCGTCGACATCCTTGGAAGGGTCGATTGCAGCGATCAAAGCGGATGCGTCGAGATGCGCGGGCAAAGGCAGCTGCACCAGAATCCCGTGGACATTCGGATCGGTGTTCAACTGCCCGATCAGGTCCAGCAGCACGGTTTGTGATGTCTCGGCGGGAAGACGATGCTCGAAGGACCGCATACCGGCAGCGACGGTCGCCCGGTGCTTGGCACCCACATAGACCTGACTGGCGGGGTCCTGTCCCACCAGCACGACGGCGAGACCGGGTTCAACCCCGGCAGCGTCGCGCAAGGCGGTCACTTCCTCCGCAATGCGCGTGGTCATCCCAGCGGCAAAAGCCTTTCCATCAATGCGTTGCGCTTGCGCCATTGGACTAGCCTCGCGCCGCTTGCAGGAAGGACTCGAACTCGGCGTCCTTGATTTCGACCTCATGGCTGGCATCAGGATAGCCACCAGCCTCCACATCGGCCCGGAAGTCGCGGAAGGCGGCGATGCGTTCCTGCTGCAGCCGTTCAAGTTCGGGTCCAAGATCGCGATAGGTCTTGGCGTGGCGCGGCTTGTGGTTCTTGCCATAGCCGCAGACATCTTCCGTGAACAGGTACTGTGCATCCGCATGTTTCCCCGCCCCCATGCCCAGCATGATCAGCGAAGAGTTCTCCGACAGGAACTTTGCAATCCGGTCCGGGACGACTTCCAGTTCGGCCGCGAAGACGCCGATAGCCTCCAGGCGCTTGGTCTGCTCCCAAAGCCGCAGCGCCTCGTCCGAAGTCTTGCCGACCGCACGCCAGCCGGTCCAGGTAATATAGGACGGGACAAGCCCGATATGCCCAACCACGGCAACGTGGTTGTCGCACAGGACTTTCTGGATGTCGTAAGACGCCGCACAATAGAAGCAATCTGCACCAAGCGCGCCGAAGTCATAGGCCGCCCGCAAGTAGTCTTCTGATGTCGCGAGGCGACGCCCGGCAGGGCCATGCGGGCCGTAGGGGAGGCCAACCTGGACAAAGCAGTTGCCGGCCGCCTCGCGCATGGCGGCATCAAAGAAGCGTCCTTCGATGGAAAGCATGTGGATGCCCGCAGCGGCTGCGGCGGCTGCCTCGTCATGGGTTGTGACGTACAGCATCGAGATTTTCTCGCCACGCTTTTTCATCTTGCGGATGTCTTCGACATGGGGACGCGTGTGGTAGAGGCTCATTGAAGTCTCCTTCGGGTCATGCGGCCTTCAGCAGGCTCTTGAGGTGTGTTGATGGGTCCGAGATCAGGGCAGGCTCGAAGGCAGCCCCTTTCTCAATCAGTTTTTCGAGAATTTTCATGTCCTTGGCGATGTCCTGCCGTGGCCCCGCACCCGCCGTTGCGGCAAGCTGGCCCTGATCGTCGATTTGAAAGACGATCCGCCCATCTACTCCGGCGGGTCGGGAATGGATGGCCCGCAAGGGATCGAACAGCCCTGCAACCTGAAGCGTCAGGTCATACTGATCCGACCAGAACCACGGCAGTTTGGCATAGGTCGCCCCGTTGCCCAGCATCGCGGCGGCGGCATGGTCACCCTGATCTTGCGCGGCCTTCCAGCTTTCCAACCTGATCCGGCGGCCCTGAAAGGGAAAGCTGCAGCAGTCGCCAGCGGCAAAGACATCTGGCGCCGAGCTGCGGAAATTTCCATCTACGACAATGCCATTCGCGACATCAAGCCCGGCCTCTGCGGCAAGCTCGACATTGGGCGCAGAGCCGATCCCGGCGATGACGGTATCGAAGGCGAAGCGCGCCCCCCCTGCCAGAGAGACCGAGGTCCGGTCAGCCGCCACGACGTCTGCGTCCAGCCGAAGGGCGACACCTTCGGCCCGGTGCCGCGCTGCGACCAGTTCTCCGATCTGCGCTGGCACCGCGCGGGCCAGAACCTGTGGCCCGTTCTGAAAGACCGTCACATCCGCACCAAGCCTGCGTGCCGTGGCTGCAAGCTCCAGCCCGATAAAGCCGGCGCCGATGATGCCGACCTTTGCACCTGCGGCCAGGCTTGCCATGATCTTTGCGGCATCGTGGTCGGTGCGCAGGGTCAGGCAATCGGCAAATGTCGGCACCTGCCGCGCCCGCGCGCCCGTGGCGATCAAGAGCCGGTCATAGGAATGCGCCTGCCCACCTGCGATGATCTGCCTGGCGCCGGGCAGGATCCTTTCCACGGTTTGGCCAAGAGACAGGTCAATGCCCGCCGAAAGGTAGGCGTCAAGGTTTCGGATGGCCTTGGGCGTTGCGGTCACATCCTTGGACAGCGGCGGTCGTTCGTAGGGAAGCGAAGCTTCGGCGCCGAAAAGGGTGACCTGCCCCTCAAAACCACGTTCGCGCAAGGAAAAGGCCGCCCTGACCCCACATTCGCCTGCGCCGATGATGACGACCCGCATCGGTCAGACCGTGAAGGCGTTGCGGAAGGCGGCCAGGGCCGCTTCCTCATCGCCCTTGGCAAAGGCCTCCAGGCCGACCGGGCCAGCATAGCCCATGTCCCGAAGCGCGCGGGCCATGCCGGGATAGTTGATCTCGCCCGTCCCCGGCTCACATCGGCCCGGATTGTCAGCGACCTGCACTTCACCGATCCAAGGCAAACACGCCTCGCACCAGCGGATCAAGTCACCCTCACCGATCTGGGTGTGGTAAAGGTCAAGGTTGATGCGCAGTTGCGGCCGGTTGACCGCGCTGACCAGCCCCAGGACCGCCGCGGTCGAGCCGAAGGGGCAACCCGGATGGTCGATAGGGTTCAGGTTTTCGAGCGTAAAGACTTGGCCGGAGGCTTCGGCCAGATCGCAGATCCGGTGCAACGTGTCGCGGGCCCGCTGTTCCATCCCCGGCGCAAAGGCACCGATCTGGGGGATCGGGATGCCCATATCGCCAAGCCCCGTGCCATGCAGGTTCAACCGGTGGACGCCAAGCCGTTGGCCTACAGCCGCCGTCTCCTTGACCGACTTCAGCAGCATCTCGCAGCCTTCGGGGTCAGTCAGGCGGCCCTGAAGGTAACCGTTCATGATGGTGAATGTCGCACCGGTCTTCTCCAGCGCAGCAATCTCCCAGTTCGGCCAGTTCCACAGGCCCACACCAAAGCCCATTTCCTTAAGGCGCGCGGCACGCCAGGCGATGGGGCGGTCGCGCCACAGCATTTCCGCACAGGCGGCAAGTTGGAAGGGCTGATCCATGATGCGTTACAGGCTCACCAAGACGCGACCGCCTTCGACGCGGGTCGGATAGGTGCGAAGGTTCTCGCAGGCGGGGGGCGTTTCCACTTCGCCGTTCGTCACGTTGAAGATCGAGGAATGCTTGGGGCATTCGATGGTGTTTTCCACCACGAGCCCATCGCAGAGATGGACGTCTTCATGCGTGCACATGCCATCGGTGCAGAAATAGGCATCCTCATGGTTGCGAACGATGATGAAGGTCCGCCCGCCATGGTCAAAGCGGCGGACATCTTCGGCGTCGATATCATCAGTGGCGCAGGCATCAATCCAGGGCATGTTTGCCTCCTTCGTCGGAAAAATGATCAGGTTTTTCGGAAGCCCCCCGAGCTAGGGGAGAGGCCAGCTCGGGGGGTGAGTATCGCCCTGGTTCGGCAAGGAGGACCGGGTCAGGGCGATGAACGGTTTCAGGCTCTGGCAGCGGCGACCGGAGGCGGATGGCCATCATGGGTTTCCATGTAGCTGGCGATCTCGGCCTCCAAGGTTGCCATGCTGGCACCGCCCGCCATCAGGTCGGTGATTTCCTCGCGGCTCTTTTCACCCTTCTTGAAGTCGGCGGCGACCGCGCCGCGGATCAGCACAGCGAAATGATCACCCACCGCCATGGCGTGCATGACCTGATGGGTGATGAAGATCACCGCGAGCCCGCGCCGCTTGGCCTCGTTCACGATGCGCAGGACATGGGTGGCCTGCTTGACACCAAGAGCTGCGGTTGGTTCGTCAAGGATCAGCACCCGCGCGCCGAAATGGACGGCGCGCGCAATGGCCAGCGATTGCCGCTCGCCCCCGGACAGACCGCCGACCAGTCGGTCGCCATCGTCGATGCGGGTGATGCCAAAGTCGCGGACGGCCTTGACGGCGATCTCGTTCGCGCGCTTGCGGTCATAGACCTTGAACGGCCCCCATCCCTTGGTCGGCTCGACGCCGACAAAGAAGCTGCGGCCGATAGACATCAAGGGGAATGTCCCGCCGAACTGGTGCACCGTCGCGATGCCATGGTCGGAGGCATCGCGCGGGCTGGCGAAGGAGACCGGTTTGCCGTCCATTTCCAACGTGCCGGTGGTCGGCTTGTGCACGCCCGAAAGAAGGCGGATCACCGTGGATTTGCCAGCGCCGTTGTCGCCCAGAAGGCACAGCACTTCGCCCGCGTGCAGTTCAAGGTTGATGTCGTGCAGAACGTCGATGGGGCCAAAGCTCTTGTTCACGCCCTTCAGGGCAAGGATTGGTGTCGGCATCACTTGCCCCCTTTCTTGGGCGCATAGGACAGCGCCATCTTGCGGAAGGTGTTGTTCATCAGGACTGCGCCCAACAAGAGGATGCCAATCACCATGTTCGACCAGGTCTGGTCAAAGCTGGTGTAGTAGATGCCTTGGGTGACCACGGCGAATGTGATGGTGCCGAAGAAGATCCCGATCACCGATCCGAACCCGCCCGTCAGCAAGACGCCCCCCACAACCACTGCGATGATGGTGTTGAAGATCAGCGTCAACTGCGGGGTCGCCTGCACCGACTGAAAGAGGATCGCCTGGCTCATCCCCACGAAGGAGGCGCAGACCGAGGACAGCACGAAGAGAAGGATCGTCATCCGATCTGTCGGGATCCCGGCATTACGGGCCGAAACCTTGTCGCCCCCCATCGCGAAGATCCAGTTTCCGTAGGGCGAGAGATGGACGAAGAAGACGAAGGCGGCGGTGATCCCGATCCACCACAGGACCAGCACCTGGAACCCGCCAAAATAGGCCCCAAAGATGTTTCGGATGATCTCGGGCGCCGTCAGCGCAATCGAAGTGGTGTCGGTCAGCACGACTGTTGCCCCGAGGAGGAGGCCCGAGACGGCGAACAAGGTGCCCAGCGTGACGATGAAGGATGGAACCCCCGTTCGCACCACCAGAAAGCCGTTCAAGAGTCCCACAAGGGCACCGAACCCGAGCGAGGCCATGATGCCCAGAAGGATCGGCATTTCGTAGTAGCCTGAAACCAGAGCGGTAATCAAAGCCCCCGATGTGATGGTCGCGCCGACCGAGATATCCAGCTCGCCTGCGATCATCAGAAGCCCGACTGGAATGGCCACGATACCAAGCGCAGCGGCGCGGCTGAGCCAGCTGCCCACGCTGGAAGGATACAGGAAATCGATGCCACCGACGATGGCAAAAAAGGTGATGACGCCGATCAGGCCGATCAAAGCGCCAGCTTCTGGCCTTCTGAGAAGACCACCGAAGAGAGAACTGTTCATGGGGGTTTCCCGGATTAAGGCAAAAGTCGGAGTATCGGATGCTGGCCTGGCCCGCCTGCCACGACTAGCGCGGCAGGCGGAGTCTTAACCCGAGATCAGCGCGCGCCGAGCTGAACGCCGGCGATTGTCGCCTCGACGTTCGACGAATCAATGATGCCCGGACCGGTCAACAGCGGCGCGGTCGGCAGATCGGTGCCAAAATCGATGCTTGCCGCCAGAAGGGTGACGGCCAGAAGCGCCTGCAGGTAGGGCTGCTGGTCGATCGCAAAGGCCTGCTCGCCGGCCTGGATGCGGGTCAGCGTCGCTTCGTTAAAGTCAAAGCACCCCAACTGGACAGTGCCGGTCAGGCCCGCTTGCTGGATGCCGATGGCGGCGGCATCGGCTTCACCCGCGCCGATGGCCAGAACGCCGGTCACTTCGGGGTTCTGGCTGAGATAGGCTTTCACAGCCTCAGCGATGGCGGCAGGGTCGCCGAAGGCCGTCGACGGCAACGGCAGTTGCTCTGCCATTGCACCGGCTTCGGTCATTGCGTCGATCATACCTTGGCAGCGCGCCTCGATATTGGCCGTCCCGGGCAGGGTGTTCAGGCAAACGCCCCGGGTCACGCCAAGGGCAACCAGCTCGGCACCGCCGGCGCGGCCGGCAATGTATTCGTCCGAACCGACATAGTTGATCGCGCCCAGTTCCTCGGCCTTTTCCAGCGTACCGGCGTTGAACAGGATGACCTCGATCCCGGCCGCAATGGCCTCGGCAATCGCCGGATCCTGCGATTCATAGACCCAGTTCGGAACGGCGATGCCGTCAGGGCTTTGGCTGATGGCGACGCGGATGATGTCGGCGGCATCGGCGGCAAAGTTGTCGTAACTCTGCATCCGCAGGTATTCGACGGTGCCGCCATTGGCCTCGACCACCACTCGAGCGTCATCAACGCCTTTGGCGATCTTGTTCCAGAACTGGTCCGAGTTCATCCCGCCGATCACGATGATTTCGGCGGCCATCGCGGCAGATGCGCTGGCTGCAAGGACAACGGCGGTGACCGTGGCCTTGAGGGCTGACGTCAGTTTCATATGGGTCTCCTCCCAAGATTGCCGCGAAGGTGCGGCGTTTCACTTGTTTTCTGCGGGTCGGGCGGATCGCCCGAAGGCGCTTTACTCTGCCGGTGTCCCGGCCGATTTCTTGGCGTTGGCCCTGGCCTTTTTGGCGTGGAACCGCGCCTTCATCTGTTCGTCGGAGTCCTTCGATCCGTCGTGGAATGTGCCCAGCCACTTGTCGATCGGGATCAGCCCGTCGCCATAGTTCACCTCGAAGTACTTGTGGTGCAGGTAGTGGATGTAGGCGTGGCTATCGACCGTGGTCTCGTCAGTGACCTCGATCTTGTCGAAGCCGACGTGGCCAGGAACAGCACCGAAGCCCGCGACATGCAGCTGGTAGATCGCAATGATCGGGTTCGACGGGATGATCAGGTGGTAGAAGATGGTCGAGAAATACAAGAGGTGCTCGACCGGGTGCATGGACAGGGACGACCACGGGCTCGGGTTGATCGAATTGTGGTGAACCGAATGCACCCACTTGTAGAGCAAAGGCGTGTGGATCAGCCGGTGGATGCAGAAGAAGTGAAACTCGTGGATCACCGGCACGACGAGGCACAGCAGCGCCAGATAGACCGGATGGTCGGCAAAGCTGAGCCAGGGTGCATAGCCATTGGCAAAGGCCCACAGCACGATCACCTGCACCGCCGTCCACAAGGGCACACCGGACAGAAACCCACGCAGAACGTTGTCGAGGTTCTGGCTCTTGAACCAGAAAACGTCCGACGGCGCATCGGCCGGGAACTTGCCGTTGTACTTGAAGCGGTTGCCCTGCGCCCGGCGAATGTAGAGTTGCAGTTCGAACGCGAAATACCACAGGAACACCGCGACCGCATTCACTGCGAACAGCTTCAGAACCCAGCCCCAAGCCAGCGTTTGCATCACCTCGACGGGCGGAATGACCCAGTTCCACCAGGCCAGTGCCGACAGGAAGAACAAGATGTTGTAGGGGAAGAAATAGCCCGGCAGCCATTTCAGGACCGCAAGCGGCCTTGGCGGCCAGACGAACACCGGGGCCGTGCCTGCCGGCTCGTTGGGGGACCAGTTGCCGCGCTTGTCGCGTGTGCCGAATTTCAGATCGTCCAATGTCCCCTCCTTCAGATCGTCTGCGCGCGGGCGGTGAATTTCTCGAACTCCGCCGGGTTCATGCGGACTTCGTGGTTCGGTTGCGGATAGCTCTTATCCTCGACTTCGGCAGCAAAGGCGCGGAATGCCTCGACGCGCTTGACCTGCAATTCGGCCTCCAGCGCCATGAAGTCCGCGTATTTCTTGGAATGGCGGGGATAGCGCCCATCGTGGGTGCCAAGGACATCACAGGAGAACAGATACTGCGTGTCACAGACATCGCCGCAGCCCATGCCCATGGTGATCATCGGCGTGTTCTTGGTGATGTAATCGGCCAGTTCGACCGGGACGACTTCGACTTCAATGGTGGCGGCACCGGCGTTTTCCAGATCCTTGACCGCGCGCAATACCTTCAACGCCTCAACTGCTGTCTTGCCGATGGCGCGAAAGCTGGTCCAGGCCGCCCAATTCGGCACGAGGCCGACATGGCCCGTCACCGGGATGCCTTCCCGCGCCATGGCCTCGATGAACCGGGGCGAGTGCGAGCAATAGACCGTATCCGCGCCGCGCTTCAGGATCGCGAACCCTTCGCGGATCGCTTCATCCGGCGACGAGACACTGCCATGCAGCATTCCGGCCGAGATCAGCGCCGTGGGCGCGGCTTTGCGCACCGCCACAAGGGTGTGATCGGGATCGCAAGACAGGATGACGATGCCAGCCTCGACCGCCGCAGCCGCTTCGGGACCGTTGTCCACATGCATCTGCAGCCACTTGGTTTTGCCCTTTCTGGACAAAAGATCATATACCGTAACCCGGCCGGACATCCGCTCGCTCCCCCATTGCTCGCGCTAACTGGGATAAAGGATGAAGCTTTCTTACGCCCGCTGTTTCTTGATCTGATCAGATCAAACGTGAAGTTGGATCGTGCCTGTTTGACTTCGATCAAGGCGCCGCACCAAAAACCTGCTTTGGCAAGCGGTCCAGCCTCGGCCCCTCGCGCGATGTCACAAGTTTTCAGGTGTGATGGTGATGAAGCGGACCGGAGGGTTCTCGACGATCTCGGTCAGAAGTCCGATCTTGGAGAGGAGAAGGTCCGTCGTCCGCCGGGCCTGCGCTTCCGGAGCCTGGTCGAAAATAACGTCGGCGACGCCGTCTGACAGTGCCGCGCGCGTGACGTCGGTCAGCTCGTGGCCCACGAAAAACACCTTCCGCCGCGCCCGCCGCAACTCTCGCAAGACAGATGAGTTCGCGCCGCCCGCATTGTAGACGGCGGCCAAGTCAGGCCAGTCCCGGATCGCCTCAGTCATCCGCCGGGCGCTCATGTCCTGTTCGTCATGCCCAAAGGCCACGAGGTTGAAGGAAAGGTCGTCTTTGGCATTTGCTGACAAGTAATCCGAGAATCCCCGGATTCGGTCGCGGTGGACCTCGTAAATCTGGCTGTGGCACAAGGCGACAACGGTTCCCCGGACGTCACCCAGTCGTGAAACCATCATGGCCGCCAGCCGACCAGCTGCAACATTGTCGATGCCGACGAAGTCGAGGTCCTCAACGATCCGGCTGACAATCTGCACAATCGGCAGGCCCGTCAGTCGCACTTGCGCCAAAGCCGCAGCGACCTCGTCATAGGCCGGGCACACCACCGCCAGCCCCGACCGACGCATCGGCGGGTTCAGGATGCGATTGGCAATGGCTTGGGGGTCATCCTCTTGCAGGAAGGTCAGCTGGATCTGGATGGATGGGTCCAGCGAGGTCGCGATCCGCCGGAAGGCACGCGCCAGCCGCGCGTAGAATGACGTGTCGGGGCGCACGAGAATGACCTCGATCCGGATGATCCCTCGATGCTGCTCGGGCAGGCGCCCTGGCCAGTCAAGCGCCCGCGCGGCAAGCAGAACCTTCTCGACCGTCTCCGGGCGAACGCCGCCACGGCCGTTCAGGACGCGCTCCACGGTCGCTGTGCCGACATTTGCGAGCTTTGCAACCTCGGCATAGGTGGGCTTCGACACGTCCTACAGCTCCATCTGATCTGAATCGATCAGCGCCGAGCATTCTCGATAATCGTCGGGATCACAATCGGCAGCGCCATCGAAGGGTTAGCTTCGACGCTTTTCAGTGCCGCAAGTGAACGGTTGCGCAAATAGCTGTGTCAGAAGTCCGACTCCACGTTGACCCCCGAGCAGTCGTAGGCTGCCGATAAAGGTCCCGTTGTTCATGAACAGCCGCGGCGACAGAAATAGCGTGGCGGTGGGCATGTCGGCGGTGACCTCCTGCTCGAAGGCCGCCTCAGCAACCTCGTCGACGACGCACACCCAGACCGAGCTGCCATTCGGTGGTGCGGCGATGAACAGGGTAAGAACCCCGCCCATGGTGATGGCAAAGCTCGCCCGCGTATCGCTCAGCGTCGGTGCGCCCGTGCCGTCGCTTGCGACAAGCTGAAAAGAGAGCGCGGGCTTAAGCCTTCGAACAACCGTTTGCTAGGGTGGCGCGTAATGACCCCGGCCGGCAAGCATGGGCCGATCACGAATACTCGGCGATGATGGCCCGCGTCGTCTGCACTGCGTCCGCCAGTTCGGTTCTATCTGCATCCATGAGTCCCAGCCTAGGGCCTGTTGAGTATCAGGATTCCCTTGCCGTGGAACTTCTGATTCAAGC
>CAZLIC010000071.1:0-24867 GCA_964559535.1 uncultured Rhodobacterales bacterium
ATCGGCGGGCCGGCCGGGCCCGCAGGTGCTGCTGCGGATGCCGCCGCTTCGGCCTCTGCCGCTGCCGCCGCTTCGGCCGCCGCGTCGGCGGCGGCCTGGTCTACCGCCGCCGCCACGGCATCGGCCGCCGCATTGTCCGCGGCCGTGTCGGCGGCCGTTTCGGCAGGGGCCGCGGCGGGCGCTGCGGCAGCCGCGGTTTCGGCCGGGGCCGCGGGGCGCTGCAGGCGGGGGCGCGGGCGAATGCTGGCGGTGGGGGCCAGCGGCTCGTCGGCCGCGTTCGCCTCGGTCTCGATCTCTGTTCCGGCTTCCTCGGGCGCCGCGGGCGGCCGTTCCTCCTGCACCACCGGGGTCTCCGGCGCAGGCTCGGGGGCCACCTCGGGCACCGGAACAGGCGCCACGTCCGCCTCGGGCGGCGGCGCCTCGACGGGCACCGGCGCCACGCGCGGCGCGGGCCGCGGCCGCGGCCGGATGCTGGACACGGGCGCCGTCACCGGCGGCGCCTCCACCACCGGGGCCGGTTCGGGCAGCGGTTCGGGGGGCGGTTCGGGCACGGGTTCCGGTTCGGGCAGAGGTTCCGGTTCGGGCAGAGGCACAGGCTCGGGCAGCGGCTCGGGCTCCGGCGGGGCTGGCACCGGCTCGGGCTCAGGCTCGGGCTCGGGCTCGGGTGCAGGCTCGGGCACGGGGGGTTCAGGAACCGGCTCAGGTTCCGGAGCAGGTTCCGGCACAGGTTCGGGAACGGGCTCGGGCAAAGGCTCGGGCACCGGTTCCGGCGCAGGCGGCGGCTCCGGTTCCGCCACAGGTTCCGCCACTGGTTCCGGCGCGGGTTCCGGCGCCGGTTCGGCAACCACCTCGGGCGCCGACGCCCGCGCCGCGGCCGTCATCGCGTCCAGCTCGGCCCCCGAAATCAGCGACACCTCGGTCACTTCCAGCGGCGGCGCCGGGCGGGCGATGAACAGCTCGCCCACCAGCACCCACAGGATCGCCGCGGCGTGCCCGATGCCCGATATGACCTGCCCGGTGTTCACCCGCAGGTCCCCCTCAGCCGCCGTTGGCCCCGAAGGTGGGCCCATCGGTATCGGTCACCAGCCCGATGTTGCGGAACCCCCCGGCGTTCAGCGCCCCCATCAGCTGCGCCACCCGTTCATAGGGAATCGCGCCGTCGGCCCGCAGGAACACCTTGTCGCTGCTGCGTTCCGCCGCAATCGCCCGCAGCCGCGGGATCAGCTCCAGTTCCTGCACATCGGTGTTCTGGATCAGCATCCGCCCGTCCGAGGTCAGCGTGATGGTCAGCGGTTCCTCCTGCTCGGTCGGCAGGGCGCTGGCCGCCGTCTTGGGCAACTCCACCGGAACGCCCACCGTCAACAGCGGCGCCGCCACCATGAAGATGATCAGAAGAACCAGCATCACGTCGACAAAGGGCGTGACGTTGATCTCGCTCATCGCCGCGGCACGGCCCCGGCGCCGTCCGCGCCGCCCGCCCCCACCGCCCGATCTGACGACGCCCGCGCCCACCGCTCAGGCCGCCGCGTCCAGCTGCCGCGACAGGATGGTGGCAAACTCGTCGGCAAAGGATTCGTACCCGCCCACGATCCGCTCGCTGTCGGCGTTCAGCTTGTTGTAGAACACCACGGCCGGAATGGCCGCCACCAGGCCAATGCCAGTGGCCAGCAGAGCCTCGGCAATGCCGGGCGCCACCACCGCCAGGTTGGTGTTCTGCGAAATCGCGATCTGCTCGAAGGCGTGCTTGATGCCCCAGACCGTGCCGAACAGCCCGATGAACGGTGCCGTAGACCCGGTGGTGGCCAGGAACGACAGCCCGCCCGACAACCGTTCGCTTTCGCGGGCAATCGCCACGTCCATGGCCCGGTCGATGCGCGCCTGCGCCCCGGCAATCAGCGCCCCGTCCTGCTTGTGGCTGCGGCGCCACTCCATCATGCCGGCCGCAAAAATCTTCTGGCTCGCCCCCTTCGGCTCGGGTCCGATCTTGTCAAACAGCTCGTCCAGCGGCTCGCCCGACCAGAAGGCACGGTCGAAGATGCCCGCCTCGCGCCGCGCCAGGCGGTAGGAAATGTGCTTCTGGATGATGATCGCCCATGACCAGAAGGACATGACGATCAGCAGGGTCATCACCACCTTGACGGTGACGGTGGCCCGCAGGAACAGCGCCAGCAAGGAGAAGTCGATCTCCTGCGCCGCGGCAAGGGCTTCGGTTTCCATGTCTCTTCCGGGTCTGCTCGGGCCTGAAGGCCGTTTTCCGGCCGTTCTTTGGACGCATGAATACCGCAAAGCCTTGGCGATGCCAAGCAATCTTGGTCGAAAACCACCTCGGCACAGCCGCGTCAGGCGGCGGAAAGCCGCCCGCGCAGCGCATCGGGCAGCCGCCCGGGCCGCCCGCCCTCGCCCAGCGCCACCAGCGTGACCTCGGCCGCGAACAGCCGGTCCGCGCCGCGCCACACCTCTTGCGCCAGCACGACGCGCGCGCCCGTCACCGCCAGAACCGCCGTCGTCACCTCCAGCAGGTCATCGAACCGCGCCGGGGCCAGATAGTCGGCCACCACCCGGCGCACGGCAAAGACGACGCCAGTCTCGGCCTTCAGCCGCACCTGATCCACCCCCAGCCCGCGCACCCATTCCGTGCGCGCCCGTTCGATGAACTTCAGGTAATTGGCATAGTACACGATCCCCGCCAGATCGGTGTCTTCATAGTAGACGCGGACAGCAAGGCGATGCATGCCGCCACCCTGCCCGCCCGCCCGCGCCCTTGCAAGCCGTCACCCCGCCGGGCCGCAATGGCGCGGGCCCGGCCGCCGTCACGGCCGCCCGGCAAGCGGCGCCGGCAGCGGGCGCAGCCGGTCATAGACGATGTGGAACACATAGGCATAGCCCGCGTAAAACACCGTCAGGCCCAGGTCCAGCAGCAGCGCCGTCCGCATGTCGTGCCCGCCCATCCACATCAGCAGCGGCAACGTGACGACCAGCGACGTCACCTCGTGCGACAGCGCGTGCAGGACCCGCTGTGCCTGCGGCCGGTCGCTGGCAACCCGCCCGGTGCGGCGGAACTCCACCCAGTCCCACGCGGTATTATGCAAGGGCGACCACAGCATCACCGCCGCGGACAGCGCCAGAACCACGGCAAGGCTTTCGTCACCGGTGCTTCCTGTCACCAACGCATAAAGCGGCGCCGCAACAATCAGCCCTCCAGCCTCGAAACAAATCGTCTGAAACGCGCGTTCGCGTGGGGATCGCAATGTCATGCGTCACCTGAATGAAATTGATTGCCGCCCCGACGGGGGAAAAAACCAAGCAAGACCGCCCGCGCGGAAACTCTGCGCGCCGGGTGACGAAAAACTACACCCCTTGGCGATTCGGTTCAACGGTCGTCAGGTCAGGAAACCCCGACCACCGCGCCTCAGATGATCGGCACCAGCGGAATCCCCCGCCCGCAGGCCGCCACCACCAGAACCGCCGCCAGCATCAGCCACATGCGCATCGCCAATCTCCCGTTTGCACCACCCTACTGCACCGCCCCCATGCGCGCCAGCAGGCGCAGCGCATGCGACGCATCAGTGGCCACCGCAGGCAGCACCGGGTCATAGACCGCCCGGATCACGGCGCCGATGTCGGGGTGCAGCATCAGTTGTCCCTGCACGTTCACCAGGGGCGATGCCGCAGGGAACGCCGCGTCCGACCACAGCACGATGGTCTGCACCGCCTGGCTCAGCGCCAGCACCTCGGCCGGCACGGACGACAGGTGTTCGTCCATCACCAGCAGAACAAAGGCCGCGCGGATGGCGCCTGACGGGTCGAACCGGAACACCCGGTACTGGTTGGCCTCGGCCGCGCGCAGCCGGATCAGCAGCGCGGGCAGGTCGGGGATCAGCCGGTCCAGGTTCGGCACCGCGGCAATCTCGTCCCACGACCGGGCAAAGAACACCATCAGGTTGGCGCCCAGTTCCGGGTCGGTCTCGGCCATCGGGTGGCCTGCCAGATGGCACACCGCCTGCAACGCGCCCTTCACCGTGGCCAGCGTGGCATCCTCCACGCCAAACACCACCGGCACCACCGGCCGCCCCCAGCGGGCGCACAGATAGCGGCCGTCGCGGCGCGTGAACAGCGCCCTGATCTCGTCCTCGGTCATGCCGCAAGCCCTGGAACAGGCCGATCAGGCAGGAAAGACCGGATCGCGCACCAAGGGACAATTCCTAACAAAGTGTGAACGTCCGCCCGCAACCCGTTGTTTTCGTTGAACCCGAGGGTGTGTCCCACGGTGGGACACGGCTGTCCCACGCCTAGCGCAGGTCCTCGGCCACCATCGCGGCCCCCTTCCACCCCACCATGATGGCGGGCGCGTTGGTGTTGCCGGCAATCAGGTTGGGAAACACCGAGGCATCCACCACCCGCAGCCCGGCCACGCCCCGCACCCGCAGCCGTTCGTCCACCACCCCGTCCGGCCCCATCCGGCAGGTGCCGGACGGGTGATAGACGGTGCCCGCCCGGGCGCGGAAATCGGCAATCATGTCATCGTCCGTCACGCAGGCCGGGCCCGGGCGCAGTTCTTCGGCAATCACCGCCTTCATGGCCGGCTGCGCCGCGATCTTGCGCAGGAACTTCACCGCGCCCAGCATTTCCTCGACATCGTGGTTGGTCGACAGGGCATTCGCCACGATGGTCGGATGCGTGGCCGGGTCCGAAATGCGAATGCGCAGATACCCGCGTGACGTGGGGCGGCAGTTCGAAAGCCCCAGCGAAAACCCCGGAAACGGATCGGGGTTCAGAAGCGGCCGCTCGCCGTTCTTGGGGATCAGCGTGGAAAACGCCTGCGCGTAAAGCTGCATGTTGGGCCGGTCAAGGTCGGGCCTTGTGCGGAAGAACCCGCCGCCCTGGTTGATCGACAACGCCAGCGGCCCGCTGCCGGTCAGCACGTACTGCATCCCGGCCAACAGCTTGCCCCACCACGGCCGCAGCACGTTGTTCAGCGTCGGCTGGTTCATCCGCCAGGTGTAGTTCAGCCCCTGATGGTCCATCAGGTTCGCGCCCACCGCCGCCATGTCGCGCAGCACGGCAACACCCGCCTTGCGCAGCACGTCGCCCGGCCCGATCCCCGACAATTGCAAAATCTGCGGTGACCCGATGGCGCCCGCCGACAGAATGACCTCGGCCCGCGCCCGCAACACCCGCGTGATGTTGCCCTGCCGGTATTCCACCCCTGCCGCGCGCCCGTCTTCAACCAGCACCCGCGCCACCAGCGCATTCTGGATGACCCGCAGGTTCGGCCGCCGCATCGCCGGGCGCAGGAAGGCCCGCGCCGCGGAATTGCGCCGCCCGCCCTTGATGGTGACCTGATAGGTCCCGCTGCCCTCTTGCTGCGCGCCGTTGAAATCGGGCGTCAGGGGCAGTCCGGCACTGTCGCAGGCGGACAGGAAGTTGGAAATCAGCGGATGCAGACCCTTGCGGTTCGCCGAAATGAACAGCGGTCCGCCTGCGCCACGCAGGTCATCGCCGCCGGCCTCGTTGTCCTCGATGGCCCGGTAGGCCGACAGCACCTCGTCCCATCCCCATCCGGGGTTTCCGGCCCGGCGCCAGTCCTCGTAGTCCTCGGCGTGCCCCCGGCACCACACCATGGCGTTGATGCTGGACGACCCGCCCAGGATCTTGCCCCGCGGCCAGTGGTCCCGGTTGCCCGCCAACCCCGCGTCCGGCTCGGTCTTGTACAGCCAGTTCACCTTCGGGTCGTAGAACAGCTTGCCGTATCCCAGCGGCATCTGCACGAACAGCCGCATGTCGGTGCCGCCGGCCTCGATCAGTGTGACCTTGCGCCGCCCGTCGGCCGTCAGCCGGTCGGCCAGCACACAGCCCGCGCTTCCCGCGCCCACGATGATGATGTCTGTCTCGTCCAAGCTGCACCTCCGCGCGCGCACCCTAGCGGCCCGCGAACGCCCGGCGCCGCTTTACGCGACACCCGGTGTCGCGGGAAGGACAGGTCAGCGGCGCTGGCCCACGAACCGCCCCACGCCCTCTGGCACCGGCAGGCCCTTGTGCGCCGCGGCAATCGGCATCAGCCGCGCCAGCACCCCGGGCGCCGCCGGGCAGGCCTTGCCCGCCGCCATGTCCACATGCAGGCACATCTGTTCAATGGTGGCGACCGTTTCCTCGCCGCGCTTCAGGGTGATGAAGTGGTGCAGCCGCTTCTCATCCGCGTGCAGCACCTGCAGGTAACCCGTCAGCCGCTGCCCCACCCTGGCCTCGCCCAGATGCCGGATCAGGCTTTCGGCGGTATAGTAGCTGTGCCCGCCCGCCACATAATCCAGATCCGCCCCGATCAGCCGCAAAAAGGCATCCGCCGTATCCGACGCGCACAGCAGATAGCGGCTTTCGGTCATGTGGCCGTTATAGTCGATCCACCCCGGCAGCACCTGCATTTCGGCCAGCTTCAGCGGCGCGCCCCCGTTTTCATGATGGGCCGGGGGTGTTTCGTGCCACACCGCGCGGCGGCGTTCGTCATGCTTGCGCAGCACCTTGCCCGCGCCCCAGTTGCGCTCCTTCAGCGCGCGCATGAAACCAACAAGGTTCTGGTCACGGATACGTTCCAAATCGCGGATGCCGTACATGCCGGACTGTGCATCCGACTGGTTCGCCACCAGATCGACCAGTTCCTTGTTGAACTCGGGCACGTCCATCAGTTTCGTCCAGGGCCATTTCAGCGCCGGGCCGAACTGCGCCATGAAGTGCCGCATCCCGGCCTCGCCGCCTGCGATGCGGTAGGTTTCAAACAGCCCCATCTGGCCCCAGCGCAGGCCGAATCCCATGCGGATGGCGTCGTCGATCTCTTCGGTGGTGGCGACGCCGTCCTTCAGCATCCACAGCGCCTCGCGCCACACCGCCTCCAGGAAGCGGTTGCCGATGAAGGCGTCAATCTCCTTGCGGATGACCAGCGGGAACATACCGATGGCTTCCATGATTTCCACGGTGCGCGCCACCGTTTCCGGCGTATTGGCCGGGCTGCCCGAAATTTCCGACAGGGGCAAGAGATAGACCGGGTTGAAGGGATGCGCGACGATGATGTTTTCGGGCACCGACATGCCCGTCTGCAGGTCGCCGGCCTTGAACCCGCTGGTCGAGGACCCGATCAGGATGCCGGGGTTCGACTGCTGGATCTGGGCATAGACGCGGTGCTTCAGCTCGATCCGTTCACTGACGGATTCCTGAACATATTCAGCGCCGTCCACCGCGTCGCTCATGCTTTGCGCGAAGGTCAGCCTGCCCTCGGGCGGCATCGGGATGTCCGACAGCGCGGGCAGCGCCAGGCGGGCGTTGGCCATCACCTCGTTGATCTTGCGCTCCGCCTGCGGGTCGGGGTCGAACACCGCCACGTCCCACCCGTTCAGAAGAAACCGCGCGGCCCATCCGCCGCCGATCACCCCACCACCGACAATTGCAACCTTGCGTGCCATCAGCGCTGATCCGTCCTTTGCAGTGCCGCCTCGTCATATCCGTTGGCGCGGAACACCACCTGTGCCGCACGGCGCTGTTCCGGGCCAAATCTGCGGTCGCGGTGCAGCACCCAGCCCAGGTCGCGCGCGAGCGTGCCCAGGTACAGCGTCCGCCCGTTGTCGGCCGTGCCCAGCACCCACAACTCGCCCCGGAACGGCACCCCTTCCAGCTTGACCTTCAGGCGACCGGGCTTGAAGGGCGTTGCCACGCCGCGAATGTCCGACACCACGCCATCCCTGCGGCAGCGGTTCACCAGGTCCAGCGCGCCATCGGGGCGCGGCGTGTAGGTGGTGGTCACATGCGTGCAGTCGCGCTGAAAGACGGCGGGCAGCCGCATCACCTCGTACCAGGTGCCGGCCATGAATTGCGGTGTCACCGCATAGAGCGCCTGCGGATCACTCCACTGTCGCGAAGACGGGGTCTGCGGCACGCAGGCGGCCAGGGCCAGCGCGAACAAGGCGGCAAGGCGGGGCGTCAGGGGCATGGGAACCTCTTTTCGGGCTGCAGCATAGCGGACGTGGGGTGGGGCGCAGGCGGAAACCGGACGTGCCATGCACCGGAAGCGGCACGGCGCATTTGCAAATCTGCTGCAAAACCCGGCCTGCAAATTGCAAATCCGCAAACCGGCACGGGGTCAGTCCCCCGGATGCTGCGGCGCGCGGCCCGACGGCGCGGCATAGGGCCGGGTCACATCGCGCAGCGTGACATCCAGCGCCTCGACATCCAGGGTCAGCGCGGCAGTGCCCGCCATGGTGATGTTCACCAGCCCCGTCCCGTCCTCGCCCGGGACCCAGCCCAGCGCCAGAACCGACAGGATCGTCCCGCCATCGCGCCGGTCGATGCCCCAGCTGCGGATGGCCCGCACGTCGCGCACCACCAGCACCGACCGCACCCGCTCGACCGCCCGCCGTTCGGCCCGCGCCGCGTCACGGTCTTCCCAGCGGAAGCGGTTCACCAGCATGGCAAACCGCCGCCGCTGCCGGTCCCATGACATGTCGGTGGCCGCCAGGATGGCATCCTGCAGCAGCGCCGACATCACCAAGAGGTCGCGCGCATCTTCGGCGCCCAGGTACAGCGGCCGTTCCGCCCCGTCCTGGAAGCGCGCATCGGTCATGCGCTGATCCGCTCGATATGGGCCCCCACCGCGCGCAGCTTTTCCTCGACATGTTCATAGCCGCGGTCCAGATGGTATACCCGGCTGACCACGGTTTCGCCTTCGGCCGCAAGCCCTGCCAGAATCAGCGAAACCGAGGCGCGCAGGTCGGTGGCCATCACCGGCGCGCCGCGCAGTCTTTCAACACCCGTGACCTTCGCCGTACCGCCGTGCACGTCGATGCGCGCTCCCATCCGCATCAGTTCGGGGGCATGCATGAAGCGGTTCTCGAAGATCCGCTCTTCCAGCACGCTGGTGCCCTCGGCAGTGCACAAGAGCGCCATCATCTGCGCCTGCAGGTCGGTGGGAAAGCCGGGGAAGGGTTCGGTGACGACGTTCACCGCATGCACACGCCCGTTGTTGCGCGACACTTTCAGGCCGCGGTCGGTTTCGGTGACCGCAACACCCGCCTCGGACAGCCTTTCGACAAAGGATTCCACCAGGTCCAGCCGACCGCCGATGCATTCCACCTCGCCACCGCAGATCGCCGGGGCCAGCATGTAGGTGCCCAGCTCAATCCGGTCGGCCACCACGGTGTGGGTAGCGCCGTGCAGGGAATCGGTGCCTTCGATGGTGATCGTTCCGGTGCCTTCACCTTCCAGTTTCGCGCCCATGGCGCGCAGGCAGCGGGCCAGGTCGACGATCTCGGGTTCGCGCGCGGCATTGCGGATTTCCGTGGTGCCGCGGGCCAGCGTGGCGGCCAGCAGCGCGTTTTCCGTGGCGCCCACCGACACGAACGGAAATTCGATCACCGCCCCCTTCAGCCGCCCCGACGGCGCGCGGGCATGCACATAGCCGTCGCGCAGGTCCATCTCGGCGCCCATGGCTTCCAGTGCCTTCAGATGCAGGTCAACGGGCCGCGCGCCGATGGCGCAGCCGCCCGGCAGCGACACCACCGCCTGCCCGTCGCGCGCCAGAAGCGGCCCGAGGACAAGGATCGACGCCCGCATCTTGCGCACGATGTCATAGTCCGCCCGCGCGCCGTTCAGCGCATGCGACGACAGCGCGATGACCTGCCCGCGCTGCAGCGTGGTGACCTCGGCCCCCAGCGACTGCAACAGGTGCGACATGGTGCGGATGTCCGACAGGCGCGGCGCATTGGTCAGCGTCAGCGGCTGGTCGGTCAAGAGCGTGGCAGGCATCAGCGTGAGGCAGGCGTTCTTGGCCCCGGCGATGGGGATCTGCCCGTGCAGCGCGCCGTTGCCGCGGATCAGGATTGAATCCATGTCAGTCTGCCCCTTCACTGCCCTTGTCGTTGTCGGTTTCCGCCCGGGCCTTTGCCTGTGCCTTGCGCCGCGCCATGTTGGCCTTCAACGCCGCCTTCAACCGCTGTTCCTTGGGCGGTGCGGGCGGCCGCGCGGGCCTTTCTGCAGGGGTCGGGTCGGTCATGCGGCGTTCCTAGCGCAGCGCGGGCACAGGGTCCAGTCGCCGGGGCCATTCGGGCTTGCACGCGCCCCCGAACGCGGCTATTCCGCCCGCGTCACGGCGCCACCCGGCCCGCGACCCGGCGCTGCAGTAGCTCAGTGGTAGAGCACTCCCTTGGTAAGGGAGAGGTCGAGAGTTCAATCCTCTCTTGCAGCACCATTCAACAGCTTGAAAGCGCTGGAAGATGGCGAACGGCTGCAGGCGGGGCCGCGGGGCGTGTGATGCGGCCTGTGCGCGGCGTTTACCGTGGGGAAGAAGATTTGACACACACGGAACCCTGCCGCTAGGTTTGCGACCTGAAACGGGGTGCAGACGTGGAACGGCACCGGTCAGCATCTGGAGGGAAGAATGGCGAAGAAGGTTGCGGTCATCGGTGCGGGGCCCTCGGGCCTGGCGCAGTTGCGGGCTTTTCAGTCGGCCAAGGCCAAGGGCGCCGATATTCCCGAGGTTGTCTGCTTCGAGAAGCAGTCGAACTGGGGGGGCCTGTGGAACTACACCTGGCGCACCGGACTGGATGAGCATGGCGAGCCGGTGCATTGCAGCATGTACCGCTACCTTTGGTCCAACGGTCCGAAAGAGGGCCTCGAGTTTGCGGACTATTCGTTCGAGGAGCATTTCGGCAAGCAGATCGGCAGTTATCCGCCCCGCGCGGTGCTGTTCGACTATATCGAAGGCCGGGTAAAGAAGGCAGGCGTGCGCGACTGGATCCGGTTTTCCACCACCATCCGCATGGTCAAGTACAACGAGGCCAGCGGGACGTTCACCGTGACCGCGCATGACCTGAAGAACGACCGGATGTATGACGAGGAGTTCGACAACGTGGTGGTGGCCAGCGGCCACTTCAGCGTGCCGAACGTGCCGGAATACCCGGGCTTCGACCGATTCAACGGCCGCGTCCTGCATGCGCATGACTTCCGCGACGCGCGCGAGTTCACCGGCAAGGACCTGTTGGTCATGGGCACGTCCTATTCGGCCGAGGACGTGGGGAGCCAGTGCTGGAAGTACGGGGCAAAGTCGGTCACCAGCACGTACCGCCGCGCGCCGATGGGGTTCAAGTGGCCGGCCAACTGGGAAGAAAAGCCCGGGCTTAGCCATGTGGACGAGAACACCGCCTATTTCGGCGACGGCACGTCGAAAAAGATCGACGCCATCATCCTGTGCACCGGCTACAAGCACCACTTCCCGTTCCTGCCCGACGACCTGCGGCTGAAGACCGCAAACCGGCTGGCAACCGCGGACCTGTACAAGGGCGTGGCCTGGGTCCGCAATCCGAAGCTGTTCTTCCTGGGCATGCAGGACCAGTGGTTCACCTTCAACATGTTCGACGCCCAGGCCTGGTGGGTGCGCGACGCGATCATGGGGCGCATCGCCGTTCCGGCCGACACGGCCGCGCTGCAGAAGGACGTGGCCGACCGCATTGCAGGCGAAGACGCGGGCCAGGACGCGCATGACGCGATCCACTATCAGGGCGAGTACGTGAAGGAGCTGATTGCCGAGACCGACTATCCGTCCTTCGACGTCGACGGAGCCTGCCAGGCCTTCTACGACTGGAAGGACCACAAGAAGGTCGACATCATGACCTTCCGCGACAATGCCTACAAGTCGGTGATCACCGGAACCATGGCCCCTGTCCACCACACGCCCTGGAAGGACGCGCTGGAGGATTCCATGGAAAGCTACCTGCGCAACTGACGCGTCCACGGCGGCGGGCGGTCCACCGCCCTGCCGCCCGCCGCCCTGCCGCCTGCCTGCGCGTCACAGCCCCTTCGATCGATAGCTGTCGGCAACCCGCCCGATGGCCACGATGTAGGCCGCCACCCGCAGGTCCTCCACGCCCTCGCGCCCCAGCCAAACCTCGCGCATCGACTGGTAGGCGGTGCGCATTGTGTCATCCAGGCCCGAGCGGACCAGCGCCAGCTCGTCCGAGCCTTCCAGGAATTTCGCCTTGAAATCGGGCGACAGCGTCCAGCCCAGGCCCTGATCGGCCGACAGCCGCTCCAGTTCCTCGACCATGAGCCGCGACCGCGCCTCCTCGGCGCGGCGCTGCATGCGGCCGAACCGGATATGCGACAGGTTCTTCACCCATTCGAAATACGACACCGTCACGCCGCCTGCATTGGCGTACATGTCGGGAATGATGACGCAGCCCTTCTGCCGCAGGATTTCGTCCGCGCCGAAGGTCACCGGGCCGTTCGCCGCCTCGACAATCAGCGGCGCCTTGATGGCGACCGCATTGCCGCGGTGGATCACGGCTTCCATCGCCGCCGGGATCAGGATGTCGCAGTCCTGTTCCAGGATCGCGGCGCCGTGCGGGGTGAAGTCGGCTTCGGGGTAGCCCTGCACCGTACCGTGTTTCACGATCCACTGCCGCAGGTCCTCGATGCGCACGCCCCGCGGGTCGATCACCGCACCGTCGCGCTCGATCACGGCGGTCACGCGGCAGCCATCCTCCTCGGACAGGAACCTGGCGGCGTGATAGCCGACGTTGCCCAGCCCCTGCACGATCACCCGCTTGCCGTCCAAGCCCCCCGAAAGCCGCGCCCGCGCCACGTCCTCGGGGTGGCGGAAGAACTCGCGCAGCGCATACTGCACGCCGCGGCCCGTCGCCTCGACCCGGCCCTTGATGCCGCCCGCATGCGGCGGCTTGCCGGTGACGCAGGCGTTGCCGTTGATGTCGGTGGTGTTCATCCGCTTGTACTGGTCGGCAATCCAGGCCATCTCGCGCTCGCCCGTGCCCATGTCGGGGGCGGGCACGTTCTGCGCCGGATGGATCAGGTCGCGCTTGATCAGCTCATAGGCAAAGCGGCGGGTGATCTGTTCCAGCTCGTGCTCGTCCCAGGCGCGCGGGTCGATGCACAGCCCGCCCTTCGACCCGCCGAAGGGCGTTTCCACCAGCGCGCACTTGTAGGTCATCAGCGCCGCCAGCGCCTCGACCTCGTCCTGGCTGACGCTCAGCGCATAGCGGATGCCGCCCTTCACGGGCTCCATGTGTTCGGAATGGACCGACCGATAGCCGGTGAAGGTGTGGATCGCGCCGCGCATCCGCACCCCGAAGCGCACGGTGTAGGTCGAGTTGCAGACCCGGATCTTCTCCTCCAGCCCCGGGCCGAGGTCCATCAGGCGAACCGCCCGGTTGAACATCAGATCGACCGACTGCCGAAAGCTCGGCTCGCCCTGTACTTGCATCGCCGTTCCTCCCAAAACGACGGACGCCCGGCTGCGCCCGCGGGCAGCCTACGCTGTCGCCGGGTCGATGGCACGCACCAAACTGCCCAATTTCTGGGCATCCTGTCCATCGCGTGCGGTCCGGCCGTACGCGGTGATTCGACGGCAGGGCAAATGGCGCAGTCCGGTGCGCGTGGAACCTGGACGTTGGGTTAACGGCTTGTCGCGGATCGTCGGCACTTGCCGCAACAGAGGAACCCGTTCTGTTCATCCTATGCCAACAGTCACGGGCCTGTTGGCGCATCGTTTCCGGCTGTGTCGACTTTCCCTTATCCGGATGGAATTGCGCCACAAATTTGCCCCAGGACCTACCTCAACTGTCGGTCGGCGCGTGCTGTGGGTGGGTGGGTGAATGCCCGTCCCCGGCTTGGCGCGCCAGCCAGACCTGTTTCCGGCCCCGCCGGAGTAGCTTGTGACCGCACCGAGGAAAGGACCAGTCATGAACTGCCTTCGCCTGCTCAACGACCGCCTTCGCGCATTCCGTCGCGAGGAGGACGGCATGTTGATGATCTTCGTGCTGTTCCTTCTCCTCCTGATGATGATGCTGGGCGGTCTTGCTGTTGACCTCATGCGCTATGAACAGCGTCGCGTGGCCCTGCAGCAGACGGTCGACCGGGCCGTGCTGGCCGCCGCCAGCATGACGCAGGAACTTGATGCCACCGACGTGGTGAACGATTACTTCCAGAAGGCGGGCCTGTCCGATTACCTGCAGGGCGTGAACGTGGACGAGGGCGTGAACTTCAAGATCGTGCAGGCCGACGCGCATGCCGATCTGAACCCGTTCTTCTCGCAGATGATGGGGATCGACGAGCTGGATGTGCCGGCCAACAGCGCCGCCGAGCAGCGCATCACCAACGTCGAGATCATGATGGTCCTGGACGTGTCCGGCTCGATGAACGAAGCCACGGGCAGCACAACCAAGATCGCGGCGCTGCGGTCGGCGGCGATGGAGTTCGTGGACACGGTCAAGGCCAACGACGTCGAGAACCGGATCAGCATCACCATCGTGCCCTACAACGCGCAGGTGAACATTCCCGCCGTACTGCGCGACAAGTACAATATCACGAACCAGCACGGGCTGGTCGGCGCGAATTGCGTCGAGTTCCCGTCCTCGGCCTTCAGCTCACTGACCTTGTCGCGCAGCACGCCCTACCCGATGTACGCCTTCTCGGACCTGACCGGTTCGACCGACACCGGTAACTACTACACGGCGTGGAGCGACACGAACTATGGGCGGATGAACCAGAGCGCCTCGTTCTGCCGGCTTGGCGCGCAGAACCAGGTCCGCCTGCCGACCGACAGCCAGACCACGGCGCGCAACGCCATCGCCGGCCTGACGGCCGCGGGCAACACCTCGATCACGCTGGGCATGAAATGGGGCGTCGCGCTGATCGACCCCGCCGCCCGCCCGATGATGGCCGAATTGATTTCCGAAGGCCAGATTCCGGCCTCTTACGCGGGTCGCCCGTACGACTGGGTGGACGAGGATTCGATGAAGGTCGTCATCGTGATGACCGACGGCGACCATGTCGAACACATGCGCGTCAACGACACCTACAAGACCGGTCTTTCGCCGATCTACAAGTCGACGGGCGATGGCAACTATTCGATCCGGCATACGACGGGACGTCCTGCCATTGCCGGCGCGAACGAATACTGGGTGCCCCACCGCAACGAATGGCGTTCTTCGGCGTGGAACAGCGGCTCGGGCGTGACGCAGCAGCAGTGGCAGCAGGTGTGGCAGTCGCAGCGGATGCGCTGGGTGGCCTGGCAACTGTACGCCCGCGCCCTGGGCACGTCCTCGACGACGCGCACCAACATCAACAACACCTGGATCAGCAACTTCCGCTCCACCTGGATGACCGAAGGCAACATGGACACGACGATGCTCCAGTCCTGCACGCAGGCAAAGGCCAACGACGTGATCATCTATGGCATCGCGTTCGAGGCGCCGTCGCAGGGCCAGTATGTCATCAGCAACTGCGCCTCGTCGGCCGCGCACTACTTCAACGCGACGGGTCTGGAGATCCAGACGGCGTTCCGCGCCATCGCGTCGAACATCAGCCAACTGAGGCTGACACAATGATCCGCCGCGCGGCCCAGGCCGCGCTGCGCCCGGTTCGCCGCTTTCTGAGCGGCGAGCCGGGCGGCGGCGCGATCGAGCTGGTGCTGATCCTGCCGCTGGCCATGGGCATCTTCATGGCGTCGATGGAATCGGCCCTGTACATGACGCGGCAGATCATGCTGGACCGCGCCGTGGACATGACGGTGCGCGACCTGCGGCTGGGCGGCTATGCCAACCCCGACGCGGCCCTGCTGAAGCAGGAAATCTGTGACCGCGCCACCGCCGTGCCCGACTGCGATTCAGAGATCCGGCTGGAACTGCGCCCGGTATCGACCACCACCTGGAACCTGCCCAATGAATCGATGCGCTGCGTGGACCAGTCCGAGGACATCAACATTCCCGATGATGCCAACCCCGGCATGCAGAACGAGCTGATGATCGTGCGCGTCTGCATCCGCCAGGACGCGATGTTCCCGGGAACCGGCATCGGCGAAGGCCTGTCGAACAGCCGGGGCCGCTATCGCATCATCTCTGTCGCCGCCTTCGTGAACGAACCGAGCTGAGGAGCCCCCATGCGCCAGTTGCACCGCCTGCTGCGTCGCTTTGCCATGGGCGAGCAAGGCTACATGGTTGTCGAGGCGACACTCATGCTGCCCTTCCTGTTCTGGGGCTATCTGGCGCTGTATTCCTACTGGGATGCCTACCGCGTGATGACCGACGTGCAGAAGGCGGCCTATACCATCTCTGACCTGATCACGCGCCAGCAAACCCCGGTGAACGCCAACTTCATCAACGGCATGCGGCTGACCATGGATTCGATGCTGGGCGTCGGGCTGAACACCGAGCTGCGCGTGACCAGCCTGACCTGGTCCGAAACCAACGGCCGCTACGAGGTGCTGTGGTCCAGCACGTCGGGAACGACGAACCCGCAGATGACCACGCCGGGGCTTATCCCGCTGCGGTCACAGATCCCTGAAATGTTCGACGGCGACACCGCCATCCTGGTCGAAACCTGGGTTGACTATGAACCGGCAATGACGCTGGGCGGCGTCGGCGACATGACCTTCGAAGAGTTCATCGTCACCCGTCCGCGTTTTGCGCCCAGCATCATCTGGCAGTAACGCGCCTGCAAAGGCGTTCAGGCGATCTCGACGCGGAACTTCTCGATCACCGTGTTGGCCAGCAGCCGCTCGCACATCGCCCGCACCTCGGCCTCGGCCGCGGCAGGGTCGGTTGTCGTCAGGTCCAGTTCGATCAGCTTGCCCTGGCGCACGCCGGCCACGCCCTGAAACCCCAGCGTCGCCAGCGCATGGCGCACCGCCTCGCCCTGCGGGTCCAGCACGCCGTCCTTCAGCATCACTTCCACTCGCACCTTCACCGGCCGGTCCCCCTAGTTGATCAGCGTGGGCTTCGGCGCATGCGTCACGTTTGACGGCAGCACGCCCAGACGCCGGGCCAGTTCGGTGTACACATCCGACAATTGCACCGTCTCGTGCCCGTCTCCCTCGGCCACACGCAAGTCCCACAACCGGCAGTTGTCGGGCGAAATCTCGTCGGCCACGATGATGCGCATGAAGTCGCCTTCCCAGATGCGCCCCACCTCGATGCGGAAATCGGCCAGCCGCAGGCCCACGCCCATCATCACGCCCGACATGAAGTCGTTCACCCGCAACGCCAGCGCAATGATGTCATCCAGATCCTGCTGCCCGGCCCAGCCGAACGCCACGATATGCTCTTCGGCCACCAGCGGCGATTTCAGCTTGTCGTCCTTGTAGTAGTATTCGACAATCGGGCGCGGCAGCGGCGTGCCCTCGGGGATGCCCAGCCGTTCCGACATGTCGGCTGCGGCAAAGTTGCGCACCACAACCTCCAGCGGAATCATCTCGACCATGCGGACCAGCTGTTCGCGCATGTTCAGCCGCTTGATGAAATGCGTGGGCACGCCAATGCCGTTCAGGCCCGACATGAAGAACTCGGACAGCCGGTTGTTCAGCACCCCGCGGCCCTCGACCGCGGCGTTGCCGCCCGTCTGCACCGACACGTCCTCGTCCTTGAAGTACTGGATCAGCGTTCCCGGTTCTGGCCCTTCGTACAGGATCTTCGCCTGGCCTTCGTAGATCTTCTTGCGGCGTGCCATGAAAGCCCCTTGCGGCGCAAACCCGGGTCGGGGCGCCTGTCGCCCGGGATATAGTCCAACCGGCAGGGGGTCGCAAGGACGGCGGGGTCAGCCCGGCCCTTCCAGGATGGCAATCACGTCGCGGATATCGGCCAGCTTCGCGGGCGGCACGCCGAACCAGGCGGCGATACCGCCCAGCACATCGGCCGTCCTCGCGTCAATCCGTCCGGCCACATGCGCGGCCCGCACCGCCAGCGTCAGCGCGGTGTCGGCCAGTGCGCGGGTGAACACCGGCTGCAGGTCTGAAAGCACCCGGTCAGGGCCACGCAGGGCGATGCTGCGCAGGGTCAGCACCGCCATCTCCTCGACGGCCGCCGGACCGAACCCGGCAAACACCGGCGCCGTTGCCGCAACCATCCGCAGCCGCGCCAGCGTTTCGGCAGGCATCTGCCCTTCGGGCGCCAGCGCCACCACCATCACCGCCAGCACCGCCCGGGCCCGCGCGGGTTCGGCCCGGGCGATGCCCATGTCCTGCCGAAGTTCTGCGTGCTGTCCCATGGCCTTCCCCTGCCCCTGTCCGACCAGCATCCCCGCAAAGCAGGGCGAAAATAGGGCCGCGGGACGATGCGTCGCAGCGGGCTTGCGGCAGGGCCGCGGCGCGCGCATATAGGCGCCGCCAACCGCAGCAGGAGCGCCGCCCGTGACCACTTTCGATGATCGCGAAACCGCCTTCGAGAACAAGTTTGCCCACGACGCCGAAATGCAGTTCCGCGCCGTGGCGCGCCGGAACAAGCTGACCGGGCTGTGGGCGGCCGAGCTGATGGGCAAGGCGGGGCAGGATGCCGCCGACTATGCCATGACCGTGGTGCAGGCCGACTTCGAGGAAGCGGGCGACGACGACGTGGTGCGCAAGCTGGTGGCCGACCTGGCCGGCAAGGCCACGGCAGAACAGGTGAAGGCCAAACTGGCCGAACTGCTGCCCGTGGCCAAGACCCAGCTGATGAACGAAGTCTGAGCGCCAGCCGCGGCAGACATGCGGTCTGCCGCATGATCTTCATGCATCGCTTTCCATTGCCCTGCCCTGCCCGCCATGGCAGGCAGGGCTGATCCACTTCCGGGGAACCCCATGTCCGACGTGCTTGCCCGCCTCCTGTCCTCGCGTGACTGGCTTCTGGCCGATGGCGCCACCGGGACGAACCTGTTCAACATGGGGCTTGAGGCCGGCGAGCCGCCCGAGATGTGGAACGCGGACCACCCCGACCGCATCCGCGCGCTGTACGCGGGGGCGGTCGATGCCGGGTCGGACCTGTTCCTGACCAATTCGTTCGGCGGCAACGCCAGCCGGCTGCGCCTGCACGGTGCCGAGGGACGGGTGCGCGAGCTGAACCGCATCGCTGCCGAGATCGGCCGCGATGTGGCCGACAAGGCCGGCAGGCCGGTGGTGGTGGCCGGGTCGGTGGGGCCTACCGGCGACATTTTCGTGCCGATGGGCACGCTGACCCATTCCGCCGCGGTGGAGATGTTTCACGAACAGGCCGAGGGGCTGAAAGAGGGCGGCGCCGACGTTCTGTGGGTGGAAACCATGTCGGCGCCCGAGGAATACAAGGCCGCGGCCGAAGCCGCGGCACTGGCGGGGATGCCCTGGTGCGGCACCATGAGCTTTGACACCGCCGGTCGTACGATGATGGGCGTCACCTCGGCACAGATGGCCGACATGGTGGAGAAGCTGCCCAATTCGCCCCTGGCCTTTGGCGCCAACTGCGGCGTCGGCGCGTCCGACCTGTTGCGCACAGTCCTGGGCTTCGCCGCGCAGGGCACCGAACGTCCGCTGATCGCCAAGGGCAACGCAGGGATTCCCAAGTACCACGATGGCCACATCCACTATGACGGCACGCCCGCGCTGATGGCCGAATACGCCGTGCTGGCGCGCGATGCGGGCGTGCGCATCATCGGCGGCTGCTGCGGCACCGCGCCCGACCACCTGCGCGCCATGCGCGCGGCGCTGGAAGAGCGCGCCCCCGGCCCGCGCCCCACGCTGGAGGCCATCGCCGGGGCGCTGGGCGCCTTCTCCTCGGCCTCGGACGGCACCGGAGACGACGCCAATGCGCCGCGCCGCGAACGCCGCGGGCGGCGGGGCTGACCATCAGTAGTCGTGGATATGTTCCACCGGCAGGCCGCTGCGCAGCGCGGCGGTCAGCGCGGGCACTTTCACCAGCATCAGGTGCCGCGTGCCCGTGTTGCCCTGCCGTGGCAGGCTGCGCAGCGCGCCGTCCAGAAACCGCCCTTCGGTGATCGCGGTGAACAGGATGTCGTCGTTGCCAGCAATCTCGACGAAATCGCCGCCCTTTACCGCCACCTGCCGCGCGATGTCGGTAAAGGCGCGATACCGCGGCGTCTCGATCTCGGTGCCTTCGGGGCGTTCGGCCACGATGGCCACGCCGTCGATGTCCAGCAACTCGCCCTCGGTCAGCCCCTTCACCACCGACCGCATGGTCAGCCGGTCGGCCCCCACATTCGCCACCGCGGCGGCAATCACCTGCGCATAGGCGGCCTTCACGCCGTACTCGATGCCCAGCGCCACTGCCCGTTCCCGGTCGCGCAGCACACCCGTATCGGCCGCCCGCAGCGCCGCCGCGTCGGCGGTGAAATCCCAGCGGTACCAGGGCACCTGCTGCAGGAACACCGCATAGTCCGCTGCCTGCCGCGCCGAAAGGTCATCCAGCGGCGCCCTGGCATCGCCGCGCAGCAGGATGAATACCCGCCCCACCGTCTCCTCATAGGCCGCCTTCAGCAGCAGCTCCGCGGTGAACGACACGCCGATGGTGTAGACCATCTGCTTGGTCGGCCAGTCCACCCCGCCATGCGCGGGCGCCGCCTCCGACAGCGCGCACAGCGACGACCAGAACCCGCCGATCGCCCGCAGGAAACCGTAGTCATGCGGATCGCCCTGCGCGATCACCGCGCCATAATCGGCATATGCATGCACGATGTGCCATTCCGGATAGGTCAGCAGGGTGCGCGATTCCGCCCGCCGCTCGGCCTCGGGCAGGATGGCGGCATAGGCGGCGGGCTCGCCCGACCCGCGGCACATGGTTTCGACCCAGGCCACGGGCGACAGAAGCCCGATCACCACCACCAGCAGCAGCAGCACCAGCCGCCGCACCTGTCGCAACACCCACCTCACCGCGTCAGCCCCCGCCCCTTCAGACCCATGAACAGCGCAATCCCGCCCAGCGCGATATGCGGCGTGTTGGCCAGGATCTTGAACCCGAAATCCAGGTCCTGAATGCCGTAGAAGCAGATGCCCAGGTCCAGGAACCCGCTGCCGGTGGCCAGCCCCAGCGCCCCGTCCGCCAGATACAGCGTGCCGAACCACGTCAGGAACCGCCGCGCCGCCCGCCCCGTCAGCACCGCCGAAACCCCCGCCCAGATGGCCGAGCCGAGGTGCAGCAGGTCGTCATAGATATCCAGCGCGAAGATGCCGAAGGTGCGGCCGTAGTCATCGGTCAGACCAGGAACGTAGTTCAGCGACGCCACCGCCGACAGCACCACGAAATAGCCGAAGGCGGTGATCCGCTGCGGCCTGTCAGGGGCTACAGCTTCGCCAGATACGTATCCCACAGCGCATTCCTGAACAGCAATCCCGGGTCCACCCGGCGTTTCAACGATACCAGATCGGCGGCACGGGGATAGACGGTTTGGAACTGTCTGTCCGTGGCATGCAGCCGGTACGGCAGGTAGTGGGCCCCGCCCATGCCCGCCACTGCATCCACCATGGCCCGCGTCATCCGCGCCATGTCGCCTTCTGCCCGCGGCGACATTTCCTGGCTGAACAGCAGCACCGCGGCAATGCGCGGGCCCTGCGGGGCATAGGACAAGAGCGCGGTCGCGTCCCGTTCCACCCAGCGCAGCGTCACGTTCAGCAACTCCTGGTACGACTGCGGAATGATCGCCCGGCAGGCGGCCAGGAAATCGCCGAACCGCTCGGGCGCCACAAAGTATTCGTGCAGGATGTCGGTGCGCGTCGGGTCGCGGTCGTCCAGCGTGATGACAGGCTCGTTCATCAGGCTTGACCGGCTGCTGGCCCCCGCCAGCGCCGCGCCGATGCCGGTTTCAATGCCCCAGCGCCGCCGTTTCACCCATTCGTTGTCCAGCTGCTCGCGGAAGATGTGGCGCGATACCTTCGACAGCCAGCCCGACCCGGCAGCGGGCGGCACCTCGCCCTCAACCGGGCGGTAGGTTACCAGCATGGCATCCTGAAAGAACGCCCCCCGGTCCACGTTCAACCGGCCATAGGCCATCGGCACAGCCTTGACAGCCGCGGGAAAGGCGGTGCCGAAGGCCTCGGCCTCCATCACCTCGAAGGTGGGTTCCAGCAGGGCGTTCGGCACCGCCTCGACCTCCATCTCGGTCAGGATGCCGATCAGGCCATAGCCCCCCATCGCCGCCGCAAACAGGTCGGCGTTTTCGGTGCGGGAGGCGGTGATGTGGCTGCCGTCGGCCAGCAGCATCTTCACGCTGCGCACGGTGCTGCCCATCGGGCCATACGCCGTGGGCCAGCCATGCGCGCCCACCGAAAACGTCGAGGCCACGCCGAAGTCGGCGTTCGACTGCATCACCTTGGGCGACAAACCCATGGGGTCCAGCGCCGCGATCACCTGGTGCCAGCGCGCGCCCGCATGCACGCGGTAGGTCAGTTCCCCCTGCGCCCCCGGCTGCAGCCAGCCGCTGTCAAAGCTGATCGCATGGCCGTCCCGCGGGATCGCCTGCCCCCCCATCGTGTGCCGCGCCGCGCTGGCCGCTACCGGCCGCCCCGCTGCCGCCGCCTCTTTCAGTTCCGCCCGCAACGCCGCCAGCAACGCCTCGCCGGGGTCCTCGGTGCGGGTGATGTGACGGAAGATGGGCGTCTCGCTCAGCAGGGATGCGTCGTTCAGCACGCCCTCGCCCCCCGCAGACCGCACCAGCCCCACGCCATCGGGCGAAGGCCCGCCCGACCCCACCCACCGCGCCCCCGCAACCCCCACCGCTGCCCCCCCCAAGGCCAGCGCCGCCCGCCGCGTGAATGCCATGCCACCCCTCCGTTTTGCCGCAGAGTGCCGGGGTTGGGCGCGCTTGAACAGGCAGGATTGCCTGACCTGCCGCGCTCTTCAAAGCGGAAGCCCGCAAATGGACGCGCTTCCCTTTCTCAAGAAAGGGGGAAGGAGGTGCCTTGCCAGAGAGCGGAAGTCCCGCGCCCTACCCATCCGCCAGATGCGCCGCGATGATCTGCGCGAAATCCGTTTCCGCCGTGAACCCCAGCGCCGCCGCCCGCGCGGTGACGAAATCCTGCGGCCAGGTGTCCACGATGCGGGCAATCGTCTCGTCCGGTTCCAACCGGATCAGGTCCACCGCCGCCTGTCCCGCCACCGCCCGCAACGCCGCAATCTCCTCGGCCACGGTCGCCGACAGCCCCGGCATGTTCAGCGCCCGCCGGTCACCCAGCACCGCAAGGTCCATCGTGGCCGCGCGCAGAAAGAACCCCACGGCCGCGCGCGGGCTGGCGAACCAGTGGCGCACCGTATCAGGCACCGGCAGCACGGCAGGCAGGCCCGCCAGCGGCTCGCGCAGGATGTTGGAGAAGAACCCGCTGGCCGCCCGGTTCGGCCGCCCCGGCCGGATGCAGATGGTGGGCAGGCGCAGCGCGATGCCGTCCATGAACCCGCGGCGGGTATAGTCGCACAAGAGCAACTCGCACATCGCCTTTTGCGTGCCATAGCTGGTGCGCGGGGTGGGGTGGAAATCGTCGGGGATGCGGTTGGGAAACGGCGCCCCGAACACCGCGATGGAACTGGCGAACACCACCCGCGGGCGATACCCCGGTGTCAGGCGGATCGCCTCGAACAGCGCCCGCGTGGCGTCCAGGTTCACCGCATAGCCGCGCGGGAAATCCGCCTCGGCCTCGCCCGACACGATGGCGGCAAGGTGAAAAATCACGTCGGGCCTGCGGGCAACCAGACCGGTTGCCGCCGAAGGATCGGTCAGGTCAACGCTCAGGCACTCGGCCCCCGCCACCTCGGGCGGCACCACATCGACCAGCGTCAGCCGGTGCCCCGCCAGCGCCGCCGCCAGCCGCGCGCCCAGCATCCCGGCCGCGCCGATCACCATCATGTGCATCTGTTCCCCCATGCCGCCCCGCACAGCATGCCATGGCCCGCAGTCGCACCGCCAGCCCGCGCCGAAAACACCGCAGCGTGCCCAGCCGACCGCGGCCCCGACGGACGCCGCGGGGAAGGCCACCCGCCGGTCCCCGGCGGGCGGCCAGCACGTTTACCCGAGGTGATAGGTCGGCGGCAGGCCATGCACGGGCGTGGGAATGCCCTCCATCCGCGCCTTCAGCTGCAGCGACAGGAACTGGCTGTAGTGGCGCGACTGGTGCAGGTTGCCGCCGTGGAACCACAGTGCCTCGGCCTGCGTGGGCTTCCACATGTTGCGCTGCTCGCCCACCCAGGGCCCCGGGTCTTTCGCCGTGTCAGACCCCAACCCCCAGCACTTGCCCACGCGGTCGGCCACGTCTTGCCCGATCAGGTCGGCCGCCCAGCCGTTCATCGAGCCATAGCCCGTGGCGTACACGATCACGTCGGCCGGCAGGTGTGTGCCGTCCTCCAACACCACGCCGTCCGGCACGATCTCTTTCACGTTGCCATGGGCCAGTTTGATCTGCCCGTCGATGATGAGCTGGCTGGCGCCGATATCGATGTAATAGCCCGAGCCGCGGCGCAGGTACTTCATGAACAGGCCCGAGTCGTCGGGGCCCCAGTCGAGCCAGAACCCGGCCTTTTCGAGCCCCGCGTAGAAGTCGGCATCCACCTCTTTCATCTTGGCATAGAGCGGGATCTGGAAGGTGTGCAGGATCTTGTAGGGCAAGCTGGCAAAGATCAGGTCGGCCTTCTCGGTGGTCATCCCCGACCGCACCGCCTGTTCCGAATAAAGCCCGCCAAGCCCGATATCCATCAGCGTGTCCGACCGCACGATATGGGTGGAGGACCGCTGCACCATGGTCACGTCCACATCGTTTTCCCACAGCGCCGCGCAGATGTCGTGGGCCGAGTTGTTGGACCCGATCACCACCGCCCGTCTGCCCTTGTAGGCATCGGGGCCGGGGTGCCTTGACGAATGGTGCTGGTCGCCCCTGAACGTCTCCATCCCCTTGTAGACGGGCATGTTGGCCTTGCCCGACATGCCGGTGGCCAGCACCAACTGTTTCGGGCGCAGCACCACCTCGGTCCCGTCGCGGTCCACCACCACGGTCCATTCCTTCGTGGCCTCGTCATACCTGGCCGACTTGCAGGTGGTGCGCGTCCAGTAGTTCAGCTCCATCACCTTGGTGTACATCTCCAGCCAGTCGCCGATCTT
>CAZLIC010000072.1:0-24041 GCA_964559535.1 uncultured Rhodobacterales bacterium
GCCGAAGAACTGACCGCCTTCACCGCAACCGTTGCAGTTCGACCTTGAATCCGCCGGGCGTAAACGCGGCCTTGTAACCTATTGAAATTGCTTGACGGGCAGCACTGTCCCACGGTGGGACGCTAGTGTCCCGCGCGTGGCATCAACCCAATTCCACCTGCAAGGCGCGGATCGCCGCCACCACCATCGCGTGATCCTCGGCCTGTGGCAGCCCGCTGACCGTGGCCACAGCCACCACCCCGGCCCCCGCCACCCGCAGCGGCACCGCACCGCCATGGTCGGCATGCAGCAACGGGTCCAGCCCGTGCTTGGCCAGCGTCTCGCCCTTCTCGCGGTTGCGGGCGCCCACCAGGAACGACGCCTCCTGAAACACCAGCGCCGTGGCCGACTTGCGCCGCGCCCACAGCCCGTTCAGCGGCGCAGAACCGGGCAGCGCGGCATGAAACAGCGTGCGGTCCGCCGTGCGGATGTCAATCACCACCGGCAGGCCTTCGGCCATGGCACGGGCCACCATGATGACCCCCAGCCGCCAGGCCTCGGCCTCGGCGAAACGCGGCAGGGTCAGGGTGGCGGCTTCGGTTGCAAGGGTGGCGCTGTCGGTCATCGGTGTCTCCATGGTCTGGCGCAGCATTGCGGCAGCACAGGGCAGACGCAAGCGGGGGAAGAACCATCGGCCATCGGCCGGTTCAGCCGGGAAATCCACGGCGGCATGAAGTCCAGGCGCAAGAAATTTTCAACGTTCGGGTCGCCAGAAGGAAATTCTACGATGGACGCCGGACCTGCACCGAACAACGCAAGCACATTCTGCCCGAAAACCATGAAAACCCCGCTAACGCGCGGCAAGGGTGCAGGCGCGAACTGCGGCGAGGGTGTCATGAAGGTCATCGTTCTGGGTGCGGGCGTCATCGGGGTATCGTCGGCCTGGTATCTGGCGCAGGCCGGGCATGAGGTGACCGTGGTGGACCGCCAGACAGGCCCGGCGCTGGAAACCTCGTTCGCCAACGCAGGCGAGGTCTCGCCCGGCTACTCGGCCCCCTGGGCCGCCCCCGGCATTCCGATGAAGGCGCTGAAGTGGATGTTCCAGCGCCACGCCCCGCTGGTGCTGCAGCCCCGGCTTGACCGCCAGCGCATCGACTGGATGTGGCGGATGCTGATGAACTGCAACACGGCCGCCTACAAGGTGAACAAGTCGCGCATGGTCCGTCTGGCCGAATACAGCCGCGACTGCCTGATCGACCTGCGCCGCGACACCGGCATTTCCTACGACGAACGCACCAAGGGCACGCTGCAGCTGTTCCGCAAGCCCGAACAGGTGGACGCGGCGGCCAAGGACATTGCGGTGTTGAAGGCCGATGGCGTGCCGTTCGAGGTGCTGGACCGTGCGGGCTGCCTTGCCGCCGAGCCGGGCCTGGCCGGCGCCGCCGACCGCATCGCGGGCGGCCTGCGCCTGCCGGGCGACGAGACGGGCGACTGCTTCAAGTTCACCAACCGGCTGGCCGACATGGCGCGGGCGGCGGGCGTGTCCTTCCGCTGGGGCGTTTCGGTGGACCGGCTGCTGCACGACGGCCGCAAGATCACCGCGGTGGTCACCGATGCGGGCGTGCTGGCGGCCGATGCCTTCGTGCTGGCCATGGGCGCGCATTCGCCCCGGCTGGCGGCACCCTTCGGGATGAACCTGCCGGTCTATCCGCTGAAGGGCTATTCGATGACCGCGCAGATCGTGAACGCCGACCGCGCCCCGGTGTCCACCGTAATGGACGAAACCTACAAGGTAGCCATCACCCGTCTGGGCGACCGCATCCGCGTGGGCGGTCTGGCCGAGATTGCGGGCTTTGACACGCGCCTGAACCCGCGCCGCCGTGCCACGCTGGAAAAGTCGGTGGGCGAGCTGTTCGCCGGTGGTGGTGACCTGAAGGGCGCAAGTTTCTGGACCGGCCTGCGCCCGATGACCCCCGATGGCACGCCGCTGGTGGGCCGTTCCACCGTGGGCAACCTGTGGCTGAACACCGGCCACGGCACGCTGGGCTGGACGATGGCCGCCGGTTCGGGCCGCCTTCTGGCTGACCTGATGTCGGGCCGCACGGGCGAGATCGCCAGTGATGATCTGGGCTATGCGCGCTATCTGCCGAAGGCACGCCGCGGTGCCGTGTCGGGCAGCCTGCGGCCCGCCGCGGCCTGACATCGCGGGTTGGCATCGGGCTTGCACCAGCGCGCCCATGCCGACCCGCCACGTCACCGTCAGCGACCAGCAGTTCGCCTTCCTTGACCACCTCGTGGCACAGGGCAGGTATCCCACCGCCAGCGACGCGATGCGCGCCGCCCTGCGCCTGCTGGAGCGGGACGAGACCACGTGGGAAAATCTCCGCCTCGGCATCTTGCACGGCTATGATCAGGTGCTTCTGGGAAGGCTTTCTCCGGGTTCCGGGGAAGAGGCGGTGATGCGCGCCTTCGACCGTGGCATCGCAAGGGCCGGGGCATGACCACCTTCCGCCTTGCGCCCGAAGCCGAGGACCGCCTCGCCGATGCCTTCCAGTGGACGGTGGAACACCTGGGCCGGGCACAGGCCGAACGTCTGCGCGATGATGTCATCGCCCGCTGCCAGGCCCTGGCCGACGGGCGCGTGATGCACCGCACCTGCCACGACGTGATCGCCCCCGGGGCCACCCACGACCTGCGCTTTGTCCGCGCCGGGCGGGCGCTGATCTTCTTCCTGCAGCAGCCTTCCGAACTGGTTGTGATCGACGTGCTGCACGACAGCCGCGATCTGGGTACCGCCCTGTCGCGGCTGGACCTGCACGACTGACAGGCATTTGCCTGCATGCACGGCACCTGCCGCCGTCAAACCCCTTGACCCGCCCGATGCCCCGGCGTTCATTTGACCAAACGGTCAGGACGGAATCGTGTGACCGGGGGAACACCCGGCATACAGGGAGCACGCCACATGCCAGCACCCGGAGAAAACCTGCGGATCAACCCCGCGCGGCTGTGGGACAGCCTTGAGCAAATGGCGCAGATCGGCCCCGGTGTGGCGGGCGGCTGCAACCGCCAGACGCTGACCGACGCCGACAGCGAGGGGCGCCACCTGTTTGCCCGCTGGTGTGCGGATGCGGGCATGACCATGGGCATCGACACCATGGGCACCATGTTCGCCACCCGCCCGGGCACCGACCCCGACGCGCTGCCGGTCTACATGGGCTCGCATCTGGATACGCAGCCGACTGGGGGCAAGTACGATGGCGTGCTGGGTGTTCTGGGCGCGCTCGAGGTCGTGCGCACGCTGAACGACCTTGGCATCCGCACCCGGCACCCCATCGTGGTGACGAACTGGACGAACGAGGAAGGCGCGCGGTTTGCGCCTGCCATGCTGGCCAGCGGCGTCTTCGCGGGCATCCACACCGAAGACTACGCCAAGTCGCGCAAGGACCTGGACGGAAAGGTCTTCGGCGAGGAGCTGGAACGCATCGGCTGGGTCGGCACCGAAAAGGTCGGCGCCCGCAAGATGCACGCGATGCTGGAGTTGCATATCGAGCAGGGACCCATCCTGGAGGCCGAAGGAAAACAGATCGGCGTCGTCACCCACGGGCAGGGCCTGTGGTGGCTGGAGATCACCCTGACCGGCAAGGATGCGCATACCGGGTCTACGCCGATGAACATGCGGGTGAACGCGGGCCTTGGCATGGCGCGGATCACCGAGCGCGTGCACCAGATTGCCATGAGCCACCAGCCCAACGCCGTGGGCGCGGTGGGGCAGGTGAAGGTCTTCCCGAACTCGCGCAACGTGATCCCGGGGCGGGTGGTGTTCACGGTGGACATCCGGTCGCCCGAGCAGGGCAAGCTCGATTCCATGCGGGCCGAGGTGGAGCGGGCCGCGCACGCGGTGGCGAAGGAACTGGGGCTGGGGTGCTGCATCGAACCTGTGGGCCACTTCGACCCCGTGACCTTCGACCCCGGCTTGGTGAAGATCGTCCGGCAAAAGGCGGAATCGCTGGGCTATTCCCACATGGACATCGTGAGCGGCGCCGGCCACGACGCCTGCTGGATCAACCGCGTGGCCCCCACGGTGATGATCATGTGCCCCTGCGTGGGCGGCCTTTCGCACAACGAGGCCGAGGAGATTTCGCCCGAATGGGCGGCGGCGGGCACCGACGTGATGCTGCATGCGGTGCTTGAGGTGGCGGGGGTGGTGGGGTGACCGAAGCGCCGGGGGCTCTGCCCCCGGACCCCCGGGGTATTTGGACAAAGATGAGGACAGGAGCGGAAGATGCCTAGCACAGTGATCAAGGGCGGCACGGTTGTCACGGCGGACCTGACCTATGCGGCGGATGTGAAGGTGGAAGGTGGGCGGATCACCGAGATCGGGCCCAACCTGAAGGGTGACACCATTCTGGACGCCACTGGCTGCTACGTCATGCCCGGCGGCATCGATCCGCACACGCACCTCGAGATGCCCTTCATGGGCACCTATTCGGCGGATGATTTTGAAAGCGGCACGCGGGCGGCGCTTTCGGGCGGGACCACGATGGTGGTGGACTTCGTGCTGCCGGGGCAGGGGCAGGGACTGATGGATGCAGCCCAGATGTGGCACAACAAGTCGGGCCGGGCGAACTGCGACTACAGCTATCACATGGCGATCACCTGGTGGGGTGAAAAGGTGTGGCAGGACATGGAGTTGAGCGTGAAAGCGGGGATCACTTCGTTCAAGCACTTCATGGCCTACAAGGGCGCGCTGATGGTGAACGACGACGAACTGTTCTCCAGCTTCCGCCGGGTGGGCGACCTTGGCGGTCTGGCCATGGTGCATGCCGAGAACGGCGACGTGGTGGCCGAACTGACGGCCAAGCTGTTGGCGGAAGGCAATACCGGGCCCGAAGCGCATGCCTACAGCCGCCCCCCGCAAGTCGAAGGCGAGGCGACCAACCGCGCGATCATGATCGCCGACATGGCGGGCGTGCCGCTCTATGTGGTGCATGTCAGCTGCGAGGACGCGCACGAGGCGATTCGCCGGGCGCGCCAGCAAGGCAAGCGGGTGTGGGGCGAGCCGCTGATCCAGCACCTGACGCTGGATGAAAGCGAATACTTCCACGCGGACTGGGACCACGCCGCGCGGCGCGTGATGTCGCCCCCGTTCCGGTCGAAGGACCACCAGAACAGCCTGTGGGCGGGGCTGATGTCGGGCTCGCTGTCGGTGGTGGCAACAGATCACTGCGCCTTCACCACCGCGCAGAAAAGGTTCGGAATCGGCAATTTCGCCAAGATTCCGAACGGCACCGGGGGATTGGAGGACCGCCTGCCCATGCTGTGGACGCACGGGGTGGGGACCGGGCGGCTGACGCTGAATGAATTTGTGGCCGTAACCTCAACAAATATCGCAAAAATCCTGAACTGCTACCCGAAGAAGGGCGCGGTTCTGGTGGGGGCGGATGCCGACCTTGTGGTGTGGGATCCGGCGAAGGAGAAGACCATTGCGGCATCCGCACAGCAGTCGTCCATCGACTACAACGTGTTCGAAGGTCACAAGGTAAAGGGTCTTCCCCGCTTTACCCTGACCCGTGGTCACGTGGCGCTGCATGATGGCGATATGCGGACGCGCGAAGGGCATGGACAGTTCGTGGCGCGCGAGGCCCGTCCGGCGGTGAACCGGGCGCTGAGCCAGTGGAAAGAGCTGACCGCGCCAAGGCCGGTGGTCCGCACGGGTGTGCCCGCGACCGGGGTCTGACGTGGCTCAGGCCGCTGCGGGCGTTTCGTCGTCCTGCCCGTCGTCCTCTGGCGGGCACCAGACGATGATCGGGACGCCGAAGAAATCTTCTTCGAGATCATCGGCCTGCGGGGCGAAAGCTAGGGTCGTCTGCATGGCGGCTCCTGTCTTTGCGCCGAAGTGTGCACGCGGGGCGTGCATATCAAGCGGGTGCGACAGGGATGCGACATCAGCGGGCGGCCAGCGCCTCGAGTTCCGGAAGCAGGACAACCGATTCCTGTTCGTGCGGGTCGGTGCGGGCGATCACGGCCGTCGCGGGCTCGGGACCCGGGTTCCAGGGCAGGTGCGGCATGTCGGCGGGAATGTACAGAAGCTCGCCCGCCGAGATTTCCATCCGGTTTTCAAGCTGTTCGCCCCACAGCATCACGGTGGTGCCGGACAGCACGAAGATTGCCGTTTCGTGCGTGGCATGTTTGTGCGCGCGGGCGCGACCGCCTGGCGGGATGGTCAGCAGGTGCATGCAGATGCCCTGAGAACCCGTTGTTTCCCTTGCTATTCCTTCGAAGTACGAAAAGCCCTGCTTGCCGTCGTAGGTGGCACCGGGGCGGAGTTTCTGGCAGGCTTTCATCTGGGCCTCCTTGGCAGCGGGACTGCAGGCAGGGTAGCAGGGTGCAGGGCCGCGGCACAGGGGATGGCATGAGGGACACGCGCGATCAGGGCCAGCCGGTGATTCAGGCCGAGGACGTGAACCTGGTGTTTTCCACCGGCGACGGGCCGGTGCACGCCTTGAAGGACGTGAACCTGCGGATCGGAAAGGGAGAGTTCGTCAGCTTCATCGGCCCGTCAGGCTGCGGCAAGACGACCTTCCTGCGCTGCGTCGCGGCACTTGAGCGCCCCACCGGGGGCACCCTGAAAGTGAACGGAATGACGCCAGAAGAGGCAAGAAAATCAAGGGCCTATGGCTATGTCTTTCAGGCGGCCGGGCTGTATCCGTGGCGCACCATTGCGGGCAATGTGCGGCTGCCGCTGGAGATCATGGGGTTTTCGCGAGACGAACAGGAACGGCGCGTGAAGGATGCATTGCAGCTGGTTGAACTGGATGGGTTTTCCGGAAAGTACCCTTGGCAGCTGTCGGGTGGCATGCAGCAGCGGGCCAGCATCGCCCGGGCGCTGGCCTTTGATGCCGACATCCTGCTGATGGACGAACCCTTTGGCGCGCTGGACGAGATCGTGCGCGACCGGCTGAACGAAGAACTGCTGAAACTGTGGCAAACCACGGGAAAGACGATCCTTTTCGTGACGCATTCGATTCCCGAGGCGGTCTATCTGTCGACCCGGATCGTGGTGATGAGCCCGCGTCCGGGGCGGATCACCGATGTGATCGAGAGCACCTTGCCGCGGGACCGGCCTTTGGAAATTCGCGACTCGGCGTCGTTCATCCAGATCGCCCACAGGGTGCGCGAAGGTTTGAGGGCGGGGCATGGCGATGGCATTTGAGGTGCGGGCGTGAGCGGGGCCCTGGCGGTCTGGCTGGCCGGCGCGATGGCGGTGTTCGTGGCCGCAAACACGGTGCTGCGGTACTATGCCGGGAACGGCAAGGTTGCTGTATTGATCGGCGCGCTGGCGCTGTTCTGCGTGGGCAACCTGATGATGGTGCGGCTGATGCGGGAAAGCGGGCTGGGGGTGGCGATTGCGGTCAGTTCGATTGTGCAGCTGGTGCTGATCGGGATCATCGCGGTGGTGGTGTTCGGCGAACGGCCGACAGCGTTGCAACTGGCGGGGATGGTGCTGGGCGTGGTGGCCGTGGCGATGATCGCCTGGCCGCAGGAGGGGCAGGGATGGGATATCTGGTGACAGCCATGGTGATGGCCATGACAATGACCGGGGGCATGGCCGGGGCGGCGGACCGCGACCTGCCCAAAGTGGGGGCGTATCCGCCCGTGCCCGACGTGACGGTGGAATTCGACCGGCGCATCACGCTGGATGCCAAGGTGACGCTGGACCGTGGTGGCGAGCTTGCAACCGAGGTGACCTCGGCGGTGCAATTGCGGTTCGCGGTGGGGTTCACCGCGGATGAAGGCGTGAAGGACGCGCCGGTGCAGTTTACCTGCCGCATTTCCTTTGTACGTGCGGATGGCTCGGCCTCACCCGTGGTGCGCGACGGGCCGTGCTACGACGGGTCGCTGGCCGATGCGGCGGGGCGGCGGGTGGAGATCGGGGCGCCGCTGTTGTTCCGGCCGGGGCGGGAAGACCCGCTGGGGGCGACGGGGGTTCTGCTGGTGATCCGCGACGAGGTTTCCCGGAAAGAGAAGCGGATCATGCCGACCTATGGCTGGGCGCTGGTGCCGTGAGGGTTCATGCGTAACGTCCTGCCCGTCCTGACCGTTCTGTGTGGCATTGTCGTCATCTGGTACGCCGCGGCGGTGTGGATGAATGCGACATTCGCCTACGATCAGGCGGGGCGCGAGGGGCGGGAACTTGGCTTTTCCGAACTATTGGGCGTGACCATGGCGCAAGAGCGCCCGGTGCTGCCCGCGCCGCACCAGGTGGCGGCCGAGGTGTGGAAGGGTGTGGCGGGGCAGAAGGTCACGTCGAAACGGTCGCTGGTCTATCACGGGCTGGTCACGCTGGAATCGACGGCCTACGGGTTTGTGCTGGGGCTGCTGCTGGGTATCGGGCTGGCGGTGGGAATCGTGTATTTCCGGGTGATGGAGATGGCGGTGATGCCCTGGGCGATCATCAGCCAGACGATTCCCATCGTGGCGCTGGCGCCCATGATCATCGTGCTGTCGAACGCGGTCGGGATCGAGGCGCGCGAGGTGCCGAAGGCGATCATTTCTGCCTACCTGTCGTTCTTTCCGGTGCTGGTGGGCATGGTCACCGGCCTGCGGTCGCCCGATGCCATGCAGGTTGACCTGATGCGGACGTGGAACGCCTCGAGCGCGCAGGAGTTCTGGAAGCTGCGGTTGCCGTCGTCGCTGCCGTTCCTGTTCGCCAGCCTGAAGGTGGCGGTGGCGGCGGCGCTGGTGGGGGCCATCGTGGGCGAGTTGCCCACCGGGGCCATCGAGGGGCTGGGGGCGCGGATGCTGATCGGGTCGCAGTTCGGCGAGCCGCTGATCATGTGGGCGGCGCTGTTTGCTGCCGCCGTGCTGGCGGGGGGGCTGATCCTGGTGGTGGGGACGGTCGAGCGGTGGTTGCGGCGGCGGATGGGGGTTCCCGCATGACCGCGCTTCTGGCCGCGCTGGCTTTCTGGGTGATGGCTTGGGCCTTGAACGTGATGATCGCTCGGTCTGGCCTGCGGACGACGCGGGCGGGGCGGGTGGCGGTGCCGGTGCTGTTTGGCGTGGCGGTGCTGGTGTTGTGGGAAGGCGCGGTGCGGGCGTTCGACGTGTCGCCGGTGATCCTGCCCGCCCCCAGCGCGATTGCCACGGCGTTCACCGGCTACCTGCCCGACCTCTGGGCCGATTTCGTGCAGACCTTCGTGAAGGGGGCGTTGTCGGGCTATGTGATCGGCTGTGGGGCGGCGGTGGTGGTGGCGGTGCTGATCGACCGGTCGCCGTTCCTGACGCGGGGGCTTTTGCCCATCGGGAATTTCGTGGCGGCGCTGCCCATTGTGGGCGTGGCGCCGATTCTGGTGATGTGGTTCGGGTTCGACTGGCAGTCGAAGGCGGCGGTGGTGGTGGTGCTGGTGTTCTTTCCGGTGCTGGTGAACACCGTGGCGGGCCTGCAGGCGGCCGAGCGGATGCAGAGCGACCTGATGGCGACGTGGTCGGCAAGTTACTGGCAGGCCATGTGGAAGCTGCGGCTGCCGGCCGCGATGCCCTTCATCTTCAACGGGTTGAAGATCGGCACGACGCTGGCGCTGATTGGTGCGATTGTTGCCGAATATTTCGGCAGCCCGATCGTCGGGATGGGGTTCCGCATCTCCACCGGGGTCGGGCGGCTGCAGTTGGACCTGGTGTGGGCCGAAATCGCGGTTGCGGCGCTGGCGGGGACGGCGTTCTATGGCGTGGTGGCCGTGATCGAACGGCGGGTGACGTTCTGGCACCCGTCGCAACGTGGGTAAGCGCGCAGCAGGCGCGCACAACAGGGGAGACGTGCGATGAAGAAGTTCCTGACGGCGGCGGCGCTGATGGCGTTTGCCGGTGGGGCCTGGGCCGAGGACGTGACGCTGCAGCTGAAATGGGTGACCCAGGCGCAGTTCGCGGGCTATTATGTGGCGCAGGCCAAGGGGTTCTACGAGGAAGAAGGGCTGAACGTCACGATCAAGCCGGGCGGCCCGGACATTGCGCCGACGCAGGTGATTGCCGGCGGTGGCGCCGATGTGGTGATCGACTGGATGCCGTCGGCGCTGGCCGCCCGTGAAAAGGGCCTGCCGCTGGTGAACATCGCGCAGCCGTTCAAGTCGTCGGGCATGATGCTGACCTGCCGCAAGGACACCGGCATCACCAAGCCCGAGGATTTCAAGGGCAAGATCCTGGGTGTCTGGTTCTTTGGCAACGAATATCCGTTCCTGTCGTGGATGGCGACATTGGGCTTGCCGACCACCGGCGGGGCTGACGGGGTCGAGGTGCTGAAGCAGGGCTTCAACGTCGACCCGCTGCTGCAGAAGCAGGCCGACTGCATTTCGACGATGACCTACAACGAGTACTGGCAGGTGATCGACGGCGGCATCCCGGCCGAAGAGCTGGTGACCTTCAAGTACCAGGACATGGGCGTCGCCACAATGGAAGACGGCCTGTATGTGATGGAAGAGAAGCTGGCCGATCCGGCCTTTGTCGAATCCATGGTCAAGTTCGTGCGCGCTTCGATGAAGGGCTGGAAGTACGCCGAGGCGAACCCGGACGAAGCCGCGATGATCGTGCTGGAGAATGACGAGACCGGCGCGCAGACCGAGACGCACCAGAAGCGCATGATGGGCGAGGTGGCCAAGCTGACCGCCGGTTCGAACGGCGCGCTGGACCCGGCCGACTATGAGCGCACCGTGGCCACGCTGATGGCGGGCGGGTCGGACCCGGTGATCACCAAGGCGCCGGAAGGGGCCTGGACGAGCGTGATTACGGACGCGGCGCTGAAGTGACCTTTGGCCAAGGATCGGGGGGGGCGCGCCCGTGGGGCGCGCCCTTTTCGTTTTGTGGTTGGCGCGCCATCGGGCTTGACGGAATTCTGCAAAGACTGGACGCTGTGCCTTGGTTAGATGAGGGCAGGCGATGACGGGCGTGGCGCTGGTGGGCGCGCGGGTGCGGGCGCGGCGGCGTGAACTGGGTCTCGCGCAGGCCGAGGTGGCGCGCATCGCGGGCATATCCGGCAGCTACTTGAACCTGATCGAACATGACCGGCGGCGGATCGGGCCGGTGGCGCTGGACCGGTTGGCGGCGGCGCTGCAGGTGCCGAAGGCGGTTCTGACGGGCGAGGATGCCGGGGCGCGGGTCGAGGACCTGCGGGCTGCGGCGGGGGCCCTGCCCGAGGCCGGGGCTGAAACCGGACGGGCCGAGGAAATGGCGGCGCGGTTTCCCGGCTGGGCGGGGCTGGTGCTGGCACAGGCGCGGCGGGTGCGGGCGCTGGAGGCGACGGTGGCCGCACTGAACGACCGTCTGGGGCAGGACCCGCATCTGGACGCGACACTGCACGAGGTGCTGCAGGCGGCGGCCAGCGTGCGCTCTACCGCGGCGATCCTGGCCGAAACCGAGGATATCGACCCCGAGTGGCGCCGCCGGTTTCATGCGAACCTGGACGCCGACAGCCTGCGGCTGGCGGCAGGGGCCGAGGCGCTGGTGGCATGGCTTGATGCGGGGGGACAGGGCGAAGCACCCGGAGGCGCGCCGCTGGACGAGGTGGAAGAATGGCTGGCGGGGCGCGGCTGGCACCTGGAGGGCGCGGAGGGAGAGGTGGCCGGGCTGGCCACGGCCGCGGCGCGCGATCTGGCGGCGGCACTGGTGGCCGAGGTGCAGGCAGACGCGGTGGCTTTTCCCATGGTGGCCGAGGACCCGATGCAGGTGGCGGCGCAGACGCCGGCGCGGGGGGTCGTGGCGGCGATGCGACGCATCGCCCTGGCGCCGGGCGCCGTGGTTGGGCTGGCCCTGGCCGACGGTGCCGGGGCGCTGGTGTTGCGCAAGCCTGCGGGCGGGTTTCCCTTGCCGCGGGGCGGGGCGGGCTGCCCGCTGTGGCCCCTGTATGCGGCGCTGGCGCGTCCGGGTGCGCCGGTGGTGGCGGTGGGCGAACTGCCGGGGCCGGTGCCGCGGCGGTTCCTGCTGCGCGCCTTTGGCGAATGGCACTGGCCCGCGGGGTTTGGCGGGCCCGAACTGCGGCGGGCGGGGATGCTGATTTCGCCGCTGGCCCAGGTGCCCGTGGGGATGGTGCCGGTGCCGGTGGGCGGGTCATGCCGGATTTGCCCGCGGGCGGCCTGCCCGGCGCGGCGCGAGCCGTCGATCCTGTCGGAATGACAAAGGGCGCCCGAAGGCGCCCTTGTGAACCGACTGGAGCGGGCGAAGGGATTCGAACCCTCGACCCTAACCTTGGCAAGGTTATGCTCTACCCCTGAGCTACGCCCGCATCGCCGTCGGTGCAGGGTGATTTATTGAAGGGTGATGACTGGCGCAAGAGGGAAAGCACCGCGTATCGCCAGAAAAGCCGGTGCCGCGCCAGACCGTTCGACACCGGGCCACGCCCGGTGCGGCGGAACGGATTGCGTGGTTCCGGGGCAAACTGCTGCCCGTGGAAGCCAGAATGTTCTTTTATTGTTCCTGTCAGAAGGCTAAAGTCCCGCCACTTGCGGAAAGGGTGGCAGGATGGACGACGGGCGGGCGGATTTCGATTTCGAGGAAGGCAGCTGGACGGTTCATCACCGCCGCCTGGCCACGCGGCTGCAGGGCGCCGATGACTGGCAGGAGTTTCCGGGCGAAAGCCACATGCGGCCTGTGCTGGGTGGCCTTGGCAATGTGGAGGACAACCTGCTGCATTTGCCCGGCGGCAGCTACCGCGCCCTGGCCCTGCGCAGTTTCGACGCTGTGGCACGGCAATGGGCAATCTGGTGGCTGGACGGCCGCAGCCCGCATGGGCTGGATGTGCCCGTTGTCGGCCGGTTCGAGAGCGGTGTGGGCCGGTTCACCTCGCAGGACAGCTTTGCAGGACGGCCCGTTGTGGTGGAATTCCAGTGGTCGCAGACCCCGCAGGGGCCGCGCTGGCAGCAGGCTTTCTCGCCCGACGGCGGCACGTCGTGGGAGATGAACTGGGTGATGGACTTCCGCCGGGCGTGATTGCCTACTCGAACTCGACCAGCAGGTCCTTCGCCTCGATCTGCGCGCCGGGCACCACATGCACGGCCCTGACCGTGGCGGTGCGGTCGGCGTGCAGGCCGGTCTCCATCTTCATGGCCTCGATCGTCAGCATCAGGTCGCCCGCGTTCACCTTCTGGCCCGGCTTGACCGCTACCGAGGCGATGGACCCCGGCATCGGCGCGCCGACATGCGCGGCGTTGCCCTCGGCCGCTTTCGGGCGCGCGGCGGTCTTGGCCTTCACGGCCCGGTTCGGCACGCGGACAACGCGGGGCTGGCCGTTCAGCTCGAAGAACACGCGCACGTCGCCGTCATCCTGCGTTTCGCCCACGGCCTGCAGGCGGATTTCCAGCGTCTTGCCGGGGTCGATCTCGGCCTCGATCTCGTCGCCCGGTTCCATGCCGTAGAAGAAGGTGCGTGTCGGCAGCACGCGCACCGGGCCGTAGGCGCGATGGCGGTTGCGGTAGTCCATGAAGACCTTGGGATACATGAGGTATCCGTTCAGGTCCTCGTCGTCGACGGTGCGGTCTTCGGCTTCTTCGGCGGTGCCGAGATCGGCCTTCAGTTTCGCGCGGATGCCCTCGATGTCGGTCGCTGGCACGTCGGCCCCGGGGCGCGTGGTCAGCGGCGTTTCCCCCTTCAGCACCTTGGCCTGGATCGCGGCTGGCCAGCCACCCTGCGGCTGGCCGAGGTTTCCTTTCATCATGTCCACGACCGAGTCGGGGAAGGCCACTTCCTGTGCCGGGTCCTCGACCTGCGCGCGGGTCAGGCCCTGCGCCACCATCATCAGCGCCATGTCGCCCACCACCTTGGACGATGGCGTGACCTTCACGATGTCGCCGAACATCTGGTTCGCATCGGCATAGGCCTGCGCCACCTCGTGCCAGCGTTCCTCCAGCCCCAGCGAGCGCGCCTGGGCCTTCAGGTTCGTGAACTGGCCCCCGGGCATTTCGTGCAGCCAGACTTCGGACGCGGGCGCGCCGAGGCCGGATTCGAAGGCGGCGTAAAGCTTGCGCACGCCCTCCCAGTAGTTCGAGATCTCACGAATGGCCCCGACATCAAGACCTGTCTCGCGGTCGGTGTGGCGCAGGGATTCGACGATGGAGCCGAGGCAGGGCTGCGAGGTGCCGCCCGAGAAGGCATCCATTGCGGCATCGATGGCATCGACCCCGGCCTCGACGGCGGCCAGCACGGTGGCGCCGGCCAGACCGCTGGTGTCATGGGTATGAAAGTGCAGCGGCAGGCCGGTTTCCTGCCGCAGCGTCTTCACCAGCAGGCGGGCGGCGGCGGGCTTCAGAAGCCCCGCCATGTCCTTCAAGCCCAGGATATGTGCACCCGCAGCCTTCAGTTCCTGCGCGCGCGCGACATAGTATTTCAGGTCGTACTTGGACCGCGCGGGGTCCAGCATGTCGCCGGTGTAGCAGATGGCGCCTTCGCACACCTTTCCGGCCTCAACCACCGCATCCATGGCCACGCGCATGTTCTCGACCCAGTTGAGTGAATCGAACACGCGGAACACGTCCACGCCCGTCTTGGCCGCCTGAAATACGAAATTTCGAACAACGTTGTCAGGGTAAGTGGTGTAGCCCACACCGTTCGCGCCCCGCAGCAGCATCTGTGTCATCAGGTTGGGCATTGCCGCGCGCAGGTCGCGCAGGCGCTGCCAGGGGCATTCCTGCAAAAAGCGGTAGGCCACATCGAAGGTCGCGCCGCCCCAGCATTCGACGCTGAACAGCTGCGGCAGGTTGGCAGCATAGGCGGGCGCGACACGGATCATGTCGATGGACCGCATGCGGGTGGCCAAGAGCGACTGGTGGCCGTCGCGCATGGTGGTGTCGGTGACAAGCACCTTCTTCTGCGCGCGCATCCAGTCGGCCACAGCTTGCGGGCCCTTTTGTTCCAGCAGGTTGCGCGTTCCCATTGCGGGCTCGCCGCGCAGCTTGGGGGGCTTGGGCGCCTTTGCCTCGGCCGGGGGCTTGGGGCGGCCGACGGTCTCGGGGTGCGCGTTCACCGTGATGTCGGCTATGTAGGTCAGGATCTTGGTTGCACGGTCCTTGCGACGCTTGAAGGCAAAGAGCTCGGGCGTCGTGTCGATGAACTTCGTGGTGTAGGTGTTGTCCAGGAAAGTCGGGTGTTTCAACAGGTTGATGACGAATTCGATGTTCGTGGCCACGCCGCGGATGCGGAATTCGCGCAAGGCGCGGTCCATCCGGGCAATCGCTTTCTGCGGTGTCTGGGCGTGGGCCGTGACCTTGACCAGCAGCGAGTCGTAGTAGCGGGTAATGACGCCGCCCGCATAGGCCGTGCCGCCGTCCAGCCGGATGCCGTTGCCCGTGGCCGACCGGTAGGCGGTCAGCCGCCCGTAGTCGGGGATGAAGTTGTTCAGCGGGTCTTCGGTGGTGACGCGGCACTGCACGGCATGGCCGATCAGCGGCACGTCTTCCTGCCGGGCAATGCCGGTGGCCTGCGCCAGCGTCTTGCCTTCCTCGATCAGGATCTGCGCCTGTACGATGTCGATGCCCGTCACCTCTTCGGTGACGGTGTGTTCGACCTGAACGCGGGGGTTCACCTCGATGAAGTAGAACTGCTCCGTCTCCATATCCATCAGGAATTCGACAGTGCCCGCGCATTCATAGCTGACGTGCTGGCAGATGCGTTTCGCCATCTGGCAGACGTTGGCGCGCTGGTCGGCGGTCAGATAGGGCGCCGGGGCGCGTTCCACCACCTTCTGGTTGCGCCGCTGCACGGTACAGTCGCGTTCCCACAAGTGCCAGACGTTGCCCTGCTTGTCGCCCAGGATCTGCACTTCCACATGGCGGGCGCGCAGGATCATCTTTTCCAGATAACCCTCGCCATTGCCGAAGGCGGCCTCGGCCTCGCGCCGCCCCTCGCGCACCTTCGATTCCAGCTCGTCTTCCGAAAGGATCGGCCGCATGCCGCGGCCGCCACCGCCCCACGACGCCTTCAGCATCAGCGGGTAGCCGATCTTGGCGGCTTCGGTCTTGATCGCGGCCATGTCGTCGCCCAGCACCTCGGTTGCCGGGATCACCGGCACGCCCGCGGCAATGGCCACGCGCCGCGCGCTGGCCTTGTCGCCCAGGCTGCGCATGGTGTCGGCGGTGGGGCCGATGAAGGTGATGCCGTTGGCATCGCAAGCCTCGACCAGATCGGGGTTTTCCGACAACAGACCATAGCCCGGGTGCACCGCATCCGCGCCCGACAGCTTGGCCACGCGGATGATCTCGGGGATGCTCAGGTAGGCGCCTACCGGGCTCAGCCCCTCGCCGATCTTGTAGGCTTCGTCGGCCTTGAACCGGTGCAGGCTGAGCTTGTCTTCTTCCGCATAGACGGCAACCGTCTTCTTCCCCATCTCGTTGGCGGCGCGCATCACGCGGATGGCGATTTCGCCGCGGTTGGCGATCAGGATCTTGCGGAATTCGGGCATCGCGGTCTCCGGCCGGGGGAAGGGGCAGAAGACACCAGCTTAGTGTTGCTGCGGCGCGGCGCAAGGGGCGGATCAGGCCGGTTTCAGGCGGAATGTGGGGGGAGTTGTTCCAGCGTACCTTTCGCGCGTCGGCATGGCCGCGCGGTCGGCCCGGCCCAGCAGGGTGGCCGCCAGATCCGTGTAGAACAGCGGGTCGTCGAAATAGAAGGTATGCGAGGCGAATCCTTCTCGCGGGCCGGACCACGCCTCGAAGCGGGCGGTGCAGTCCACATCCACGGCCTTGGTCGGCTGGGTTTCGGGCAATCCGACGCGGCCCACCCGGGGTGACAGGCCGATGCGCTTCACGTTCGACACCTGCAGCGCGTCATCAAGCCGGTTGTAGTAGTTCGTCACCCGGTAGGCGTGGCGGTACAGGCTTTCCGAGGCCGGATTGCCGTCGCCCAGCGAGGCCGCCGACACGTCGCCCGCCACCATCACCACCTGGTTCACCGTCCAGTTCGCACTGGCGGCGCTCGAATCATCGGCATCGTCAAAGGCTTCGCGCAAGACATAGGCGCCCATGGAATGCGCGACAGTGTGGATGTTCACCTCGCAATCGGCGGTCCGGGCGGCGATCAGCAGCCTGATTCCATCCTGCACCAGCCGCATCGCGGTGGTCTTGGCGTCGTGCCGGTCTTCCAGATAGCCCAGCGGGAGGTTGCCCGAGGGCCAGTCGAAGCTGACCACCGTGGTCGAGAACTGCGCGGCATCGAGCCCGTCCTGCAGTTTCCGGTGGCGGCCCGCGACATCGGCCGCCGACATGTTGTAGCCGTGGATGTAGATCGTGAGGTCGCCGAACAGGCCTCGCCCGCCCGGGCCGCGGTTGAAGGTGGCCAGCAGGCGGCGCAGCCATTCGGTGCGGGTCAGGATATGGGCGGGCGTGGGCCGGGCGCCTTCGGGGACGTGCAGATAGCGCGTCGGGCCAAGGGTGGGCTCATCGGAAAAGGCGCCGTTGACAATGCGGCGGACGCTGATTGCAAACAAGGCACACCCCCTGGATGTAAGGCGCTGCGGGAATTCCCGCAGGATGCGCCTTTGCGGGGCGGTGCGTCAAGCCGTGGCTGCGGGTTCGGGGAACAGGTGGGGGCAGTTGCGTTCCACCGCGGCCACCAGGTGACCATAGCCGCCATAGGAAAAGTTCCAGCGGATGCGTGTGCCGTCCCAATGCTGCACGAAGAAGTTGCCCATGGAATCGCGCCCCGCGGCGGTGATGCTGTCCCAGGCGATTGCCGTGCGGCTCCAAGGGGCGGGCAGGGTTGCCGAGGGGCCTTCGAGGCACTTCGCATTCCATCGGATCACCCAGACGGGATGCAGGCTCCACCCCGAAAGCGCCGTCATCACCAGGGCCCCGGCGCCAACCAGCGGTGCGGGAAAGCTGCCGGGCACCGTGAAGGTGGCCCAGAAGGCTGTGGCGGCGATGAAGAGGCCAATGGCGCAGACCGCAAGGACAAGGCCGGTATGGGGAGCAATCTCGCCGCGGCAGACCCCGACCGCGCGAGCGCCGCGCTGGTTCAGAAGCCTGTGCAGGCCCACGATGACCAGCGCCGCGATGAAGCCGGAGGCAAGGCTGCGCATGGGGATGAGGTCAAGCACGGTGGGACCGGATGTCGCAAGGTTCGCGAAGCCTGCGCGCGGGTTCCGGCAGAAGTACGGCAGGGGTTTGACCGGCGGCAGAATTTGCGCGAACATACAGGGAACTGCGCTTCATCTTGGGGGACGGGCGAGGTAGCATGTTGTCGATGGATGACCTTGCAGACGATCCTTCGGCAAACCTGCCGCTATCCGCTCGGGCCATGGGCGTGCGGGCCGAGGGGCCGTGGTTTGCCGGGCTGAACGACGCGCAGGCCAGTGCGGTACGCGCGGTGGACGGGCCGGTGCTGATGCTGGCAGGCGCGGGCACCGGCAAGACGCGGGCGCTGACGGCGCGCATTGCCCACCTTCTGTCGCTGGGCCGCGCGCGGCCGAACGAGATCATGGCCGTCACCTTTACCAACAAGGCCGCGCGCGAGATGAAGGAGCGTCTGGCGCGGATGCTGGGTCCGGTGGCCGAGGGGATGCCGTGGATGGGCACCTTCCATTCGCTGTCGGTCAAGATGTTGCGGCGGCATGCGGAACTGGCGGGGCTGAAGTCGAACTTCACCATCCTGGACACGGATGACCAGCTGCGGCTGCTGAAACAGCTGATCGTGGCCGCGAATATTGATGAAAAACGGTGGCCCGCCCGGATGCTTGCGGGCATCATCGACGGCTGGAAGAACCGGGCGCTGATCCCTTCGGCCGTGCCATCATCTGAATCCGGCGCCTTCGCCAACCGCGGGACCGAACTGTACGAGGCATATCAGGAACGTCTGCGCACGCTGAACGCCACCGATTTCGGTGACCTCTTGCTGCACATGGTGACCATTTTCCAGAACCACGCCGACGTGCTGGCGCAGTACCAGCGCTGGCTGCGGTTCATCCATGTGGACGAATACCAGGACACCAACGTGGCGCAGTACTTGTGGCTGCGGCTTCTGGCACAGGGGCACCGCAACATCTGCTGCGTGGGCGACGACGACCAGTCGATCTACGGCTGGCGGGGCGCCGAGGTGGGCAACATCCTGCGGTTCGAGAAGGATTTTCCGGGCGCCGTGGTGGTGCGGCTGGAACAGAACTACCGGTCAACGCCGCATATCCTTGCCGCCGCCAGCGGCCTGATCGCCGCCAACCGGCAGCGGCTGGGCAAGACGTTGTGGACCGAGGAGACGGGGGGCGAGAGGGTCCGGCTGATCGGCCACTGGGACGGCGAGGAAGAGGCGCGCTGGGTGGGCGAGGAGATCGAGGCGCTGCAGCGCGGCACAAGGGCCCTGGAACCCTATCACTTGGACGACATGGCGATCCTTGTGCGTGCCAGCCACCAGATGCGCGCCTTCGAGGACCGGTTCCTGACCATCGGCCTGCCCTACCGGGTGGTCGGCGGCCCGCGGTTCTATGAACGCGCCGAGGTGCGCGACGCGATGGCCTATTTCCGGCTGGCGGTGTCGCCCGACGATGATCTGGCGTTCGAGCGGGTGGCGAACCTGCCCAAGCGGGGGCTGGGCGAGAAGGGGATGCAGGACATCCAGCGCTTTGCCCGCGCGCAGGGGCTGACGCTGGTGGAAGCCGCGCGGGGGCTGGCGGCGCAGCGGCTGTTGTCGGCCAAGGTGGCGGGGGCGATGCGCAGCCTGTGCGAGGCGATCGACCGCTGGCATCTGGCGGCGCTGCGGCCGGACGAAAACCATGTGCGTCTGGCCGAAACCATTCTGGACGAGAGCGGCTACACCGCCATGTGGCAGGCCGACAAGACGCCCGAGGCGCCGGGGCGGCTGGAGAACCTGAAGGAACTGGTCAAGGCGCTGGAGAATTTCGAAAACCTGCAGGGGTTTCTGGAGCACGTGTCGCTGATCATGGACAATGACAGCGACAGCCCCGGCGAGAAGGCCACGATCATGACCCTGCACGCGGCCAAGGGGCTGGAGTTCCCCGTGGTGTTCCTGCCGGGCTGGGAAGACGGGTTGTTCCCCAGCCAGCGCAGCATGGACGAGAGCGGCGCCAAGGGGTTGGAAGAAGAGCGGCGCCTGGCCTATGTGGGCATCACCCGGGCCGAAGAAATCTGCACGGTTTCGTTTGCCGCCAACCGGCGGGTCTACGGGCAGTGGCAGTCGCAGCTTCCCAGCCGGTTCATCGACGAGCTGCCGAAGGACCATGTCGAGGTGCTGACGCCGCCGGGGCTGTATGGCGGGGGTTATGGTGCGGCGGGGGCCTTTGGCGGGCAGGGCGGCGGCGGTTTCGGCGGCTCGGACATGATGGCGCGCGCGTCGAAGGCCGATGTCTACAACTCGCCGGGATGGGCGCGGATGCAGCGGCAGGCGTCGGCCCGCCCCGTAAGCCAGCCACGCGAGGCGCGGCATGTGGTGATCGACGCCGCGGCGATCAGCGCCTATGGCGAGGGCGACCGGGTGTTTCACCAGAAGTTCGGGGCGGGCACCGTGACCTATGTCGAAGGCGACAAGCTGGACGTCCATTTCGACCATGCCGGGATGAAGAAGGTGGTGGCGCGTTTTGTCACCCGCGGCGAGGGTGACGACAGCATTCCGTTCTGAATTCCGCTGGTCGGGACTGCGCAGAGCGCCGGGGGTTCCACCCCCGGACCCCCGGCGTATTTGGGCAAAGATGAGGGGTCAGGGGTCAGGCGCGGGCCTTGGCCCGGTCCATTCCCCAGACTGCCAGGCCCGCCGCCAGCCCCCAGAAGGCGGCGCCGATCCCCCAGAGCGCCATGCCCGAGGCGGTGACGGTGAGGGTGACCGCGGCGGGCAGGCGGTCGGACGGGGTGGCGAAGGCGCCCGAGGCCGCGCCGGTGAAGGGGCCAAGCAAGGCAAGGGCCACAATGCCTGTGACCAGTTCGGGGGGCAGGGCCGCAAGAATGGTCAGGATTGCCGGGCCAAGCAGCGCAAGAGCGACCCATATGGCGGAATAGACGAGCCCGGTCTTCCAGCGCTGGTCCGGGTCAGGGTGGGTGTCGGGTGTCAGGCAGATCGCGGCGGTGATGGCGGCCATGCTGACCGGATGCGCGCCCCACAGGGCCGACAGGGCGGACAGGCCGCCGGTGACGGTCAGTGCGGGGGAAACCGGAGGCTCGTATCCCGCGGCGCGCAGCGTGGTGAAGCCGGGAAGGTTCTGCGAGGCCATCGTCACCAGATAGAGCGGCAGCGCGAGGCCGATGAGCACATCTGGCCGGAAGGCCGGAGAGATGAAGACAGGTGCAGGCAAGGGCAGGGCCAGTGCCATGGGGGCGGCCGTGCCGGTGATGAAGGCCAGCGCCACGCCGGTGGCCAGTGCAGCCAGCACGGCCGCGGCGGGGTTCCAGAGCCGCACCAGCAGGAACACGGCGACCATCGGCAGCACCAGTGCGGGGGTGGCTGTGGCGGTGGGCGCGAGTTTCAGGACGAAAGGCAGCAGAACGCCCGCCAGCATGCCCGCCGCGATGGCATCGGGGATGGCTGCGACCGCACGGCCCAGCGGACGGACAAGGCCGGTCGCCATGACCAGAAGGCCGGACAGCACGAAGGCACCTACCGCCTCGGCCATCGAGATGCCCTGGGTGGCGGCGACCAGCGCAGCGCCGGGGGTGGACCAGGCGAGCACCACCGGCATGCGGTGGCGGAACGACAGCCAGGCGCTGCCCGCGGCCTTGGCTAGGCACACCGCGAAGACCCAGCTGGCCGTCTGCGCCGGAGTGGCACCCACGGCGGCGGCAGCCGAGAGCACCAGCGCGATGGTCGAGCCGTAGCCGACCAGTACGGCGACAAGCGCGGCAGAGAGCATCGAGAGAGGCATGGGAACCGGGCGCGACCTGTGGGTGGCGCAGCGGTGGCCGTTGCCGTGCGGAAGGTCAAGAGCGGAGGTGGCGGCGAGCCCAGGGAGGAGGAGGGGCCCGCCGCCGGTTTCGCTGACCCCAGGGAGGAGGAGGGGGCCGCGAAGAGGGTGGGCGCAAAGGCGCCCGGAGCAGGGTGGCGGCGAGGCCAGGGAGGAGGAGGGCCCCGCCGCCGGTTTCGCTGACCCCAGGGAGGAGGAGGGGGCCGCGAAGGGTGGTCAGGAAGACTTACGCGCGGTGGCGGCTTCCGGATCAAAGTGCGGCGGTGCCAGGGAGGAGGAGAAGCACCGCCGCTTTTGCCACGGACCCCGGGAGGAGGTAGGGTCCGGCAAGAAAACCTTATCGGCCGTAGGCCGCTTCTTGCGCGATCTGTTCGATCATCGAGGCGTGAATGCCAAGATCGTTCAGTTCGCGGTCGCTCAGGGCCTTCAACTCGCGCCGGGTCTGCCGGTACAGGGCGTACTTGCGATACGAGGTCTTGACCGCAGAGAGCGCCAGCGTCAGCCGCTCGGCCAGGCCAAGCGCAGGGGTACGGGTTGCATTCAGGGTCGCCATGACATCAGCCTCAGTTTGTTTCACAGGGTGGCGGGTCGGTTCCGCTTCTTCGATGGCGCTAACATGGGCCTCTTGCTGCACTTGCACAATCCTTGTCGCTGCAACGCAGCCATGCAAGAACGTAATGGCAAACGTCTTTGAATTGTCATGGCGAAACAGAGGGTTCGCCTGAATGTTGGGCGATCTGGAAAGCTGACCCCGCGTCAGGTGGCACAATCGGGATGGAATGCCCGCAAAGCGGGCGGAAAGGAAACGGCGATGGTCGGTCGGGCCGAGGTGATGGCGGTTCTGGAACGGGTGGGGCTGCCGGGTGGGGGGACGTTGGGCGGGGCGGATCTGATTCGGGCGCTGGTGGTGGAGGGGGGCAAGGTCTCGTTCGTGATCGAGGCGGAAAGTGCCGAGCAGGCGCGGGCGCTGGGGGGGGTGCAGGCGGCGGCGGAGGCAGCGGTGCGGGCCTTGCCGGGGGTGGCCCAGGTGCAGGTGGTGATGACGGCGCATGCGGCGCCGAAGGCACCGCCCAGCCTGAAGGTGGGGGGGCATGCGGCGCCGCACCAGGGGGGGCCAAGGCCGGTGGCGGGGATTGACCGCATCATCGCGGTGGCGAGCGGCAAGGGGGGCGTGGGCAAGTCCACCGTGTCGGCCAACCTTGCGGTGGCGCTGGCGCGGCAGGGGCGGCGGGTGGGGCTCTTGGATGCCGACATCTATGGTCCCAGCCAGCCGCGGATGATGGGGGTGTCGAAGCGGCCTGCCAGCCCTGACGGCAAGACGATCATTCCGCTGCAGGCGCATGGGGTGACCATGATCTCGATCGGGCTGATGCTGAAGGAGGATGAGGCGGTGGTGTGGCGGGGGCCGATGCTGATGGGGGCGTTGCAGCAGCTGCTGACCCAGGTGGAGTGGGGGAAGCTGGATGTGCTGGTTGTGGACCTGCCGCCTGGCACGGGGGATGTGCAGCTGACATTGTGCCAGCGCACGGCGCTGACCGGGGCCATCGTGGTGTCCACGCCGCAGGACGTGGCCCTGCTGGATGCGCGCAAGGCGCTGGACATGTTCCGCAAGCTGGGCACGCCGGTGCTGGGGTTGATCGAGAACATGTCCACCTATGTCTGCCCGAACTGCGGGCACGAGGCGCATCTGTTCGGGCATGGCGGCGTGGCCGAGGAAGCGCGGCGGCTGGACCTGCCGTTCCTGGGGGAGCTTCCCTTGCACCTGGACGTGCGGGTGGCGGGGGATGCCGGGGTGCCGGTGGCGGCGGGCGACGGGCCGCAGGCAGAGCCGTATCTGCGGCTGGCGCGGCACCTGATTGCGGGCGGGGTGGGGTGACATCCGGGTGTCCCACGGTGGGACGCCAGCGCGGTTTCAATGAAATCAGTAGGTTGCGCGGCCGGATTCACCGAAGTTAACGCATGTCCCATGATGCGGTTGCCGAGCCCCTTGTGTGGTGTCATTAGGGTCTGTCGGCAGTGACAAAAGGTTCTGACACCGGTTACGGCGGCGGACAGCTGGTAATTGCTGGTAATTGCCGATGACTGGTGGTTGGGGCGGCGGGCTTGCCGTAGCGGTGCCACCACCGGTGCAGGCCTGCACGGCTGGGGCGGCGGGCGGGGGGGAAGGCTTCGGCGGCCGCGGCAACGATGGCTT
>CAZLIC010000073.1:0-22791 GCA_964559535.1 uncultured Rhodobacterales bacterium
CCGCCGCACCGGGACGCAGCCCCCACCCGTCCGCCACAGGCAAGCGGCCCTTCCGATCTGCAAACCGAAACCCGCGGACGGGAAACGGGGTCGTCGAGCAACGAAACCGACCCAGTACCGGACGGGGCGGACGCCCAAACAAACCCCGGGGAAGCCGCACGCCTGCTTCTGGAGCCCGTGGTTGCGCCGGTAACGCCGTCCGGGCTTCCTTCCTTGTCCGCGCAGGCCCCTCTCGGTGCTCCGAACCGCGAAGCGGATGTCGCAGCAGGTGACAGGACCAGGGATGACAGGACCAGGGATGACAGGACCAGGGATGACAGGGTCGGGGGTGAAAGCGGCGTTCGGCCAACGGCGGACCGGCCGCGCGGTGCCCTGTCGGAAGCACCAGATCCAGCCCTTCAGTCAGGCGAACAGACGCACATGGCAATCCGGCACGAACCACGCACCCCGGGGCCCCTACCGCAGCCCGCGCCTCCGGACGGCGCATTGGGCCTGCCACCGGCAGGGCCCTACCTATCCGCGGTTGAGACAAGACAGGGGCCGACCAAGCCAGCCGCCATCGCTTCGGCACCAACGGCAACCGCAGCGCGTACGGCCGAAACGATGCCCGGTTGGCATCCTTCCAGCCGCGAAGACACCGGGCCCCTGCTGGCGAAGCGTCCGGTCTCGCGCAGCTTGTCCTCAGGCGTGGAAGGGCCGGAGCCTCGCGTGTCGTGGCCAACCGTTCCCACCGATGCAACTGGCCGGTCGACATCTCCGTTGCCGACGGAGCCGGGAAAGTTCGCGCAGTTGTCCCGGCAAGCCGTCTCCGAACTTCAACCATCCGCCCTGCACAGCCCCATGGCAAAGCTTCCGGCACGTGAAGTGCCTGCGTCCACGGGTCATCCGGCGCCGACAGCGGAACCCCGGATGGGGCAGGCCGAAGCAATCCCGCCCAAAATCCTGAGCCGACCCGGACAGATGGATCAGGACGGCGCGTTGCCTGCTGATGCAACCGCCAAAGGGTCCGCGCAGACGCGCTACGGAACACCCGAGCCCGCCGCGAAACCGCCCGACGCACCCGACGGTGCCACGCGCATCCTTGCCAAAGCCAGGGCCGTCGCGCCGCCCGCACAAGCCGAACCCGCCACAGCCCCGGCGGCGCCCGGTGTGCCCCGAGCGAAGGAAATGCCCCCGGGGGTCGGCATCTTCTTGGCCAATCCCATTCGCTCCTTGGCCAACGACCTGCGCTCCGGCTACCAACCGCCGCCCTCCCGGGCCGTCGACCCACCGGTTTCGCGCGCGCAACCAGAACCCCCTGCGCCGTCCTGGCGTGCCACTGCCAGCCCCGTGGCCGGGGGGCCGTCGCCCGCACCCGCCCCGGAAACGGACCGCCATGCCACGGCCGCGCCAGACATGACGTCGGCCACGGTCGGGCGATCGTGGCGGGCAGAGCGGCCATCCTTTGCCACGCCTCCGACCCCTGGGCCTATTCCCGCTACGGTTCCTTTGCCCTTGCCCGGCAGCCACGGTAGGCCCAGCACACACCCGGTTCAGGCGCAATCTTCCAGCCCGGCCCTGCAGCCCTTGTTCACGTCGCGAGGTCAGGCGGGCCAATCCGGCCTGACCCCCTCGTCCGACAGAGAACGCACGGCACCCGGCAGGGCACAGCTTCCGGCTACCTTGGACATCCCTCGGTCCCAGAAAGCGCAGGCGGCCGCGCCCGCTTACGCGGACCGTGGCCTGACTGTCCCCTTCCTGCCGGTGCGGGATGCGCCCCACATGCCCGCCCTGCCCGTCTCGCCCGATCCACTGGCAAGCGGGATCAGGCCATTGCTGCATCCGGCGCCCGCGCAAACGGATCATGGCCGGCCTCAGGCAGCGCGGGCCGCTCCGCCACTGGTCTCGCCGGTTGCGGGCCGTCTTGCCCTGACATTGGCGTCCGCAGCGTCCATTCCCGGGCCGGAACGCCCCGCCGTGGCAGCCCCTGATACCGCATCAACGGATGCATCGGGCGTCATGCCAGACCCCGCCGCCCCTTCGCGCAGGGAACCTTCCGAAACCGAGGGGCCAACACCGACCGGCGACCGCAGGCCCCAAAGCCCAGTCGACTCGGGACAAGATAAGGCGTCGCCGCCGACCGTGCCCGTGCGGCCTGCCACCTTGCCGACAATGGGTCATGAGGCAGGTCCCATCGGGATACCCCCCAGGCCGCCGGTGCCCGCGGTGCGCCCCGTTGCGCAACCTCCGGAACAAGGGGAGGGGCCGCGGGCCGCATCGCCCCCCGCCACACCCCTGCGCACTGCGCGGCCTGATCACCAGCCGGCGGATCGGCGCCCGATCCCTGCGCCCCCGCAGACCGATACTCCCAAAACTCCGAAACTGCTGCAGTTCGCCCGTTTGACCGCACCTTCCATGCCGCAGCATGCAGCCGGACCGACCCGCTCCCTTTCACCGACGCCATTCCCGGCACTGGCCATGCCCCCCGTGCAAGGCAAGCCCCCGGCACAGGCCATTCCATTGGCTCTGGCTCGGCTCCAGACACAGGCCCCAGCACCGCCTCCGGCGCCGACTCGGGCACCGGTCCCGGCTCCGGCATACCGTGACGACCCCGGCATTGGCGTGGAACAGGGTCGCGCAAAAGAAGCGCGGAAGGACACTGCGTTCCGACTCTGGCCGGGCCCTGTGGCGGTTTCGGCGAAACACACAGGCGGGCCGCAAGAAGCCCTCGCCGCCGGAACGTGGACGCCTTCCCTTCCCGCTCCGCCGGCTGCGTCTTCCATCGCCGCGCTGCCTGACGCCAGGCCGTCCGCCGCCGCCGCACCCGTCCTGCCGGGTGCGACGCCTGCCGCTCCCGCGGGCCAGGGAGCGGACCCTGGCCACAGGGCCGCGCAGGGTTTGGGACAACACGCGCCAGAGCCCCTGCGGACGGACGACGCACCGAGGATGCCGACAGGCAATCCTCCGGCCATGGGTGCCGATTTCATCTCGGACGAACGGTCCAAACCCGCCCCGCCCCCGGTTTCAGACCTGTCGGGTGCGCGGTCGGACGCCCCGTCGGCGGACGCCCGGCCCGCCCCCTTGCGTGCGGCAACCCCGCCCGCGGACCCGGTTTTGCAGCCAGCCCTGTTGCCTGTCGACCTGCCACTGACACTTCCATCAGCTACGTCCCCCGCAATGTTACCGGTGACCGATCCGCGCGCCGCGGATGTCGCGGCGCAGATTGCCTCACTGGCCGCGCGGGTGCCCGGCGATGGTGCCGAGGCATCGGTTTCCCTCTCGGTCGGCGATCTTGGGGCCATCTCGCTTCGGGTTTCGGTCAGTGGCGATGTCGTCACGGTCGTGGTCGATGCTGCCTCGGCCGCGGCGCGTCACCTGCTTGAGACGGCCGAGCCCAGGCTGGCGCAGGACCTGTCGGCCCTGGGTCTGTCGCTGGGAGACAGGTCTGCCGCCGCCGACGGCCGTGGCGAACCGAACCGGGGGCCGCCGCTGCCCGGCCCCCGGCCGCCTGATCGGGGCGAGGGCCGCGCCGAACCCGCCGCACCGCCCGCCGCACCGCCCGCCGAACCGCGGCTCGTCCGCCATGTGAACCTGCTTGCCTGAGAGCTGACATGACCGCTGCATCCACGAATCCGCCTGCCCGCCCCCGCCGCATGGGACGCATCCTTGGCCTTCTCCTTCGCACCGTCGGGGCGCTTGCCGCTGCGGCCGCCCTGGCCGGGGGCGGGTTCGCGGCCGGATGGGTCTACTTCGCCAACCCCGACTCGCCCGTGATCGAGGCGCTGAACGCGCTGGCCAAACCCGAACCGATGGAAGGCGGGGCCATGCACGAGGGTCCCCTCGACCCCGAAGAGATGCCCGAGAAGGTGCCGCTTCCCACGCCGGAAGAGGAAAAATTCATGACCACCTACTACACTTTCGCCGAGCCGCTGATGACGAACCTTGCCGGGTCGCGGCGGTACCTGCAGCTGGGCGTCTCGCTGTCCACCCGCTATGACGCCACGGTCATGGCCAATGTGGAAATGCACAAGTCGGCCCTGCAGTCGGACATGCTGGCGGTGGTCGGCACGTTTTCCGAGGACGACCTGAAAGGACCCGAGGGGCGCGACCGTCTGGGCATTGCCCTGCGCGACAGGGTGAACAACCGGCTGGAAGAGCTTGAGGGCTTCGGCGGCGTCGAGAACGTGTTCTTTCCCTCCTTCGTCATGCAGTGATCCCCATATGTCCAAGACGATTCGCCTTTCAGAGCAGGATCTTGCGACCATCTCAAAGGCCCGGCCCGGGGCCTTTGCCGCGCCCCGCCGCGAGGCCGACCCCAGGCTTGTCCAACCTTTCGCCTTTGGCACCGGGGAAGCGGCGGGGCTGGCCGAATACCACGGCCTGCGCATGGTGAACGAGCGATTCAGCCGCCTGGCCCGCTCCGTCTTCAGCCCGCTCCTGCGGTTCCAGCCGCGCATCAGCGCGCACCCGCCGCAGCTTGGCACATTCGACGGCTACCGCACCACGCACGACAATTTTGCCGCGCTGACCATCAGCCAGGTCGCCGAACTGCGCGGCACGCTTCTGGTCGTCGTCCCCGCGGGCTTTGTGTCGCTGCTGACCAACGCCTATTACGGTGGCGATGTTGCCTGTGCGCCGCTTGCACGCGGCGAATTCACCGCTACCGAGCAGCGCGTGATCGAGACAGTGACGGACCGGCTGCATGGTGCCTTGCAACTTGCCTGGCGCGACCTGACTGCATTCACCCTCGCGGTCACCGCCCGCGAAGAGAACATGCAGCTTAGCACCTTTGCCGATGCCGAGGAAAAGATCGTGACCTGCGGCTTTTCCGTGCGGCTGCCCAACGCGGAAAGCCACCGCTTCGACGTGCTCTACCCTTTCCAGATGCTCAAGCCCATCGCCAGCCTGCTGCGGTCGCGCATGCACTCGGACCAGCTGGGCGAAGACCGCAGCTGGCGCGAGCGGCTGGAGCATGCGGTGATGTCGATCCCCGTCGGTGTCTCGGTGCGCCTGTGCGAGCCGGTCGTGCCGCTGCACCGGCTGTTGTCGCTGGCGCCCGGTGACATCCTGCCGGTGTCGCTGCCCGGCACCGCCGACATCCTGGTGGCCGGACGCCTGCTGTTCCGCGGACAGCCTGGTGAGCAGGGCGGCCATGCCGCCGTATCCATCCTGCGGCAACGCCCCGAATGACCCCCCGAGTTACCCAAGCAACGGAATGCCCCCATGACTGACAGCACCCTGCGACCGCAGGTTGACAACCTGCGCCTTCTGGAAAACATCGGTGTTTCGCTCACAGTCGAGGTCGGCCGCACCGAACTGACCATCCGCGACCTGATGCGCTTGTCGGAAGGTTCGGTGATCGAGCTCAGCCGTCTGGCCGGCGACCCGCTGGACGTTCTGGTCAACGGTACGCCCATCGCCAAGGGCGAGGTCGTGATGGTGGGCGACAGGTACGGAATCCGCTTCGGCCAGATCATCACCCCCGAAGAACGCGCCGACGCCATCTAGCGTCCCTTGGTCCGGCAGGCGGCACGGAACTTGCACGCCCAAGGCTGTGGAAGCTGCGGGGTGATTGCCGATGCCGCCTGTCCGGCCCGATCAGATTGTTGTGCTTGCGGCCTTTCTTCTGGTGCTGGGGGTCGTCTGGGCGCTGGCCCTGCGCCACCGCGGCACCCTGCGCGAAAGGCTGGGCGGCAACCGACGCCTGCGGGTGGTCGAGATCAGCATGATCGGCCCGTCTGACCGCGCCCTGCTGCTGGCGGCCGACGGGCAGGAGTTTCTGGTCCTGCGCATGCGCGGCGCGGCCCCTGTGGTGGTTCCGCTGGGTGGCCCGCCTGTGCCGCCTGCACAACCGACGGCCGGGGGGGTATGATGCCGCAACGCCCGTTCTTTCCCCCTGCGTTGCGCCGGTCGGGTCCCGTCGCGCTGTGCGCCGCCCTGTGCCTGGCGTTGCTGCCGCAGGCGGCCGCGGCGCAGGCCATTCCCGTGCTGACGGTCACCGGCACGCCGGAAACCGCCACCTGGTCGCTTTCGCTGCAGATCGTGGCCCTGATGACGGCGCTGACGGTGCTGCCGTCCCTGCTTCTGGGCGTCACCGCCTTCACCCGCATCATCATCGTGCTGTCCATCCTGCGCCAGGCGCTGGGGACGCAGCAGACACCGCCGAACCAGGTGCTGATCGCGCTTGCGCTGTTCGTGACCTTCTTCGTCATGCAGCCCACCTTCGAACAGGTCTACGATCAGGCGCTTGCCCCCCTGCTCGACGGCCGCATCGCCGAGACCGAGGCGCTGACCCGCGGGTCCGACATCTTTCGCACCTTCATGCTGGGCAACACCCGGCAGAACGACCTGGCGATGTTCGCCGAACTTGCCGGAGACGGCCCCTATGCCGACCCGACCCAGGTTCCGTTCCGCGTGCTCTTGCCGGCCTTCATGACCTCGGAACTGAAAACCGCGTTCCAGATCGGCTTCATGCTGTTCCTGCCCTTCCTGGTGATCGACATCGTGATCGCCTCGGTGCTCATGGCGCTGGGCATGATGATGGTGTCGCCGGTGCTGGTGGCCCTGCCGTTCAAGCTGCTGCTGTTCGTGCTGGTCGATGGCTGGGCGCTGACCGTGGGGTCGCTGGCCGCAGGCTACGGGATGGGCGGCTGATGGACTTTGAAACCGGCATCGACCACCTGCAGCGCGCCTACTGGGCCATCGTCGTTACATCGGGGCCCGCGCTGGGTGTGGCGCTGGCGGCCGGGCTTGTCATCGGAATCGTGCAGGCCGCCACGTCGATCAACGAAAGCACGCTCAGTTTCGTGCCGAAGCTCGCGCTGGTGCTGCTCACCATGGCGCTATCGGCAGGCTTCATGCTATCCACCCTGACCGACTACTTCGACATGATCTTCGACAGCATCCGCACGGTTCGCTAGGCCATGGACGGCGCCGTGATCCACTTGCCGGGGCTTGACCTTGCCGGGTTCACCGGGCCGCTGGCCGTCTACCTTTTTGCCATGCTGAGGGTGGGCGCCTTCCTGATGGCAGCGCCCGTCTTCGGCGGCCGTTATGTGCCCATGACCGTCCGCGTGATCGCGGCCGCCTGCCTGGCACTGCCGGTGGCCGGTGCCCCCGGCTTGCCCACACCGGACCAGATTGCGCAGCTGTCGGTCATTCCGCTGGTGCTGCAGGAAATCGCCCTTGGCATTGTCGCCGGGTTGGTGCCCACCATCCTGTTCGCCGCCGCGGGCATGGCGGGCGACCGCATTGCCAATGCCGCGGGCCTCGGCTTTGCCGCGCAGCTTGACCCCACCGCGGGCGGGCAAAGCCCGGTGGTCGCGCATCTGTTCGGGCTGATGCAGATCTTCGTCTTCATCGGCACCGACGCCCATCTGGTGGCGCTGCGCATCGTGCTGGAAAGCTACATTGCCTTCCCGCCCGGGCAGGTGCCCGACCTGGCCACGCTGGTGGGCGCGGGGCTGGCGGCGGGAACGCAGATGTTCGCGCTGGCGGCCGTGCTGATGCTGCCGGTGGTGACAGGGCTTCTGCTGCTGAACATCGCGGTCGGCGTGGTGTCGCGATCAGCCCCGCAGATGAACCTGTTTTCCGTGGGCTTTCCGCTGGCGCTTCTTGGCGCCTTCGGCCTGCTGTGGCTGACCCTGCCCGGCACGCTGGACGGCATGGCGGGCATCACCCGCGCCGCGTCGCTGCAGCTTGCCGCCCTGATCGGCGCCGTTCCCTGACATGGCCGCCGACGACAGCGCCGAACGCACGCACGAACCCACCCCGCGCCGACGGCAGGACGCCCGGCGCGAGGGGCGCATTCTCACCTCGAAGGACCTGTCGGTCTTCGTGGCAACGGCCTCCGGCGCGGCCGCAACGCTTGGGCTGGCGACGGTGGCCCCCGTGGGGATCGACCATTTCGCCGACGCCCTGGCCGGTGTTTCGGCGGCGCGTGACACGCGAGACCTGTCGGCCGCCCTGGGCCAGGCGGCGGTTGCCGTGCTGGTGCCTGCCGCCGCCATTGCGGTGCCCGTCATCCTTGCGGCCATCTTGCTGCAAGCCGCAACGGGCGGACTGTCCTGGGTTTCCGGCAACATGGCGTTCAAACCCGAACGGATCAACCCGCTGGCCGGTTTCGGACGGATGTTCTCGGCCACCGCGCTGGCCGAACTGGTGAAGGCGCTGGCCAAGGTGGGCCTGCTGGGCGCGGCAACCTGGTGGTTCCTGCAGGCCGCCTTCCCGACCATTGCCGCACTGCACACGCAATCGCCGCGCGATGCGGGAGGGATGCTCTACCACCTGGGCACGCAGCTTTTCGCCATTCTCCTCGGCGTCCTCTGCCTGATCGGCGCGGCCGATCTCGTCTGGCAGATGCGCGTCCACAACAAGTCGCTGCGCATGACCCCCGACGAGGTGCGCCGCGAGATGCGCGAGGACAACGGCTCGCCCGAACTCAAGGGGCGCCAGCGGCAGCGTCAGGCCGAGGTGTCGCGCCGCGGCGCGCGCGAACGTGCGGCGCTTGACGACGTGCCCCGCGCTACGTCGGTCATCACCAACCCGCAGCATTTTGCCGTGGCGCTGTACTACAGCCCCGGTGAAACCCCCACGCCCCTGATCCTGGCGCGCGGCACCGATGCCATGGCCCGCCGGATCATTGAACGTGCCAACCGCGCCGGGGTGCCGGTGCTGCCGGTTCCTCTGCTGGCGCGGGCGCTGTATTTCAGCGGCGATATCGGCGCGGCGATCGACCCGCGGCTCTACGCCGCCGTTGCCGCCATCCTCGCGCATCTCTGGCGGCTGGAGCGTGGCATGCGGACAAACCTGCCCGATGTCGACCTGCCGCCCGAACTGCGACTGGATGCGCACGGACGCAAGCTGGGCTGAAAACCGGCACGCCATTTGCAACGGGGTCTCAGGGACCCGCAGCCGAAGCACAGGGGTGTGCCATGACCGAAACGTTCCACGTCAGCATCCGCAAGAACGGCAGTCGCCGGTGAACACCGCAGCCTTCCCCGACCCGCTGTCCGAGGCTGTGGCCAAGGCGCTCGCCGCTGCCGCCGCCGCCACCGACGCCGCGCATGAGGCAGAGGCCGCGCTCACCGCCCGCGGCAATGCGGCTGAAACGATGCGCACCACCGCGCGCCGGATGACCGTGGTTGCCGCTGCGGCCTGCGGCACGTCGGTTGTTGTCCTGGCGCTTGCGGGGTTCATGGCACTTCGTTCTGCCGGGGCGTTGCGCGCCGCGACCGAAGCGCAGAATGCTGCCGGAATGGCCTTCGTCGGCCAGCTGGTCGAGTTGAAAGGATCACTCGAAACCCTGGGCACCGCCGCCCATTCGGTCACCATGGCCGCAGACAAGGATGCCGCGCGCTTCACAGCTCTGGCCGAACAGGTAGGTGCCGAGGCCGAGGCGACGCGCAAGGCCCTGGCCGACGCCGTTCCCGGCATTGCGCAGGCCGCAGCCCGGGAAACCGCGGGCCGGGTCGACGCGATGGAAGTCACCATGATCGAGGCGCTGGCCGACATCCAGCTGTCGCTTGCGCAGGGCGGCAAACCCGGAATGGCGGGCGTCCCGGGGCCGGACATGCCTTCCCGGCCCGAGCCAAAGCCCGATGCGATGCCCGACGGCAAGGCCAGCGCCGAGGCCACGGCGGCGCTCGAGGCGGCTTCGGCCCGGCTTTCCGCCCTGATCGACCGGCTGGAACAACAGGCCGCGGCCCAGACGGGCCAGAAGGCTGCGCCCGCAGCGGCATCCGCAAGGGCCCCCACGGCCTCCCGCAGGGCGCCGCAGGCCGCATCGCGGCCCGTACCCAACCCGTTCCGCTTTCCCTGAGGACCCGATGACCGCCGCCACCCCCCGGACGCCCCAGACCCTGCGCCTTCTGCGCATCCCCCTGACCATGCAGGGCCACGACCTCGGGCTTCGTCCGGGCGACCTTCTGGTCGGCATTGACGGGCAGCCGTGGCACGGCTCGCTGCTGGGCCTGCGGACCCATTTCCGCACGGCGCCGCAGCGGGTGCTCACCTTCCTGCGCAATGACGTGGCCTTCTCGGTGATCGCCACGACCGCGGCACTGGGCACATGGGAGCCGGCCGAAGCCCCGCTATCCCTGCCCGACCTTCCGCCTTCGGGGCGGCCGCTGACGGCCTGGCAGGTCCTAGCCGTCCCCGACCAGGGCATCGAGCTGGTGCCCTTGCGCCCGGCCCCTCTGGCCCTTGCCCTGCCGTTGTTCTGGCTGGCGCAGAACCGCATGTGGGCCTGGTTTGCCACGCTTGTCGGCACGCTTGCGCTGTCGATCCTGGCCAGCCTCGTGCTGGCCGCGCTTGTCTGGGTAAGTTTCGGCCTTCATCTGTGGCGCAACGGCGCCGTTCACCTGGTGCGCGAGCGTGTGGCGTCCGGCAGCCGCCCCCTGGCCGTCCTGGCCGCATCCGACGCGTCCGAGGCCGCGCGCGTCTGGTCGACCCTCGCCCCGGAGGCCCGGCTTGCGCCGCTGCCGCGCCCGGACGCCGCGGCGGCCGAAAGCCCTGTCGCCGTGGCCTGACGCCCCGGCGGGCTGCACCCCGGCCTCGGCCGTCACAGCCGGCCGGCCACGACAGCCTGCCTGCGGCGCACGGATGAGGAAGGAATGTTCATCTGTTCCCGATACTTGGCAACCGTGCGACGGGCGACGGTCACGCCTTCCTCCTGCATCAGGCGCACCAGCTGGTCATCGCTCAGCGGCCGGTCTGCCGGTTCTGCCCGGATCACCCGTGCAATCCTGTGGCGCACGGCGCCGGCCGATCCGGCCTCGTCCGAGCAGGTGGGCAATGCGGCGGTGAAGAACTGCTTCAGCGGAAAGGTACCGTGCGGCGTTGCCATCATGATGCCGGTCGTCACCCGGCTGACCGTGCTTTCGTGTACCCCCACCGCGGTCGCTATGTCCTTCAGCACAAGCGGGCGCTGGTGCTGGGGACCCAGGGCGAAATACGCATGCTGGCGGCGCACGATCTCTTCCCCGATGGCAAGCACCGTGCGGTTGCGGTGGTCCACTGCGCGGGCCAGCCATCGCGCGACCGAGAGCCGTTCGGCCACATAGCCGCCTTCGGCCGACGCGGCCGGACGACCTGCGGGCACCACGGTTACCGGATCCGCCACAATGACTGCAGGCAAAGTCGACCGGTTCAGTTCCACCGTCCAGCCGGCCGAGGCCCGCGTCACGATCAGGTCCGGGGGGCGGACAGGATCGGGCTCGGGCTCGAATCTGGTGCCGGGTTTGGGGTCAAGTGCGCGCAGCAGGCGCAGCACCGGTCGCAACTCGGCCACGGTGCAGCCGCAGGTGCGGGCCAGGCCCGGAAGGTCGGCCGCGGCCAGCAGGGGCAGGCTGCGCAGCACGGCATCGAACAGCGGCGACAGGATTCCTGCCTCCTGCGCCTGAAGGCGCAGGCATTCGGCCAGCGACCGCGCAAAGACACCCGGCGGGTCCAGCCGCTGCAGGCGCTCCAGCATCGATTGCGCTTCAGTGTCCAGGGAACCGGCCAGCCGGGCCACCTCCTCGACCGTCGCGCCAAGCCAGCCCGAAGGTTCCAGTTCGTCAAGGAACACCGAGGCCAGGACGGACTCGGTCGCCGTCAGCGGCATGGCCGCGATCTGGGCCGCGACATGGGCGTAGAACGACAGCCCCGCGCGGTCAGGCAGGGCGGCAATCCTGTCCCAGTCGTCCGCACCGGCGGACGTCGACGTGGGCAACGGCGCCCCCGCGGACTGGGGCATCCGCACCTCGACGAACGGGTTTTCCTCGGCCTGCGCTTCGATGAACGACAGGAGTTCGGCGTTTCCCATCTGCAGAAGGACGATGGCCTGCCGCAGCTGGTGCGAAACGGTGTGGCTTTGCCGATGGGCAACGGATGTCGAGAACGAAAGCTGCATGGGGCACCTCCTGCCCGGCAGGTTAGGGGATCAAACCATTGATCTTCAAATGATTCCTTTGACAGAAGCAGGTGTCGGGAAGCCGACGCCCTGCCGCGGCGCCAGGTCGTCAACCACTTGATGCGAAACGCTCCGCCGCGTGGTGCGGCGGAGCGTCTTGGCTTGCCTGTCGGCTTTCCGTCAGCCGCGCAGCAGGGACATCACGTTCTGCTTCGACGCGTTGGCCTGCGCCAGCATGGCCGTCGACGCCTGGCTCAGGATCTGGCCTCGAGCCAGGTTGGTCGATTCGGTGGCAAAGTCGGCATCGGTGATGTTCGACTTGGCCGCCTGCGTCGCCGTCGAGATGTTGGTGAGGTTGGCAATGGTCGAGTCGAGCCGGTTCGAGATGGCGCCGAGGTCGGACCGCGACGAGTTGATGCGCTGCACCGCCACATCCAGCACCCGGATGGCCGCGTTGGCACCCGCAGCCGTGCTGAGGTCGATCGCCGCCACCGAGCTCAGCGTCGAGGAGTTCGACGCCGCGGTGAAGAACGCGGTGTCGGCCGCGCCGGCCACCGACGTTGCGGTGAAGGCCTTCGTCGAGAAGAAGGTGACCTCGCCGGTGACGTAGGTGTCGTTGTTGGTGGCGTCGACGGCAGTGGTTTCCGTGGTTGCGGTGCCGTCGCCGCGCAGGCCAGTCACCGTCATGGTCGAGGTGCCGGAGACATCGGCGAAGTTGTTGATGCCGATATCGTCACCGTCGGCGTCGGTCAGCACCACCTGGGCGTTGGTGTCGCCCATGCTGGCGGTAATCCCGGTACGGCCCGACACGGCGTTGATCGCGTCGCGCAGGCTGCGCAGGTCGCTTACGTCGGTCACGGTCACGGCGCCGATCGACACCTGTTCCGTCGACGAGTTGCCGAGGTTCATCGTGAACGTGCCGCCGCCTGCCAGCGTAAGGCGCGCCTTGGTCGTTGCCGCGGCCTCGACACCGGTCGCTCCGGCCACGTTGGTGGTGGCGGTTGCCAGCGCCTTGGCCGACATGCCGGCCGTCACGTCGATGGTGCGGCTGCCCAGGCTGCCCGAAACCGTCACGTCGTTGGCCGCCAGGATACCGCTGTCAGCAACCGCTGCGGCCGCCGTGGCAACCGACACGCTGGACCGGATCGAGTTCGAGCCGATTTCGTTGGCTCTGGCCGAGTTGATGTCGATGGCGAGCGTTTGACCCGAGTCCGCTCCGATCTGGAACTGGCGGCCGGTGAACGAACCATCCAGCACCTTCATGCCGTTGAACGTGGTGGTGTCGGCCACGCGGGTGATTTCCGAGATCAGCTGGCGGGTTTCCGCCATGATGCTGCCGCGGTCGGACGAGGTGTTGGTATCGTTGGCCGACTGGACGGCCAGTTCGCGCAGGCGCTGCAGCATCGAAGACACTTCGACATGCGCCGATTCCGTCGTGTCGATCAGGTTCTTGCCGTCGGTCGCATTGCGGACGGCCTGGTTCAGACCCATGATCTGCGAGGTCATCTTCTCGCCGATGGCCATGCCCGCGGCATCGTCCTTGGCGGCGTTGATGCGCAGGCCGGTCGACAGCCGCGTCATCGCCATGTTCAGGTCATTGTCCACGCGGGTCATGTTCGCTTTCGCGGCCAGTGCCCCGATATTGGTATTGATCGTCGTCATCCTTCGCCTCCGTTTGGATGGTTGCGGCGCCACCCGGCGCTTGTCATCTGCAACGGCATCCACGGCAAAAGTTTAGGCCATCCAGCAAATCGGCCTGCAGACCGGCGATACACCGCACGCCGCTAACATTCCGCTCTGTACGGCCGTTCCTCCTGCACAAAGGAGAACACGCGCATGGAAGATATCCTCAGCACGCTGAACCGCAACGGAACCGGGCTTGACCTCCGGGCCCTGGCCACCTCGCTTGTGACGGCCGAGATCAGGCCGCAGCAGCTGGCGCTGCAGCGCAGGGTCGAGGCCGACGCGCTGCGCCTGACGGCCCTGGCAGAGGTGCGCACGCAACTGGATGCGCTGGGTTCCGCCCTGGCCGAGATTGCAGGCAATCCGATCCGGGCCGTCACCACCTCGACGTCCTCGATCCTGCCCAGCGTCACCGACCGCTCGCTTCTGGTCGACGGCACGACCGAGATCGAGGTGACCGGCCTTGCCCAGCGCCAGGTCCTTGAATTCAAGGGCTTCTCCGCGCGCGACGCGGTGCTTCAGGATGGCAGCCTGACGATCGAGTTCGGCAGCTGGTCCGGCACCTCCGGCCCGCAGACCTTTGCCCCGGACGCGTCGCGCACGGCCGTCACGTTGACCGTCGCCGCGGGAACCACGCTCGAGGCGCTGGCCGAACAGGTGTCCGAGGTGACGGGTCTCAGGGCCCGGGTGCTGACCAAAGGCGACGGCACCTTCTCGTTCGGGATCGTCGGCGAAACCGGGGCGAACAATGCCGTCCGCCTGACCGCAGCGGGCACCGGGCCGACAACCGGCGGGGAAGTGGCGCTGTCCGGCTTTGACACGACGGCCACGAATGCCACGGCGCAGGTCCAGGCCGCCGCGAATGCGCAGGTCATCGTCGACGGGATCCTGATCTCGCGCACCACCAACACGCTGACCGACATCATCCCCGGCATGAGCGTTGCGCTGTCGGCGGTGGTCACCGGCACCATCACCATCGACCGCGACGTGTCGATCGCGCAGTCGAACATGGAAAAGCTGGTCGAGGCGCTGAACGACACCCTGTCGCTGCTCCGGCAGGTCACGGGGCGCGCCGTGGGCGGTGCCGCGGCCGGCGACCTGTCTGGCGACAGCAATGTGCAGGGCATTGCGCTGGGCCTGCGCGCGCTGATCGCGCGACCCCTGACCGGGCATGGCGACCGCGACGTGAACCTCGCCGACCTGGGTGTCGCCACCCAGCGCGACGGTACGCTGCGGCTGGACCAGACGGTGTTTGACCGCGCCTTCACGACATCGGTCGAAGCCTTCGATGCAGTTCTTGGGGACAGCCTGAATTCCCTGACCGAGGGCCTGACCGTCGGCGGCTTTCCGGGGCCGGAACTCGCCTCGGGCGAATACGAGTTCACCCTGGCGGTCGACGGTTCCGCCACGCTGGGCGGTGCGCGCATGACATCGATCGACCTCGAGGCGGGCGTGAAACTGTTCACTGCCGCCGAGGGCGCCGTGGTCGGCATATCGGTCCGCGCCGAGGTCGGCATCACCACGGGCAAGGTGCGCTTCGGCCGCAGCTTCGTGGCCGCGGCCGCGTCGTTCCTGCAGCAGACCATGTCCTCGACCGGTGCGATCGGCCAGCGCGAGACCGAGTTGAACCGGACGACCTCGCTTTCAAGCGACCGGTTGACCCAGATCGAGGCGAAGGCGGCCGTGCTCGAGAGGCGTTACCTCAACCGCTTTGCCGCGATGGAGCGGTCTGTCACGCAGTTCAACAGCGCGGGCACCTATCTGACCAACCTCGTCCGGTTGTGGTCGCGATCGGACAACTGATCCCGGGGCGCGCCTCACCCGCGCATCATGCCGTGCTTGCGCATCTTCTCGATCAGCGTGGTGCGGTGCAGCCCCAGCGCGATGGCCGCATGTGTGACACAGGTTCCGCTGCGGTGCAGCGCCTCGTCGATCAGCGCAACCTCGATGTCCCGCAGGATGCCGCGAAGGTCGAGCCTGCCGTGCTCGGTCAGGCTGCGGCGCAGGGTTTCGGCAACGGTCGCGTCACCGGCGCGCACGGGCAAGACCTGCGCTGCACCGGGAACCCCGGTCGCGTCCTCGGGCAGGGCAAATCGCAGCAGGTTCGCCAAGACCTGCTGCGCCGAAACCACCTGCCCCGGGAACAACAGGCAGGCACGTTGCACCACGGTCTTCAGTTCGCGCACGTTTCCGGGCCAGGGATGCCCGGCCAGCGCCCGCACCGCCGAGGCGTCGAACTCGGGCAGCGGGGCAACTGGCGTTGCGGCCGCCTGTTCGTCCAGAAGGCGCCTGACCAGCAGCGGAATGTCGCCGGGGCGGTCGGCCAGCGCGGGCACCGAGACCGGGAACACGGCCAGGCGGAAAAACAGATCTTCGCGGAAGGCGCCCGCCGCCACCAGTGTACCCAGATCGCGATGCGTGGCCGCGACCAGGCGGAAGTCCACCTTCGTCAGGGTCGATGCCCCCAGCCTGCGCACCTCGCGCGTTTCCAGAACCCGCAAGAGCTTGGCCTGCAGCGCCATCGGCATGTCGCCGATCTCGTCCAGAAACAGCGTGCCGTCGGCGGCCTGTTCGATCAGCCCGGCACGCGCCTGGTCGGCCCCGGTAAAGGCCCCGCGTTCGCGCCCGAACAACTCTCCTTCCAGAAGGTCGGCGGGAATGGCGGCGCAGTTCACCGCCACCAGCGCGCCCGTCCGCCCCGAAAGGCGGTGCAGGGCCTGCGCCACCAGTTCCTTGCCACATCCGCTGGGCCCCTGCACCAGGACAGGAGCCGCGGTCGGGGCCACGGCCTGCACCAGCCGCTTCATCCGCAGCATGACGGGTGCCTCTCCCGGAACCATGCGGTCCAGCACCGTGCGGGCGGGGTCGGGGTCAAGTCCGGGAAAGGTCCAGTGCGTGCTCATGTCGCCTCTTGTGCTGTCGTGACTGGGCCAAGTGTCGGAAAACCGGCGGTTCCGGGCAACACGACAGCAGCATGTGGTCCCCGCGCAAACGGACGTCATGCCCCCTTCAAAGGGCTGGCAACCATACTTTCGGATGGGGCTAAACCCGCGGGCGCTCTTGCCGTTCAGATAATGCGTGTGTGCAGTGTTCACAGCCAGAGTGCGGGGCCATGGCAGAGTCGCAGAATTTCGGTCTGGCAGCCTACCGGGCGGCACGCGGTGCGGGTCGCGACGACGGGCCAGAGCCGTTCGACCTTGTGGCGCGCGAGACAACGCTGTCGGACCGGGCGCAGGTGGAGCGTTTCCTGCCGGACATCGTCGGGCGGGCGCTGGCGCGGGCGTGGATCGACGTCGGCTTTCGGACCCGTTTCGTAGCCGATGCCAAGGCAACGCTGGCGGCCTACCGTCTGCATCTGCCCGACAACATCCTGATCGATGTCGAGTGCGAGGGGCACAGCCGCCCCGTCGTGGTGGTGAACGAACGGACAGGCGGCCGTGTCCGGCGCCTTCTATTCCTGCAGATGGTGCTGGTTGCAGGCCGCTGAACCGTGCGGTGGAACGGGTCAGTGCGCGCGCAAAAGGGAAATCACCCGCATCGATTCGGCCGAAATCCCCAGTTCCTCGCCGACCCGCCGCGCAGGAATGCCCTCGCGGCACATCCGCACTGCCTCTTCGATCATCCGCTCGCCCCCCAGCCACTCAACCTCCGCGCGAATCGCGGCAAGGTCGGCCGAAACCGACGACAACCCGTCGTCGCGCTGCGCGGCAATGCGGGCCTCCAGCCGCTCGACCGCAGCCGCCACATCGGCAATGGCTGCGGCGCGGTCGGCAGAGCCATGCAGCACCTCCCCGCGCAACTCGGCCAGCCTGCGCCCCATCTCGCGCAGACCCAGGATCAGGCCGAACGCGAGCAGGACCAAACCGCCGAACAGGCCGGTGCCAATCACGGCGGCAGACATCAGGTCGACGGTCGGCATGTGGTGGTACCCTTCTCAGCCGCTGAATTCGATGAAGTCCCGGAACATTGCCGCGGCAATCCTGTCGGGGTCGACGGGATAGTTCCCTCCGGCGATGGCCGCCCCGATGCGGTCGACCAGTGCTGCATCCACCGGCGGACCCGCCCCCAGCGCACCCGGCAATGCCCGGGCCTGCGACGACAGCTGCACCTGGTCTTCCGACCCAGAGGATGACGTGATGGGAAGCCCGCTGGGGCGCAGGCGCTCGTTCTCGGACGTAGACCGCGGCTGGATGGGCCGGGTGACATTGCTGATCATGGCGATCTCCTTTTGGAGATGGTAACGGCAGCTTCCACGGAAATCTTAGGGGTCACCGTCACCCGGCGCGGGCCGCTGATCTCGGCCTCGATCTCGCGCCCGCCCGACAGCACGCGGACGCGCACCACATCGCCCACCCCGCCACCCTGCAACGCCTCGCCCGCGATGGCCACGGCCAGTCCGCTGTCTTGCGCCGAAATGTCCACGCGCTGGCCGGGTTCCACCGCCAGCGCGGGCTCCAGCTGGCGCTCCAGCATCGGCTGGCCCGCGCCGACGGCCGTGCGCAGGCGCCGCCCCAGCGCATCCTGCAGCCGAAGCACCGCCTGCGCCGGGTCAATCCCGGCAAGCCGCCCTTCGACAAGGTCGCCCGGCACCAGCCGGTGCCCGCGGCGCAGCGCACGCGCAGCCACCAGCACCACCTGCGCATCCACGGGCAGGGCCGCCGCCGCCCGCCGCGGGGGCATGGCATCCGGCCCTGCCGCCACGCGCAGCACACGGCGCCACGCAACGGGGGTTTCGCAGGTCAGCTCGGCCGCCGTCCAGCGGCCCTGGAACGGGGCAACGGCGGGCGGGTGCGCACATGCGGGCAAGGGGCGCTGCGGCGCGGCCATGGCCACGGGCGCCACCCCCGCCGCCCGCATCGCCGCCTGCACCAGCCCCACGGCGGTCGGCCCGTCAATCGGCTGGGCTGCCAGCCGACCTGCCAGCAACATCCCGGCAAGGCACAGCCATCGCCTCATGGCAGCGCCTGCCCGACCAGGATGAAGCGCAGGCTGCGCCCGGCAAAGGCGCTGGCGGGACGGTCCGGGTCCAGCGGGCGCAACACCACCCGGGTGCGGCCCAGTTCAGCAACCTCCAGCAGGCCCGAGGCCGAGGAATCCTCGGCCACATAGGCCAGCGTCGTGGCGCTGAGCCCGTGGTCGGCACCCACCGGCGCCACCAGGCGCCCGCCCGACAGCGCCAGCCGGGCGGCCACCTCGCGGCAGGCGGCGCGGTCCAGCATGTCGTCCAGCACGGCCACGGCCCCGCGTACCAGCGCCTCGGCCCTGGCTGCACGCAGCGGGGTGACAAGCACGGCATTGCGCCCGAAGGCCGAAGGTGCCGGTTCGCGCGCCGTGCCGCGATGGCGCCCGACCCATCCCTCGCCCATCGGGCCGGTCAGACGCAGGTTCACCGTCAGGTCGGTGCCGCGGGCAAGGCCCGCCACCTCGACCGCCATTTCCAGCACATGGTCGCCCGGCGCCACGGCCTGCGCACCCCGCGTCAGGTTGCGATAGCGTTCGCCCGCAAGGTCCGTGGTGCCGGGCAGGGGGCGGGCAAGGCGGGTGAAGCCGGTGACGGCGCGATGCCCGGCCGCCGCCCGCAGCAGCCGTTCCGCCAGGTCGGCAGCCACCGGCCCCGACCACGCCGGGGCCGCCGCCCAGACCTTCACGACCGGGCGCAGGGCCGTGACCGTCAGCCTGCGCCGCACGCCGCAGGCGGCCCCTTCCGCCGCCGATGCCGCCCCGACGCGCGCGCGGATGCGCAGCGTCCAGCCGGTTCCGTCGAACAGGGCCGAAACCACGCTGTGCGCCAGAACCCGTCCGGTGGGCCGCACCACCAGCAGGTCCGACGTCAGCCGTGCCTTCGACAGCACCGAGTGGCCGCGCAGTTCGGCCCCGCCGGCCAGTGCGGCCGACAGCAGCGCATCGGCCAAAGCGCGGCGCCGCGCCGCCTCCACATCGCCGGGCCCGCGCGCCCGGGCATAGCCCGTGACCTCGATCCAGCCGCCATCGTCGGCCGGCGCGGCCCGTGTGGCCACCACCGCGGCGGCGGCTGCCGAAACCAGGACGGCGCGCCGCGTGATGGTCACGGGCCCGCCCTCAGGATGCGGTTCACCAGGGCCAGCCCCGCCGGATCCAGCTGCATGACCACCTCGTATCCATCTTCGCCCTTGGGCAGGATGGCCACCGTCCGCGCGCCGCGCAGCGCCACGACCAGGCGCGCCCGGACCTCGTCATCCACCACGACCGAATCGCGCACCACGGTCTGCGACGTGAGACCGGCGCCGTGCACCTGTTCGGCCAGGTCGCGCAGCGCCTCCAGCCGGGCGGCGCGGATCGCCATCAGCCGCCGCTCGCCCAGGCTGCCGCCCGGCTGGCCCGAGACCTGGGCAAATCCGCGCCCCGTCACCGCCACGGCGGGCACTGCCGCCGGGGCCGCCGCCACGGCCATGCCTGCGGGAACCACGACCCCGGCTTCCGCCTGCTTTGGCGCATCCATCGCCGAAAGCGGCACGTCCGACGCCGCCTCGGGCGCGCAGCCGCCCCCCGCCGCCAGCAGCAGCACCGCAGCGGCATGACCGGAGCGCCGCCGCGCCGCGGCAGCAAGGCGCAGGCAAGCGCGGCGGGCGGGCAGGCCCGCAAAGGCAGTGGGCAACATGGCAGACACCCTCAGGATCGGCACGGCATCGGTGCAAGTGCCGTGCCAGCCGCGGGCCGGAACCGGGCGCGGCACTGGCATGACACTTGCAGCCCGAAGCCTGTCCGAACCCCAGCCGCAGGTCGCCGCATGCCCTTGCTCTGCCCCGCCGTTCCGGAACACTCCGCATGACCCCCGCGCTCGGCCTCGGGATCGTGCGGCGTCAGGCAGGTGCGCTGGTCCTGCCGGTCGGTATCCTGGCCATCGTGGCCATGATGATCGTGCCGCTGCCCGCCTGGCTGCTGGACCTCTCATTCATCGGCAACATCCTGCTGTCGCTTCTGGTGCTGATGGTCGCGCTGCACGCGCGCCGCCCGCTCGATTTTTCCAGCTTTCCCACCATCCTGCTCATCGCCACCACCCTGCGCCTGGCGCTGAACGTCGCCTCCACCCGCGTCGTCCTGGCCGAAGGGCACACCGGCACCGACGCGGCGGGGCATGTGATTGCCGCCTTTGCCAATTTCGTCATCGGCGGGAACTTCGTCGTCGGCCTGCTGGTGTTCGCCATTCTGGTCATCATCAACATCGTGGTCATCGCCAAGGGCGCGGGCCGCGTGTCCGAAGTGTCGGCACGCTTCACGCTGGATGCCATGCCAGGCAAGCAGATGGCCATCGACGCCGACCTGAACGCGGGACTGCTGACCCCGGACGAGGCCAAGGCACGGCGCGCCGAAGTCGCCGCCGAGGCCGATTTCTACGGGGCCATGGACGGCGCCTCGAAGTTCGTGAAGGGCGATGCCGTGGCGGGCATCATCATCCTGGCCATCAACCTGATCGGCGGCATCGTCATCGGCACGCTGCAGCACGACATGTCGCTGGGTGCCGCGTCCGATACCTATGTGCGCCTGTCGGTGGGCGACGGCCTGGTTGCGCAGATCCCGGCGCTGCTCCTGTCCATCGCGGCCGCCATCATTGTCACGCGGTCTTCCACCTCGTCCGACATGGGCGGGCTGATCGGGCGGCAGGTGCACCTGCCACAGGCCTGGGGCCCGGCCGCAGCGGTGCTGCTGGCGCTGGGGCTGGTGCCCGGCATGCCGAACGGGATGTTCCTGCTGGCCGGCGCGCTGGCCGTCGGCGCGGGCCTTCTGGCGCACCGCAGCCATGCCGTTGCAGCCGATGTGGGCAGTGGCACGGAACCACGCACGGGTCGGCCGCCGGCCGCCGATGGCGCCGCCGCAGCATCCGGTTCCCGTGCCGCAGCCGATTCCGGCCCGGCCCCCATCACCCCCGACGAGGTCTCGGACATCGCTCCGATCTCTTTGCAGATCGGCTTCGGCCTCATCGGGCTTGCCGGCGGGCGCGACGGGGGGGCGCTGGTCGCGCGCATCACCGCCATCCGCCGCGAACTGTCGCGGGCCCTGGGCATCGTGGTGCCGGGCGTGCGCATCCGCGACGACCTGTCGCTTCCCGCCAGCGGCTACCGCATCCGCATCGGCCAGACCATCGTGGCCGAAGACACCATCCACCCCGACCGCCGCCTGGCCCTGCCCGGCAACGCCTCCACCCGCAGGCTGACCGGCATCGCCGTGCGCGACCCGTCCTTCGGCCTGGAAGCCGTCTGGATCCAGCCACATCAGGTGGCCGAGGCCGAGGCCGACGATTACACCGTGGTCGATCCGGAATCGGTCATCGCCACGCATCTGGGCCAGGTGCTGCAACGCCACGCGGGCGATCTGGTGGGCCCCGACGACGTGCAGGCGCAGCTTGACGCGCTGTCGCGCGCCGCCCCCACGCTGGTGCAGACGGTGGTGCCGAAACTGGTGCCGCTGCACACCCTGACCGCGGTGATCCGCCAGCTTCTGGCCGACCGCATGCCGGTGGCCGACCTGCGCCGCATTCTGGAAGGTCTGGCCCAGCTTGCCCCCGCCAACATGCCCACCGTCGCCATGGCCGAGGCGCTGCGCCCCGCGCTGGCGCCGCTGCTGCTGCAGCAGGTTGCCCCCGTTGGCGCGACGCTGCGCCTTGTCACCCTCTCGCCCGAGCTCGAGCAGCTGCTCTTGCGCTCTCGCCGCCCGCCGGACGAGGGGTTGTCGCTTGACCCCGGCTTTGCCGCCAACATCCTGCGCGAATGCGGCGCCGCGCAGGATGCCGCGCAGGCCGAGGGGCGGGCGCTGCTGATTGTCGTGGCGGCGGCCCTGCGCCGGTCGATGGCCACCTTCCTGCGGCCGCACCTGCCCGATGCCTTCGTGCTGGGCCTGGGCGACCTGCCCGAAACCCGCCGCGTCGAGGTTGTCCGCAGCATCGGACTGCCGCCTGCCCTTCCCTCTGAACCGCGCCCTGTCCGGGTGGGAGCTGACACATGAACACAATGGTCTTCAGTGCCGACGATGCCGCCCGCGCGCTGGACGAGGCGGTGCGCCGTCTTGGTCCCGATGCGCTGATCCTGTCCACCCGGCAGGTCGGCGGCCGGGTTGAGGTGACAGCGACCGCGCCGGATGCCGCGGAACTGCCACCCGAACCCGCCCACCCGCCCGAACCGGCGCGGGCCGCGCCGCCGCCGCCCGCCGAACCCGCGCCGCCCCCGCGCGCCCCGGCCGCCTTCGCGGCCGAATTCCTGCGC
>CAZLIC010000074.1:0-22781 GCA_964559535.1 uncultured Rhodobacterales bacterium
CCGTGATGATGGTGGAATCGGAAGCCTACGAGCTGACCGAGGCCGAGATGCTGGGCGCCGTGAAGTTCGGCCATGCGGCGATGCAGCCGGTGATCGACCTGATCATCGACCTGGCCGAGGATGCGGCGAAAGAGCCGTTCCATTTCGAGGCGCCCGACCATGCCGCGCTGTCGGCCCGCATCCGCGAGGTGGGCGAGACGCAGATGCGCGCCGCCTTCGCCATCCGCGACAAGCAGGCCCGCACCACCGCCATTGACGAGTCCATCAAGGCCACGAAGGCGCAGCTGACCGAAGAAGAGCAGGCCGACCCGAACTTCTGGCCGGCCATGAAAGCGCTGGAGTCGAGCATCCTGCGCGGCGACATCATCAACGGCGGCGCGCGCATCGACGGGCGCGACAACACCACCGTGCGCCCGATCTGGATCGAAACCGGCGTCCTGCCGCGCACCCACGGCTCGGCCCTGTTCACCCGCGGCGAAACCCAGTCGCTGTGCGTCACCACGCTGGGCACCGGCGAGGACGAGCAGATCATCGACGCGCTGAACGGCAACACCCGGTCGAACTTCCTGCTGCACTACAACTTCCCGCCCTATTCGGTCGGCGAAGTGGGCCGCGTCGGAAGCCCCGGCCGCCGCGAGATCGGCCACGGGAAACTCGCCTGGCGCGCGCTGCAGGCCGTGCTGCCCGCCGCCACCGACTTCCCCTACACCGTCCGCATCGTGAGCGAGATCACCGAGTCGAACGGCTCGTCCTCGATGGCCACGGTCTGCGGCTCGTCGCTGGCCATGATGGACGCGGGCGTGCCGCTGAAGGCGCCGGTGGCCGGTGTGGCCATGGGCCTGATCCTGGAAGACGACGGCCGCTGGGCCGTGCTGACCGACATCCTGGGCGACGAGGACCACCTCGGCGACATGGACTTCAAGGTGGCGGGCACGGACAAGGGCATCACCACGATGCAGATGGACATCAAGGTTGCCGGGATCACCCCGGAAATCATGGAACAGGCGCTGGCGCAGGCCCGCGACGGCCGCTTGCACATCCTGTCGGAAATGGCCAAGGCGCTGGCGAACCCGAAGGGCTTCAGCGAATACGCCCCCAAGATCGAGACGCTGACCATCCCCACCGACAAGATCCGCGAAGTGATCGGGTCGGGCGGCAAGGTCATCCGCGAGATCGTGGAAGTGTCGGGCGCCAAGGTCGACATCAACGACGACGGCGTGATCAAGATCGCCTCGAACGACCAGAAGGCCATCAAGAAGGCCTACGAGATGATCTGGTCGATCGTGGCCGAGCCGGAAGAGGGCAAGGTCTACACCGGCCGCGTGGTCAAACTGGTGGACTTCGGCGCCTTCGTGAACTTCTTCGGCAAGCGCGACGGCCTGGTGCACGTGTCGCAGATCGCCAACAAGCGCCTGCAGCACCCGAACGAACTGCTGAAGGAAGGCCAGGAAGTGAAGGTGAAGCTTCTGGGCTTCGACGAGCGCGGCAAGGTGCGCCTTGGCATGAAGATGGTCGACCAGGAGACCGGTGAGGAAATCACCGAGAAGAAGGAAAACGCCGAGGCGTAAGGCCCCGGCATTTGCCGCCTCAAGGAAGGGCCCCGGTTTCAGGACCGGGGCCTTTCCATGTGGGGTTTACCTTGGCTTTACCATTCCTGTGCACGGTCCGCGCATCTTGAGGTCGCATCCTGCGACATCAAGTTGCCCGGTGGACCATGTCCGAAGACGACGTCGCCCTTCCCGCTCTCCCGCAGTTGGTCCGGATCCGCGATCAGACCGTGATGCTTGACGGTGAGGTTGCCCGCCACTTCGACGTCCCGACGAAGCGGCTGAACGAAGCTGTCGCTCGCAACGCGACGCGCTTCGAGGGATTTGCCTTTCGGCTGATCGAAGCCGAAACACAGAACTTGAGGTCGCAACTTGCGACCTCAAGTGCATGGGGCGGCCCCCGCTACGCACCGCTTGTCTTCACCGAACACGGCGTCGTCATGGCCGCCACCGTGCTGAAATCCGACCGCGCCATTGCCGCCACCCGCCGCATCGTCGAGGCTTTCGTCGTGTCGAAGCGGCGCGAGGTGGCCGCGCCCGCGGGCGGCTTCCTGCCCCGCCTGCGCGAGAGGATGGAAGCGCTGATGCAGGCCGAGCTGGACGCGGCGACCGGCAAGACGGTGCAGGCCCAGACACAGGAGTTCATCACCGAAGGCCTTGCGAACATCCGCGCCCGGCTGAAGAAATCCGGGCTTGAGAACGAAGAGATCGAAGCCCGCATCCTGAAGACGCTGGCCGAGGCCGAAGAGGCGCGGGCGCGGGCCGAGACGGAGCGGCAGATGACCACGAAGCAGCGCCTGAAGAACCAGGCGAACGCGCTGCGCCTGATGATCGAAGCCGAGATGGCGCTGTCGGGCGGAGAGATGGCCACTTTCCTGGCGGTCCTGCGCGATCTTGGCGCCGACTGACCGTTTCCGCCGGGCGATCCGGTCCCTTCTTTCCGCGTTTTGGATTTGCCTTCCCCGGCCACCCCGGTAACGTGACTGTCATAACAACCGCGGGACTCGATTCCCGCCATCAGGGAGACTGCCGAATGTCCATGTTCCGCCTCTGCGGTACCACCGCCCTTGCCCTTTCCCTGGCGCTGACCCCCGCCCTTGCCCAGGTCACCGCCATCGGCGCCCCCGAGGGCCAGGTGAACATCGTTGCCTGGCCCGGTTACATCGAGCGCGGCGAGACGATGAAGGAGTTCGACTGGGTCACCAAGTTCGAGGCCGCCTCGGGCTGCAAGGTGAACGTGAAAACCGCCAACACCTCGGACGAGATGGTGGCACTGATGAACGAGGGCGGCTTCGACCTCGTCACCGCCTCGGGCGACGCCTCGCTGCGGCTGGTGGCGGGCAAGCGGGTGCAGCCCGTGAACACCGACCTGATCCCGTCATGGTCCACGGTGGACGACCGGCTGAAGTCGGCACCCTGGCACACGGTTGACGGCGTGCACTATGGCGTTCCCTACATGTGGGGGCCGAACGTTCTGATGTACAACACCGAGGTGTTCAAGGATGCCCCCCCCACCTCGTGGAACGTGGTGTTCGAAGAGATGACGCTGCCTGACGGCCAGCCGAACAAGGGCCGCGTGCAGGCCTATGACGGCCCGATCCACATCGCCGACGCGGCGCAGTACCTGATGTTCCACAAGCCGGAACTCGGCATCACCTCGCCCTACGAACTGAACGAAGACCAGTACAAGGCCGCGCTGGACCTGCTGCGCGTGCAGCGCAATCTGGTCAGCCGCTACTGGCACGATGCCTTCATCCAGATCGACGACTTCAAGAACGAGGGCATGGCGGCCTCGGGCACCTGGCCGTTCCAGGTGAACCTGCTGAAGGGCGACAAGGTGCCGGTGGCCAGCGTCATTCCGCAGGAAGGCGCCACCGGCTGGGCCGATACCACGATGATGCACGTCGATGCGGCGAACCCGAACTGCGCCTACCTGTGGATGGAGCACACGCTGTCGTCCAACCTGCAGGCCGACCTTGCCGTCTGGTTCGGCGCGAACCCGGCGGTTCCCGCCGCCTGCACCGACGGCCGCGGCATGTCCACCGCCGAATCCTGCGCGGGCAACGGCATGGACGACTTCGAGAAGATCCGTTTCTGGACCACTCCCGTCGCCAACTGCTCGCAGGGCGAAGGCAAGTGTGTGCCCTACTACCGCTGGGTGTCCGACTACATCGGCGTGATCGGCGGCCGGTAACCGTGCAAAGGCCCCCGTTCCTTCGGGAACGGGGAGCCTTCGTAGGGCGGGGTTTACCCCGCCATCGCTCAACGGCGGGGTGAACCCCGCCCTACGGATGACCGATGACCAAAGCCGTCGAATTCGCCAACGTCTCCCGCCACTTCGGTTCCGTGAAGGCGGTCGACGGCGTATCCCTCTCCATCGCCGAAGGCGCCTTCTTCGCCATGCTGGGCCCTTCGGGGTCCGGCAAGACCACCTGCCTGCGGCTGATCTCGGGGTTCGAGAAACCCACCGGCGGCGCCGTGCGCATCTTCGGCCAGGATGTCAGCGACACGCCGCCCCACCTGCGCAACGTGAACACCGTGTTCCAGGACTATGCGCTGTTCCCGCACCTGAACGTGCGCGACAATGTGGCCTACGGGCTGATGGTCAAGGGCGTCGACCGTGGCAAGCGCCATGCCCGGGCCGAAGAGATGCTGGCGCTGGTCAAGCTCTCGGGTTTCGGCGACCGCAAGCCGGCGCAGCTCTCGGGCGGCCAGCGGCAGCGCGTGGCGCTGGCCCGCGCACTGGTGAACGAACCGCGCGTGCTGCTGCTGGACGAACCGCTGGGCGCGCTGGACCTGAAACTGCGCGAGGCGATGCAGGACGAGCTGAAGACGCTGCAGCAGCGGCTGGGCATCACCTTCGTCTTCGTCACCCATGACCAGGGCGAGGCGCTGTCGATGGCCGACCACCTCGCCGTCTTCAACGAAGGCCGCATCGTGCAGGTGGGCAGGCCGTCCGACATCTACGACCGCCCGGCCACCCGCTTCGTGGCCGATTTCGTCGGTTCGTCCAACGTCATCCCCCCCGACCTCACCCGCGCGCTGGGCGGCCCGGCGCGCTGGGCCTCGATCCGGCCCGAGGCGCTGCGCCTTGCACCGGTGGATGGCGCGTCGCTGTCAGGCCCGGTCACCGGCCTGCGCTACCTCGGTGCCACCACCCGCGCCACTGTCGAGACCCACGGCGCCGAGATCGCGGTGATGATCCCCGCAGGCCAGCCGGTGCCCGGACCCGGCACCGCCACCGGCCTTTCCTTCGACCCCGCCGCGCTGCATGTGATGGAGGGCGAGGCATGACGCGCCACGCCCCTGCCCCCTCTCCCCTGCCCCTTCCCCTTGTCCAAATACCCCCGGGTGGGTCCGGGAGGGCAGGCAGCCCTCCCGGGGCCGGGGTCAGGCGCAACGCCGTGCGCGTCAGCGCCCGGCGGGCGGGTGCCACGAGGCGCGGGGGTTCAAAGGGGGGCCCTGCCCCCCTTTGCCGGGCCCAAGGGCGAAGCCCGCGGGAGGCCACGGTCAACCCGGGTGCGCGGCATGGCTGAGACCGCCATCTTCCCCGCAAAAGGGCCTGCCGACCGGCTGACCGCCACCTTCTGGCGGCACCCGAACCTGCTTCTCCTGCTCCTCGTCTCGCCGCCGCTGATCTGGCTGGGGCTGGTCTATCTCGGGTCGCTCGCCGCGCTTCTGGTCCAGTCCTTCTATTCCATCGACGAATTCTCCGGCCTCGTGGTGCCAGAATTCACGCTCAAGACCTATGGCGAACTGTTCCGCGCGCAGAACCTCGACATCATCCTGCGCACGCTGGTCATGTCGGCCGCGGTGACGCTGGCCTGCGCCGTCATCGCCTTCCCCATCGCCTACTACGCCGCCCGCTATGCCAAGGGCCGGATGAAGGCCGCCTTCTACCTGGGCGTCATGCTGCCCTTGTGGTCGAGCTATCTGGTGAAGGTCTACGCCTGGAAGCTGATCCTGGCCAAGGAAGGCATCATCGGCTGGGGGGCCGAGGCGACCGGGACGTCGTTCCTCCTGAACGCGGTGCTGTCCATTCCCGGAATCGGCGGCAACTCGCTGTCCACCTCGCTCCTCGGCACCTTCCTTGTCTTCGTCTACGTCTGGCTGCCCTACATGATCCTGCCCATGCAGGCCGCGCTGGAACGCGTGCCGACCTCGATGCTGGAGGCCTCGGCCGACCTTGGCGCCACCCGCACGCAAACCTTCCGCACCGTGGTGCTGCCGCTGGCCATGCCCGGTGTCATTGCCGGCTCCATCTTCACCTTCTCGCTGACGATGGGCGACTACATCATCCCGCAGATCGTCGGCACCTCGGTGCGCTTCATCGGCCTTACCGTGTACCAGCTGCAGGGCACCGCCGGAAACACACCGCTGGCCGCCGCCTTTGCCGTGGTGCCGATCCTCATCATGGTCGTCTACCTGTGGCTCGCCAAACGCGCGGGGGCCTTCGATGCGCTCTGAGGACCGCGCCTCCCCGGGGCTCAGGGCTGCCGCCGTCGGCGGGCTCCTGTTCCTGCACCTGCCGATCCTCCTGATCTTCCTTTACGCCTTCACCACCGAGGAACGCAGCTACCAGTTCCCCCCGCCCGGCCTGACCACCCAATGGTTCGGCGTGGCCTGGTTCGACCGCCCCGACATCTGGCCGCCGCTCGTGCTGTCGCTGCAGGTTGCGGCCATTGCCACGCTGATTGCCATGATCCTCGGCACGCTGGTCGCCGCCGCCATGAGCCGGGCGCAGTTCTTCGGGCGCGAGCAGATCTCGCTCCTCATCCTTTTGCCCATCGCCTTGCCCGGCGTCATCACCGGCATGTCACTGCGCTCGGCCTTCGCGGTGATGGACATTCCCTTCTCGGTCTGGACCATCATCCTCGGCCACGCCACCTTCTGCATCGTCATCGTCTACAACAATGCCGTCGCCCGCTTCCGCCGCCTGTCGGGCGCGCTGATGGAAGCATCAGCCGACCTCGGCGCCAATGCCTTCCAGACCTTCCGCCATGTGCTGCTGCCCAACCTCGGCTCGGCCCTGCTCGCGGGCGGCATGCTTGCCTTCGCGCTGTCCTTCGACGAGGTGATCGTGACCACCTTCACCGCGGGCCAGCAAAGCACCCTGCCCATCTGGATGCTGAACGAACTCGTCCGCCCCCGCCAGCGGCCGGTCACCAACGTGGTCGCCATCATCGTCTTCGCCGCCACCTTCCTGCCCATCCTCGCCGCCTACTACCTGACGCGCGGCGGAGGGGAGACGGCGGGGGGCGGCAAGTAGGCCCCTACCCCCGCCGCAAACTTGCCGTCACGTAGTTCACCGACAGGTCGCGGTCCGACAGGCTCCATGACCAGAGCAAGGGGTTGAACACCATCCCCTTGCGGTCCACCGGATCGAACCCCGCGCCGCGCAGCAGGGCGTACAGTTCGTCGGAATGCCGGATGGTATTGAAGTTTTCATCCGTTCGGCGCATATACCTGATGTGCCATAAAGAGCAGTTCCAGTGGGTGTCACCGGTCAATCGGCCCGCTGATGTGGATGGTGGATCCGGCCGGGGGTCCATTTGCAGGACACGTAAGGGTGGTTCCCGACCCCTCGGAGCTAAGGGAACGTTGCTACTGCGAGCACAAGATCAACGCACGGTTCCCACACGGGTGCCGTGCGTTTTTGTTCCGGAAAAGGCAGTTACAACCGACCAGATTGGTCCCTGAAGCCGATCCCTGAATTCGAGGACGGCAGTTCCGGACGTCGAACGCACCGCAAGGACTCTTGTTACTTTGAACTGAGCGCCTTCGTAGAAAAGTGGGGTACCGCTTCGGACTATCGTAGAAACGTAAGCCGGTACGTCTCCTATCTCCTTCAGTCCGCACCTCTCCATCTCTTCACGGTGTTCTGCCCAAATGTGGGAAATGCCGTGACCGCGATTTGGCCCAACGTGCCTACCCCAAATCAGGTAGATCGAAGCCTCAGGCAGAAGTACGCGGTTCAGTCTTACAGGCGGCACTGTGCCGATATAGATCGACTGGCGCGGCTTAGGATCGTGGTCAGCTTCAGACATGGACGTACCTCAGCATAGATTGCCGGGCTACGTCCTGTGGCACCGCATTTTTCGGATACAAGATATCGAAGGGTTGCGCAAGTACCTGTCACTGGTTCGTAGAGTGCGACGATCGTCACCATTCAACGCGGTACTTCTTCCGTTGGTAGCTGACTTGCCCGAGATGCCTAGCAGGCGGGCCACCCGTAGTGATTTTCACGTTCATTTGTCAGGCGACAAAGTGCGACGACTGCCCCCCTATCCCCGCCGCAAACTGGCCGTCACGTAGTTCACCGACAGGTCGCGGTCCGACAGGCTCCAGGACCAGAGCAAGGGGTTGAACACCATGCCCTTGCGGTCCACCGGATCAAACCCCGCGCCACGCAGCAGGGCGTACAGCTCGTCGGGCGTGATGAACTTCTTCCAGTCATGCGTGCCTCTGGGCAGCCAGCGCATCACCTGCTCGGCCCCCACGATGGCGAACAGGTAGGACTTCGGGTTCCGGTTCAGCGTCGAGCAGATCATGATGCCGCCGGGCCGCAACAGCGCATGGCAGGCCGCCAGATAGGCGGGCGGGTCTGCCACGTGCTCGACCACCTCCATGTTCAGCACCGCGTCGAACGCCTCGCCCGCCGCAGCCAGGTCCTCGGCCGTGGTGTGGCGATAGTCGATCTTCAGCCCCGCCTGTTCGGCGTGCAGCCGGGCCACCGGAATGTTGCGGGCGGCGGCATCGGCCCCCACCACGGTAGCCCCCAGCCGCGCCATCGGTTCGCACAAAAGCCCCCCGCCACAGCCGATGTCCAGGATGCGCAACCCGGCAAATGGCCGGGGTGCCTTCAGGTCGCGCCCGTACTCGCCCGCGATCTGCGCGGTGATATAGTCCAGCCGGCACGGGTTCAGCATGTGCAGCGGCTTGAACTTGCCCTCGGGGTTCCACCACTCGGCGGCCATCGCCTCGAACTTGGCAACCTCGGCGGGGTCGATGGTGGTCATGCGCGGAACTCCTGTCACTTGGCCGGTGGCAACCCGGCCCCGTGGCGTTATATAGGGCAGACATGGACCACAGATCAGGACAAAAGCGCGCGTCCGAATTCCTGTACCCGCCGATCGACCCGTTCGATCAGCGCATGATGGATGTCGGCGACGGGCACCGCATCTATGTCGAGCAGTGCGGCAACCCGCAGGGCGTGCCGGTGCTGGTGCTGCACGGTGGCCCGGGCGGCGGCTGCAGTCCCTCGATGCGCCGCTACTTCGACCCGTCGCACTATCGCATCATCCTGTTCGACCAGCGCGGCTGCGGCCGGTCGCGGCCCCATGCCAGCGTCGAGGCCAACACCACCTGGCACCTGGTGGCCGACATCGAGCGCATCCGGACGGCGCTGGGGGTCGAGCAGTTCATCGTCTTCGGCGGGTCCTGGGGCGCCACGCTGGCGCTGGTCTATGCCATTTGCCACCCCGGCCGGGTAGCGAACCTGATCCTGCGCGGCGTCTTCCTGATGACGAAGGGCGAGCTTGAGTGGTTCTATGGCGGCGGGGCGGGCACCTTCTTCCCCGACCTCTGGGCGCGGTTCGTCGCGCCCATCCCGGAAGGCGAACGCGGCGACCTGATTGCCGCCTATGCACGGCGGCTGTTTTCAGGAAACCTGATCGAGGAAGGCCAGCATTCGCGCGCCTGGGCCAACTGGGAAAACGCGCTGGCCTCGATCCACTACGACGGCGCGGTGGCCGAGGGCCCGGCCGAATACGCCCGCGCCTTTGCGCGGCTGGAAAACCACTATTTCCGCAATGCCGGGTTCCTGGAACAGGACGGCTGGATCCTGCGCAACCGCCACATCATCGAACACATCCCCGCGCACGTCGTGCAGGGCCGGTACGACATGATCTGCCCGCCCCGCATGTCCGTGCAGCTGTGCGACGGCTGGCGCAACGCCTCGCTGCGCATCGTGCCGATGGCCGGCCACGCGCTGTCGGAACCGGGCATCAGCGAGGAACTGGTGCGTGTGATGGACGATCTGCGCAACCGGAAGGCAGGGGCCGCCTGACCGGGCTCCTGTCCGTTCGCGCCGCCGTCCAACCGCCGCGCAGGGCTGCCAAATGATGCAGGCGGCACACGGCCGGTTCTTCCTGCATTTGCGCAAGCGTCCGCAATCCTTGGGCACGGCTTTCGGCGCGCGATTCTGTACGCCGCGGCCGCTGCCTTTCCACCAGCTTTCGCCAGCGCCTTGATCGGAGACAAGGCAGGCGCTGACCACCAGTGCTATGTGCAGCCTGCGACGCGCAACCCAACGCAGGAGTTGAGGATGACCGAACCAGAGAAGAAGCCGAGCGAAAAGCGCACCATCATCGAAACCATCGAGGTTGCGGGCACCGAAGTGATCGACCGGGTGCGTGACCTTATCAAGGCAGGCAACGTCCGAACCCTGCGCATCCAAGCCCGAGAAAGCGACTTTTCCCTGGAAATGCCTGTCACCGTCGGCGTCATTGTCGGCGGCGCCGTGGTGCTGACGGCCCCTTGGCTGGCGCTTCTGGGCGTCATTGCAGGGCTTGTCACAAAGGTCAGCATCGAAGTCGAACGCGACGACCCCGGCCATGCCGACACGGCTGACGATACACCACCCGCCACCTGACCGTTTCGGCCAGGGCCCCGCCCGTCGGGCGGGGCCCTGCCACCCTATTCGGCCGGCACCGCCTCTCGCTCGTCGCTCAGCGGGTGAGGCAGTCGGGCGACCATCTCTTTCGGGCACACCTGCAGGAAGTTGCGCCGCTCTTCCGCCCAGTTGTCCAGAATGAGCGCGGCCTTCCGGCTGCCCGTTTCGGCCGCATGGCGTTCGATCAGGCCCTTCAGCTGCATCTCCCAGTGCGGATGCCCCACACCGCAGGTCACCAGCGTTTCCAGGTTCATGAAGTCTTCGGCCACACCCTGCGGGTCGTACACATAGGCCATGCCACCGGTCATGCCGGCGCCAAAGTTCGCGCCGATGCGGCCCAGGATCACCGCCACCCCGCCGGTCATGTATTCGCAGCCGTTCGACCCGCAGCCCTCGACCACCACCTTCGCGCCGCTGTTGCGCACACCGAACCGCTCGCCCGCACGACCCCAGGCGAACAGGTACCCGTCGGTCGCCCCGTACAGCACGGTGTTGCCGATGATCGTGTTCTCGCTGGCATCCAGCGGGCTGCTCATCGGCGGCCGCACCACGATGGTCGCCCCCGACAGGCCCTTGCCCACATAGTCGTTGGCGTCGCCCTGCACCTCGATCTTCAGCCCGCGCACGGCAAAGGCCCCCAGCGACTGCCCGCAACTGCCGGTCAGCTTGACCGTCAGGTGGTCGGGCTGCAGACTGTTGCGCATGCCGAACTTGCGCACGATGTGGCTGGAGGCGCGCGTGCCGATGGTGCGGTGGGTGTTCCGCACGGCATAGGACAGCTGCATCTTCTCGCCGTCTTCAAAGAACCGCGCGCCGTCGCGGATGATCTCGGCATCCAGCGTGTCGGGCACATGGTTGCGCGGCTTCGACCGGTCGTAGGTGATCTTCTGGCTGCCATCCACGGTAATCAGCAGCGGGTTCAGGTCCAGATCATCCAGGTTGGCCGCACCGCGCGACACCTGCGTCAACAGGTCCGCCCGCCCGATGATCTCGTCCATCGACCGCGCGCCGATCTGCGCCAGAATCTCGCGCACCTCCTGAGCATAGAAGGTGATCAGGTTCACCACCTTGTCAGCGCTGCCGGTGAACTTCTGCCGCAGCGCCTCGTTCTGCGTGCAGACCCCCACCGGGCAGGTGTTCGACTGGCACTGCCGCACCATGATGCAGCCCATCGAGATCAGCGCCGCGGTGCCGATGCCATACTCCTCGGCCCCCATCATCGCCGCCATCACGATGTCGCGGCCCGTTCGCAACCCGCCGTCGGTGCGCAAGGTCACCCGCTCGCGCAGGTTGTTCATCGCCAGCACCTGATGCGCCTCGGTCAGCCCCATCTCCCAGGGCAGGCCCGCATACTTGATCGACGTGGCCGGCGACGCCCCGGTGCCGCCGTTGTGGCCCGAGATCAGGATCACGTCGGCCTTGGCCTTGGCCACCCCCGCCGCGATGGTGCCGACGCCCGATGACGACACCAGCTTGACGCAGACCTTGGCGCGCGGGTTGATCTGCTTCAGGTCGTAGATCAGCTGCGCCAGGTCTTCGATCGAATAGATGTCGTGGTGCGGCGGCGGCGAGATCAGCGTCACCCCCGGCGTGCTGTGGCGCAGCCGCGCGATCAGCGCTGTCACCTTCATGCCGGGCAACTGCCCGCCCTCGCCGGGCTTGGCGCCCTGCGCCACCTTGATTTCCAGCTCTTCGCAGGCGTTCAGGTATTCCGCCGTCACGCCAAACCGGCCACTGGCCACCTGCTTGATCTTGGCGCTGGGGTTGTCGCCGTTCGGTTCGGGGGTGAAATGCGCCGGGTCCTCTCCGCCCTCGCCGCTGTCGCTCTTCGCCCCGATGCGGTTCATCGCCACGTTCAGCGTCTTGTGCGCCTCGGGGCTCAGCGCCCCCAGGCTCATGCCCGGCGTGACAAAGCGCTTCCGGATGGACGTGATGCTTTCCACCTCGTCAATCGGCACCGGCTTGCCCAGCGATTTGATATCCAGCAGGTCGCGCAGGTGAATCGGCGGGTTGGCCCGCATCGCCGCGCTGTACTGCTTCCACAGGTCATAGCTCGCCCGGTCGCAGGCCGATTGCAGCATGTGCATCGTCTGCGCTTCCCAGGCGTGCTTTTCGCCCGACCGGCGCGCCTTGTAGAACCCGCCGATGGGCAGAACGTCGGCGCCCCCCAGCCAGCCCCTGCGGTGAACTTCCTCCAGCTTCTGCTCGATCCCGGTCAGGCCGATGCCGGAAATGCGGCTGTGCATGCCAGGGAAGTACTCGGCCACCATCGCGCGGCTCAACCCCACCGCCTCGAAGTTCAGCCCGCCACGATAGCTGGAGATCACCGAGATCCCCATCTTCGACATGATCTTCAAGAGGCCCGCGTTGATCGCGTCCCGGTACCGCCGCATCGCATCCAGCAGGCTGCCCTCAAGCAGACCGCGCACCACGCGGTCGGCAATGGTGTCCTGTGCCAGATAGGCGTTCACCGTGGTGGCCCCGCAGCCGATCAGCACGGCAAAATAGTGTGGGTCGATGCATTCGGCCGACCGCACGTTCAGCGAACAGAAGGTCCGCAGCCCCTTGCGCGTCAGCCAGCTGTGCACGGCACTGGTGGCCAGGATCATCGGCATCGCCACCCGCTCGGGGCCCTGATGCTCATCCGACAGCACCAGGTGCCCGGCACCCGACCGCACGGCATCCTCGGCCTCGGCCCGAATCCGCTCCAGCCCCTGCCGCAGGTCGTCCAGTCCGTCACGTGCGGCAAAGCTGCAGTCGATGAACGCCACCTGCCCGCCGAACTGCTGCACCATCACGTCGAACTCGGCGTTCGCGATGAAGGGCGATTCCAGAACAAGGATTTCGGTTTGCGACGAATTCTCGTCCAGCACGTTGCGCAGGTTGCCGAACCGGGTCTTCAGGCTCATCACCCGGCCTTCACGCAGGCTGTCGATCGGCGGGTTCGTCACCTGGCTGAAGTTCTGCCGGAAGAAATGGCTCAGCGGCCGGTACTGGCCCGACAGCACCGCAGGCGGCGTGTCGTCGCCCATGCTGGCCACCAGTTCCTTGCCGTCCTCGGCCATCGGCGCCAGAACCTGTTCGATCTCCTCGACCGTGAACCCCGCCGCGATCTGCCGCTTGCGCAGATCGGCCCCGCTGTGGATGGCGCGTTCGGGCACGTCGTGCAGCAGGCTGTTCAGGTCCACGACCTTTTCGATCCAGCTCCCATAGGGCTGCGCTGCGGCCAGTTTGTCCTTCATCTGCGCGTCGTGGTACAGCTTGCCGTTCGCCATATCGACGGCGATCATCTGCCCCGGACCCAGCGCACCCTTTTCCCGAACGGTTGTTTCGTCTACCGGCACCATCCCGGCCTCGGACCCGGCGATCAGCATGCCGTCGCCCGTCACCACATAGCGCATCGGGCGCAGACCATTGCGGTCCAGCCCGCCGCACACCCAGCGGCCATCGGTCATGGCCAGCGCGGCCGGCCCGTCCCAGGGCTCCATCACCGCGTTGCAATAGGCGTACATGTCGGCCCAGGCCTTGGGCATGTCGGTGGTGGCCTTCGACCAGGCCTCGGGCACCAGCATGGTCTTGGCCATCGGCGCACTGCGCCCCGACCGCACCAGCACCTCGAACACCGCATCCAGCGCGCCGCTGTCGCTGGTGCCGCTGGGGATGATCGGCTTGATGTCCTCTGCCGCCTCGCCAAAGTTGTGCGACGCCATGCGGATTTCATGGCTGCGCATCCAGTTCATGTTGCCCTTCAGCGTGTTGATCTCGCCGTTGTGGGCCAGCATGCGGAACGGCTGCGCCAGATGCCACTGCGGGAAGGTGTTCGTGCTGTAGCGCTGGTGATAGATGCAGAACGCCGATTCAAACCGCTCGTCCATCAGGTCGGGGTAGAACACCGCCACCTGCTCGGCCAGCATCATGCCCTTGTAGATGATGCTGCGGCAGCTCAGCGAACACAGGTACAGCCCGGCAATATGCGCCGCCAGCGCCGCCTTCTCGATGCGGCGGCGGATGATGTACAACTCGCGCTCGAACTGCTCCTGGTCGATGGGTTTGTCGCAGCGGATCAGGATCTGCTCGATCTCGGGCCGCGTGGCGTTGGCCTTGTCGCCCAGCACCGACACGTCCACCGGCACATGCCGCCAGCCATAGATGTAGTGCCCCATCCGCAGCACTTCGGATTCCACGATGGTCCGGCAGCGTTCCTGCGCGCCGAAATCCGTGCGCGGCAGAAACACCTGCCCCACCGCCACCAACTTGCCCATATCGGGCTCGTGGCCCGTCCGCCGGATCACGTCATAGAAGAACCGCACCGGGATCTGCACATGGATGCCCGCGCCGTCGCCCGTCTTGCCGTCGGCATCGACCGCGCCGCGGTGCCACACCGCCTTCAGCGCCGAAATCCCGTTCTCCACCACCCGGCGCGCGGGCTTGCCGTTGATCGCCACCACCAGCCCCACGCCGCATGACGAGTGTTCGTCCTCGTGGCGGTAAAGGCCGTTCTCATCCAGCCAGTCGCGCTTTGCCTGTTCGGCGGCCATGTCGTAGGTCATCGTCAGTCTCCTGTCGGCTGGGAACGGGCGTTCACTTGTGCGGCGGTCAGCCGCGGCGACGGGTCGGCAAAGTCATAGAACCCGGGCTTGTCCTCGACCCAGATATGCTCGCGGATGGTCTGGCCATGCCCGTCGCCCAGGGCATGCACGTTCACCGCCCAGTCGCGCGCATTGCCCGGGTCGCGCCAGAACAGCGACGACCCGCAGCGCGCGCAGAACCCGCGCTCGCCGACGTCGCTGGAGCGGAACCACACAAGCGACTCGCCCGCGTCAACCGTGACGCCCCCGGCGAAGCGGACCGCCATGAACGGCCCCGCGCCCCACACCCGGCACTGCCCGCAGTGGCAAACCCCGATACCCCGGCCCGGCACCGGCTTGCCGGAAAAGCGCACCGCACCGCACAGGCAGGCACCGTTCACGGCATGTCCCCTTCCAGATGGTCGTTCCGCGCCTCGTACTCCGCCCGCGTCGCCCGCCGGTGATCGCCCGACAGGGCCAGGCCGGGCAGCGCCCGGTCCACGTAGATCTCGCTTTTCAGCGGCAGGTCGCGGGCGCCATCGAACAGCCCCGGCATCATCGCATGGTGCCCGTCGCCACCTTCCGCCCGGTACCACAGGTGTGACCCGCACACCCCGCAGAACGCCCGTTCGGCAAAACCCGAACTGGCAAACCGCACCACCGGCCCCGCCACCTCCAGCCCCTCGGCCGCCACCGGCACACAGACAAACAGCCCGCCCGACCAGCGCTGGCACATCCGGCAATGGCACACCGCCGTGAACCCCCGGTGACGGGCCACCGTCACCTGGACCGCCCCGCACAGGCAGTGGCCCTGCATTCCTGAACCGCTCAATTCGGCCTCCGGATCATGCTCTGGCTGGCCACCATGGCCTCGATCGCCTGCCGGTACATCTGCGCCGGGCCGATCTCCCAGATCTCTGCCTCGCCCGTCTCCCAGGCCCCGCGCCACTGGCGATAATTCGCGGCGAAATCTGCCCCGCGCAGGTCAAACGGTGGAATCGCCGCCACGCCTTCGGGGAACAGCGCCGACAGGTAGAAGGGGGCCAGCCCGATCATCGGCATGCCGGGCCGCGACGAGGTCACGATCATGGAAACCACCGGCTGCCCCACCTTGTGCCCAAGGTCCGAGGGTTCATCCACACGGCCCACATACACGTCCACCGGCCGCAGACCCGCGACGCTGCCGAACCGGTAGAACCCGCCCGCTTCCAGCCTAATCAGCGACACGCACCACCCCCTGCGGCAGCGACGAAAGCACCGCGTCGCATTCGTACAGCGGTTCGGTTGCGGCAAAGCCCGGCTCGCCCGGAAAGATGAACTGCACGGGGCTGCCGTTGATCGGCGCATAGCCATCGCCGCCGTCCCACTCGCTGGGGCCGGCAAAGAAGTTGCGCCATTCGGGGTTGATGTACTCGTTGCCCTTGCTGCGCCGCATCAGGTTGCCCTCGGGGTCGGTCTCCTCGTACTGGAACTCGGTCTCCTGCAGGGTGATGCCGTCAATCACCACGGTCCGCCCCGTCAGCCGGTCAAAGCCGCGCACCTTGCTGCGGCTGCCGTCATCGCGCGACAGGCTGAAGATGAAGCTGTCCATCCCCTCGGACAGCAGCGTGCTGAACGACGACGGGTCGGCCGCCCCGGCATCCAGCGTCTGCTTCACCGTGGGGAAGAAGTCATAGCTTTCCACCCACTCGGCCTCGCGGTTGATCCGGCTCAGGAAGTACATGCTTTCCTGGTCGAAATCCGCGCGCCACTGGTCGCCCGGCGCGTCTGCGCTGCACTTGTAGTAGTTCGACACCCGGCACGCCCGCGCCTGCACCGTCAGCCACATGCTGCAGCCCTCGGGCGGGGTGAAGGTGCCAGCCGCGCGGGTGGGAGTGGCCGTGAAAAGGCCGAGGACTATGATCGCGACCGCATATTCTGCTCTTTGCATCATTCTCTTTCCACCAGATCCACAATTTTCCCGAAGCGAGCCCAGCCCATATTCCTCATGAGCCAGTCTGCCGACAACGGCGATTCTTCGCACCTTTCTGAATAGCACCACTGCTCGTAGGGCTCTTCTGCTGCCACAACTAAATATGACGCTACTGAAAGGTAGTCGCCTCCCGACTTCGGCTGGCTAACTCTCATATTGTCGAATACCATTCCGAGTAGCGCGTACCGAGATACCCGAACTCCAGAAAAATGGATAGATGTCCCGGTCAGTGGCGGGCCAACTGAATTTGGCCCCTCGAAGAGAAGGATCAACCCGTTGCTTTCAAGATTCCCGCGCTCTTCAACACGGCCAAGTACTGTTTCGCCGGATAACGCCCACTCTGCCCGTAAAAACTTGTGCGACGTCAATTCAAGGCAGCCGACAACGTCTGCCGAAATGTTGACGGTACGTGGGAGCTTCTCCACCAAAGATTCCCTCGCAGGGTTAGTCTCCATGTCCGGACACGGTATCTGTTGATCAATGACATCGCTGCCCTTTCTTGTCCTTATCTCGCAGACAGGGGAGAAAGCAACGCCATCAATCCCAAAGCGTGCCTTCGCCCTTGTTTCAAAGGAAACACGATAGGCGGTCTTCCCCGATCCGATGCAGCCTGGGTAGCTTTCCAGAACCTCGAAAGGAGCGATGGTCACCGCCTGACCGTCAGCGTGAACGCCTGACGCAAGCAACACTGTTGCCACGACTGCAACTCCGCTGCTCTTGAGATTGCGTCGACTAACCCACATCACGAACTCGCCTACTCCGCCGCCACTGCCGCCGCAGGCCCCATCCAGGCCAGCATCGCATCCGCCGCCTCGCGCCCGTCGCGGATGGCCCAGACCACCAGCGACGCGCCCCGCACGATGTCGCCCACCGCATAGACGCCCGGCAGGCTGGTCGCATGCGTGCCGAAATCGGCGCGGATGGTGCCCCAGCGGGTGACCTTCAACTCGGGCACGCCCCACAGCGCGGGCTGGTCCTCGGGCTCGAACCCCAGCGCCATGATCACCAGGTCGGCCGGTTCCACATAGTCGGCGTTTTCAATCACTTCCGGGGCCTGCCGCCCGGTGGCGTCGGGCTGGCCCAGCCGCATCCGCTGCACGATCACCCCGTCCACGACCGTGCCGCCGGTAAACCCCTTGGGCGCCGACAGCCAGACGAACTCGACGCCCTCTTCCTCGGCGTTCGCCGTTTCGCGCTGCGACCCCGGCATGTTTGCCCGGTCACGCCGGTACAGGCACTTCACCGACAGCGCGCCCTGCCGCACCGCGGTGCGCACACAGTCCATCGCCGTGTCGCCCCCGCCGATCACCACCACCCGCTTGCCCTTGGCGTCCATCGTGCCGTCATCGAACGCGGCGACGTCATCGCCAAAGCCCTTGCGGTTGCTGGCCGTCAGGAAATCCAGCGCCGGAACAATGCCCTGCGCCCCGCGCCCCGGTGCCGCCAGATCGCGCGCCTTGTACACACCCGTGGCGATCAGCACCGCATCATGCCGCCCGCGGATGGCGTCAAAGGCAATGTCCGCCCCCACATTGCAGTTCAGCACGAACTGGACGCCGCCCGCTTCCAGCTGCTCGATCCGCCGCATCACCACCGGCTTCTCCAGCTTGAAGCCGGGAATGCCATAGGTCATCAGCCCGCCCGCCCTGTCGTAACGGTCATACACCGTCACCTGCACCCCCGCCCGGCGCAGCCGGTCAGCCGCGGCCAGCCCCCCCGGCCCGGCGCCGATAATGCCCACCGATTCCGCCCGCTCCGCATGCGGCCGGATCGGCTGCACCCAGCCCTCTTCCCAGGCCATGTCGGTGATGTACTTCTCGACCGACCCGATGGTGACGGTGCCGTGGCCCGACGTCTCGATCACGCAGTTGCCTTCGCACAGCCGGTCCTGCGGGCAGATGCGGCCGCAGATTTCGGGGAAGGTGTTCGTGGCCTGCGACAGGTCATAGGCTTCCTGCAGCCGACCCTCGGCGGTCATCCGCAGCCAGTCGGGAATGTTGTTGTGCAGCGGGCAGTGGCTTTGGCAGTAGGGCACGCCGCACTGGCTGCACCGCCCCGCCTGTTCCTCGGCCTTTGCCCGGGCGTACTCGCCGTAAATCTCGCCAAAGTCCTTGGCGCGCAAGGAAGGCGGGCGCTTGTCGGGCATCTCGCGCCCGACCGTGACAAAGCGCAGCATCTTTTCCTTGGCCATGACGGCGGCTCCCGGCAGTTTGGGCGTGGCTGCGCAACGCATAGATCAGGGCCACGACGAATGAAAGTCAGCAATGCTGACACAATTATGGAAAAAACTGCGCCGCCGCGCGGCAACCGGCGGAATAGTGCGTTTTTTAGGTAACTAAGGCTGACCTAACCGATCACAGCCCCACGGCCAACAGCCCCAACGTGACGCTGCCCACGATGATTCGCCACCAGCCGAACACCGCAAAGCCCCGCTTCGTTACAAAATCCAGCAGCCACCGCACAACCACGACGGCAGCCACAAAGGCCGCCAGGAACCCTACGCCGATCTGCAACCAGGCATCCGTGTCCAGCATGGCCCGGTTTTTCATCAGATCATAGGCAAAGGCCCCCGCCATCGTCGGCATCGACAGGAAGAAGCTGAACTCCGCCGCCGCCCGGCGGCTGGCCCCCAGCAACAGCGCGCCCACGATGGTCGCGCCCGACCGCGAAACCCCCGGCACCATCGCCAGGCACTGAATGGCGCCGATCGCCAGCGCCCGCGACAACGGCAGGTCCTGCGCCTCGGCATAGCGGGGGGTCAGCGCCAAGCGGTCCACCACCAAGAGCACCACGCCGCCCAGAATCAGCATCACGGCGATCAGCCAGGGCGTCTCGAACAGCACGGTCTTGATGATGTCATGCGCCAGCACCCCCACCACCACGGCAGGCAGGAAGGCCAGCCAGACCCCGGCAAACAGCCGCTGCGCACCCCGGTCATGCGGCAAGGCGCGCAGGATGCCGATGATCCGCGCCGCATACACCGACAGAATCGCCAGAATCGCGCCCAGCTGGATCATCACCTCAAAGGCACGCCCGGTGCTTTCAAACCCGAGGAAATGCCCCAACAGAAGGATGTGCCCGGTGGACGACACGGGGATGAACTCGGTCAGCCCCTCGACAATGCCCAGTACCAGGGCCGAAGCCAGCCCGTCCAACCTCAGGTCTTCTTCAGGTTCTTGGCGCTGGCCTTGATGGCCGCATACTGGCCCGAGGGGCGGTAGCGCCACAGGTACTCGGGCAGCACCGCCTCCATCGCCGTGGCCGTCACGCCCAGGTCTGCCAGACCCTTCGCCCCCGGCGCCACCACATTGTCCACCGTCAGGCTGGCCAGCTGGTCGCGCGTGATCAGGCTGTTGGGCACCAGCCCCATCGACACCGCCTGCACCATGTCCATCACAAAGGCCACCGGGCGCATGGCGAAAATCGGCACGCTCAGCACCAGACGGCGGCGCTGGATCACCGCCAGCATCTTGTGCATCAGGTCGCTGAAACTGGCCACCTCCGGCCCGCCCAGCTCGTACACCCCCGCCGCATCGCCGGTGACGGCGTTGAACACCGCCTGCGCCACGTCATCTACATAGACCGGCTGGAACTTCGCGTCGCCGCCCGCAATCGGCAGCACCGGCCCCAGCCGGGCCATCGCGCCAAAGCGGTTGAAGAACCCGTCCTCGGGCCCAAAAATCACCGAAGGGCGCAGGATCACGGCCCGCGGGAACGCCGCCAGCACCCCCGCCTCGCCCGCGGCCTTGGTCTGGCCATAGATCGAAGGTGCCGCCACACCGGCACCAATGGCCGAAAGCTGCACCATCCGCGCCACGCCTTCTTCGGCCGCGATCCGCGCCACCCGCGCGGCCCCCTCGGCCTGCACGGCTTCAAAATTGTTGGCCCCGCCACGGTCGAACGTGCCCACGCAGTTCACCACCGCCCGCGCCCCGCGCACGGCAGCCCGCACCGACGCATCGTCGCGGATGTTGGCGAACACCGGTTCCACCTGCCCCGGCGTGCCATAGGGGCGCACGAACAGCGCCTCGTTCGGACGGCGCACCGCCACCCGCACACGCCAGCCCGCCTTGGCAAAGCGCCGCGCCACATAGCGCCCCACAAACCCCGACCCGCCAATGATGGTGACCAGATTGTCCACGGTTGCACCCCTGTTGCCTTGCGCCAGCGTGCCGCACGGATACCGCCCGCCACGCCGCCAAACAAGGCGCATTCCGCCGCGCCCCTAGGGCCGGTACAGCTCGGCCGCATCGCCCAGATAGCCGTCCCAGGCGAACCAATAGCTGATTTGCCCCGCCACCCGCGCCAACTCGGTGCCGTCAGGCCCCACCAGCGCGGCCTCGGTCACCCGCCACGCCGCCCCACCGCCATCCGTCAGCCCCGCCCCGGCTGCCTTGAATCGCCGCGTCCCGCGCTCATAGGCGCGCACGCTGCGGCTGTCGGCATCGCCCAGCAGCACAATGTCCAGATCACCCACCCGGTCGTTCAGCACCGGCTGCCGCGCAAACGCCGCCAGCGGCCAGGCCTTGGCCGCACCGAACCGCTGGATGCCGAACACATAGTCCTTGTTGCGCAGCCGTTTGTCGGCCAGTGCAGGAAACATCAGGTCGGGCGAGGCGAAGTAGTCGCGGTACACCACGCCCGAGCCGTAGTCGCGCCGGTAGCCGGTCTCCAGCGCCAGCACGGTGGTACCCGGATTCGCGGCCTTCCACGCATCCCAGCGCGCAATCACCACCGGCAACCGGTCCAGCACGATGCCGCTGTCGGCCAGCGGTCCCACCACCGGCTGGCCGGTGAACTGGTTCCACAGCGTATGCGTCTGCCGGTCGAACATCAGCTTGTTCGACCGGTACAGAAACCCCGATGACCCAAAGACAAATGGCCGCGGCCGCCCCGGCACGCGGGTGGAAAACAGGATGCCCGCGCCGCACAGCGTGCAATAGGCCAGCGCTACCGGCATGCCGCCGATGGTGTCGTTGAACATCTCGTGCCAGCCCATGATGCGCAGCGGATAGGCCCGCACATCGCCGTTGATCGCCACGCCGAACACCAGGTCGTCGTCGCGCAGGTACCCGGCCGCCCCGGCCGCCACCATGGCCGGATTGTCCAGCGAGGGGATTCCGTCCTTCACCACCCCACCCCAGGCAATCTCTTCAATGCGGATGCGGGCTCGGTCGCGCGCCAGGAACTGCGGCCGCAGGAAAGACTCGAATTCGGGATCGATCTGAAGGTGGATGTCGCGCATCAGGCGGATGAAGTCCGGGTGCGGCACCACCTCGGGATGCGCCTCCTGCCACAGCATCCAGCCGAACCAGTCCCCGCCCTTGCCACCCGTCACCGCACGCAGCGTGCGGTCGATGTCCGCCTCCCGTTCGGGGCGAAACCGCAGGACCAGAATCAGGCCCGCGGCAAGGTCGGCCCGGCGGTCGCGGCGAATGGCGGCCAACGCGGCATCGGCTTCGCCCGCCGTTCCAGCCAGCACCGCCCACACCAGATCGTAGGCCGGAGTCGCACCCTGCGCCCGCACACGCGACGACGCGGCCAGCACCGCACCCGTCACCAGCAAAGCCCGCCTCGAGATCGTCATGGCTGTCTCCTATGGATGTCCTCTGGTCCTTCGCCCGTCGGGTCCCACGGTTTCCGCCGGGAACGTGAATGTGAACGCGCGGCGCCCGTTGACACCGCCGTCGGGCACCCGTACAGAGCCGCCCACGACATCGCCCAGATGGCGGAATTGGTAGACGCGCTGGTTTCAGGTACCAGTGCCGCAAGGCGTGGAGGTTCGAGTCCTCTTCTGGGCACCAAAATCTGCCGCTAAGTGTTTGAACTTGCTTGACAAGTCAACCTTAGCGGCAGGATTTGTGGCCACACCCGTATCCACATTCGGGTGTTTGGGATGCCAAGGATCACAGTGAAATATGTCAAGACGGACCCCCGGAACGGGAACCTGATTTACCGCAGGCGCGGCTTTGTTGCGCAAATCCGCTGAAGGTCGGAGTGCCCCTTCCCTTGGACAGACC
>CAZLIC010000075.1:0-22762 GCA_964559535.1 uncultured Rhodobacterales bacterium
CGGGTTCCACCAGTGCCACCACGGCGCGCACCGTGGCGTCAAGATCGCGGTGTTCCTCGGCGGCGGCATGGTCCAGCGCGCGGCCCAGGTCACCGCCCGCCTCGCCGCTGGCCACCATCGCCAGCATCATCGGCGGAAAGCACCCGGCCTCGGTCATGGCGCGGTGCAGACCCATGCCCTGGGTGACCTTGCCCGCCACCTCGGCCACCTTCGCCCGGATGTGCAGGTTGGGGGTCACATCCGCCGCCACCGCCAGCGCCTCGGCCACCGGCACGCGCGACATCACCAGCGTGGCCAGCGTGCCGCCGAACTGCGCCGCGTTCATCCGCCGCACCAGCCCGCGCGTGGGACGCGCCTCGGCCAGGAACCGGTCCAGCCGCTGGCGGTTGGCAGGCGCGCGCAGGGCCTGGGCGGCGGCCAGCGCGGCGGCGGCCAAGCCCGCAAGCAGATACGGACCGTAGCTGCGCAAACCGTCGGACAGGCCGATCAGCAGGCGCGTCAGCAGGGGCAGGTCGGCGCCGCGGTCGCGGAACACGCGCACGATGTCGGGCACCACGAAGACCATCAGCATCACCACGATGCCCAGGCTGACCAGCCCCAGAAGCGCAGGGTACAGAAGCGCCAGTTGCACCGTCTGGCGGTTGCGGCTGCGGTTTTCCACAAAGCCCGCCAGGTGGGCCATCACCTGGTCCAGCCGCCCCACCTGTTCCCCGGCCTTCACCGAGGCCTGGTAGAAGGACGGGAACGCCTGCGGAAACAGCGCAAGGGCCGCGGCCAGACTGCGCCCCTCGACCACCGCCGCGCGCAGGGCCGACAGAAGCCCCGCCACCTTGGGCGGCTGGCCCTGCGCCACGGTCTGCAGCGCGTCCTCGATGCGCACGCCCGACCGCAACAGCGTGGCCATCTGCCGGGTGATCAGCGTCAGCGCCCGCCCCGACAGGCGGACCTGCGGCACGCCGTCGGACCGCGCCGGAGCCGTGGCACGGAGATCGACGGGCAGCAAACCCTGTGCACGCAGCGCCTGCCGGGCCGCTGCGGCCGTCGCGGCTTCGACCATGCCGGCGCGGCTGCGGCCACTGGCATCGACGGCGCGATAGCGGAAAGCGGCCATCAGCGCCCCCCGCCGGTCAGCCGGGCGGTATCAGGCTTCCTGCACCGCACGCGCCACCTCCTCGACCGTGGTCACGCCGGCCAGCACCAGCCGCACGCCGTCGGCCACCAGCCCCGGCCCGGCCTCGCGCGCCAGCGCCGTCAGGTCAGCTTCGGCCGCCCCGGCATGGATCGCCGCCTGCAACGGCCCACCGATCTCGACCACTTCGTAAATGCCAGTGCGGCCGCGGTAGCCCTGCCCGCCGCAGGCCGGGCAACCGGCGGCGCGGCACAGGGCGGCGCCGGGGTGCAGGCCGGGCAGCAGCGCGGCATCCGCCTCGGTTGCCGCCTCCAGCCGGGCGCAATCGGGGCACAACCGCCGCACCAGCCGCTGGGCCACCACGCCCGCCAGCATGGGCGCCAAAAGGAACCGCTCGATCCCCATGTCCACCAGCCGCGATACCGCGCCCACTGCCGTATTGGTGTGCAGCGTCGACAGCACGAAGTGCCCGGTCATCGCCGATTCCACCGCCACCTGCGCGGTTTCGCGGTCGCGGATCTCGCCCACCATGATCACGTCGGGGTCCTGCCGCAGCACGGCGCGCAGGCCGCGGGCAAAGGTCAGATCGGTGCGCGGGTTCACCTGCATCTGGCCGATGCCATCGACGGAGTACTCGATGGGATCCTCGACCGTCATGATGTTGCGGGTCTTGTCGTTCAGGTGGTCCAGCGCCGCGTACAGCGTGGTGGTCTTGCCCGATCCGGTGGGGCCGGTAACCAGGAGCATGCCGTTCGGCCGCGCCAGAAGCCGCGCAAACACCGCGCCGTCGCGCGCCGACATGCCCAGCCGGTCCAGCCCCAGCCGCGTCGCCTCGCGGTCCAGAAGGCGCAGCACGATGCGCTCGCCGTGCTGCGACGGGATGGTGGACACGCGCACGTCCACTTCGTGCCCGCCCACCCGCAGCGAAACCCGCCCGTCCTGCGGCAACCGCTTCTCGGCGATGTCCAGCCGCGCCATCACCTTGATCCGGCTGGCCAGAAACGGTGCCAGCGACCGCTTCGGTTCGACCATGGTGCGCAAGACGCCATCGATGCGGAACCGCACCACCAGCCGCCGCTCCAGCGTCTCGATGTGGATGTCCGAGGCACGTTCGCGGATCGCCTCCAGCAGCAGCGCGTTGATCAGGCGCACGACCGGCGCGTCGTCGGACTGGTCCAACAGGTCATCCACCACGGCCGCCGTATCGGCCAGCGACGTCAGGTCGCCGTCGGCGTCGGCGGCGGCCGAGGCGTCGGCGGCGGAATCGGCATAGTGGGCGGCAAGGCTGGCGGCGAAATCCTCGTCCTGCAGAACCTGCGCGGTGACATTGGGGCCGGCCACCCGCAACGCCTCGGCCAGGGCTGCCGGGGCCGCATCCTGCCGCAGCAGGCAATCCGTGCGGCCGCGCGCATTCGTCAGGATGACGCCGTGCTGGCGGGCAAAGGTATAGGGCAGGCGGGGCGCAGCAGACGTCATCGCGTCACCGTCAGCGCCGCCGAAACCGCTCCGGGTTGGTCCAGCGCGGTCAGCGTCACCTCGGCCAGCCGCAGGCCGTGGCGCTGTTCCAGCGCCTCGATCCACAGCACCACGGCGTCGAACCCGGCCGCGTCGATCTGAACCGATACCGCACCGTCGCGTTCCTGCAGGCGGCGCAGATCCAGCCCCGCGGTGGTGGCGGTGTCCGACACGATGACCGGCAGCGGACGGTCATCAGACACCTGAGGCCCTTGCGAAAGGGGCGGCGGCAAGGCGGCCACCCGCGGGATCGCCAGTGTGTGGCGATGCAGCCGCGCCTCCAGATCGGCCGCCTGCCGGTGCAGCGGCTCCAAGGCCCCGGCCCAGAATGCCCATGCCAGGGCCAACAGCGTCAGCGCCGCCAGCAGCACCCGTTCGCGCGGGGTGCGGTCGGCCAAGGCGCGGTGCAGGGCGGCCCGCATCATGGCGCCCCCCCGCTGACCGAAAGGCGCATCTCGGCCCCGGCCTCGCCGCTTTCGGATCCCTCGGTGCGCAGGGCCAGCCCTGCGGCCGTCAGGCCCGACTGCAGCGCCTGCAGTGTGCCAATGTCATCGGCCGCGACCCGCAGCGACAGGCGGCCGGGGTCCGCCGCATAGGCGGCTTCGCGCAGCACCGGGGTGCCGGGTGTGGCGGCGATCACGGCAGACACCTGGGCCAGCAGGGCCAGAAAACCGTCCTGCGGGGCGGCGACAGGGGCGGCCAGCGCGCGGGCCAGCGCGGTATCCAGATCGCCCTCGGCGGGCCGTCCGCTGGCGGTCAGGGCCGCGCGCAACTCGGCCTCGGCCCGGTCGACGCGGCCGGACAGCACCGCCACCCCGGCACCCGACAGTGCCAGATGCACAACGGCAACCGCCCCCGCCAACAGCGCGAAGCGCCCGGCACGCGCGGGCAGGCCCCCGGTTTGCCCCGCCTGCCGCAAGTCGATGCCGTGCAGCGCAGGGGGGGGCGGCAGCGGCACCTGCGCCACGGGCAACCCTTCGGGCAGCAAACCACCGGCCACCACACAGGCCGGTCCACCCGCCAGCCGGTGCGCCACCGGCAACATCGCCCGCGGCACCGCCAGTCCGGTCCCGTCGGTAAGCCGCAGGATGGCCCGATCGGCAGCAGCCCAGACCGTGGCACAGCCGGGCGGCGGCAGCGGCAGGGCCAGCACCTCGGGCACCAGGCGCAAGGGTGCCGGGTGCCGGGCGGCGTGGACCGCCAGCGCCGCCCGCCCGATGACGGCCACCAGCCAGGTGCCCGGCTCGGGCGCGGGGCCCATCACGTGGACATGCACCTCGTCCAGCGGCCTGGCAATGCGGTCTTCAACGGCAAAGGCCGCGGCCCGCGCCCGCAGGGCCGGGGCAACGCGGGGCAGCGCAACCGCCAGAAGCAGGACATCACCGCCGGGCAGCAGCACCGTGCCAGGCGGCGCAGCCGGACCCGCCGGGCCCGTTTCCGCAGATCGCCCCGCAGGCATCGGGCGCGGCCCGGAGCCACGCGGGTCGGGCGACTGGGCACGTGCACCCTCGGCGCGCCGCCCGAAGGGCAGCCCGGGAAGGAAGCGGGAAGCGGGGCCAAGGCCGGGAATCTTCATGCCATGGGCTACGACGTGAAACTCGGGTAAGTTTCACTTCGTAGCCACCAAAAGAACTGGCCACAACAGGAGCGGTCCGATGCCCTTCTCTCTTCCCGCAACCCGCAGGCTGCGCCGACAGCCCGATGCCGGGGTGACGCTGATCGAAATGATGATCGTGCTGGTCATCATCGGCGTGGTCGCGGCCATTGTGGTGCCGAACGTGGTGGGACGCCCCGACCAGGCGCGCGCCACCGTGGCCGAGACCGACCTGCGCACCATCGCGGCGAGTCTGGAGATGTACCGGCTGGACAACCGCAGCTACCCCACGACGGAACAGGGACTGGCCGCGCTGGCCGCGCCGCCGACCCTGCCGCCAGAGCCGCCGAACTGGGTGCAGGGCGGCTATCTGCGGGCGGTGCCGACCGACCCCTGGGGCCGCCCCTACGTTTACCTCAGCCCGGCGCGCGAGGCCGGGTTCGAACTTCTGTCGCTGGGCGCGGACGGGGCCGAGGGCGGCGAGGATGTCGATGCGGATGTGCGCGTGATGGGCGGGGTTGCGGGCGGATGACCATGCCTTTCGGCTCACTGCGGCGGGCGGGCGAGGCCGGGATGACGCTGGCCGAGACGCTGGTGGTGCTGGCCGTGATCGCCATTGCCGCCGGGGCGGCCGTCACCGGCCTGTTGCCGCGCCCGGCCGATACGGCCGGAACCGAGGCGGTGCGGCTGGCCGGTCTTCTGACGCTGGCGGCGGACGAGGCGCTGGCGCGCCAGCAGGTGCTGGAACTGGCCTGGACGGATGAAACCTACGGGTTCCGCGTCTGGTCGGCCGAAGGCGGCGGCTGGCAGGCACCGGCCGCCGGCCCGCTGACAGCCGAGCGGGTGTTGCCGGCCGGGCTGGTACTGTCGGCCGGACAGACAGACCGGACGGTTCGGATTGCGCCGGATGGACTGTCGCCCGCTGCAGTGATTGAAATCACCGGCAATGGCAGCCGCCGCCAAGTGGTGTTCGACGGGCTGGCGGCCGTGGTGGCAGAGGACGCCCGATGACGCGGCGCAATGGCGAGGATGGGTTCACGCTGGTCGAGACGCTGGTGGCGCTGGCCGTTCTGGCCGTGTCGGCCGTGGCGATCCTGGGTGCAACCGAGGCGCATGTGGCCCGCGTGACGGCCCTGCAAGACCGCGCGGCGGCGCAGTGGGCGGCCGAAAACCGGCTGGCCGAGGCGGTGCTGGGGCTTGACGGTGCTGCGGGCGAGACGCTGGCGGGCATCGAAGTGGGTGTTGCGGTCGAGCGGCAGCCGACCGACGACCCCGATCTTGACAGGCTGCGCGTGGCGGCCTCGGTGCCCCCTGGGGGGGCGGTTCTGGTGCGGCTGGACGGTTTTGCCCTGCGGCCGCTGAACGGGGAGGCCCCATGACGGCCGTGCTGCAGACCTGGACCTTGCGCGTCGTGGCCGTGGCCCTGCTGGGCAGCCTGGTACCGCCTGCCATGGGACTTGCGCGCCTGCTGCAGCCGGAGCCCGCCGCGCCGGGCGTCACCCGTTCCGCAAGCGCACCCGGTGTGACGGCCGAGCCATCGTCGGACCTGGGCGTGATTCTGGAGGCAGCGCCGTTCGGGCGGGCGGCTCCGGTGGCGACGCCGGACGCGCAGGGGGCGAGCGGGCTGGTGCTTGTCGGCGTCACCGTGGCTGCCAGCTCCGGCGCATCGCGCGCAATGATCGCCGGCGGCAACCGCGGTGCGTCGGCCATCTATGGCATCGGCGACAGCGTGGCCGATGGCGTTGTGCTGACTGCCGTGCAGCCGGACGGGGTAGTGCTGGATGCCGGGGGTCAGGCGCTGCACCTGGGGTTCCCCGAAACCGCAGGCTTGGTGGGCGCAACGGAAACGCCGTCGGCCACGGGTCTGATCGATTTCAGTGGCGTCGCCGTGACGCCGCCGGGAGCACAGCCTTGAGGCACGTCCTGCATGCGGTTGTTCTGGCGCTGGCCCTGTGTCTGCCGCGGCCGATGGCGGCGCAGGACGCCGCGGAGCCCGGCACCTATGTGATGAACCTGCGCGACGCAGATCTGCGGGTGCTGGCCGAACAGGTGTCGGAAATCACCGGGCGCACGCTGGTACTTGACCCCACCGTCACCGGAACGGTGACGGTCATCTCCTCGGCCCCGCTGAACCGCGACGAGGTGTGGGAGCTGTTCCAGTCGGTGCTGGGCGTGCAGGGCTTTGCCGCACTGCCGTCGGGCAACCTGTGGCGCATCGTGCCGCAGGCTGCTGTGCGCGAAGGCGGAATCGTGCCGCAAAGCGAGGGCGGCGTGGGCGCGGGGCGGCTGGACGTGGTGACGCGGCTGGTGCCGCTGAAGACCTTCCCCGCCACCACCGCGGTGGGTGCGCTGCGCCCGCTGGTGGCCTCGTTCGGCTATATCGAGGCGGTGGCAGACACCAACACGCTGGTCATCACCGACACCGCCGAAAACGTGGCCCGCATCGAGCGCATCGCGCGTGCCCTGGACAGCGGGCCGGGGCACGAGGTCTATACGATACCCATCGCCAACGCCGACGCCACCGAAGTGGCCGCCGCCGTGGGGGCCATTCTGGGCGGCTCGGCGGCGGCGGGCGGCATGGCGCCGCGCGTGTCGGTCGATGCGCGGTCGAACGTCCTGCTGCTGAGCGCGGATCCCGAAACCTACCGTCAGGTCCAGCGCATCGTGGCCGACCTGGACGTGCCCAACCGCACCGTGCCGGAAACCGTGGCTGTTACCCGCGTGTACGCCCTGCGCCATGCCGATGCCACCGCCATGGCCGAAACCCTGCGCGGCATCGTGGGCTCGGGCGCCAGCGTCAGCAACCCAGTGGCGGGCGCCCTGGCCGAAGGCGAGACGGCCGAGGCCGACCTGCGCCTTGTCACCCCCGGCACCGGGCCGGCCGCCGACGTGGCCATCGAGGCCGTCACCGCCACCAATTCGGTGGTGGTGCGGGCGCTGCCCGAGGTGCAGGCCGACATGGCCGACCTGATTGCGAAACTGGACCAGCGCCGCCCGCAGGTGCTGATCGAGGCGGCGATTGTCGAGGTGTCGGGCGAGGTGTCCGAACAACTGGGCGTGCAGCTGGGCTTTGGCACCGCCACGCCGCCCGGCGGCTTTGCCGCCACCTCGCTGCCCGCCAGCGGCCCCGCCCTGTCGAACATTCTCCGCCTGCTTGGCTCCCCCGCGGCCCCCGCAGTGGGCAACGGGCTGTCCATCGGGCTGGCGCGGGGCGACGACTTCGGCCTGCTGATCCAGGCGCTGGGCACCTCGACCAAGGCGAACCTGCTGTCCACCCCCAGCGTCACCACGCTGGACAACCAGCCGGCCGAAATCGTGGTGGGCCAGAACGTGCCGTTCCGTACCGGCACCTTCGCCACCGACGGCAACGACGCCTCGGCCTTCACCACCATCGAGCGCAAGGACGTGGGCATTTCCATGCGCGTGGTGCCGCGGGTAAACCAGGGCGACGTGATCCAGCTGGACATCACGCAAGAGGTGTCGTCGCTGACCGACACGCAGGTCGATGGCGCCGCCGACCTGATTACCAACCGCCGCAGCATCAAGACCACCGTCCTGGCCGACAACGGCGGCACCATCGTGCTGGGCGGGCTGATCACCGACAACCGAACGCAGCGGCGGTCCGAGGTGCCGGGTCTGGGCAAGCTGCCGGTGGTGGGCGGGCTGTTCCGGTCACGGCAGGCCTCGTCGCAGCGGCAGACGCTGTTCGTGTTCCTGCGCCCCACCATCTTGCGCAACCGCGGCGATGTGGCAACCGTTTCGGAAAACCGCTTCCTGCGGCTGCGCGCCATCGAGGCCGAACCGGAACCGAAGAAGGGCCCGCTGGCCGCCACCCGCAAGCCGGTTCCGCGCCTGCCGCTGGAAATCAACGGGTTGTACTGAGGCGCCGCGACCCCTGCTTCGCGGTCGGCGGACAGTGGGCCTGCACAAAACTTTCATGCGGCTGAGAAATGCCGCGCTCAGAATCTCTCTGGCGTTTCGCTGCATGGCGATTCCGGCACGTCTGTGTCGTGGACCGCAGATCAAGCGGGAGAGATGGCGATGGCACGGCAACTTGGTGATGCGACAATCGGGCTTGGCAGCGATCTGGGCGTGCCGGCCATCGGCGGCGTGGACCCGACCGTGCTGGACCTTCCGGCGCTTGGCGCGGGCGAAGGGCTGATCCTGCACCCGGTGTCGTCGGGCAGCGCGCCGCTGCAGAACTGGGCGCTGGGCCTGGACATCTATGTCGCGCAGCCGACGGTTTCCTTTCTCAGCCTCTTGCAGACGGGCGACGCCGATGGCGACCTGTTCCTGCGCGACAACGGCGATGGCACTGCAGGTGTGGGCATTTCCGGCGTCCATGACGGCAGCTTCGCGTTCGACCAGTGGAACCGGCTGATCGTGACCTTCACCGAAGAGGCGAACGGCACCGTCCTGCGCAAGTACCTGAACGGTGTGCAGATCGGCGATGCGCAGGAACTGGGCCAGACCGACCGCTGGGACATCAGCCCCGGCCAGGGCCTGACGCTGTTTGCCGATGATGACGGAGAGACGGCGGGTGTCACCCTGTCGTCGGTGTTCTTCTCGCCCATCGTTCCGACGCCGGCCGAAGTGGCCGGACTTGCCGCCAGCATTCCGCTGCCGAACGCCGCGGGGTTCTTCCCGGGGTCGCCGGCCCGGGGGCCTTCGAGATCGACTTTGGCAACGAAGACCTCGCGCCGCGCTATGGCGAGGCCGAGGTGGTGCTGGAAGGCTTCGACTTCCGCACGCCGGTTGCGATCAACGACAGCACCATTGCCTTTGCCACCCAGCTTGGCATCGAAGGCCCGGGCGGTGATGACGCGCCGGTGCTGTCCTATGCCGACTATGCAGCGGATGAGGGCGTTCTGGTCAGCATGCCCGGCATTGCGGGCGACCTGACCAGCTACACCGCCGTCTGGGACGTGAATGTCGACGACCTGCAATGGTTCCAACTATGACGGCGCACTGGACTACGGCACCTGGGGCCGGGTGGCGCTGGTGTTCGAAACCACCGGCAGCGGGCAGCAGATGCTGTCGAAGTACCTGGATGGCGTGTTCGTCGACAGCCAGGTCGTGGATGCCGACGTGAACGACGGCTCGCGCTGGAGCATCGACGCCGACACCGGCTTCCTTCTGCTGACCGACAATGACGGCGAAACCTCGGACGTCTACCTGAATGCGATGCACTTCACGACCGAAGTGCTGAGCGCGGCCCAGATCGCGGAAATGGGCGGGGTGGATGTCGACGGCCCGGCCGCTTCCTCGGCCGATCCCGAGGCGTTCCAGCTCAGCTTCGACGGCGCGGTCGACGCGCTCGACTATGGCGATGCGACAGTTGAAGCGGTCAACATGGGTGGCGGCGAGACGTCGTACATCGTCAAGGGCTCGATCTTCGGAAACCCCAACGGCGAAGGCGAGGCGGCGCTGTACCAGCAGTCGAACGGTGACGAAGAGATCATCGTCTGGCAGGACGGCGCGGACTGGGCCGACTACACCTTCGACAGTGTCATCGAACCGGCCGACAATGACATGGTGGGGGCGGTGTTCTACTGGCAGGACGCGCAGAACCACTATCGCCTGACGATGGACCAGCAGAACGACCTGCGCACCCTGACGCGGGTTGCGGGCGGGGTTGAAACGGTGCTGGCCACCGAGACCGCCTCGTACCGCCACTTCGCCAAGCAGGATCTGCGCATTGCGGTGATCGACGGCAAGATCACCGTCACGCTGGACGACGAACTTCTGTTCGACGGCCCGGTGACCGATGACGCACCGCTGACCGGCGGGTCTGTCGGCTTTGTGACGGCCGGGATGGACCGGGTCGAGTTCGACAACATCACTGTCAACGCCATCACCCTGTCGGCCCGCGCGATGACCACCGAACTGCAAGGGCGCTGGGCCACCGATCTGGACGGCGACGGTCTGGCACAGTTCCAGATGACGGCGGCGGCCAGCCTTTCGGCAGCCGGGATCACCTTGTACGAATGGCTTGTGGACGGCGATGTACTGGCCACGGGCGAAACCGCGGCGCTGGATCTGGGCGCGGGGGAAACCACTGTCACGCTGCGCGTGACCGAAGCAGACGGCCTGACCGCCGAGGACACTTTCACCGTCACGGCCGCGGCGCAGGCGGCCATCCTGGCGCAGGACGACTTTGCCGACATTCTGACGGGCTGGACCATCGTGGACGAAGGCACGCTGAACGGGCCTTCGGACTGGAGCGTCGAGAACGGCGTGCTGGTGCAGGCCTCCGACATTCCGTCACCCCAGCAGGGCACCGGATCGAACGCCTATTCGGTGGGCGGTGACGGGCCGTACATCCTGCGCGACGGCACCTATGCGCTGTGGGATGATGCCGCGGCCGAAGAGTGGACCGACTACGCTGTCGAGGCCACCCTGACGCCGAACGACGATGACGGCATCGGTCTTCTGTTCCGCTACACCGACGACGAGAACTATTACAAGCTTGAGGCTGACGCCGAGACCGGTCTGGTGATGCTGATCCGCCACCTGGAAGGGCGCGAAACGATCCTGGCCCGCGGCTGGCACGAATACACCGAAGGCGAGGCGCAGCGCTGGCGGATCGAGGTCGACGGGGGCGAATTCCGCGCCTTCATCGACGGCAAGGCGGTGTTCGGCTCGCCGGTGCAAGACCGCACGCTGGAGGCAGGCACCGTCGGGCTTTACGCTTGGGGATCCGAGAACCTGCAGTTCGACGACATTCTTGTAACGATGCTGGACACCCCGGCTGCGACCACGGCATCGGGTTACCAGCTGGCCGAGTTCGATACGTCCGGGGTTGCCATCGACGTGGCCGATCTGTCCTCGCGCCTGGCCGCCGACCACTTTGTGTTCGGGGCGCCGGACGGTCTGCTGTAGCGCTGAAAACCATTGAACCGGCGCGCGCATGCGCGCCGGTCTTGCCTGCTTCGGCCTTTGTGTGGCCCCGCCGCAGCGGGGCAGACGCGCTCAGGTATAGCCGAATGCTTCGATGAAGGGCTGCAGCACTGGAAGGCAGGGCCGCAGCCAGGGCTCATAGGCCTGCCAGCGCCCTATCGCATGCCGGTACGGCGGCAGGCGCACCTCGGTCTGCGTCGGTGAGTTCACCACCTTGCGCTGGATGCGGACGCGGTAGTCCAGCACCGCATCGTCCCACGGCAGCCCCAGTGCCGCCAGAACCCGCGCCGTTTCGCCGCGTGGGTTGTCCAGACCGTCCTCATAGCGCGTCTCGATCCACATCTGCGGGTCCAGTTCGGCCCGGTACCGCAGCCACGCGCCCATCTCCACCGCGTAGAGTTCGGCCGCCGACTGCCAGTCCAGCAACATGGCGCTGAACTCGCTCAGCCGGAAGGTCCGCAGCACGCAGCTTGTCACCATATCGCGCGGGTCGCGCAGCGCCACCACCAGCCGGGATTCGGGGAACAGCCGCAGCAACCCGGGCAGAAGGCCGGTGTGGTTGGGGTTCTTGTCCAGATGCACGCGCCCGGCAATGGTCTCGCCCAGCACAGCCTCCATCCGCGCCAGATACAGCGCCCGTTCCTGCTGCAGCACGGCGGGCGGTACCGCGTCCAGTGTGGCCAGCGTCAGCGGCCCGCCCCCCGCCCGGCACAGCGCGGGCAGCGCGTCGCGCAGGAAGGCCACCCGCTCGGGCGAGGCGACAAGGCCCGGGTGCGCGTCCAGCCGCTGTTCCAGCAGCGTCGTGCCCGACCGCGGAAAGCCGATCAGGTGCGCAATGCCACCAACGCCGGGCGGGGGAAGGCGCGCATCGCGGCGCCAGCGGTCCGGCGTCGTGCGGCGGAATGTCTGCGACAGCCGGGTGATCGCGGCGTTGTTGGCTTTCGCGCGGGCCAGCAGCCGCGCCGCCGCAGGCTGCGCGCGCATCACCGCATGGGCCTTGTCGATGGCGGCAACCGCCGCGGCACTGTCGCCTGCGCGGTCGTGCAGATAGCAGATCTCGGTCCAGGCTTCGGCTACCGCCAGGGGATGCCGCGACAAGGCCAGCACCCGCCGCAAGGCGCCCTATGCCGCCGCCGCATCGCCCTGCCGACGCAGCACGCGGCCCTTGGCCAGCAGCAGTTCCCGCACATCGGGCGCCGCGGCCAGGCAGGCGTCGATCTCGGCCAGCGCCTCGTCCAGCCGGTTCATCCGTTCGCAGGCGGCGGCAAGCTCGGCCCGGGCGGCGGGCGAGCGCGGGTGCATGGCGCGCAACAGTTCGGCTGCGCGTTCGTCGCGGAACAGGTGGCTCAAGCTGGCAGCCACCACCGTGCGCAGCGGTGGCGCGTCCCCCGCCAGTGCAAGCGCGCGGTCCAGCAGGCGCCCGGCTTCTGCGATCTGAAAGCGGGCGCCCAGCGCCCGCGCCTGTTCCACCAACGCCTTCACGTTCGTCGGCCGCGCGGCCACCGCCACGGCAAAGGCTGCCAGTGCCGCGTCAAGCGCGCCCGAACTCCACAGAGCCCGGGCGCGGGCCAGGGCGTCAAAGTCTTCGTTCTGCGGGTCAGGTCCCGACAAGGCCGGGCTTTCCCTGAGGTTCCGCGGCCCAAGACGGCCGAATGGCCGCAAGCCACGCCTTGATGACGCGGATCGCCTCGGGCTCGTCCAGAAACGGGACATGCCCGCGGTCGGGGATTTCGGCAAAGATCATGTCCGGGCGGCGACGGCGCATTTCCTGCGCCGTGGCGCTGGCCAGCACATCCGAGGTTGCCCCGCGGATCAGGGCCAGCGGCAGGCCCGCGCAGGCGTCGAACAGCGGCCACAGTTCAGGAAGGGGGGCCGCCATTGCGGCATCGAAGGACTGGCGCAGCGCCGGATCGTAGGTCAGGCCCACACGGCCATCCAGCTGCACATAATGGCGGACGGTTTCTTCCTGCCAGCGCAGCGCGGGAACGCGCGCAAAGCCCGGCATGGCCTGGGGCATGCGGTCTGCAACCTCGGCCAGCGTCGGGACAGTTGGCGAGATGCCCACATAGGTGCCAATCCGCAGCAGCCCGACGCGTTCGACCACCGGTCCCACGTCGTTCATGCACAGACCGAGAAGGCGGGGCTTCGCGGTTGCGGCAATCACCAGCCCCAGAAGCCCCCCGCGCGAGGACCCCAGAATGGCCGCGCGGTCAAGACCCAGATGGTCCAGCAGCGCCAGCGCATCCTTGGCCTCTTGCGCGACCGCATAGGTTGCCGGGTCGGCCCAGCCGGAATCTCCCCTGCCCCGGCTGTCCAGCCGGATCAGCCGCACGTCGCCGGGAAGGTGACGCGCCAGATAGTCGAAGTCGCGCCCGTCGCGCGTCAGCCCTGCCAGCGCCAGCAACGGCAGCCCCTGACCCTCGTCGCGGAAGGCCAGCCTCGTGCCATCTTCGGCGCGGAACCCCTGCATCTGCGCTTCCGGTCTTGCGTCAGTGCGCGTGGTAGGTCGAGAAGCCCTTGCCCGTCTTGCGCCCCAGATAACCCGCGGCCACCATCTGCTTCAGCAGCGGCGAGGGGCGGTACTTCGGGTCATCGAAGCCCTGATACAGCGTTTCCATGATGTTCAGCACCACATCCAGCCCGATCAGGTCACCCAGCGCCAAGGGGCCCATCGGGTGGTTGGCGCCCAGTTTCATCATGCTGTCGATGTCGTCGACGGTGGCCAGCCCTTCATAGACGCAGTTGATCGCCTCGTTGATCTGCGGCGCCAGCAGCCGGTTCACGATGAAGCCGTAGCTGTCTTTCGACACGCGCGGCGTCTTGCCGATGGCCCGTGTCAGGTCGGTCACGGCCTCGGCCACGGTATCGGTCGTCTGCAGCGCCCGGATGATTTCAACCAGCTGCATCACCGGCACCGGGTTGAAGAAGTGCATGCCGATCACGCGCCCCGGATGTGCCGAAGCGGCGGCCAGTTCGGTCAGCGAGATGGACGAGGTGTTCGAGGCAAAGACCGCGTCATGGCGGCATATGCCGTCCAGCCGCTTCAGGATGTCGGCCTTGACCTCGATCTTCTCTACCACCGCCTCGATCACCAGATCGCGGTCGTCCATTATCTCGAACACCGTGGTGGTCGAGATCATGCCCATGGCCTCGGCCGCCTTCGCCTCGGTCAGGCTGCCCTTCTTCACCAGCCGGGCCAGGCTGGATTCGATCGTCTTGCGCGCACGGTCCAGCGCGGCGGCGTTCAGGTCCTGCACCAGCACCGGAAAGCCCGCCGCGGCAAAGACCTGGGCAATCCCGCTGCCCATCGTGCCGCCACCGATGACGCCGATCTTCTGAATTTTCTGCATGCGGTATCCCTTCAGTGTGCGGTCCAGCCGCCGTCGACGGGCAGCGCGGTTCCGGTGATCTGGCTGGCGGCCGGCGAACAGAGGAAGGCCGCCAAGGCGCCGATCTGGCCGGGCTGGACGAAGCTTTTCGTCGGCTGCGCAGCAAGAAGAACGTCGCGTATCACCTCTTCCTCGGTGATGCCGCGCGCCTTGGCGGTATCGGGGATCTGCTTTTCCACCAGAGGGGTCAGCACGTAGCCGGGGCAAATGGCATTGGCAGTGATGCCATGCTCGGCGCCTTCCAGCGCCAGCGTCTTGGTCAGACCCACCACCGCGTGCTTGGCCATCACATAGGCCGACTTGTAGGGCGAGGCGACCAGGCCATGCGCCGAGGCCACGTTGATCACCCGTCCCCAGCCGCGCGCCTTCATCCCGGCAAAGGTGCCCCGGCACAGGTGCCAGGCGGCCGACATGTTGATGGACATGATCAGGTTGTAGCGGTCCACCGGGAAGTCCTCGATCGGCGCAACGGTCTGGATGCCGGCGTTGTTCACCACGATATCCACCTGCCCGAAGCGCGCCACGGTCGCTGCCACCAGGTCGGCGATCTGGGCAGGGTCCGACATGTCGGCGCCGTGAAAGGCGATGGGCGCGCCGGTTTCCGTCTCGATGGCGGCGCGCTCGGCATCGATGGCATCGGCGTCTCCCAGGCCGTTCATCATCACGGCATGGCCCGCCTCGGCCAGGGACCGGGCAACCGACAGCCCGATGCCCGAGGTCGAGCCAGTGACGATGGCAGTGCGGAAATCGGGCATGGGAACCTCAGGCAAGGATCATTTCGGGAACGTCGTCAGGCACCACCAGCGCGGCCTCGGTCGCGGCGCGGATCGCGTCCACCGAAACGCCGGGGGCGCGTTCGCGCAGGATCAGGCCCGCGCCGGTGGGTTCGATCACGGCAAGGTCCGTGACCACCAGGTCCACCCGGCGCAGCGCCGTCAGCGGCAGGGTGCAGCGCGGCACGATCTTGGACTGGCCGCGGGCGGCGTGCTGCATGGCCACCACCACGCGGGCGGCCCCAGTCACCAGGTCCATCGCACCGCCCATGCCCGGCACCATCTTGCCCGGCACCTTCCAGTTCGCCAGATGCCCGGCCTCGTCAACCTGCAGGCCGCCCAGCACCGTCATGTCCAGATGCCCTCCACGGATCAGGCCAAAGCTCATGGCGCTGTCAATGCTGGCCGCGCCCGGCACGGCGGTGACAAAGCCGCCGCCTGCATCGGTGAGGTGCCGGTCCTCCATACCCTCGGGGGGTCGGGCGCCCAGGCCGATCACGCCGTTCTCGGCCTGAAAGAAAACGCCCAGCTGCGGGTCCACGAAATTGGCCACCAGCGACGGCAGCCCGATTCCCAGGTTCACCAGCCAGCCCGGCCGGATTTCCCGCGCCACGCGGCGGGCGACAAGTTCCTTGGCGTCCATGGCACTTCTCCCTCAGGCCGCGCGGATCAGCAGGTGGTCAACCAGCACACCCGGCGTCTTCACCGCATCGGGCGGAATCACACCCACAGGCACAATGCTTTCGGCCTCGGCAATCACCGTGCGGCCGGCCAGCGCGATGATCGGGTTGAAGTTGTGGGCCGTGAGCAGGTAGCTGAGGTTGCCCAGATAGTCCGCCTGCCAGGCACCGATCAGCGCGAAATCGGCCTTCAGCGGGGTTTCCAGCAAGTAGCGGTTGCCCTCGACAGTGACGATCTGCTTGCCGGTTTCCACCTCGGTGGCAAGGCCGGTGGGCGTCAGCACGCCACCCAACCCCATGCCGCCCGCGCGGATACGCTCGATCAGCGTGCCCTGAGGCACCAGTTCGCAGGTGATTTCACCCGCAATCATCTTGGCCTGTGTCTCGGGGTTCAGGCCGATGTGGCTGGCGATCACATGCCGCACCAGGCCCGCCGTGATGAGCTTGCCGATGCCGCGGCCCGGCATGGCGGTGTCGTTTGCAATCACCGTCAGCCCGCCGGTGCCGCGCGCGACGATGGCGTCGATCATCCGTTCGGGGGTGCCCACGGCCATGAAGCCGCCGATCATCAGGCTTGCCCCTTCGGGGATCAGTTCGGCCGCGGCCTCGGGTTTCAGCGCGCCCTTCATGCGGCCTCCTTCGCGCCCACTGCAGAACGGGCTGCGCGGGCGATCACCAGCTCTTCATTTGTCGGAATGACCATGACCGTGGTGCGCCCAAGGTCCACCGAGATGACCTGCGCATTCGCCGCGTTGCGGGCGTGGTCAATCTCGATCCCCATCCAGCCCAGCCGTTCGCAGATGCGGGCGCGGATCGGGCGCGAATTCTCGCCGATGCCGCCGCAGAACACCAGCGCGTCAATCCCGCCCAGGGCCGCGGCCATGGCCCCCACCTCGCGCTGGCAGCGGTGCACGAAATAGTCGATGGCCTCGACCGCCTCGGGCGTACCGGCGGCCTCCAGCGTGCGCATGTCGTTCGACAGGCCGGAAAGGCCAAGAAGGCCCGACTGTTTGTACAACAGGTCCGAAATCGCCGCGGCGCTCATCCCTTTCTGGCCCATCAGGTACAGCAGCACGCCGGGGTCCACTTGGCCGCAGCGGGTGCCCATGGGCAGACCGTCCAGCGCTGAAAAGCCCATGGTCGAAGACACCGACCGCCCGCCGCTGATTCCGCACATCGACGCGCCGTTGCCCAGATGTGCCACCACGACGCGGCCTTGCACCAGTTGCGGAGCGATGCGAGCCAGTTCGCCCGCGATGTAGTCATAGGACAGGCCATGAAAGCCATAGCGCCGCACACCCTCGGCATACAGCGCGCGGGGCAGCGCGAAGGTATCGTTCACAAAAGGATGGCTGCGGTGGAAGGCGGTGTCGAAGCAGGCCACCTGCGGCACACCCGGAAAGGCCGCCATGGCGGCGCGGATGCCCGCCAGGTTGTGCGGCTGGTGCAGGGGCGCAAAGGGCGACAGCGCCTGCAGTTCCGCCAGCAACGACTCGGTCACCCGCTCCGGTGCCTGCCGGTCGGCGCCGCCATGCACCACGCGGTGGCCGATGGCCAGAAGCTGCAGCCCCGGCCACTGCGACCGGAATCCGTCAATCACGGCTGCCATGGCGCCTGCATGGCTGGTCAGGTCACCCGCCGCCGCAAGGGGCGTACCCGAGGCGTCCCTCAGCTTCAGCACACCGTCCGGCCCGATCCGGTCGGCCATTCCCGCAGCCAGCGGCGACTCGCCCGTTTCGGGAAACAGCGCGACCTTCAGCGAGGACGACCCGGCATTCAGCGTCAGGACGGCGCGGGTCATTGCTTCCCCGCGAAGTGATGGATTGCCGCCACTGCGCAAGAGGCAAGCCGCGACATCGGGCTGTCGGAACGGCTGTTCAGGATCACCGGAACCCTTGCCCCCAGCACCAGACCGGCGCCTTCGGCATGGCTGATGAAGGCCAGCTGCTTGGCCAGCATGTTTCCGGCATCAAGCCCCGGCACGACCAGAATGTTGGCGCGGCCCGCGACCGACCCCTTCAGCCCCTTGGTCCGCGCCGCACCCATGTCAACCGCGTTGTCCATGGCCAGGGGGCCTTCGACCTGCCCGCCGGTGATCTGGCCGCGGTCCGCCATCTTCGACAGCAATGCGGCGTCGATGGAGGACTGGATGGCGGGGTTCACCGTCTCGACCGCCGACAGCACGCCCACGCGGGGGTCCATGCCCAAAGACAGCGCCAGGTCGATGGCGTTCTGGCAGATGTCCACCTTCGTCATCAGGTCGGGGGCGATGTTGATGGCGGCATCGGTGACAAACAGGGGCTCCGGCTGGCCCGGCACGTCCATCACGAACACATGGGTAAACCGCCGCCCCACACGCAGGCCGATGACCTTGTCCAGCATCGGCTTCAACAGGTCGTCGGTATGCAGATGCCCCTTCATCACTGCCGCCGCACGCCCTTCGTGCACCAGCTTGCAGGCCATCTCGGTCGCGGCCGCATCGCCTGCCACGTCGATCACCTCGATCCCGGCCAGGTCGGCGCCAATTTCGGCGGCAGCCGCGCGGATCGCATCGGCGCGGCCCACCAGGATGGGCGCGATGATGCTTTCCTGCGCGGCCAGCAACGCGCCACCCAGCGACTTTGCCTCGTCGGGACAGACCACAGCGGTCGGCAGCGCCGGAAGGGGCCGGGCGCGGGCAAGCAGCGCCTCGAAATGCCGGTGGCGCTGCACCAGCAGCCCCGGCACCTCGACCTCGTCGTGGTCGAACTTTTCCACCGGAGCCAGCACTTCGGCCTCGCCGGTCACAATTGGTCGACCGTCGGCGTGGGAGACTTCGGTCTTCAGCCGCACCACGCCATCGGCTTTGGACAGCACCTCGGCACGCACGATCACCTCTTCGCCCGCGTGCGCGCGCGAATGGAAATCCAGGCTCTGGCGGCGGTACAGCGTGCCCGGCCCCGGCAACTGGGTGCCAAGAACGGCCGAGATCAGCGAGGCCACAAACATGCCGGGCGCGACACGCTCGACCGTTCCATCGCCGTCAAGGTCGCTGTCCTGCAGATGCATGGGGTTCGAATTGCCCGAAGCCGCCGCAAACACATACAGGTCATCCGCCGCAATCAGGCGGCGCAGTTCGGCGCGGTCGTCGACAGCGATTTCGTCGAAGGTCTTGTTGACCAGGCGCATGTCAGCCCTCTTTGGCAGGTTCGGCTCGGCGGCGGGTTCGACCGGTGCCGTTTGCAGCCGGCCGCACGGGCAGGGTGGCTTCGGACGCATCTGTACCATCGGAAGTGCCCACGGCACCCACCGGCCTGGGCGTGTCCGCATCAACGTTCGGCACCGTGGCATGTTCCTGCGGCGCCAGCGGGTCGGCCGTGACATTCCCGGTCAGCGGCTGCAGTCCCAGCACCTCGCGGAAGCGCTGCAGAAGTGACAGCGTGCGCGGCGACATCTCCTCGATCACGCCCGGGATGTACTGCACCACCTGCAGCGCAAGCTCCCGTTCGGTATGGTCCTTCAGCAGCAGCGGCAGCGTTTCAATGGCGCTTTCAGGCTCGAAGGTGGCGATCAGCGTCTGCTGGTGAATGATCATCGCGCGCCGGTCCGCGCCCAGGCTGCGGAAAGGTTCGTCCTGCGTCAGCACCTGTGCCGAACGCTCCAGCCGGTCGCGCCGCACCGTGCCACGGTTTTCGGCCAAAAGCACCAGCATGCGGATCACGGCCTCGGGAAAGCCGCCCTGTTCCATGTGCATCAGCGCGTTCGCCACTTCCGGCAGGCCGCGCAATTCGCCTTGCGTCTTCAGCGTGCGCTTGCCCTCGTGCGTGCGGCCGAAGGCACGTGCCCAGGGGCTGCCCCAGACCGAATGGAAGAACAGCTCGTAGCCCATGTCGCGGCTGTCGCGCCAGAACTCGATCATGTTCTCGGCCGACTGCACCCAGAACGCCTCGGCCGCTAGGAACGGATTGGTCGCCGCAGCCTTCTGGCGTGCGGCCTTCACCGTTTCGGCCATCGCCTCGACCGGCTTCATCACCGGGTTGCGGCTGGACGCCAGCGCCCGGGTCAGCCGCTGCGGGTGCAGCGCGCGCGTCATCTCGGCGCCGGTTTCGGTGACCATCGACTGCACCACCGGCCGGATGACCGTGTCGTACAGCTGCGCCTGCACTTCCGCGGCACGCGCCACGGCCGCAAACGGGCGTTCGTCGGCCACGGCATCGTCCAGCGCGCGGATGTCATCCAGCGTGCGCTCCTGGAAGCCCACGGTGAAATGCTTCTGGCCGTCCTTCTCGGTCACGTCCTCGATCCGCATCTCGTACAGCCCCGGTGCCAGCGCCTCGATGGTCTTCAGCGTCGAGGCCACTTCCGAATGCTCTTTCTTGGCAATCTGCGATGACACGAAAATCCCCAGATGCCCCACCTGATCGTGCACCATATACACGATGCGCTGGCCGCGGATGCGGATTTCGTTCACATCGGCATAGGTCTCGGCCACCCAGTTCAGCGCCTGCTGGGGCGGTGTGATGTTGTCGCCGTGGCTGGCAAACACGATGATCGGCGCGCGGATCGCCTTCAGGTCCACCGGGCGGCCGGGTTCGATGCGGGCCTCGTTCTTGACCAGGCGGTTGCCGACGAACAGCTGCTCGACGATCCACTTGATCTCGGCCTCGGTCATCAGGAAGAAGCCACCCCACCACTTCTCGAATTCCAGGAAGACCGCGTCACCCTTGTCGATGTCACGGAACAGGTCGGTGTACTTGCGGAACAGCGTGCGCGCAGGGTTCAGCAGCTCGAAGTTCTGCACCAGATGGGCGCCATCGAAGATGCCGCCGCCAAGGTCGGACAGGAACATCGGAATCCAGGTGCCGCCCAGCACACCTGCGTTGTAGCGCATCGGGTTCTCGCCCACCTTGCCCGCCCAGGGCGCAACCGGCGCACCGTTGATCACGATGGGCCCCGTCAGGTCGGGGTTCGTCGCGGCCAGCAGCAGCGTGGCCCAGCCGCCCTGGCAGTTGCCGGTGACCACGGGCCTTGACGCCTTGGGGTGCCGCCGCATCACCTCGCGCACGAACTCGGCCTCGGACCGCGTGACATAGGACAGGAACTGCCCCGGCTCGGGCATCCGCTTGAATGCCACGAAGTAGACCGGATGCCCTTCGCGCAGCGCCACGCCCACCTGGCTGTCGGCCTTGAACCCGCCGATGCCGGGGCCGTGGCCCGCGCGCGGGTCGATGATGATGTAGGGGCGGCGGTTGTCGTTCACCGTCACGCCTTCGGGCGGGGTGATCTTCAGCAAGATGTAGTTCGACGGATAGGGCAGGTCGGCCCCGTCCATCACCACCTCGTAGTCATAGATCAGGACGGGCGGGCAGCCGGCCTCCTCATGCTCCAGAAAGATGTCGCCGCGCTTGCGCAGCGTGTCCATGGTCAGGATCATCCGCTCCCAGGCGTCGCGCACATAGGCGGCCGCGTCTGCAGGCAACCGCCCGCCCGCCTGCGCCGCGCGAAGGTCCTCCACCAGCCGCCGGGCCTGGTCAAGCGCGGCTTCGGCGCGGGCGGAATGCGTCTCGGTGATCCGGGCCGACTGCCGCTGCGCGGCCGTGGTCAGGATGGTGAAGGTGGACGAGCCAGCGTCGATCTCGGCGCCAGCGGTCGTCATCGCCTTCTGAAGCGCGGCCAGCATGTCGGCTTCCGGGCGGGGGACCTGCGGCGGGTGGGCAGGGTCGAAAAGGTCGAACACGCTGGCCATCGGGGCCTCCTCAGGCTGTGATGGAAAATCCGCCGTCAATGTCATGCACACCGCCGGTCAGGTTGCGGGCAGCAGGCGAGGCGAGGAAGGCGGCCATCGCCCCCACATCCTCGATCGTGGCCAAATGGTGGGTTGGCGCCCGGTCCGCGGCGGAGGCAAGAAGGTCGTCAAAGTGGTCGATCCCGCTGGCGGCGCGCGTCTTCAGCGGCCCCGGCGACAGGGCATGCACGCGGATGCCCTTTTCTCCCAGTTCCGCCGCCGCATAGCGCACGCTGCTCTCCAGCGCCGCCTTCACCGGACCCATCATGTTGTAGTGCCGCACCACCCGGGACGACCCGAAGAAGCTGACCGACAGGCAGCAACCCCCGCCCCGCATCAGTGGTTCGGCCAGGCGGATCATCCGCAGGAAGGAATGCACCGAGATGTCCATGGCCAAGGCGAACCCCTCGGCCGAACAGTCCACGACCCGGCCATGCAGATCGTCCCTGGGCGCGAAGGCGATCGAATGCAGCAGCGTGTCAAGCCGCCCCCAGCGCTGCCCGATGGCATCAAACAACGCCTCGGTCTCCCCGGGCTGGCCGACATCAAGCGGCATCATGATCTCGGCATCAAGCGCCTCGGCCAGCGGCCGTACAAAACGCTCGGCCTTGGCGTTGAGCCAGGTCACGGCAAGATCGGCACCCTGGGCCCGCAGCGCCCGCGCGCAGCCCCAGGCAATGGAATGCTCGTTGGCAATGCCCACGATCAACGCCTTCTGTCCCTGCAGGGAAAACACGGCCAAGCCTCCGGGCTTCTCTATGCGCTGAAGCGTACGGCGCATTTGTTTAGGTCCCGCGACGCAGGCACGACAGTTCTGCGGCATCCCTGCGTCGGCACCCACGACCCAAGCCGGAAACAGCCCACGGTAGGGTAAGCGTCCGGTCTGACCGCTCTGCCGCGTGATGGTGGTGCCGAATAGTGTCCACCATCGTTAGTGGGCACCAAGGTGCGGATGTGGCGCGTCGGCCTAGGGCCTGTTGAGTATCAGGATTCCCTTGCCGTGGAACTTCTGATTCAA
>CAZLIC010000076.1:0-21755 GCA_964559535.1 uncultured Rhodobacterales bacterium
GCCAGCCGCGCCTTCCAGCGCGAACTGGCCTTCCGCGCCATCGGCGTGGATGTCGAGGCACAGCCCTGCGGCGGCGTGGTCGATGCCATCGAGGCAGGCGACGAAATGCTGGCCGAAACGCTGGTGCGCGCGCATGTCGAGGCGCTGAAGCGGCGGATGCCGCAGCCGCAGGCCGCGGTGCTGGGCTGCACCCACTATCCGCTGATGGAACGCGTGTTCGCCGAGGCGCTGGGGCCTGCGGTCAAGGTCTTCAGCCAGGCCAGCCTGGTGGCTGAATCGCTGGCCGACTATCTGCAGCGGCGGCCGGAATACCTGGGGCCAGGCAGCGCGTCGAAATTCCTGACCACCGGCGACCCCTGCGCCGTTTCCGACCGCGCGACACAGTTCCTGCGCAAGAAAGTGGTGTTCGAGGCGGCCTGATGTGGTTGATGCCGGGCCGCTTTGACCCTATTCTCTGGTACAGTCATTCAAGGACATGCCATGGCCCGCGGCCCGCTTCCCCCGATCGTCTGATCCTGCGCCCTATGGCAGCGTTCCGTCGCGCATGGCCCGCGCGTGCGCCTCAAGTGTGGCCGGGATCGGAACCAGGGTTTCGTAGCCGATCTTCAGCGCCAGCTTCCATACCTCGCCAGGTGGGGCCAGCAGTGCGTCGTGCGTGGCCAGCACATCGCCCCCCATGTGGAACAGGTTGTCCAGCACGGCCAGCTTGCGGGGCAGGCTGAGGTTGGCAAAGGCGTCCGAGGCGAGGTTGGCATAGTACAGTTCGAACAACCGGGCCGAGGCCAGGAAAATGTCGGCGGCCGCCATCTCGCGGGTGGACAGGGTACGGCGGAACTTGCGCATCTCGCGCGTCAGCGTGGCGTCGCTGTCCATTGCGACATAGGCCCGCCAGCCCCGCCGCTCGGCCGCAAAGACGGTGCGCAGGGCGCGGATGCGGTCGGGGTTCGCGACCGTCAGCACGCTGCGCCGCATGATCCGGGCATAGATGATCAGGTCGACCAAGGCCTGGCGCCGCTGGCGCCGGTGGTCGATCAGCCGGGAAACCGCGCGAACCGCCCATTGCGCCACCGTGCCGACAAGCGCCAGCGCCGCCGTCACGACGATGACGGTCAGCGCCGCGCCCAGCGTGTTTTCGGGCAGGCTGAACAGCGGGGTGATCAGGGCCAGCAGCGCGTTCCAGGCTTCCTGCACGGTCATCGCGTCCTCGCTGCCCTGCCTGCGGGCAAGGCTATCGCGGAACGGCCGCGTCGGGCAACAGCGCGTGTGCGATGCCGTTTTCCCCTTGCCGGGTGCCGCGCCTTCGCGCATGTCTGCCGCAACACGGGGAACACCGCATGACGCATCGCATCGCCATCCTGGGCGCCTCGGGCTATACCGGGGCCGAACTGATCCGACTTCTGGCGGGGCATCCGGGGATGCGCATCACCGCGCTGTCGGCCGACCGCAAGGCAGGCATGGCCCTGACCGAGGTCTTTCCCTTCCTGCGCCACCTGGACCTTCCCGTCTTGCAGAAGATCGAGGATATCGATTTCTTCAGAATTGACTTGTGCTTCTGCGCGCTTCCTCATGCCACGACGCAGGAAGTGGTCGCAAGGCTGCCCGCTGGCTTGAAAATCGTCGATCTTTCTGCCGACTTCCGCCTGCGTGACCCGGCCGAGTACCAGAAATGGTACGGCCAGCCGCACACCCAACCCCTCCTGCAGGCCGAAGCGGTGTATGGCCTAACCGAGTTCTACCGCGATGCCATCCGGGGCGCGCGGCTGGTGGCCGGCACGGGCTGCAACGCGGCGGCCGGGCAGTACGCGTTGCGGCCGCTGATCGCGCAGGGGATCATCGACCTTGACGACATCCTGATCGACCTGAAGGCAGGCGTCAGCGGCGCCGGGCGCGCGTTGCGCGAAAACCTGCTGCACGCCGAACTGTCGGGCGGTACCCACACCTATTCGGCGGGTGGCAAGCACCGGCATCTGGGCGAGTTCGACCAGGAGTTCAGCGCCATCGCCGGGCGTCCGGTGCATGTGCAGTTCACGCCGCATCTGCTGCCCATGAACCGCGGCATCCTGGCCACGGTTTATGTGAATGGCGACCCGCAGCAGGTTCGTGAAACACTGGCAAGTGCCTATGCGGGCGAGCCTTTCCTGCGGGTGCTGCCGTTTGGCCAGCTGCCCAGCACGCGCGACATCGCCGGGTCGAACTTCTGCCATCTGGGCGTCGTCGGCGACCGCATTCCTGGCCGGGCGGTGATTGTCAGCGTGCTGGACAACCTGACCAAGGGATCGTCCGGCCAGGCGATCCAGAACGCCAACCTGATGCTGGGCCTGTCCGAGACGGTGGGCCTGATGCTTGCGCCGGTGTTTCCATGAAATCGCTGAAGAAGACCCGCCGCATCCAGATCATCCTGCTGGCCTTCCTTTACCTTGCGGGGGCCACGGCGGTGATCGGATACGCCATGCGCGACGGGATCAACTTCTTCCGCACGCCCACGCAGGTGACCGAAACCCCGCCACCGCCGACCGAGACCTTCCGCATCGGCGGGCTGGTCGAAGAGGGCTCGCTGGTGCGCGGGCAGGGCGAGACGATCACCTTCCGTGTGACTGACACGAATGCCAGCGTGCCCGTGGCCTATACGGGCGTGCTGCCCGATCTGTTTGCCGAGGGACAGGGCATGGTGGGAACCGGCAAGCTGGTGGGTGGCACGTTCCAGGCCTCGGAAATCCTGGCGAAACATGACGAAACCTACATGCCGAAGGAAGTGGTGGACGCGCTGAAGGCGCAGGGCGTCTACAAGGACCCGAACGCTGCCGAAGGCGGTTCTTAACGCCTGTTCACCACGCTGGCCCCGTCCACAGGAGGCCAGCCGATGCCCACCATCCGCGAGATTGCCGAACAGATTGTCGCCCGAGAGGGCGGCTTCGTGAACGACCCCGACGATCCGGGCGGGGCCACCAACTTTGGCGTCACGATCCACACCATGCGCCGCTTGGGGCTGGACCTGACGGGCGACGGGCAGGTGACCGAGGCCGATGTGCGCCGCCTGACGCGGCAACAGGCCACCGACATTTTCGTGCGCCACTACTACTCGGCACCCCGCATCGACACGCTGCCCGAAGGCCTGCAGCCGCAGGTCTTTGACATGTATGTGAATTCCGGCGCGAATGCGGTGAAGATCCTGCAGCGCCTGCTGGCTGACATGGGGTTTCCCTGCGATGCCGACGGGGCCATCGGGCCGCAGACCGTGCGGGCGGCGCAGATGGCGGCCGAAGCTGCACCCGCGCATCTGCCCGACGCTTATGCCATTGCCCGGCGCAACTGGTACTATGCGCTTGCCGACAGCCGTCCCGCCAGCCGCAAGTTTGCCCGCAGCCGCAACGGCGGCAAGGGCGGCTGGATCACCCGGGCCGAAGAGTTCATGTCGCCGAAGTACCGCCTGACGGACGCGCAGCACCGCGCGCGGGTGGCCGCATGGGGATGATGGGCACACTTCTGGGCGGCGCGCAGGCCGCCGCCGCCGTGGGCGAGGCGGCAAAAGGTGTGGCCGAGGTCTTTACCCCCAGCGCCACGCGGCGGATGGAACTGTCGGCCGAGGCGCAGACGGCGGCGCTGCGCCAGCTGGGCGAGGAATACCAGCACGCCGCGCTGAACTGGTTCGACCGGTTCGTGAACGGCCTGAACCGCCTGCCGCGCCCGATGCTGGCCTTTGGCACGCTGGGGCTGTTTGTCTATGCGATGGTGGACCCGCCCTCGTTCACCACACGCATGGTGGGGTTGAACGCGGTGCCCGAACCGCTGTGGTGGCTGCTGGGGGCCATCGTGGCCTTCTACTTTGGCGCGCGCGAGACGCATTACTTCCGCACCCGCCCCGCCTCTGCTGCGGGCGGGGCAGCGCCGGGCAGCGGCGACACGAACCCCGCGCTGGAGGCCTGGCGGCAAGAGGGGGGCTGAGGGTCAGCCGCCCTGGCGGGCTTCGGCCACGATGCCCTGCATGCCGTCCAGCGGCACATAGCCCCGCACCATCGTGTCGCCCACCACGAAGGTGGGCGTGCCGCTGATGCCCAGCTGTTCGGCCAGCGCATGATTGGCCTGCAGCACGGCCGTTACCTCGGGCGCCGACATGCGCGCCAGAATCGCCGGGCCATCCAGCCCCAGGTCACCCGCCAGCCGTGCCAGCGAGTCTTCCGTGGCTTCGGCCCGCAATGAGATCAGTGCGTCGTGCGTGCGCTTGTAGGCCTCGGGGCCCGCCAGCTGCTGCACCGCAATGGCAAACCGCGACGACAGTTCTGACCCCGGCCCGAGGATCGGGAATTCCTTGATGATGCGGCGGATGTTGCCATCGGCCTGCACCAGCTCTTCGGTTTCGGCCCAGGCCTTGCGGCAGTAGCCGCAGCGATAGTCGATGAATTCCACCATCACCACATCGCCGTCCGGGTTGCCGCCCACCCAGCTGTGCCCGTCATCGAAGATCGCCCCGGCATGGGTGGCCACCAGCGACTTGTCCGATTCCGCTTCGGCCGCGGCCTGCCGGTCTTCCAGAACCGCGATCGCCTCCATCAGCACCTCGGGGTTTTCCAGCAGGTAGGCGCGCACCTCGGCCCGGAAGGCGGCGCGCTCCTCCTCGGTCATCTCGGCCGCGGCGGGCAGGGCAACGGTGGCGCACAGCGCGGCGGCAAGCAGGGGGCGGAACATCGCACTCTCCGTATCGGGTTGGGGGCAACCTACGGGCGGGCCCGTGCGGGCACAAGAAGAACACGGTCGCGCAATCGTGAGGCCGGTTTTGATTTCCTGCCGCCGCAGGGGTACAAGGTTGGAAAAACAACGGGCGGGCAGGGTGGCGATGCGGGCAGTTCTGGCTTGGGCAGTGATGCTGGTGTCGCTGGCAGTTGCAGCCGTGGCGCAGGACCTGACGGCGCTGGCGCGGTTTCAGCCGGCTGCGTCCGTGGTGCGCGACACGGGCGGCGGGGTTGAGCTGCGGCTGGCGATCAGCCAGCCGGTGCCGTGGCGATTGCGTGTGCTGGACAATCCACCCCGCCTGGTCGTGGACACGCGCGAGGTGGACTGGCGCGGTGCGGCGTCGCTGGGCCGCACCGGCGCGGGAGTCCGCGATCTGCGGGCGGGCGGCTTGCGCCCCGGCTGGTCGCGGCTGGTGGCAGAACTGTCGGGACCCATGGCGGTGACGCGGGCGGGCATGGACACGACGGGCGAGGGCGCGGTGATCGACATCCGTCTTGACCCGGCGCCGCAGGCCGACTTCGCCGAACGCGCCGCCCGCCCCGACCCGGCCGACTGGACCTTGCCGCCCGCCGCCGACCTGCCGCCGCCGCAAGCCCGCGGCACCGGGCCGCTGGTGGTGGTGCTGGACCCCGGCCACGGCGGCATCGACCCGGGGGCCGAGCACGAGGGCCAGACCGAGGCCGCGCTGATGCTGACCTTCGCGCGCGAGCTGAAGGACGTTTTCCTGCGCGGCGGGGGCGTGCAGGTGGTGCTGACCCGCAACGATGACGTCTTCGTGCCGCTGGAAGAACGCCTTTCGATTGCCCGCGCCGCCGGGGCACATGTGCTGTTGTCGCTGCACGCCGACGCCCTGGCCGAGGGCGAGGCGACGGGGGCCACGCTGTACACGCTGGCGGAAGATGCCACCGACCGCGCCGCCGAAGCCCTGGCCGAACGGCATGACCGCGACGACCTGCTGGCGGGGGTGGACCTGACGGCAGCGGATGACCTGATCGCGCAGGTGCTGATGGACATGGCGCGCACCGAAACCATGCCGCGCACCGACCGGCTGGCCGATGCGCTGAAGGGACAGATCAAGGGCGCCGGGCTGGCGATGCACCGGCATCCGCGGCAGGCCGGGGCGTTTTCGGTGCTGAAGGCGCCCGACATCCCCAGTGTGCTGATCGAACTGGGGTTCCTGTCCTCGTCCCGCGATTTCCGGCGGCTGACCGACCCCGCGTGGCGGGCGAGGATGGCCGGGGCGATCCAGTCCGCGGTCGTGGTCTGGGCCGCCGAGGATGCGGCGCTGTCGGCGCTGCGCCAGTAACGGTGGCGTGTTGCGGTGCGGTTTTGCATCCGACCGCCGGTCGGGGTATAGAACGGCAACCTTGGGGGCGCAGGCGTGGTCAGGTTTGTCGGGTCGTTCTTCGGGGCCATCTTCACCGCGGTGACGCTGGGCCTTCTGTTTGTCGCACTCGCCATCGGCGCGGTGTTCTACATGTATTCCCGCGACCTGCCCTCGCCCGAAAGCCTGGCGAACTACACCCCGCCCACCATCAGCCGAATCTACTCGGGCGAAGGCGCGCTGATGGACGAATTCGCCAAGGAACGCCGCCTGTTCGTGCCGGGCGAGGACATCCCCGAGTTGATCAAGCATGCCTTCATCAGCGCCGAGGACAAGAATTTCTACACCCACAAGGGCTATGACACGCGCGGCATGGTCGCGGCCGTGGTCGAAGCGGTGCAGTCGCGCGGGCAGAACCTGCGCGGCGCGTCCACCATCACCCAGCAGGTGATGAAGAACTTCCTTCTGGGGGGCGAGCGGTCGGTCGAGCGCAAGATCAAGGAAATCATCCTGGCCAGCCGGTTTGAACAGGTGCTGTCCAAGGACAAGATCCTGGAAATCTACCTGAACGAGATCTTCCTGGGCCAGAACAGCTATGGCGTGGCCGCCGCGGCGCAGACCTATTTCAACAAGTCACTGGAAGAGCTGAGCCCGGCCGAGGCCGCCATGCTGGCCTCGATGCCGCAGGCGCCGTCGCAGTACCACCCCGTGCGCGCGAAAGACCGGGTCACCGAGCGGCGCAACTATGTGCTGCGCGAGATGTGGCAGAACGGCTATATCGACGAGGCAAGCTTCCAGACCGCCGTGGCGACCCCGCTGGAAAGCGTGCAGAACGGCGACTTTGCCACGTTCCGCGACAGCCTGCCCCCCCGCGACTACTTCACCGAGGAAATCGCGCGCCAGCTGTCGCGCAACTTCGGCGACGAGGAGTTCTTCGGCGGTGGCCTGACCATCCGCGCCACCATGGACCCCGAGTTGCAGAAGGTGGCCGCCAAGGCGCTGCGCCGCGCGCTGGAGAAGTATGACCGCGGGCAGGGCATCTGGCGCGGCACGGGCAAGTCCCTGCCGGCCGAGGTGCTGGGCGGCGAAGCCCAGTGGCGCGAGGCGCTGGCCGCGGTGGACGTTCCGCGCGACATTGAGGGCTGGTTCCCCGCCGTGGTGCTGGAGGTGGGCGAGGAAAGCGCCCGCATCGGCATCGAAGCCGTGGCCGAGGACGCGGACGGCCACTTCATTCCGGCCGAAGACGTGACCTGGGCGCGCAAGCGTCAGGCCGACGGCAGCCTTGGCCGCAAGGGCCGCGTGGCGGGTGATCTGGTGGCGGTTGGCGACGTGGTGCTGGTGCGCGCCGTGACGAACGACGACGACGGCAGCTTCCGCCGCTGGTCGCTGCGCCAGGTGCCCGAGGTGCAGGGCGCCTTCATGGCGATGGACGTGACCTCGGGCCGCGTGCTGTCCATGCAGGGCGGCTTCAGCTATCAGGCCAGCGTGTTCAACCGCGCCACGCAGGCGCTGCGCCAGCCGGGTTCGTCGTTCAAGCCCTTCGTCTATGCCGCGGCGCTGGACAACGGCTTCAGCCCGACCACCATCGTGGTCGATGCGCCCATCGAGATCGAGACGCCGCAGGGCCTGTGGACGCCCAAGAACGCCTCGAACAAGTTCTACGGCCCCGCGCCCATCCGCATCGGGATCGAGCAGTCGCGCAACCTGATGACCATCCGTATCGCGCAGGAAGTGGGCATGGACACGGTGGCGGGCTATGCGGAACGCTTTGGCGTCTATGACCGGATGAACCCTGTGCTGGCGGCCTCGCTGGGGTCCGAGGAGACGACGCTGTTCAAGATGGTGGCGGCCTATGCCATGTTCGCCAACGGCGGCGAACGGGTGGAGCCCACGCTGGTGGACCGCGTGCAGGACCGCCGCGGCCGCACCATCTATCGCCACGACCAGCGCACCTGCGATGACTGCCGCCTTGCCAGCCTGGATAACGGCGCGCTGCCCGACATCCTGTCGAAGCGCGAGCGGGTGATGGATGCCATCACCGCCTATCAGCTGACCTCGATGATGCAGGGCGTCATCACCCACGGCACGGCCCGCGGCATCAACCTGCCGGTCCCGGTGGCGGGCAAGACGGGCACCACGAACGATGCCAAGGACGTGTGGTTCATCGGCTTCACCTCGAACATCGCGGCGGGCTGCTACATCGGCTATGACCAGCCGCGATCGTTGGGCGGCGCCTCGGGCGGGGGCACCTGCGCGCCGGTGTTCCAGGAATTCATGACGGCCGCCGTTGAAAAGTACGGCGGCACCAAATTCACCGTGCCGCCGGGCGGCTATTTCAAGAAGATCGACCGCTACAGCGGTACCGTGCTGCCCGACAATGCCAGCGGCCCCAACGTGGTGGCCGAATACTTCCGCGAAGGCGAAGACCCGCTGGCGGGCCTGGGCGTGCTGGTGGACGGCGGCTTTGCCATGGGCGAGAACCTGCCGCTGTTTGCCTATGGCGAAACCGATGCGGGCGACACGGTGACAACGGCCTCGGGCAAGACCAAGGTGATCCCGAAGAAGGCCAACTTCGGCACGTTGTCGTCGGGCGGGTTGTACTAGAGGTGCATGCTCGCATCTGACAGGCGCCTGCAGGGTGCGTGCTTGCACAGGCCATCCTGCGCCGCTATCTCCCGCCCACCCGAAATTCCGAGGACTCTCATGCGCGCCGAGACGCAAGCCCATGCCGATGCCATCCGCAAGTCGCTGGCGCTGTTGTCGCAACGGATGGACTGGGAAACGGCGCCGCACCGGCTGGAGGAATTCGACGCCATGATCGAGGCGCCGGATTTGTGGAACGACCCGGTAAAGGCGCAGAAGCTGATGAAGGAACGCCAGGCGCTTCTGGATGCCGTGTCCACCTACCGGCTGATCGACAGCGGGTTGCGCGACAACATCGACCTGATCGAACTGGGCGAGGCCGAGGGCGATGCCGAGATCGTGGCCGAGGCCGAGGCCGCGCTGAAGGCGCTGGTCGACACCGCGGCGCAGAAAGAGCTGGAGGCGCTCTTGGACGGCGAGGCCGACGGCAACGACACCTTCCTGGAGGTCAACGCCGGGGCGGGCGGCACCGAAAGCTGCGACTGGGCGGCGATGTTGGCGCGCATGTATGTGCGCTGGGCCGAAAAGAAGGGCTACCAGGTTGAGATGCAGTCCGAGACGGCGGGCGAAGAGGCGGGCATCCGCTCGGTCAGCTACAAGATCATGGGCAAGAACGCCTATGGCTGGCTGAAGTCGGAATCCGGCGTGCACCGGCTGGTGCGCATCAGCCCCTATGACAGCGCCGCCCGCAGACATACCTCGTTCAGCTCGGTCTGGGTCTACCCCGTCATCGACGACAACATCGAGATCGAGGTGCAGGACAAGGACATCCGCATCGACACCTACCGGTCATCCGGCGCCGGTGGCCAGCACGTGAACAAGACCGACTCGGCGGTGCGGATCACCCACTTTCCCAGCGGCATCGTGGTGACGTCCTCGCTGAAATCGCAGCACCAGAACCGCGACATCGCCATGCAGGCGCTGAAGTCGCGGCTTTATCAGATGGAACTGGCCAAGCGCACCGCGGTGATCCAGGAGGCGCATGACAGCAAGGGCGACGCGGGCTGGGGCAACCAGATCCGCAGCTATGTGCTGCAGCCCTACCAGATGGTGAAGGACCTGCGCACCGGCGTGGAAACCAGCGACACCGGGGGCGTGCTGGACGGCGACCTTGACCAGTTCATGGCGGCCACCCTGGCGCTGGACGTCTCGGGCAAGAGCCGGGCCGAGGCCAACTCCGAAGACTAAGGTCCTGCCCCAGATCGGGCTTGCACCGCTGCCCCGGCATGTCATGCTGGCTGTGCCGCACAGCGGCCACAGCCTTGGTCATTCGGTTCTGGGGAGGAACGAGATGACACATGCAACCGAAGGCGGCCCTTCGCCGCTTCCCGACATCGCAACCATCACACCTGCCGCCATTCCCGCCGTGCTGCGGGCGGGACTGCGCGATTTCCTGCGTGCACCGGCCTTTGGACTGTTCTTTTCGTCCGTGTATGTGGCGGGCGGCGTCGTCATGTATCTGGTGCTGGCGGCGGGCGGGCAAGAGTGGTGGCTTCTGCCCTTTGTCCTTGGCTTTCCGCTGCTTGCGCCCTTTGCCGCCATCGGCCTTTACGAGGTCAGCCGCCGCATCGAGGCGGGCGAGCCGCTGGACTGGGGCGCGGTACTGGGCGTGGTCTTTGCACACAAGGACCGGCAGCTGCCGTCGATGGCCATGGTCATCTTGCTGATGTTCATGTTCTGGGTGTTCTTTGCCCATGCCATTTTTGCCCTGTTCATGGGACTGGCGCCGCTGACCAACATCACCTCGTCGCCGCTTGCCGTGCTGCTGGCGGGCAACGGGCCGCTGATGCTGCTGGTCGGGTCGGCCGTGGGCGCCCTGTTCGCGCTGGCGCTGTTTTCCTTTACCGTGGTGGGCCTGCCGCTGCTGCTGGAACGGGATGTGGACTTCATCACCGCCATCATCACCTCGGTCGGGGCGGTCACCGCCAATCCCCGGCCGATGCTGATGTGGGGGGGCGTGATCGCCGCACTGCTGTTCGCGGGGATGCTGCCCCTGTTCCTGGGGCTGTTCGTGGTGCTGCCGGTGATGGGCCATGCCACCTGGCACATGTACCGGCGGATCACCGCATAGCAAAAGGCGGCCCGCAGGGGCCGCCCCGTCATCGTTCAGGATGCTGCCGTCAGACCTCGGCCGACTTGGCCATCGGCGACGAAACCCCCGAAGGCCGCCCCGTCGACAGCGGGTCATCGGCCCGCTGGACCGAGCCTTCGAAATGCGCGCCGCTTTCGATGGCAATGGTCTTGTGGATGATGTCGCCCTCCACCCGCGCGGTCGAGGTGAGGCGCACCTTCAGCCCCCGCACGCGACCCACGACGCGGCCGTTCACCACCACGTCATCCGCCACGATCTCGCCACGGATGGTGGCCGACTCGCCCACGGTCAGCAGATGCGCGCGGATGTCCCCCTCGACCGTGCCTTCGATCTGGATGTCGCCGCTGGTGCGCAGGTTGCCCGTCACCGTCAGGTCCGCCGAAAGGACCGAAGGTTGCGACTTGCCCTTCGGCACGGCCGGGGTGAAGTCCATCGACGGCTTCGACACCGTCGGCGGCAGCGTCGACTCGGGCAGCTTGGTCTTTTCCGGCTCGGCCTGTTTGGGACCGGGTTCGTTGATTCGGCTCTTAGAAAACATTGCTGGCAGCCCTGATGAAGTTCATGGGGTTCACGGGGCGTCCGCCCACGTGGACTTCGTAGTGCAGATGGGTCCCGGTGGACCTTCCGGAAGAACCCATATCACCGATCCGGTCGCCGCGCGATACCCTTTGCCCGACGCTGACCCGGATCTGGGACATGTGCGAATAGGTGGTGGTGATGCCAAACTCATGCCGCACCTCGACGTGGCGACCATAGCCGCCTTCCCAGCCCGCGACCGTCACCACGCCGTCGGCGGTGGCGTAAAGCGGCGTGCCCGAGGACGAGGCAAAGTCGGCGCCCGAATGCATGCGGGTGCCCGCGCCCTTGGGGTCACGGCGATAGCCGAAGCCCGAAGTGAAGCGGAATCCTGATTTCACCGGCATCGCGAAGGGGGTCATCTCGGCCGCCAGACGATACAAGTTCATCTGGTCGAAACCCTGCAGAATCTCGTTCGCCCGGGCTTCGTCCGCCGTCATCGGCAGGTCGGACCCGGGCCGCGCGAAAGGGCCCAGCGGGCCGCCTTGGCCCGAATAGCCGCGGCGCACGGCGGTCAGCAGGTCGTCGGGCGACAGGCCCGCGTCGCGGAACATGCGGTCCAGCGGTTCCATCGACACCGTCACGGCCTCTTCCAGCCGGGCAAAGATGGCGTCGTTGCGCGCAAGGATCGCCTTCGTCTCGGCTTCCGCGCGCTGGGCGTCCTCTTCCGCCCTTTCGGCCTCGGTCTGCATCGCATCGCGCTCGACCGCGGCACCGGTCAGCGCCTCGGTCAGGATGCCCACGGTCGCCACGGCATCGGCAACCCGCGCCTCGCCCGACCTCCCCGAGCCGGTTTCGCGCCGCAGCGTGGCCTGCAGCTGCGTGACCTCGGCCAGGGCGAGATCGCGTTCCTTGATGGTGCGGCGCAGGGTCGACTGGATCACCTCGATCCCCGTCTCCAGCTCCTTGCGCGCCTCTTCCGAGGCCAGCAGCCGCGCCTGCATGGCCGATACCTCGGCCAGCGCCAGGCTGAAGCGTTGCTGCGCCCGCGTCGCCTCGTCGGCGCGCAGGTCGCGGTCGGAGGACAACGTCTGAAGCCGCGCCTCGTACAGGGTCTGCTGGCGCAGCGCCTGCTGCCGGGCGTCACCGGCCCCGATGGAATCCATCAGGATGATGGCGGTGGCCACCACCGTCCAGGCAAACACGGCGATCCCGCCGATCGTCCCCAGGGCCTGCACGCCCGGAGACAGACGGATGAACCGTGTTTCGACTTCCGATTTCAGGAACAACCGCCTTTCCGGAAAGCGGCGTTCAAGGGCGGCATGCACCCTGTAGGACAGGCGTTTCAGCACCGGCGATCCCAGCAATCAGAATGCCGCGCACAGGGCGGCCGTTGGTCAAGCGATACGCAAGCAATCGTCGTCCCGCAACCCGCCTGCACCAAGGATGGCATCCGGGTGCACAAGCGCCGGGAAAACCGGCAGAAAACTGCCGATGCTGCAGCGCCTGTCATACCAGGTTCGTGTCCGCCAGCGGCCAGTAGAAATCGGGCGGAAGCCCGGCCTCGGCGCGCTTTTCCACGTTGAACGGCGGTTTCAGCGCGCCATGGAAGTACTGGCGCACCAGGCTGTGAAAACGGTCCTTCGGATCAAGGTTGTCGCGGCCGCACAGCCAGTTGAACCATTTCGACCCATAGGCCACATGCCCCACCTCCTCGGCATAGATCGTCTCCAGCGCCGCCACCGCCTGCACATCGCCCGCCTGACGGAAGATCGCGATCATGCCGGGCGTCACGTCCAGCCCGAGCGCCTCCAGAACCATGGGCACCACGGCCAGACGGCCCGGCAGGTCCCCGGCCGTGTCCTCGGCCGCGCGCCACATGCCTGCATGCGCGGGCAAGGCCCCGTAATGTGACCCGAATGCGTCAAGACAGTCGCACAACAGGTTGAAGTGCTTCGATTCCTCGTCGGCCGCCCTGACCCAGTCGTCGAAGAACCCCGGCGGCATCGGCACATGGCCGAAGCGGGCAATGATGTCCCAGTGCAGGTCCACCGCATTCAGCTCGATGTGCGCCACGGCGTGCAGCAGCGCGATGCGGCCCGCCGGGCTGCCGGGGCGGCGCCTTGGCATGTCGCGGGGGGACAGAAGTTCGGGCCGTTCGGGCCGGGCCGGGCGCAGCGGCGGTGATGCCGTGCCCACCGGCAGCGGGTTGCCGTCCGCGCGCGCGGCAAACCACGCCGCGGCATGGCGGTGCGACAGGGCGGTCTTCGCGCGCCCGTCGGCGGTGGTCAGCACCTCCACCGCCATGTCCGACAGTGTCGGCACCGCGCGGCCCCCCTTGCCCGGCACTACAGCGCCTGCGCTGCCGCCAGCACCTCGTCGGCATGGCCCTTCACGCTGACCTTGGGCCAGACCCGCGCCACCTTGCCCGCCCCGTCGATCAGGAAGGTTGACCGCTCCACGCCCATGTAGGTCTTGCCGTACATGCTTTTCTCCACCCAGACGCCATAGTCCTCGCAGGTGTGCCCGTGCTCGTCCGAGGCCAGGATGATGCGCAGCCCGTGCTTCTTGCAGAACTTGTCATGCGCCTTCACGCTGTCCTTCGAAAGGCCCACCACCTGCGTCCCCGCCGCCTCGAACTCGGCCAGCCGCGCGGTGAAATCCATCGCTTCGGTAGTGCAGCCGGGGGTGTCGTCCTTGGGGTAGAAGTACAGCACCACCTTCGCCGGACGCAGCGCCGACAGGGTCAGGTCGCTGCCGCCGTCGCGGGGCAGGGTGAAATCGGGGGCCATCTGGCCTTCGGCAACGTTGGGCATCGGCGAATCCTTGCATGGATGTGAAGGGTGTTGCCCTTGGTGTTCTAGCGGCAATCGGGCAAAGTCAAAGGCAACGCGCCGGAACAGGCGCGCCGCACGGGGCGGGCCGACGGGAACCGGGTAGGGGTCATGGACAGCAAGGCGCCGGAACAGCAGGCAAACCGCGACGACCTGCCCGAGGCCTGGCCGTCGGCTGCGGCCGCCACGCTGTCGCCCGGCGCCAGGCCCGCGTCCCCCGGCCTGCGCACCCGCATCCGCGAACGCCGCCATGCGCGGGCGGCACGCCCCCTGCGCGGGCCCTGGGCGATGATCGTCACCCTTGTTGTCCTGTTCGTGCTGGTCTTCGGCGCGCTGGGTCTGACGGGCAAGCCCATCCGCCTGCCGGTCTGGCTGGTGGCCGAGGCCGAGGCGCGGCTGAACCGGTCCTTGGGGCGTGCCGCGGGGGTGGGGCCGGTGTCGGCGGTGGCCCTGGGTGGTGCGGTGGTCATCGTCGACCGCGCCGACTGGACGCCCAAGCTGGTGCTGGAAGACCTGCAGGTGCTGAAGACCGGCGGCGGGACCCTGGTGTCGGTGCCCGAGGCGGTGGTCACGCTGGACGGCACCGCGGCGCTGCAGGGCGAAGTGCGGGTGTCGGCGGTGCGGCTGGTGGGCGTGCAGGTGGCGCTGCGGCGGCTGCCGGACGGCAGTTTCGACATCGCGCTGGGCGGCGGCATGCCGCCCATGACATTCGACAGCCTGGCCGTCGGGCTGCGCGCCTTCGATGGTTTCTTCACAAGGCCCTCGCTGGCTGGCCTGGCCCGGATCGAGGCCGAGGCGCTGACGCTGACCATTGCCGACGAACGGGCCGGGCGCACCTGGCAGCTGGGTGACGGCCGCCTGACGGTGGAGCCGCGGCCGGGCGGGGTTGCCGCCGAACTGGGCCTGACCGTGGTGGGCGGGGCGCAGACCAATGCCCGTGCCCGCGCCGTGGTGGTCACCGACCGGGCCGCCGAAACCGCCCGGCTGACCGTGGCCGTCGATCATGTGGCGGCGCAGGACATTGCGCGGCAGGCCAACGGCCTGGCCTGGCTGGCGCTGGTCGAGGCCGAGGTGTCGGGCCAGCTGACCGCGGCGCTGTCGATTTCGGCCGCAGCGCCGGGGCCTGCAGGCCCCATCGAGGCCGCGCTGACCCTGGGGCCCGGCGCCCTGCGCCCCGAGGCCGGCGGGGCGCCCGTCGCCTTTGACCGCGCGGCCATGTCGGTGGCCTTCGACCCGGCGCGCGAACGGCTGGAAGTGCGCGACCTGACCGTGGAAAGCCGCACCCTTCGGCTGTCGGCCGAAGGCCACGCCGATGTGCCGGGGGTGATCGGCGGGGTACCCGAGATGGCCATCGTGCAGGTGGCCGTGCGTGACCTGAAGATCGACCCCGAGGGGCTGTTCGCCACCCCCGCCGTGTTCGACGGCGGCGGCATCGACTTGCGGGTGCGGCGCGATCCCTTCACGGTCGAGATCGGCCAGGCCTCGCTGCGCGACGGCCCCCGGCTTCTGACGGTCCGCGGCCGCGTGCGGGCCGAGCCCGCGGGTTGGAACCTTGCGCTTGACCTGAACCTCGACCGCATCGACCACCGGCGCCTCTCGCAACTCTGGCCGCTGACCCTGGTACCCCGCACGCGCGCCTGGTTCGTGAACAACGTGACCGAAGGCGAACTGGTCGATCTGGAGGGCGGCCTGCGCCTGAAACCGGGGGCCGAGCCGCAGCTGGCCGTCAGCTATCAGTTCGCCGACGCAAACGTGCGCCTGGTCAAGGGCCTGCCGCCGGTCCGGCAGGGCCACGGCTACGCCATGCTCGAGGCGTCGCGCTATACGCTGGTGATGGATCAGGGGGAAATCCGGCCGCCGCTGGGCGGAACTCTGGACGTGTCCGGGTCGGTGCTGAAGATTGCCGACGTCACGCAAGTTCCTGCCGTGGGCGACATCGCGCTGCAAAGCCGCGGCCCGCTGACCGCCACGCTGTCGCTTCTGGATGAAGACCCGTTTCTGTACATGCAGAAGGCCGGCCTGCCGGTGGACCTGGGCGAAGGGCGGGCGGTCTTTGCCGCCTCGACCCGGCGTCCCATGGCGGCGCTTCCTCCCGGCGCGCAGTTTCCCTGGGCGGCGCGCGGCTATGTGACCGATTTCCGCTCGACGCGGCTGGTGCCCGACCGCGACATGCGCGCGCCCCGGCTGGAGGTGACCGCAGACCCCGGGCAGCTGCGCATCCTGGGCGATATCACGCTGGATGGCGTGCCGTTCTCGGGCCAGCTGGAACAGCCGCTGGGGCCCGACGCAGGCGCCGGGGTCGTGACGGCCCGGTTCCCGATCAGCGCCGACAGCACGGCGCGACTGCGGCTGGGCCTGCCGCAAGGCGCGCTGTCCGGCTCGGCCACCGGCGACGTGACGCTGACCTTGCCGCAAGGTGCCGCGCCGCAGTTGCGCGTCACCTCGTCTTTGCAGGGGCTTGCGGTGCGCATTCCCGAAGTCGGCTGGTCCAAGCCGCGCAACGCGCGCGCCACACTGACAGTCGAGGCCCGGCTGGGGGCGGCACCGGCGGTGACGCGGCTGGCGCTGGATGCCGCGGGCCTGCAGGCCGAAGGGTCCATGACCCTGCTGCCGCGCGGTGGCATGGGCCGCATGCAACTGGCCCGGCTGCGTGCGGGAGACTGGCTGGACGGCCAGGCCGTGCTGACCGGCCGTGGCAACGCCAGCCCTGCCGTCGCGCTGACCGGCGGCCGGGTCGACCTGCGGCGCCTGCCCGACGGCATGGGCGGCGCTGGCGGCGGCGCGGGTGCGCCCATCTCGCTGTCGCTGGACCGGGTGCAGATCAGCGAATCCATCGCGCTGACCGGGGTCCAGGGTGACCTGACGACGCGCGGCGGCGTGCAGGGCAGTTTCCGCGGCCAGGTGAACGGCGGACAGGCGGTGGTGGGGCGCCTGGAACCCTCGGCCGAAGGCACCGCCATCAGCGTGACCAGCGGCAACGCGGGCGGTGTGCTGTCGGCGGCGGGCATCTTCCCCAATGCCCGCGGCGGGTCGCTGTCGATGCGGGTGGTGCCGCGCGGCAACGGCTGGGACGGCCGGATCGAGGTGACGGACGTGCGCGTGCGCAACACGCCGGTGATCGCCGAACTGATCAACGCCATCAGTGTGGTGGGGCTCTTGGACCAGCTGAACGGCCAGGGGCTTTACTTCGGCAGCGCCGAGGCCGATTTCCGGCTGACAGCGGGCGGCGTGGATGTGCGCCGCGGCTCGGCCATCGGGGCATCGCTGGGCGTGTCGATGGCCGGGATCTACGACTTCGGGCGCGAAAGGCTGGACATGCGGGGCGTGGTGTCGCCGATCTACCTGCTGAACGGCATCGGGTCCATCTTCTCGCGCCGGGGCGAGGGGCTGTTCGGCTTCAACTACCGGCTCACCGGAACGCCCGACAACCCGCAGGTGTCGGTCAACCCGCTGTCGATCCTGACGCCGGGCATGTTCCGCGAACTGTTCCGCGCCCCGCCGCCGCGCATCGAAGGAAGCGGCGGGTGAAGCTTTCGGACTTCGACTTCGACCTGCCCGAGCGTCTGATCGCCGTCCGACCGGCCCGCCCGCGGTCTTCGGCGCGTTTGCTGGTGGTGCGGCCGGATCGGTGGGAGGACCGGCAAGTCCTTGATCTGCCGTCGCTTCTGCAGCCCGGTGACCGGCTGGTGCTGAACAACACCAAGGTCATCCCGGCGCGGCTGACGGGGGAAAGACTGCGGGCAGGTGGCGGGGCGAAGGTCGAGGTGACCTTGCTGGAACCGGCGGCGCAGGGGGGCTGGCGGGTGCTGGCCAAGCCGTTGCGAAAGCTGGCGGCGGGCGATGTGGTGCGGTTCGGGCCGGGGCTTGCGGCTGCTGTCGCGGAACGCACGGAAACCGAGGCGCGGCTGGTGTTCGATGCCGAGGGGGATGCGTTCGAAAGGGCGCTGGCCGCGGCGGGCACCATGCCGCTGCCGCCCTACATCGCTGCGAAAAGGCCGCCGGACGATCAGGACAGCGTCGACTATCAGTCGGTCTTCGCGCGGCATTCCGGCGCCGTCGCGGCCCCTACCGCATCGCTGCACTTCGACGGGCCGCTGCTGCAGGCGCTGCGCGACAAGGGCGTGGATTTCACCGAGGTGACACTGCATGTGGGGGCGGGGACGTTCCTGCCGGTGAAGGTTGACGATGTGGCGACGCATAAAATGCATGCCGAACAAGGCGTTGTGACCGAAGGTGCAGCGGCGGCGATCAATGCCACGAAGGCGGCAGGGGGGCGGATCATTCCGGTGGGCACCACGGCGCTGCGGCTGATCGAGAGTGCGGCCAACGCGGAGGGCCGGATGCAGCCGTTCCGGGGTGCCACCGACATCTTCATCCATCCGGGCTACCAGTTCCGCGTCACCGACGGACTGGTCACGAATTTCCACCTGCCACGGTCAACCCTGTTGATGCTGGTCAGCGCCCTGATGGGGCGAGAGACGATTCTGGCGGCCTATGCGCATGCGGTGGCCAAAGGCTACCGCTTCTTCAGCTACGGTGATGCGTCGCTGCTGCTGCCGGGGGGGCAATCTGCCCGGACGCCCCTGTAGGGTGGGCAATCTGCCCACCTTCGGCTCCGGAAGGTGGGCAGATTGCCCACCCTACCGGGCCGGCCCGGTCGCGCGGGCATCGCGGGGCCGCCCCATGCCGCGATTGACACGGGCCTGGTCGCGGGGCAGGCGATGGCGGCGGGCGGGGCGTGGCAGGCTTTGGCACGGCGGCAACGGAGGGGACGATGGTTTCGGTTCTGCGGGTGACCTGGCCGCTTCTGCTGGGCGTGATGCTGCTGATGGTCGGCAACGGCATGCAGGGCTCGCTGCTGGGCATCCGCGGCAAGATCGAGGGCTTCGGCACGCTGCAGCTGTCGATCGTGATGTCGGCCTATTTCGCGGGCTTCCTGGCGGGCAGCCAGCTGACGCCGCAGATGATCCGGCGGGTGGGTCATGTGCGGGTGTTTGCCGCCATGGGGTCGCTGATTTCGGCGGTGCTGGTGCTGTATCCGCTGATCCCCGACTGGGTCAGCTGGGCGCTGATGCGGGTGCTGATCGGGTTTGCCTTCTCCTCGATCTACATCACCAGCGAATCCTGGCTGAACAACATCGCCACGAACGAGACGCGGGGGCAGGCGCTGTCGGCCTACATGATTGTCCAGATGATCGGGATCATCAGTTCGCAGGCGCTCTTGAACGTGGCACCGCCCGAGGGGTGGGAGCTGTTCGTGATCCCCTCGGTGCTGGTGTCGCTGGCGTTCCTGCCACTGCTGCTGGCGCCGTCCCCGGCGCCCACCTTCGATTCGGCGCGCAGCCTGGGGTTCCGGCGGCTGTTCCGCATCTCGCCCCTGGGCTGCGTGGGCATGCTGCTGACGGGGGGCGTGTTCTCGGCGATGTTCGGGATGTCGTCGGTCTGGGGGTCTATGGCGGGGCTGACGGTGCGCGAGATCACGCTGTTCGTGGGCCTGATGTATGTGGGCGGGCTGGTGCTGCAGTACCCCATCGGCTGGCTGTCCGACCGGATTGACCGGCGGCGGCTGATCCTGGGGCTCTCGGCCTGGGCGGCGGTGGTGATGCTGGTGCCGTTCCTGTTCGACGTGCCGTTCTGGGCGCTCTTGGTGGTGGCCTTCCTGCTGGGCGGCATCATCAACCCGCTGTATTCGGTGCTGATCGCCTACACGAATGACTTCCTGGGCAAGGACCAGATGGCGGCGGCCAGTGCCGGGCTGATCTTCCTGAACGGGTTCGGGGCGATCTTCGGGCCGCTGGCCAGCGGCTGGCTGATCGAGAATGTGGGGCCGAGCGGGTTCTTCCTGTTCATGGGGGTGCTTTTTGCCGCGCTGGCGGGCTATGCTGCCTGGCGGATGACGCGCCGCGCGGCGCCAGCCCGGTCGCAGGGTGCCGCGCCGATGAACCCCAACGCTTCGGCGCTGGCGGTGGGGGCGGTGCTGGAGAAGGGATCGGCCGATCCGAAGGCGGCCTGAGGGGAGACAGACATGGGCACACCGGCAGAAGTTCTGGAGTTCTGGCTGCACGAGGTGGGCGAAGAGGGCTGGTACAAGGGTGGCGAGGCGCTGGATGCGCTGTGCCGCGACCGCTGGCTGGACCTGTGGCAGGCGGCCCGCGACGGGGGCCTTGACCATTGGGTCGAGGGCACGCCAGGCACGCTGGCATTTCTGGTGCTGACCGACCAGTTACCGCGCAACATGTTCCGCGGCACCGCCGATGCCTTTGCCACCGACGCGCAGGCCCGGGCGGCGGCGGGCAAGGCGCTGGAGGCCGGCTGGGACATTGGCGCGCCGGAACCGGAGCGGCAGTTTTTCTACATGCCCTTCGAACATGCCGAGGACATTGCCGACCAGGACCTTGCCGTGGCGCTGATGGCCGAACGGCTGCCGGCTGACCCGGACAACCTGCTGCATGCCCGTGCCCACCGCGAGATCATCCGCGCCTTCGGCCGGTTTCCCACGCGCAACGCGGCGCTGGGGCGGGTGACGACGTCCGAGGAGCAGGTCTACCTCGATACCGGCGGTTATGCGGCGTTCGTGAAGGCCATGCGCGCCGTGCATGGCGATACGGCACCGGGTTGATTGCTCGGGCGATGGCGGTGGTTTAAGGGTGAACCACTTTCCAGGGAGGGACGGGGATGGCGGCGGCACAGTTCGACATGATCGTGATCGGGGCGGGTCCGGGCGGCTATGTGGCCGCGATCCGGGGCGCGCAGCTGGGCCTGAAGGTGGCCATCGTCGAGCGTGAGCATCTGGGCGGCATCTGCCTGAACTGGGGCTGCATCCCGACCAAGGCCATGCTGCGCAGCGCCGAGGTGTTTCACCTGATGCACCGCGCCAAGGAGTTCGGGCTTACCGCGACCGGCGTGGGGTTCGACCTGCCCGCCGTGGTGGCACGGTCGCGCAAGGTGGCGGGGCAACTGTCGGGCGGCATCGGCCACCTGATGAAGAAGAACAAGATCACCGTGTTCATGGGCGCAGCCACGCTGACCGGGGCGACCTCGGTTTCGGTGAAGACCGACAAGGGCGTCGAAGAGCTGTCGGCCAAGGCCGTGGTGCTGGCCACCGGCGCGCGGGCGCGCGAATTGCCGGGGCTCGAGGCGGACGGCGACCTCGTGTGGTCCTACCGGCACGCGCTGGTGGCGCCGCGGATGCCGAAACGGCTCCTGGTCATCGGGTCAGGCGCCATCGGCATCGAATTCGCGTCGTTCTTCAATACGCTGGGGTCCAAGACCACGGTCGTCGAGGTGATGGACCGCATCCTGCCGGTGGAAGATGCCGAGATTTCGGCCTTTGCGAAAAAGCAGTTCGTCAAGCAGGGCATGACCATTCTGGAAAAGAGCGCCGTCAAGAAGCTGGACCGCAAGCCGGGCGTCGGCGTGACCGCGCATATTGAGACGGGCGGGAAGGTCGAGACCCACGATTTCGACACGGTGATTTCCGCCGTGGGCATCGTGGGCAACGTCGAGAACCTGGGGCTGGAGGCGCTGGGGGTGAAGATCGACCGGACGCATGTGGTGACAGACGAATTCTGCCGCACCGGCGTGCCGGGGCTGTATGCCATCGGCGACGTGGCGGGGG
>CAZLIC010000077.1:0-21585 GCA_964559535.1 uncultured Rhodobacterales bacterium
ACGGCAAGCTGACCGACCACAACGGGCGGCAGGTCGATTTCCGCAACGTGATCCTGATCATGACGTCGAACGCCGGGGCGCGGGAACAGTCGCAGGCGGCCATCGGCTTTGGCCGAGAGCGCCGCACCGGCGAGGATACCGCCGCGATCGAGCGCCTGTTCACGCCCGAGTTCCGCAACCGTCTGGATGCCGTGATTTCCTTTGCCCCCTTGGGCAAGGAAATCATCCGTCAGGTCGTGGAAAAGTTCGTGCTGCAGCTCGAGGCGCAGTTGCTGGACCGCAATGTGCACATCGAACTGTCGCCCGAGGCGGCCGAGTGGCTGGGCGAAAAGGGCTATGACGACAAGATGGGCGCCCGCCCGCTGGCCCGGGTGATCCAGGAAAACATCAAGAAGCCGCTGGCCGAGGAACTGTTGTTCGGCAAGCTGGTGAAGGGTGGACTGGTGCGCGTGGGGCTGAAGGACGATGCCATTGTCCTGCATGTGGAAGAGCCGCAGAAACCCCGGCTGACCGGTCAGAAGCCGCCGCTTTTGACGGCCGAATGATCCGCCTGACGATCCTGCTTCTGGTCCTCGCCCCTCCGGCGGGGGCCTTTGATTTGCGCTGGCCGGTGGGCTGCACACCGGGCACCGACTGCCGCATCCAGAACCATGTTGACCGTGACCCCGGCCCCGCCGTTGCCGATTTCACCTGCGGCCTGCTGTCCTATGACGGGCATGACGGCACTGACATTGCCCTGGCAACACTGGCCGACATGGCGGCGGGGGTGAACGTGCTGGCCGCGGCGCCGGGCCGCGTGCGCGGCATCCGCGACGGCATGCCCGACATCTCGGTGCGCGACGCCGCGGCGCCGCCGCTGGACGGGCGCGACTGCGGCAACGGCGTGGCGATTGACCACGGCGATGGCTGGGAAACCCAGTACTGCCACATGCGCCAGGGCAGCATTGCCGTGCGCGAAGGCGATATGGTGCAGGCGGGCGACGTGCTGGGGCAGGTCGGCCTGTCGGGCAACACCGAGTTTCCGCACCTGCACCTTGCCGTGCGCAAGGACGGCGCCGAGTTGGACCCGTACGAGCCCGGGGGCGACCCGGCCTGTGGCGCCACCGGCCCCGCCCTGTGGGCCGAACCACCGGCCTATGGTCCCGGCGGCCTGATCGACATGGGCATCGCCACCGCGGTGCCCGAGTATGACGCCATCAAGGCCGGGCTGGTGGATGAGGTCATCGCCCCCGATGCCCCCGCGCTTGTGATCTGGGCCTACTACTTTGGCCCCCGTGCGGGCGATGTGCTGGACCTGCGCGTCACGGGGCCGGACGGAGAGGTGACCGGCGACCGCATCACGCTGGACCGGACGCAGGCGCTGGCCTTCCGCGCCACCGGCCGCAAGCTGCGCACGGCGCTGCCCGCTGGGAGCTATACCGGCACCGCCACGCTGATGCGCGGCGGCACCGAACTGGGCCGGATGCAAACAGTCTTTGCGGTGCAACCCTAGCCCGCAAAAAGCCCTTTGCATCGAACGCTGCTTCCATGTTAATATGATAAACATTGAAACCAGGGAGTGTCGCCGATGCCCGCCATCGACCGCCGGACGTTCCACAAGGGGCTTGCCGCCGCCGCCATGGCCACCATCCTGCCCACGGTCGCCCGGGCCCAGTACCGCGGCCCCAACGTCATTCTTGTGCGCTTTGGCGGCGGCGTGCGGCGGGCCGAGACGATATACCCCGAAACCACCTATGCGCCCTTTCTGGTGCACGACCTGATCCCCCGCGCGGCCTTTGTGCCCGACATGCGCATCGCGCAGCTGGACGGCGTGGAAACCAGCCATGCCGAGGGCACGCTGAACCTGCTGACGGGGCGCTATCTGGCCTATCGCGATGCGGGCTCGGGGGTGCTGGCCGACCGCCTGCAACCGACCGAGCCCACGCTGTTCGAATACCTGCGCGATGCCTATGCCATTCCGTCGCACCAGGCGCTGCTGGTGAACGGCGAGGACCGCCCGCAGGAGGAGTTCTTCACCTACGGCGCGCATGACCATTTCGGGCTTTCGGTGCGGGCCGAGATGCTGAGCCTGTTCCGCTTCAAGCTGTACAAGACGGCGCAGATCCTGGCCGAAGGCGGCCCCGAGGATGTGGTGGCCCAGGCGATGTCCCAGCGGGCCGAGCTTCTGGCCCAGGACCCCCGCGCCCTGGCCGATGCGCAGTCGCCCGAGGTGACCGCGTTCTGGGAGCGCTGGCGCGTGCGGCACGGCGACGACGGGTTTTGCAATGCCCGCGGCGACCGGCTGCTGACGGCACTGGCGCTGGGGGCGATGGCGCAGTTGCAGCCCCGCCTGATGATGGTGAACTACCAGGACCCCGACTATGTGCATTGGGGCAATCCCAGCCACTACACCCGCGCCATCGCCATCATCGACGACGGCCTGCGCCAGATCGTATCGGCGGTTGAGGCTGACCCGTTCTACCGCGACAACACCGTGGTCGTGGTGACACCCGACTGCGGCCGCGATGCCAACCCGCTGATGCGCGTGCCGTTCCAGCACCACTTCAACACCGCCGCCGCGCGCGAGACCTGGGCGGTGATCGCGGGCCCGGGCGTTGCGCGCGGCGCGGTGCTGGACCGGCCCGCCGACCAGTCGGCCATTGCGCCCACCATCGCCGCGCTGATGGGCTTTCGCGCCAGCCGTGCCGAGGGCGACGCCCTGGCCTCGGTGCTGGCATGACCGCGCTGGCCGCCGCCCCCGTGGCCTTTGCGCGCTTGCTGCGCCGAGTGGCCGACCTTGCCGTGGGCGGGCTGTTGTGCTGCACGCCGGTCACCGCGCTTCTGGCGCTGGGCTGGATCAGCCGCGCCACGGCGGCTTCCGCCCGCGGCGCGCCTCGGCCGGGCTGGCTGCTGGGCGCGCGCGGGTCCGGGTGGGTGGGCCGGATCGGGGGCGGGCTTGCCGCCAACATCCGCGCGGGCATCACCACGCTGGCGGGGCTGGGCCTGTGGACGCTGCCTTTCGGGCTTTTGTGGCTGAGCGCCTGGTGGGCGGGGTGGGAAAACTCGTTCAACAAGGGGTACGAGCAGGCCGCCGTCGGCCCGCTGGTATTTCTTCTGGGGCTGCTGGTGGCTCTTCCGGCGCTTACGCTGTTGCCCATGGCCGCGGCTCATGGCGCGGCAGAGGGGCGGCTTTCGGCCTATGCCGAGGTCCGCACCATTGTGCGCCGCACCCGCATAGCGGGATGGCGGGGCCTTGCGCTGGCGGTGCTGGCCCTGCTGGCGGCTGTGCCGCTGTTTGGCTACATCGCGCTGCCGGTCTTTGTCGAAGAATGGGCACCCGGCTTTGCCACCCTTGACCCCGCGGCGCAGGCCGAAATCGCAGGCACCGCCCGGCTTGCCGCCGCGCTGTGGTCGTTTGCGGCGCTGTGGGCGCTGCGCGAAATGGCCATGCGCCTGTACCTGCGCCCCGGCCCGCCGCGGCTGTTGTCCTGGGTGTGGATGGTGCTGTCGGCCGCGGTTTGGGTGGGGCTGTTCGGGCTGATCTTCCTGGGCCAGTTCCTGAACTATGCGCCCGAACGCTGGCTGACCCACCCCTTCACGCTGCTGCCCTTCCCCGGCTAGCGTTCTGTCAGCTTCAGCTCGATCCGGCGGTTCTGCGCGCGGGCATAGTCGTTGTCGCCAAAGGCCACCGGCTGCCATTCGCCAAAGCCGGTGGCGGCCAGCCGTTCGGGCGGAAAGCCCAGCACATCAATCATGTAGCGCACCACCGACAGCGCGCGAGCCTGCGAAAGCTCCCAGTTGTCGGCAAAGGCACCGGCGCCTGACAGGGGCACGTTGTCGGTGTGGCCATCCACCCGGATGATCCAGTCGATCTCATCCGGAATCTGCCCGGCCACGTCCGACAGCGTGGCCACAACGCCTGCAATCTGCGCCTGTCCCTCGGGCGCCAGGTTGGCCGCCCCGGGGTTGAACAGCACCTCGGACGAGAACACGAAGCGGTCGCCCACCACGCGCACGCCCTCGCGCCCGGCCAGAAGCTGCGACAGCTGGCCAAAGAATTCCGACCGGAAGCGTTCCAGGTCCTGTTTCTCGGTTTCCAGCCGCTTGCGCTCGGCCTCTTCCAGGGCAAGCCGCCGCTGGGCTTCGGCGGCAGCCTGCGCCAGCGCGGCGTTCAGCCGGTTGCCCAGCACGTCCATCTGCACCTTCGCCGCCGCATCGCGCGCGGCACTGTCATCCAAAAGCGCTTGCAGTGACCCAAGCTGCGCCCGCAAAGCCGCGATCTGTTCATTCAGCACGGCCACCTTGCGGCGCTCTTCCAGGATCAACTTGTCCTTTTCGGTCAGCACCTTGCGCGAGGCTTCCAGAAGCCCGGCCTTGATCGTCGCCTCGCTGCCCGCGGATTTCTGCGCCTCTTGCGCGGCGGCCAGCAGGGTCAGCGTCTCTTCGGCGCGGCGGCGCTGTTCCTCCAGCGCCATCGTCATCGCCGTCAGTTCGGCGTCGGCATTGGCCAGCCGCGCGCGCAGCGCCTCGGCGGCGGCCACCTCGGCCAGCCGGGCCTGCTCGGCCTCGGTCAGCGTGGCGCTGGCGGCATTCAGGCGGGTGCGCAGCGCCTCGGCCGCGGCGGCCTCGGCCAGACGGGCGCGTTCCGCCTCGGTCAGTTCGGATTGCGCCGCGGCCAGTTGTGCCTGCAAGGCGGCCGCGGCCGCCGCTTCGGCCTGCCGTGCCTTTTCCGCCTCGGACAGGTCGGCCTGTGTGGCGGCAAGCGCTGCCTTCGCGGCCTCGGCCTCGGCAGTCGTCGCCGCCTTGTCCTTTTCCAGCGCCGCAATCAGCGCCGCCAGCCGCGCGGTTTCGGCCACCTTTTCGCGTTCGCGCCCTTCGGCGGCCTGCAGGGCGGCAAGGGTTTCAGACAGCCTGGTCTCGCCCTCGGCCTGTTGCGTGCGCAGGTCGGCGACCATGGCCTCCAGCGCCTCACGCCGGGCAGCGGCCAGCCGGGCTTCTTCGGTCTGCCGGTCAATCTCGGTGCGGGCCTTGGCGATGGCAAGGCTCAGCGCCTCTTGCTCGGTCAGCAGCCGCGCGGCTTCGGTCTGCGCCGCGGTCAGTTCCGCGCTCAGCCGGGCGCCCTCGCCTTGCGCCGCGTCACGCTCGGCAATCAGCGCGGCCACCTGCGCCTCGAACTCGGACACCCGCAGGCGGGTGGCATCCAGGTCGCGTTGCCGCGCGGCCAGGTCGTTCGACAGCGTGGCGACCAGCGCCGCGCGCTCGGCATTCTCGGCCTGCGAGGCCGCCAGACTGGTGCCCAGCGTTGCAACCTGAGCGGCCAGATCCGCGGACTTCACCCGCTCAAGCCCCAGCGCCTCGGACAGCTGGGCAACCTCGGCGTTCAGCGAATCCAGTTCGGTTGTCTGGGTGTCGATGGTGTCGCGCAGGACCGACTGCACCACCATGAAGATGGTCAGCACAAACAGCATCACCAGCAACAGCGTGGTCAGCGCATCGACGAACCCCGACCAGATCGGCGGGTCGGCGCGGCGCCCCCCTGACCGCGACAGCGCCATGTCAGTGCGACCCCGTCCCGCCACCGCCACCGCGGCCCAGCTGGCGCACGGCGTTGGTCAGTGTGGTGATGTCGGCGCGCAGGTCGGCCATGCTTTCCTGCCGCCCGGCGGCGATTTCTTCCAGTATCCGCAATAGCTGCACGTCGATCGACCGCAGCCGCATCCGGCTTTCGGCGTCTTCGGCAGCCTCGGGCTTCAGCGCGGCCTCCTGCGCGGCGGCAATGCGGTTCAACAGGGCAAGCTGGGGCGCCGGATCGGGGGGGGTAAAGCGCGACAACGCGCCGGCAAGTTCGGCCAGCCGCGATTCTGTCGCCGCGGTGCGGCCGGCCAGCACCGCCATGGTGTTCGACTGCGCCGCGTCGCGTTCGGCAATGGCGCCGGCCTGCGCCCCGATCTGCGCCGCCAGCGTCTCGATGGCTTCGACCAGTTGTTCGGTGTAGGCGCCGCCGCCGGTTCCCTCGCCCTCGCTCTCGCCCGGCGACAGGCCGACGCGCGTGATGGTGGACAGCCATTCCTCAAGCTCACGGTAGAACCGGTTCTGCCCGTGGCCCGCAAACAGGTCCAGCAGGCCGATCACCAGCGAACCGGCCAGCCCGAACAGCGACGAAGCAAAGGCCGTGCCAATGCCGCCCAACTGCTCTTCCAGCCCCGCCATCAGCTTGGCGAACACCTGCGTGCCGCTTTCGCCTTCTTGCGGCGCCAGGTTCTGGATCGTGGCCACCATGGCAGGCACAGTGGTGGCCAGGCCATAGAACGTGCCCAGAAGGCCAAGGAAGATCAGCAGGTTGCCCAGATATCGCGTCAGTTCGCGGGTTTCGTCCAGACGGGTGGCCACGGAATCGAGGATTGACCGCTGCGAAATGGGCGAAATCTGCATGCGCGCGGCACGGTGCGCCAGAAGGGCGGCCAGAGGCGTCAGCAGGCCCGGGGCGTTTTCGGCGTCAAAACCCGGGCGGCGGGCGACGAACCCCTTGATCCAGCTCACCGAACGGGCCATGGCGCCCATCTGCGCGAAGCACGAGAAGGCACCCAGAGCAAAGACAAACGCAATGAACCCGTTCAGCCACAGGTTGACGATGAAGACACCCGTGATGATCTCTCGTCCGACCCAGGCGCCCGCGGCCACCAGCCCCAGCGCAAACAGCATCGACGCGATCTGACGCAGCGGTTGCGTGAACAGCGGGCCCGTACCCGCATCCCCCTTGTCCATGCCCACCCTGTCGGTTCTGCCCAAGCTTTCGTGCAGGATAAGCGGGGGTTTGCCCAGCGGCAACCGCCCGTTGCCTGGCGGTCAGCCGATTTCACGCACCCGTGCCGCCAGTGCCGCAAGTGCGGCGTCGGGGATGCCCAATTGCTCGAGATGTGCCACGGTGGAGAACAGGTAGTCGCGGTTCGGCCCGCGCACCCCGCAGGCGCGCGCAATCACCTGCGCGGCCGTCTCGGTGTCTTCCGATCCGCAGTACTGGCCGTTCGCATGATTGATCACATAGGTCACCGCCCGCACCCGCCGCCCGTCCGACAGGTCCACTTCGACCCACTCTTCGATATAGGCATCCGAGATCAGTTCCCGCACGTGCAGGGCGGCCAGCGCGGCCTCGCGCCCTGCCGGGTCGGCGCGCATGGCCACGCCATGACACGCGCCCCCTTCGTCGCGGTCCAGCGCCAGCACCCGCCCCGGTGCCTCGGCGGTGCCACGGTAGTGGATGCTGGCCATGCAGAAACTGCGCCGCCAGCCGGACAGCCGGGCCGTCACCCGCTCGGCCACCGGAAAGGCCGGATCCCAGATCAGCGACCCGTACCCGAACACCCAAAGGTCATCCTGCATCGCTGGCCCTTATGGCTCCTGCGGTGTAACGCACCGCCATGACCCCCGATAGCGCAGGCGGCGCGGCAGCGGAACAGGGGGCAAGGGGGCGGAATGCGCGGTCTGATCTGGGCAGTGGCGGTCGTGGCGGCGCTTTGGGCGGGGCTGTGGGTTGTTGCTGCCCGATTGACGGACAATGCGCTGGCCGACTGGATCGCATCGCAGAACGGCGCGATCCTGGCGAAGGTCTCGGTTTCGGGTTTTCCGAACCGCATGGACATCACGGCCACCGATGTGGTGGCAGGTGACCAGGGGTTTGGCCCGGGCTGGCAGGCGCCGTTCGTGCAGGTCTTCGCGATGGTGTGGAAGCCCTGGCACCTGATCGCGGCCTTGCCGACCGAGCAGACGGTGACGCTGCCCGGCGGATTGCCGGTGTCGATCGGGTCGGACCGGTTGCAGTCAAGTCTTGTGCTGGTGCCCGGAACCGCCCTGGCGCTTGACCGGCTCAACATCGCAGGCGACGCCCTGCGGTTGAGCGGCGCGGGTTCGGGTGAGCCGTTGCGGATCCAGACGTTCCGGCTTGCGGTGCACCGCGACGACCTGGTGCCAGGCGCCGTGCGCCTGGGGCTTGAAGCCGCCGGGGTTCTGCCACCTACGGCATTTCGCGCTTCGTTCCCCGGCGGTCGCAACGCGCCTGAAGGACCTGGCAGCCTGCGCATGGACGCCCTTGCCCAGCTGTCAGGGCCTATCGACCGCGCAGCGTTCGATGCCCCGCCACAGTTGCTCGCGCTGGATGTCAACAGCCTGACGCTGGACTGGGGCTCTTTGTCCCTGTCTGCAAAGGGCCTGCTTCGCGTTGACGACGCCGGATATCTGGAGGGTCAGCTTGACCTGGACATTGCCGGCTGGCGCACCGGGCTTGATCTGGCGGTGGCCGCAGGTGCCCTGCAGCCCGGAGTGGCCGATACATGGGCAGCCTTTGCCGAACAACTGCAGGACCCGACGACCGGCAGGCTGACCCTGCCGATGATCTGGCGCGACGGGACCGCGCGGTTCGGCCCCCTGCCGGTTGGCCTGGCGCCCCGGATAGCAGGCTGAACGCGGCCCTTCCAAATCGGCGGCCAAGGCGGCAAGGCTGCGGGGGCAGATGGCGCAGAAAAGGATTCGGGCATGACCAGAACGGGCGGACAGATCCTGGTGGACAGCCTGGTGGCGCTGGGCGCGCGCAAGGCGTTCGGGGTTCCGGGCGAAAGCTACCTGGCCGTGCTGGACGCCATGCATGACACGCAAGGCAGGTTCGACTTCATCAATTGCCGCAACGAGGGCGGCGCGGCCTTCATGGCGGCGGCCTGGGGCAAGCTGACCGGCCAGCCCGGCATCTGCCTGGTCACCCGCGGGCCGGGTGTCACCAATGCCTCGATCGGCATTCACACCGCCATGCAGGATTCCGCCCCGATGCTGGTGTTCGTGGGCCAGGTCGGCACCGACATGCGGGGGCGCGAGGCGTTTCAGGAACTGGACTACCGCGCGGTGTTCGGCACCATGGCCAAGTGGGCGGTCGAGATTGACCATGCCGACCGGCTGCCGGAAATCCTGTCGCGCGCCTGGGTCACCGCCACCACCGGCCGCCCCGGCCCGGTGGTTATCGCCCTGCCCGAAGACATGCTGGCCGCCGCCACCCCTGCAGCGGCGCTGGCCGGGCCGGTGCGCATCAGCGAACCCGCCCCGGCGCCGGACGCACTGGCACAGGCGCTGGACATGCTGCGTACTGCGCAGCGCCCGCTGATCCTGCTGGGCGGCTGCACCTGGACCGACGCGGGGCGCGCGGCGATGCAGGCCTTTGCCGAGGCCAGCGACATTCCGGTGATCGTCGCCTTCCGCTTTCAGGACCGCTTCGACAACCATTCGCCGGTCTATGCGGGCGAGGCGGGGGTGGGCATGCCCGCCCATGTGCGGCGGCTGATCGGGCAGGCCGACACGATTCTGGCCGTGAACGTGCGTTTTGGCGAGATGACGACCGACGCCTACACCCTGTTGTCGGTGCCCGACCCGGCGCAGCGGCTGATCCATGCCCATGCGTCCGACCGCGAGCTTGGCAAGATCTATCGCCCCGCGCTGGGCATCCAGGCGGGGCCGAACGCGCTGGCCGCGGCGTTGACCCCTGTGTCAGGCCCGTGGGGCGCGTGGCGCGCCCAGGCGCGGGCCGATTGGCTGGCATCGATGGACGCCCCCGTGCAGCCTTCGCCGGTGGACATGGTGGCGGTCATGGCGCACCTGCGCGGGGTGCTGCCGCCGGATGTGATTCTGACCAACGGAGCGGGCAACTTCACCGTCTGGCCGAACAAGTTCTTTGCCTTCGGCCCACAGGCGCGGCTGCTGGCGCCGCAGTCCGGCGCCATGGGTTATGGCCTGCCCGCGGCCGTTGCGGCGCGCATCGCCATGCCTGACCGGCTGGTGGTGTGCTTTGCCGGAGACGGCGATTTCCAGATGAACCTGCAGGAACTGGCCACCGCCGCGCAATACCGGGCGCAGCCCATCGTGCTGGTGCTGAACAACGGCACCTACGGCACCATCCGCGCGCATCAGGAACGCCACTTTCCCGGCCGCGTCTCGGGAACCGATCTGGTGAACCCTGATTTCACGGCGCTGGCCCGTGCCTTCGGCTTTCATGCCGAACGTGTGGAAACGACGGCAGATTTCGCGGCCGCCTTTGGCCGCGCCCGCGCCTCGGCCACCGGCGCCGTGCTGGACCTGGCGATTTCGGCCGAGGCGCTGACCCCGCGCCAGACGCTGAGCCAGATGCGGGCGGCAGCGTTTGCGGCACAGGCGAAGGGATAAGCGTCAGTACTTGCGCGGCACGTACAGCTCGGGCGGAAGGGTGGCGCGCTCGTAGTCGGGGTTGAACACGCGTTCGGGCAGCACGATGTCCTGGTGCGGCACGTCCTCGTAGGGGAACTGGGTCAACAGGTGGTCGATGCAGTTCAGCCGCGCGCGCTTCTTGTCGTTGCCTTCCACGATGTACCAGGGCGCTTCGGGAATGTTCGTGCGGGCGAACATCTCTTCCTTGGCCTTGGTGTAGTCCTCCCAGCGCACCCGGCTTTGCAGGTCCATGGGCGACAGCTTCCACTGCTTCATCGGGTCGTGGATGCGCATCAGGAACCGCATCTGCTGTTCCTGGTCGGTGATCGAGAACCAGTACTTGATGACCGTGACGCCTGACCGCACCAGCATGCGCTCGAATTCCGGCACGTCGTTGAAGAACTGTTCCACCTGGTCGTCCGAGGCGAAGCCCATCACCCGTTCGACCCCGGCGCGGTTGTACCAGCTGCGGTCGAACAGCACGATCTCGCCGCCGGCGGGCAGATGCGGGACATAGCGCTGGAAATACCACTGCGTCTTTTCGCGGTCCGACGGGGCAGGCAGCGCCACCACGCGGGCAACGCGGGGGTTCAGCCGCTGGGTGATGCGCTTGATGACGCCGCCCTTGCCCGCACTGTCGCGCCCCTCGAACAGGATCACCACGCGCTTCTTGTGGTACTGCACCCAGCTTTGCAGGCGGATCAGTTCGGACTGCAGCCGGATCAGGGTGTTCAGGTAGGTGCGGGTGTCCAGCGCATCGGGGTGGCGCTCCTTGTAGATGCGGGCGATTTCGCGGCTCAGCGTCGCGTCCTCAAGCTCCAGCTCGATATCCTCGTCAAAGGTATCTGCCAGTTCCGCAGCCAGCCAGTCCTCGGCGGTCAAGGTGGATTCGTCAGCCATCGTCTTCCCCTGTGGTCTTTCCGCCGAGGTGACAGGTTACGATGACGGTTCTGTGACGCCGCGTCAGAACGCGTTCATCACCACGAAGATCGCTGATTTCACAAGCGCATAGACCATGCCGACGATCCACAGCATGGCCCCGATCGAGGCGACGAGCCCGGCCAGCACCCAGACCCCGTCCCGTTCCAGAACGCCAAGCCCGATCAGGCAGATGGCTATCGACGGCGCCATGTTGCCGAACGGCACGGGCAGCGACAGCGCCACCGCCAGGATCAGGCACACCCCCCCCAGCACCTGCTGGGCGATGCCCCAGGTCAGGAACGGCAGGCGCTGGCGCAACAGCCGCTCGGCCTTTTCAACCCAGGGTGCGGCACGGGTGAACACGGCGGCGAAGGTTTCCCGCGGGACCGACCGCTTGCGGATGAATTGCGGCAACCAGGGCGCACGGCCCAGCATCATGCCGAACGACAGCACGATCAGAGGCAGGCCCAGCACCGCCGCAAGGCCGGGAGGCGACGGCAGGATGTTGGGAAAGGCGAAGATCAGCAGAAGCGCGCCATAGGCCCGGCCTTCCATGGCGTCCATCATCTCGCCCAGCGAGACGCGCTGCCGCGAACTGTCGGCCGAAAGGTCCTGCAGGATGACCGACAGCTTGCGCTCGGGCGGTGGCGTGCGCCGTCGCCGCTGCGCCTCGCCCTCTCCGTCAGGCGCCAGCGCAGGGTCATGGCCCGCTTCGGGCAGATTCGGCGACATCACGAGCGACTCTTTCCACGTGCTGCTGGGAACTTAGGCAGCTTTGCCGCGGGCACAAGGGATGCCTTGCCCGGCACGCGAGGTTCCGCTGTTCCCGCCACGTCACCCTATCTGCTGCCAACGTGGGAGCATAGACTGTCGGCATGCCGCTCCATGTGACAGACCGCCCCGCCTACAGCAAAGCCGAGCGTGCGTCGGACGCGGCGGTTCACTGGGCCGGGCTGATTGCCGTGACGGGCGCTGTTCCGGCGCTGATCGTGACGGCGCTGCTGCTGCGGGGCGATGCCGCGACGGTGGCAGGCGCTTCGATCTATGGCACGACCCTGGCCCTGATGATCCTGTGCTCGGCCCTGTACAACGCGCTGGGACCGCCGGGGTGGGGCTGGCTGTGGCGGCGGCTGGACCATTCGGCGATCTATCTGAAGATTGCGGGCACCTACACGCCCTTTGCCCTGATAACCGGGCAGGGGACGGGGCTGGTGATCGGCCTTTGGGCAGCGGCGGCGGCCGGGGTGGCCATGAAGCTGACCTCGCCGCAGCGGTTCCGCTGGGTCGGGCTGGCGCTGTATCTGGCGATGGGCTGGGCTGGCGTCGTCCTGGGGGGCGACCTTCTGGCGGCGGTGCCCGGTGCGGTTGTGGTGCTGATGATCGTCGGTGGAGGGCTGTATACCACGGGTGTAGCCTTCTACCTGTGGGAAGGGTTGCGGTTCCACAACACGATCTGGCACGTTTTCGTGCTGGCGGCGAGTTGCGTGTTCTATGCGGCCGTTGTGGTGCAGCTGGTGGCGTGAACCGGCAGACTGTCGCTGTCCCATCATGGGACGTTGCGTCAGATAAATAGAATCAATGGGTTACAGGCGCGCGTTAACGGATTTTCAGATCTGTCCCACGCCGAAGGTCAAAAGTCGACCGCCAGACCCTTCTTCTCCCAATCACCGTAGCGCACGGGTTCGGGGCCGTCACGGCCACCCAGTTCGGGCGGCAGGGCGGGATCCTTCGCCGTTTTCCGCCGCGCCTCGGCCTCGGCAAGGGCGCGCTGGGCGGCGGGGGGCAGGTCGGAGGGGTTCATGACGGTTTCCTTGCAGCGGCGGCCCCCCTGATATAGGCCCGCGAGGTTGCGGGAAACAGGGTGGGTGCGATGGCTGGCGAGGGGCCAAGGGTGGCAGCGGCGGCGATGCTGACGACCGTGCTGTCGGGTGGCGTGGCGCTGGACGACGCCATGGTGCCGGACCTGCCGCCGCCGGACCGGGCGCGCGCGCTGCGGCTGGCGGCCGGGGTCCTGCGCAACCTTGACCGTTGCGACCGCGCGCTGGCCGCCCACATGCGCCGGGCCCCGCCGCCCGAGGTGCTGAACCTGTTGCGCGTGGCGGTGCTGGAACTGGCACAGGGCGGGGCGGCGCATGGCGTGGTGGGGGCGGCGGTGGCCGCGGTGCGCGGGTTGCCCGGGGGCGATTCGTTTGCCGGGCTGGCCAATGCGGTGCTGCGCAAGCTGGCGGACCCGGCCCCGGATTTCACGGGGCTGCCGGTGCAGCGGCTGCCGGGCTGGCTGCGCGGGCGGCTGGACAACGCCTGGGGCCGGGTGGCCGTGTCGGGCATTGAGTCCGCGCAGACCATCGAGCCGCCGCTGGACATCACGGTGAAGCCGGGGGTTGCGGCAGACCTGCCTGGCGCGGTTGTCCTGCCGACGGGCAGCCTGCGGTTGGTGCAGGCGGGGCAGGTTTCGGCCCTGCCGGGGTATGACCGCGGCGACTGGTGGGTGCAGGATGCGGGGGCAGCGCTGGCGGCACAGCTGCTGGACCCGCAGCCGGGCGAGCGGGTGGTGGACCTGTGCGCAGCACCAGGGGGCAAGACATTGCAACTGGCGGCGGCCGGGGCGCGGGTGACGGCCGTGGATGTGTCCGACGCACGGCTGGGGCGGCTGCGGGCGAACCTTTCGCGCACGGGCCTGCAGGCCGAGGTGGTGGTGGCCGACGCGCTGACCTGGATGCCTGCGGAACCGGCCGATGCGGTGCTGCTGGACGCGCCCTGCACCGCCACCGGCACCATCCGCCGCCACCCCGACCTGCCGCACATCCGCGACGGATCGTCGGTGGCGCCGCTGGCGGCGCTGCAGGCGCGGCTGATCGACCGGGCGCTGGCGATGGTGCGGCCGGGCGGGCGGGTGGTGTACTGCACCTGCTCGCTGCTGCCCGAAGAGGGCGAGCGGCAGGCCGCGGCGGCCCTGTTGCGGCATCCGGGGCTGGCGGTGGTGCCTGCGTCGGGGGAATTCGCCACGCCCGAAGGATTCCTGCGCACCCGGCCCGACATGTGGGCCGACCGGGGCGGCATCGACGGGTTCTTTGTGGCCTGCTTGCGCCGGGCCGCCGACTGATCTGCGCAACCGGCGGTTTTGCGGTGACAGCCCGCGACCGACCGACTATCCTTCACAGACAACCGGCATGATCCCGCAAGGGGCGGCAGAACCGGGTACGGGCAGGCACTGTCTTTGGCAGGTACGGGCATGGACATGGGCAGAGAGCTTGGGCTTTCGGCACGCTGGGCGCAGTGGATGAACCAGCGCGCGGCGCGGGCTGCCGCGCAGGCCGAACCCGCGCGCGGCTTCCAGATGCGGCCCGAGCCCAGGACCATCGGTCTTTTCGCCCGCGGACGGCAGCTGGTGTCGGGTCATTTCCTGATGGCCGGGCGGCTGATCCAGTCGCCGGGGACCTCGCTGTGGGATCTGGCGGTGCAGGATGCGGCGTTCGTGGCCGAGGCGCAGGGATTTGCCTGGCTGGATGACCTTGCCGCGCTGGGAGACGGCGCGGCGCGGACGCGGGCGCAGGAATGGACCTGGGACTGGATCGCGCGGTTCGGCCGCGGGCGCGGTGCGGGATGGACGCCCGAGCGGACCGGGCGGCGGCTGATCCGCTGGATCAACCACGCCGTCTTTCTGCTGAACGGCCGCACGCCAGAGCAATCGACCGCGTTCTTTGCCGCGCTGGCCGTGCAGGTGGATTTCCTGGCCCGGCGCTGGCCCGCCGCCGCCCCCGGCCTGCCCCGGTTCGAGGCGCTGACCGGCCTTGTCTATGCCGGGCTGGCGCTGACCGGGCTGAACCACCATGCCGGTGCGGCGGCGCTGGCGCTGGCCGAGGAGTGCGAGGCGGGCGTGGATGCGCAGGGTGGCATCCCGTCGCGCAGCCCCGAGGACCTGCTGGAGGTGCTGACCTTCCTGTCCTGGGCCGCGCAGGCGCTGACCGAGGCCGGGCGCGCGGTGCCGCCCCCGGTGGCGCGGGCCATTGCCCGCATCGCGCCCTGTCTGCGCACGCTGCGCCATGCCGACGGCAGCCTTGCCCGGTTCCATGGCGGCGGGCGGGGGGCCGAGGGGCTGCTGGACGCGGCACTGGCCGCGTCGGGCACCCGGGGACCGGCGGGGCACGGGCCGGCCATGGGATTCCTGCGGCTGGCGGCCGGGCGCACCACGGTGATCGTCGATGCCGCCGATCCGCCGGCGGGCGCGGCGGGGCGGTCGGCGCATGCCTCGACGCTGGCGTTCGAGCTGACTTCGGGGCGCCGGCCGGTGATCGTGAACTGCGGGTCGGGGCGTGCCTTCGGCGGTGCCTGGGCGCGGGCGGGGCGGGCCACCGTCAGCCATTCGACCGTGGCGGTGGAAGGCTATTCCAGTTCGCGCCTGGGCAAGGCGGCGGGCGAGGCGCTGGTGGAACGCGCGCATGTGGTGATGGCGCGGCCCGCGCTGCCGAACGGGCTGGGCTATACGCTGGCCCATGACGGCTGGTCGCGCACCCACGGGCTGACCCACACGCGGCACATCGCCCTGTCGCCCGACGGACGCCGGCTGATGGGAGAAGACCGGCTGTCGGCCACAACACCCGAGGAGCGGGCGGCGCTGGCCGCCGCGCTGGCCCGCCGCGGCGCCGACCTGCGGTACGAGGCAAGGTTTCATCTGCATCCCGACGTGGCGGCCGCGGTTGACCTGGGCGGCAGTGCGGTGTCGCTGGTGCTGAAGTCGGGCGAGGTGTGGCTGTTCCGGCCGGCCGACCCCGCGGGCATGGGTCTGGAGGCCTCGGTTCACCTTGAACGCGGGCGTTTGCGCCCAAGACCTGCGCAGCAGATCGTTCTGACAGGGGGGATCGGTGCCGAAGGCGCGGTGGTGGGCTGGACCTTGGCGAAGGCACAGGATACCCCGCTGGCCATCCGCGACCTTGGCCGGGAGGACATGCCCGGCACGGTCTGACCGCAAAGGGATGCGCCCATGACCAACCTGGTCCCCGTCGGACGTGCGTTGATTTCGGTGTCGGACAAGACAGGTCTGATCGACCTGGCGCGGACACTGGCCGCACGCGGGGTGGAGCTGATTTCCACCGGGGGCACGGCGGCGGCGCTGCGCATGGCCGGTCTGGTTGTGCGCGACGTGGCCGAGGTGACGGGTTTCCCCGAGATGATGGAAGGGCGGGTGAAGACGCTGCACCCGGCGGTACACGGCGGGCTGCTGGCGCTGCGCGATGATGACGAGCACCTGCTGGCGATGGCGGCGCACGGGATTGAGCCGATCGACCTTCTGATCGTGAACCTGTACCCGTTCGAGGCCACGGTGGCGCGCGGTGCCTCGTACGCGGACTGCATCGAGAACATCGACATCGGCGGCCCGGCGATGATCCGTGCCGCGGCCAAGAACCACCGCTTTGTCGCCTGCGTGACCGACCCCGAGGATTACGCTCCGCTGCTGGCCGAGATTGCCGCCACCGGCGGCTGTACCAGCCTGCCCTTCCGGCAGAAGCTGGCCCTGACGGCCTGGGGCCGCACCGCGGCCTATGACGCGGCGGTGTCGGGGTGGATGGCGGGGGCGCTGAATTGTGCCACGCCGCGGCGGCGGGTGCTGGCGGGGCGGCTGGCGCAGGGCCTGCGCTATGGCGAGAACCCGCATCAGGGCGCGGCCTTCTACACCGACGGATCGGCGCGGGCGGGCGTGGCCACGGCGCGGCAGTGGCAGGGAAAAGAGCTGTCCTTCAACAACATCAACGACACCGATGCGGCCTTCGAACTGGCGGCGGAGTTCGCGGGGGGCGATCCGGCCTGCGTGATTGTGAAGCACGCGAACCCTTGCGGTGTGGCCGTGGGGGCGACGCTGGCGGACGCCTATGCCCGCGCCTTTGACTGCGACCGGACCTCGGCTTTCGGTGGAATCGTGGCGCTGAACCGGCCGCTGGACGCGATGACTGCTGCAGCCATCACCGAGATCTTCACCGAGGTTGTCATCGCGCCCGGCGCCGACGATGCCGCCCGGGCCGTGTTCGCGGGCAAGAAGAACCTGCGCCTGCTGACCACCGACAGCCTGCCCGATGCGCGGGCCGGCGGTCTGGCGTTCCGGCAGGTGGCGGGCGGTTTCCTGGTGCAGGACCGCGACGCGCCGGTGCTGGACGACGCCGCGCTGAAGGTGGTGACGCGCCGCGCACCCTCGGCGGCCGAAATGGCCGACCTGCGGTTCGCCTTCACCGTGGCCAAGCATGTGAAATCGAACGCCATCGTCTATGCCAAGGACGGCGCCACGGTGGGCATCGGTGCGGGCCAGATGAGCCGGGTGGACAGCACGCGCATCGCCGCGCGCAAGGCCGCCGACATGGCGGCCGAGGTGGGCCTGCCCGAACCGGCCACGCAGGGGTCCGTGGTGGCGTCGGACGCGTTCTTTCCGTTTGCCGACGGCCTGCTGGCCGCGGCCGAGGCCGGGGCGACCGCGGTGATCCAGCCCGGCGGGTCCTTGCGCGACGACGAGGTGGTCGCCGCGGCCGATGCGGCGGGGCTGGCCATGGTGTTCACCGGGCAGCGGCATTTCCGGCACTAGGGGCGTTGTCATGCGTGTTCTGACCCTTGTCGCCGTGCTGACCTTCGTGCTGGACCAGGTCACCAAGTGGCTGGTGGTGTTCCGGCTGGGGCTTGTCGACAAGGGCGTGGTCGAGATGTTTCCGCCCTGGCTGACCTTCCGCATGGCCTGGAACACCGGCATCAACTTCGGCCTCTTGGGCGGCGACGGCGAGGTGACGCGCTGGGTGCTGGTGGCGGTGGCGCTGGCCATCACCGGCTGGGTGATCTGGTGGATGCGCAAGGGCGGGCAGCCCTTGCGGGCGCAGGTGGCGGCGGGCCTGCTGGTGGGCGGGGCGCTGGGCAACGTGGTGGACCGCGTGCTGTATGGCGCGGTGGCCGATTTCCTGAACATGTCGTGCTGCGGGATCGAGAATCCCTATGCCTTCAACGTGGCCGACATCACCATCTTTGCCGGCGCCATCGGGTTGGTGCTGTTTGCCGCCGATCCGGCGGCAGCCGGGCGACGTGCGCGGAAGTAACCCCCGACGTGACCCCCGACGTGACCCCCGACGTGACCCCCGACGTGACCCCCGACGTGACCCCCGACGTGACCCCGGCGTCCCCGGTGGACGCCCGTATGGCGATGCGCTAAACCGGCAGGACAACAAGCGGGGGTACAGGATGGGTGCGGGACGTGCGGCTGCGGCGGGATTGGCGCTGTGCCTGCTGGCCGCCTGCGAAAGCGGCCCGCCGGAGTTGATGAACCTGCGCGGGGGCAATGGGCCGGACGAGTTTGCCATCCTGCCGCCCAAGGCCCTGCAGCTGCCGCCCGATGTGGCCGCGCTGCCGGCCCCAACGCCCGGCGGTGCCAACCTGACCGACCCGAACCCCCGCGCCGATGCGATTGTGGCGCTGGGTGGCAACCCTGCGGGCGGTGCCGGGGGCGATGCCGGGCTGATCAACCACACCGGCCGGTATGGCCGCGCTGCGGACATCCGCGCCACCCTTGCCGCGGAAGACTATGAATTCCGCGACCGCAACCGCGGTCGGGTGCTGGAGCGTCTGTTCAACACGACAGTCTACTACAGCGCCTACCGCCCGCAGTCGCTGGACCAGCAGGCCGAGCTGCGCCGCTGGCGGGCGCGCGGCGTGGCCACGCCCTCGGCCCCTCCGCCCAAGGCCGACGAGTGACCATTCCCCGTCACCTTCGTGTCAGGCGGGCTTGAACGCGCCCCGGCACCGTATAGGTGACAGGCCAGCCCTTCCGCGAGGACGCAATGCGCCTGACGTTCCTTCTGCCGCTTGCCCTGACGGCCGTGCCTGCCATGGCCGAGACGGTGACGGATTTCGCCCTGCCGAACGGGCTGGAGGTGGTGGTGATCTCGGACCACCGCGCGCCGGTCGTCACGCAGATGCTGTACTACAAGGTTGGCGCGGCGGACGAGGCGCCGGGAAAATCGGGGCTGGCGCATTATCTGGAACATCTGATGTTCAAGGGCACCGACACGGTGGGGCCGGGTGAGTTCTCGGCCACCGTCGAGGCCCAGGGGGGGGACGACAACGCCTTCACCACCGCCGATGCCACGGCCTATTTCCAGCGCGTCGCGTCAGACCGGCTGGAGCTGGTGATGCGCATGGAGGCCGACCGCATGCGCAACCTTCGGCTGACCGCCGAGGATGCGGCGACCGAGCTTCAGGTGATCCTGGAAGAGCGCAGCCAGCGCACCGACAGCGACCCCGGCGCGCTGTTTTCCGAACAAAGGCAGGCCGCGCAGTACCTGAACCATCCCTACGGCATTCCCATCATCGGCTGGCGGCACGAGATGGAGGGGCTGACGCATGAGGATGCGCTGACCTTCTACCGCACCTTCTATGCACCCAACAACGCGGTGCTGATCGTGGCAGGCGATGTGACGGCCGACGCGGTGAAGGAACTGGCCGAGCGTTACTATGGCCCCATTGCCCCGACCCCGGGCCTTGCGCCCCGCGCCCGCCCGCAGGAGCCGCCGCAACTGGCGGAACGGCGGCTGGCGATGGAAGATGCACGGGTGGCGCAGCCCTATGTGATCCGCAGCTATGTGGCCCCCGAGCGCAACCCCGGCGACCAGAAGCAGGCCGCCGCGCTGGTATTTCTGGCCGAGCTTCTGGGCGGCAGCGGTACCACCTCGGTGCTGGCCCGGGCGTTGCAGTTCGACACGCAGGTGGCGGTCTATGCCGGCGCCTTCTACGACAGCACCTCGATGGACCCCGGCAGCTTCGGCCTGTATGCCGCCCCGGCGCCCGGCGTGTCGTTGCAGCAGCTGGAAGATGCGATGGATGACACCCTGGCGCGGTTCCTGCAGGACGGCGTGGACCCGGCCGCCTTCGAGCGGGCCAAGTTCCAGCTGCGCGCCAGCGAGATTTACGCGCGCGACGATGTGGACGGTCTGGCGCGCCGCTATGGCGACGCGCTGACCGCGGGCCTGACGCTGGACGACATCCGCGCCTGGCCCGAGGTCCTGCAACAGGTGACACCTGACGATGTGATGGCCGCCGCCCGCAGCGTGTTCGACCGCAGGCGCGCCGTCACCGGCTGGCTGACCGCCCCGGAAGGAAAGACGCAATGATGGTCCTGCGCCTGACGCTTGCCCTGCTTCTGCTGGCGCTGCCGGTGCGGGCGGAAATCCCCATCCAGGCCGTCACCTCGCCCGGCGGCATCAAGGCCTGGCTGGTCGAGGACCGGTCGATCCCGTTCACGGCGCTGGAAATCCGTTTCACCGGCGGCACCAACCTGGACCCGGCGGGACAGCGCGGCGTGGTCAGCCTGATGACGGCGCTGATCGAGGAGGGCGCGGGCGACATGGACGCGCAGGGCTTTGCCGCCGCGCGCGACGGAATGGCGGCCGAGTTGCGCTTCACCTCGGGCGTCGACGCCGTGGGCGTTTCGGCCCGCTTCCTGACCGAGAACCGCGACGAGGCCGTCGCGCTGCTGCGCCAGGCTGTCACTGCGCCGCGATTCGACGCCGATGCGGTGGAGCGCGTGCGCGGCCAGGTGCTGGCCAACATCGCCGACAACGCGGAAGACCCCGAAACCATCGCCTCGGACACGTTCGACCGCATCGCCTGGGGCGCGGCGCATCCCTACGGCAGTTCGGGCGACGGCACCGCCGAGAGCGTGGCGGCGCTGACGCGGGACGACATCGTGGCGGCGCATCGCGGCGCGCTGGCGCGTGACCGGGTGTTCGTGGCGGCAGCGGGCGATATCTCGGCCGGCGAACTGGGTTTGCTGCTGGACCGCCTGCTGGGCGACCTGCCCGCCACCGGTTCCCCCATGCCGAAGGCCGGCACATGGCAGGCCACGGGCGGCGTGACGGTGGTCGACTATCCGGTGCCGCAGGCAGCCGTGATGTTCGGCCACGAAGGCATTGCGCGGGACGACCCCGATTTCTTCCCCGCCTTCATCCTGAACGAAATCATCGGCGGCGACCGGTTCGGGTCGCGGCTGATGTCCGAGGTGCGGGAAAAGCGCGGGTTGACCTATGGCGTGGGCACCTCGCTGGCACCGCTGGACCTGGGCGCCATGTACCTGGGCCAGTTCGCCAGCGACAACGCCAAGGTGGCCGAGGCGATTGGCGTGGTGCGCGCGGAATGGGGCCGGATTGCCACCGAGGGGGTGACGGACCAGGAGCTTGCCGATGCCAAGGCCTATCTGACCGGCAGCTACCCGCTGCGCTGGGAGGGCAATGCCGCCATCGCGCGCATTCTGGTGGGCATGCAGATGGACAACCTGCCCATCGACTATCCCGTCACCCGCAACGACCGGATCGCGGCTGTCACGCAAGACGACATCCGCCGTGTGGCCGCCCGCATCTTCCGCCCGGGCGACCTGCGGTTCGTGGTGGTGGGCCAGCCCGAGGGGCTGACTCAGTAGACGCTTGCCCGACTCAGGGGGCGGGGCTA
>CAZLIC010000078.1:0-21228 GCA_964559535.1 uncultured Rhodobacterales bacterium
GAACACCGCGATCTTGACGCCACGGTGCGCGCCGTGGTGGCACTGGTGGAACCCGCGATCCTTCTGGTGATGGGCGGCGTGGTGATGGCGCTTGTGCTGGCGATCCTGATGCCCATCATCGGGTTGAACGGACTGGCCGGGGGTTAGCAGCGGCGCCCCCGCGCCGCCGGAAGGAGAACCGCCATGCGTGACATTGCCGTCCCCCCCGCAAAGGCCCCGGTCGTCACCCGGCGTCAGACGCTGCGGGGCGCGTTGTCGCTGGGCCTGGCGGCAGCGCTGGGCGGCTGTGCCACGACGGGCGGCCTTGGCGCCGCGGCCCGCCCGGCCACCGCGGCGGGCGGGGCCAGGGCGGCGCTGTTGCTGCCGCTGTCGGGCGAGGCGGCCGCCATCGGGCAGGCCATGGGCCGCGCCGCGGGGCTGGCCACGACAGGGCGCGCGCCCGAGACCGTGCCGCAGGCGGTGGACACCGGCGACAGCGCCGAAGGTGCCGCCGCCGCCGCACGGCAGGCCGTGGACGGCGGCGCGCGCCTGCTGTTCGGTCCCCTGCGGTCGGAACAGACACCCGCGGTGCTTGGCGAAGCTGGCAGCGTTCCGGTGGTCACCTTCTCGAACGACGAAAGGCTGGCGGCGCAGGGCGCCTTCGTCATGGGCCTGACCCCGGCGCAGTCGGTGGCCACGATGTTCAGCTATGCCCGTTCGCAGGGCCTTACCCGCATCGGCGTGCTGGCACGCGAGGGGCCGGTGGGCGAGGCCACCCTGCGTGCCGCGCAGCAGGTGGCGGCGGCAGGCGGGTTGACGCTGGCCGGCGGCGTGCTGCGCGACCCGGCAGCGGGCGGCGCGCTGGGGGCCTTGCGCGATGCGGGCGGCGGCGTGCTGCCCGAAGCGGTGCTGCTGCCCGACGGCGGCGCAGCGCTGGCGTCCTTTGCCCGGGCACTGCGCGGGTCGCGCTTGCAGATCCTTGGCTCGACACAATGGGCCGTGGCCGATGTCACCCGCGACGGACACCTTGACGGCGCCTGGTTCGCTGCGCCGCCGCCCGACCTGTTCCTGCCCTTTGCCGACCGGTTCGAGGCGGCCTGGGGCAGCCGCCCAGGCATCGTGGCGGCACTGGGCCACGACGCGGCATTGGTGGCCACCGGGCTGGGTGATGCGCGCGGGCTCAGCCGCCGCGGGCTGACGCGCGCGGCCGGGTTCACCGGCGCGCTGGGGGCCTTCCGGTTTCAGGCCGACGGGCGCTGCCTGCGTGACCTTGCGGTGCTGACCGTGCAGGGCGGATCGCTGTCAGTGCTGGCCGAGGTGTCGGGGACATGAACGCGCGGCCGCCACGGCGCGACCCTTCCACGGGTGTCACGCTGGTGGAAATGCTGGTGGCGCTGGCGCTGATGGCGATCATCGGCGTGGCCGGGTTCGCGGTGCTGGAGCAGGTGCTGCGCGCGCAGGAACGCACGGCCGACCGGCTGGCGCGGCTGGGGCAGATGCAGCGGGCGATGCATCTGATCACGCTGGATTTTGCCACGGCGCTGCCAGGCAGCCTGACGACGGGCGCCGACGCCGGTTCGGTGGCCATCGCGCGGCAAGGCGCGGCCGTCTTGCAGGTGGACTATCGGCTGGACGGCGGAACGCTGTGGCGCGCGGTGTCAGAACCGGATGGGCAGCCGCTGGCACGTCAGGCCCTGCTGCCGGATGTTGCGGCGGGTGGCTGGCGTTTCCTTTCGGGGACACAGTGGTCCGACCGCTGGCCCCCCGATGGCGCCCCGGCCCGGCTGGGAACCGCACCGAACCCGCGCGCGGTGGAATTGCGCCTGACGCTGGCCGACGGCCGCGCCCTGCGGCGCGTGGCCCTGCTGCCGCAAGCGGCACCCTGACCATGGGGACGCCCCGCCGCCGCCGTCGGCCGGACAGCGGCGTGGTGCTGCTGAACGTGCTGGTGATCCTGGCCCTGTGCGCCGCGCTTCTGGTGGCAATGCTGCGGCTGTCCGACACTGGCATTGCCCGCAGCGGGCTGTATTCGGATGCCTCGCAGGCTCTGTCGGTGGCGCTGGCGGGCGAAGCCAGCGCGGTGGCGGCACTGCGCCGCGATCTGGCCGAGGCGCCGCTGGCCGACCACGCAGGCGAAGGCTGGGCGCGCATCGCGCAGGATCCCACGCCGATCCCGGGGGGCAGCTTTGCGCTGCAGATCGCCGATGCGCAGGCGCGCCTGAACCTGACGGGCCTGACCGGAGTGGTCGCGCTGCAGCGGCTGCAGGCGCTGGCGGCGGCGCTGGACCTGCGGCCCGAGGTGGCGCAGCGGCTGGTGCTGCGTCTTTCGCAACCGCACCCCGCCGCCAGCCTTGCCCGCCTTGCCCGCGACGCCGGCATCTCGGCCGCCGAAATGGACCGGCTGACGCCCTTCGTGGTCTTACTGCCGGAACCTTCGCCGGTGAACCTGAACGCCTGCCCGGACCTTCTGCTGGCGGTGCTGTTCGGCAACCCGGCCACGGCCGCCGCGCTGGCCGAACGCCGCGCACGGCAGGGGTTCGTGACCGAAGGCGACCTTGAGGCAGTGTCGGCGGTGCTGCCGCCGGGTGCCGGGTTCACTTCGCGCTTCTTCACGGTGGATACGGCCGTGCGCATCGGCGCGGTGGAACAGCGGATGCACAGCCTGTTGCAGCGCGGGTTCGGTCCGGGCGGGGTTCCGGTGGTGGCCGCCGTCTTGCGCCAGACCGGCGACAAGGCGCTGCCGCGCGACTAGGGACGGGTCAGCCGAACGGGACCGCGGCCAGCCCCGGCCACAGCCACAGCAGTGCAATCCCAAGGGCCAGCCACGGCCCGAAGGCCAGCACCTGGCCGCGGCGGAAGGTCAGCGCAAACGCCAGCCCGCCCAGCGCGGCCACCAGCAACAGCGCGGGCAGCGCCTGCCAGCCCAGCCACGCGCCCCCCGCAGCAAACAGCTTGGCATCCCCCAGCCCCAGCCCCTCGACCCCGCGGCGACGGAAGTGCACCGCGCCGATTGCGGCGAACAGCGCATAGGCCACCGCCGCCCCGATCAGGTGGTCGGCCAGCGCGCCCCCCCGCAGTGGCGGGGCCAGCAGCAGCCCAGCGGCAATCAGCGGAAGGCTCAGCACATCGGGAATGCGAAAGCTGCGCAGGTCGATCACCGCCACGGCAGCCAGCGTGCCCAGCAGGCCCACCGTCACCGGACCCGCTGCCGCCGTGACAAGATCAGGGGCGATCACGACTTCGTCACCTTTCGTGCAAGCCGGCAGATTCCTTTACAGCCAGTGAAACTCCGTTCCCGACGCCTCCGTTACCCTTGTGTTGCCGGTCTTGGCGGCAGCACGGGCGAACCGGCGGGTGGCAAATTCTGCCCGGTCGGCGGGCCCTTCCGCAATGCACAACGCAAACCGTTGGCACAATGTGTCGACGCACCGGAGGATGCAATGACGACGAAACGTTACCTGATGGGGACGGCCATGGCGGGCCTTGCCGCACTTGCGGCAGCCGCCGCACTGGCGTCCAGCCACCGCGAGGCCCCCGCAATCTCGGGCATGCCGCGGGTCGACTCGACCGACTTCTACATGTTCCGCAGCTATGAACCCGGCCGCGAGGACTTTGTCACGATCATCGCCAACTATGTTCCGCTGCAGTCGCCCTATGGCGGCCCCAACTACTTTGCGCTCGACAACGACGCGATCTACGAAATCCACATCGACAATGACGGCGATGCGGTCGAAGACCTGACCTTCCAGTTCGACTTCCAGACGATGCTGGCCAATGGCGGCGACGGCATCGAACTGCCGATCGGGACGGAAAACGTCGGCATTCCGCTGCGCCAGGCCGGCCAGATCACCGAACCCGGTGCCGGCACGATCAACGAGACGGAATCCTACCGCGTGGCGATGATCGCCGGAGACCGCCGCACCGGCACGCGCACCCAGCTGCGCCGTGGCGGTTCGGGCGGTGCGGGCGGGAACTTCGTGAAGCCCATCGACAACATCGGCCTGAAGACGTTGCCCGACTACAACGCCTATGCCAACCGGCACATCTACAACGTCAAGCTGCCGAACTGCGGGCAGGAGGCCAGGGTGTTCGTGGGCCAGCGCGCCGAAGGCTTTGCGGTGAACCTGGGCGAAGTCTTCGACCTGGTGAATCTTGTCCCGATCCAGGGACCGAACGCGAGCGGCTATCCGCAGTACAACGTCCCGGCCGCCCAGCGCTTTCCGGGCGGCATCCAGCAGAACCCCGCCAATGACGACGTGGTGGGCGAGTTCAACGTGACCTCGCTGGCGCTGGAACTGCCGATCTCGTGCATCACCGGCGAAGGCAACGGCGTGATCGGCGGCTGGACCACGGCCAGCCTGCCCGCAACGCGCGTGTTGTCAGCGGCCCCGGGCTACAACGCCACGGCCGCCTCCAGCGGCGATTTCGTGCAGGTGTCGCGCCTGTCGAACCCGCTGGTGAACGAACTGGTGATCGGGCTGAAGGACAAGGACCTGTTCAGCGCCGCCGAGCCGACGCAGGACGTGGGCCTGGCCACCTATGTGACAAACCCCACCCTGCCCGCGCTGGTGGACCTGCTGTTCCGCGATGCCGTCAACACCACGCTGGGGACGAACATCCCCAACCTGGCGCCGTCGAACCTGCCGCGCAACGACCTGGTGACAGCGTTCCTGACGGGTTTCCCCGGTGTGAACCAGATGTCGTCGGTGACGCCGTCTGAAATGATCCGCCTGAACACCGCCATTCCGCCGACCCCGCGTGAGGCGCAAAATGTGTTCGGTGTGGTGGCCGAGGATCTGGCCGGCTTCCCGAACGGACGCCGCCCGGCGGACGACACGGTGGATATCGCGCTGCGTGTGGTGATGGGGGCGCTCTGCCATCCGCTGCCGCTGGCCGCAGAACTGGGTGTGCCCGGGGCTGTCGAAGACCAGCCGAGCGACCTTGTGAACCTGGGCCTGTGCGCGCCTGCCGACGCGCCGATCGGCACCGTGGCGCTGACGGACGGGGCGCCGCTGCGCGCCACCGACTTCCGCAACCGCTTTCCCTACCTGAACGCACCGATCCCCGGCTCGCCCAACTGAGCCGCGGCGCATGAACCTGGCGCGGCCCGCACCCTGTGCGGGCCGCGTTTTCCGTTGGCAAGGCCATGCTGCGTCCGCTGGCGCAGGGCATACCTTGCAGAACCCCTGTCGACGGCATCCGCATCGAAACTGGACCGCACCACCCGGGCCAGTGCTGACCGTCCGCGGTGATATTCCCGCCGACGCAGTTGCGGGCTTTGCGTCAATCGATGTTGTCCCCGATGGTCGGTCAAGGCTACAGGAACGGCATCTCCACCAGCGTGCCAGGCTCCATCTTGCGGTTCACCAGGGCCTCAACGCGGTCGCCCACCCGGCAGGCCGTCGAGATCAGCGCAAATCCGAGGTTCTTCTGCATCCGGATCGAGAAGACGCAGTTGGTCAGGTCGCCGACCCTTGTTGCGCTGCTGAAGATCGGGTCCCAGAGGAAACCGGGGGTCACCGGGTCGCCTGCATCCAGGATGATGCCCAGACTGTGGCGTCTTGGACCGTCGGCCGCGATGCGGCGCAGCGCCTGGATGCCGATGGTGTCATCGGGCACGTGCAGGTCAACATACTTGCCCATCCGCACTTCGAACGGGTTCGTCTGGCCATCGGTGTCGCCGCCAAAGGAGACCAGGCCCGACTCCACCCGTTCGGACCAGTTCGGATTGCCCGGCCCGATCCCCCATGGCTGCCCTGCCTCTTTGAAGATGTTCCACAGCCGGGTGCCCTTGGTGCCGTCGCAGAGGTAGATCTCGAAGCCGCCTTGCTTGGACCAGCCCGAACGCTGGACGACCACCGGAATGCCGTCGATCGCGGTTTCCTTGAACCAGAAGTACTTCAGGTCGCGCACCCAGTCGCCGCAGACGGCGGCAACGACGTCTTCCCCCTTGGGGCCCTGAATGGCCATGGGCGAGACGTCGGGTTCGCTGACCTCGACGTCCAGCCCGCGTTCGGCGGCGATGGCCTTGGCCCAGAACCAGATGTTGCTGTCGGCAATCGACAGCCAGTACAGGTCATCGGCCAGCTTCAGGCAGATCGGGTCGTTGATCAGAACCCCGTCATGGTTGCACAGCGGCACATACTTGCCCTGGCCCACCTTCTGCTTCGACAGGTCGCGCGGCGACAGGATCTGTGCCAGCCGCCCTGCATCGGGGCCTTTCAGCTGCACCTGGCGTTCCACCGCCACATCCCACTGGCTGACCCCGTTGATCAGTCGCCAGTATTCCTCCAGCGGCTTGCCATAGGACGTCGGCATCAGCATGTGGTTGTAGACGGTGAAACTGGTCACGCCTTCCTTGACCGTCGCCTCGTAGAACGGCGAGGGGCGGAGGCGGGCGGAGGGGGTAATTCCGTACATCGGATGGATGCTTCCTTGTTTCGGTGTGCCGACCCGCCGGGCATGGGGCAACAGCCAGGGGCAGGGTCCTCAGCCGATCATGGCGCAACGGACCGGGGCCGTCGAGGACCGGCGACCGTATCATTTGCCCGCGGCCTGCCGCCTCGGGCGATGCGGTCAACGCCGACATCGTGAAGATTGCCCGCCCGGTCGCCAGACTTGGGCTGACCGAGGCGGATTTCGTCGTCATCGCCCGAGCCCTTTCATCGGCCGACGGCCCGGCCCCTGGCCGGGGCTGCTTGACGATCCGTCCCACCCGCCATCATCTGGGCGGGCGGCAGGGGGGCGGGCATGTTTTCACTCGATGGGCGGCGGGCGCTGGTGACCGGGGCGAATACCGGCCTTGGCCAGGCAATTGCCGTGGGTCTGGCGCAGGCCGGGGCCGAGGTGGCGTGCGCCGCGCGGCGCGACTGCGACGAGACGCTGGCCATGGTGGCGGCGGCAGGCGGCCGGGGCAACGCCCTGCGGCTGGACCTGTCCGACCCGATGGCCGCTTCGGGCCTGTTCGACGGGGCCGGATTCGACGTGCTGGTGAACAACGCCGGCATCATCCGCCGCGCCGATGCCGTGGATTTCACCGAAGCCGATTGGGACGCGGTGATGGACGTGAACCTGAAGGCGCTGTTCTTCACCTGCCAGGCCTTCGCGCGCGCAGTGTTCGCCCGGGGCGGGCGCGGCAAGATCGTCAACATCGCCTCGCTGCTGTCGTTCCAGGGCGGCATCCGGGTACCGTCCTACACGGCCTCGAAGCACGGGGTGGCCGGGGTAACGCGGCTTCTGGCCAACGAATGGGCGGCGCGCGGTATCAATGTGAACGCCATTGCGCCGGGCTATTTCGAGACGAACAACACCCAGGCGCTGCGGGCCGACGAAAGCCGCAACGCGGCCATTCTGGCGCGCATCCCGGCGGGCCGCTGGGGGCGACCCGAGGACATCGCAGGGTCGGCGGTCTACCTGTGTTCGGCCGCGGCCGACTATGTGCATGGCGCGGTGCTGAACGTCGACGGCGGCTGGCTGGCGCGATGATCGACCGTCTGCGCGCCATGTTTGAGATCGGGCGGCATCCGCTGGCGTTCGAGGCGGCCGAAACTCTGCCCGGCGGCCCTGGGTGGGCGCTGGATCGCCTGCGGTTCCGAACCGAAGCGGACGACGCGGTGCGCGGGTTCCTGTGCCGCCCGATGGCCGAAACACCGGTGCCCGCGGTGTTGGCAATCCATGCCCACGGCAACCGCTACGACATCGGCGCAGACGAGCTGATGCAGGGCCGCCCGGCCCTGGCGGGGCCTTTGGGCCCGGAACTCGCGGCGCGCGGTATTGCGTCCATGTGTCTGGACATGCCGTGCTTCGGCGAGAGGGCGGGGATGAGCGAGAGTGCGGCGGCCAAGGCCGCGCTGTGGCGGGGGCGGTCACTGGCCGGACAGATGGTGGGGGAATGCCACGCGGCGCTGGGCTGGCTGGCGGCGCAGCCCTGGGTGGCGCCGGGCCGGTTGGGCGTGTTCGGCATCTCGATGGGGGCGACGCTGGGCTATTGGCTGGCGGCGGTGGACGGGCGGGTGCGGGCCTTGGCGCAGGAATGCTGCCTGGCCGATTTTGCCGCGCTGATCGAGACGGGGGCGCATGACCTGCACGGCATCTATCTGACGGTGCCGGGGCTCTTGGATGTGGCGGGCAACGGGCAGATTGCCGGGATGGTGGCACCGCGCCCGCAGTTCATTGGTCTTGGCGACCTGGATACGCTGACGCCGCCCGGCGCCATGGCGGTGGCGCTGGAACAGGTGCAGGCGGCCTATGCGGCGGCAGGCGGCCGGTTGGTCATCCACCGCGAAGCCGCGCATGGCCATGTCGAGACCCCGGCGATGCGGGCGGCGATGCTGGACTTCATGACCGCGGCGCTGGCCTGATCAGCCGATCCGCAATCCCTGCGCATCGAAGGCATGCACCTGCGCCGGGTCGAAGCCCAGCGCGATGGTATCTCCGCGCTTCAGCCCCGGCTGGCCCGGCAGCACCGCCAGCACGCGGGCCTCGCCCGAAAGCGTGCCATGCACCACGCTTTCCGACCCCAGCGCCTCGACCAGCTCCACCTGCAGCGTCAGCGGCCCGTCGCCCTGCAATATCAGGTGCTGCGGGCGCAGGCCCAGGGTCAGCGGGCCGTCGGGCAGCGGCAACGCAACCTCCGGCCCCCCCTCGATGCGCACCTGGCCCTGCGATGCCACCGCAGACCACAGGTTCATCCCCGGCGCCCCGATGAAGCCTGCCACGAAAAGGTTTGCGGGACGGTTGTAGAGGTTCAGCGGCGTGTCCACCTGCTCAATACGCCCGGCCCGCAGCACCACGATGCGGTCGGCCATCGTCATCGCCTCGACCTGGTCGTGGGTGACATGGATCATCGTCGCCCCCAGCCGCCCGTGCAGCGCGCTGAGTTCGGCCCGCATCGACACGCGCAATTCGGCATCCAGGTTCGACAGCGGCTCGTCCAGCAGAAAGGCCGTGGGCCGCCGCACGATGGCGCGGCCGATCGCCACCCGCTGCCGCTGGCCGCCCGACAGCTGGCCGGGGCGGCGGGCCAGAAGCGGCTCGATCTCCAGCATCCGCGCGGCCTCGGCAATGCGGGCGTCGATCTCGGCGCGCGGCATGCGGGTGTTTTCCAGGCCAAAGGCCATGTTCGCCCGCACCGTCATGTGCGGGTACAGCGCATAACTCTGGAACACCATCGCGAGGCCGCGGTCGGCCGCCCCCCTGGCGGTCACATCCGCCCCGTCAATCTCGATCCGGCCACCGGTGGGCCGGTCCAGCCCCGCGATCATGCGCAGAAGCGTGGACTTGCCGCAGCCCGAGGGGCCGACGAACACCGCCAGTTCGCCTTCCTCGATGGCCAGGTCGATGCCCTTCAGCACATCGACTGCGCCATAGCTTTTCCGGATGTCGTGCAGCGCGATGCGGCCCATGGGGTTTCCTATTTCAGGCCCGACCCGGCGATGCCGGCGGTGATGAAGCGTTGCAGGAAGATGAAGACCAGCACGACCGGGATCATGGTGATCACCGTCATGGCCAGCAGATAGTGCCACTGCACGTTCAGCTCGCCCGCATAGGCGTTGAGCCCCACCTGCAGCGTATAGACCTCGGCCCGCGACAGCACGATCAGCGGCCAGAGGAAATCGTTCCAGCGCCACACAACCGAAAAGATCGCCAGCACCGCCAGCGCCGGCGCGGTCAGCGGCAGCACGATGCGCCAGTAGATCTGCCATTCGGATGCATGGTCCATCCGCGCGGCTTCCAGCAGTTCGTCGGGGATGGTCAGCATGTACTGCCGCAACAGGAACACGCCCGTCGGCGTGGCGACCGTGGGCAGGATCACCCCCCACAGCGTGTTCATCAGCCCCGCCGCCGAGACGATCGAATAAAGCGGCACCAGGATCACCGACAGCGGGATCATCAGCGTTGCGATGATCAGCACCACCACGGCGCTGCGACCACGGAATTCGTACTTCGACAGGGCAAAGGCCGCCATCGAGTTGGTCAGCAGGGTGATCAGCGTGGCCGCCACCGTCACGAACACCGAGTTCATCGTGTAGCGCAGGAAGTCGAAGCGCAGGAACGGGTCAAGGTAGTTGCCCCAGGCCAAGCCAATGCTGCGGGCGGGTTCGCGGTCGGTGATCTTGACCTTGACGACCTCGCCGGGGTTCGTCGGGTCCACCATCTGCGCCACTGTGCCCACCCGGCGCACCTCGGCCAGTGTGCGGGCGCCCGTCGCGTCGGTCACCACGAACAGCGGCAGGGGCTTGTCATAGCCTTCGACCACCGCCGTCTGCGCCGTGTAGGGCAGGAAGGTGGGCGGGTATTCCGCCAGCCCGGCGGGCGACTTGAACGACGACAGCACCAGCCACAGCGCCGGGCCGAACATCACCACTACACCCGCGCCCAGCCACAGGAAGGTGACGATGTCGGTCCAGTGCCAGCCCTTGCCGCCGCGGCGGCCAAGAAGAAAGGTCATTTCAGCTTCCCCCGCTTCTCGTTCCGCTTGCCCAGCGCCAGTTGCACCAGCGTCAGCACGATCAGCACGCCGCCCATCAGGATGGATGCTGCCGCCGCCAGGCCGGGGTTCTTCAAGAGCGAGGCAAAACCCACCTCGTAGATGTATTGCGTCAGGAACAGCGTGGCCGTGCCCGGTCCGCCGCCGGTCAGCACGAAGGCCTCGTCGAACACCTGAACGGCGCGGATCAGTGCCAGCACGATGACCACCAGCATGTTGGGCATCAGAAGCGGCAGGGTGATGCGCCAGAACACGCGGCCGGGGGGGGTGCCGTCCATTTCGGCGGCCTCGTACAGGTCGCGAGGTATGGCCTGCAGGCCCGCCAGCAGGATCAGCGCAAAGAACCCCAGATGCGCCCAGATGGTGACGCCCACTGCCGACAGGAACGCCCAGTTCCGCTCCAGCAGCCAGTTGACCGGTGTCAGTCCGATGGATTCGATCCCGGCGTTCAGCACGCCGTTGCGATCCAGGATCCAGCGCCAGATCAGCCCCACCACCACCGGCGACAAGAGCACCGGGAAGAAGAACACAGCCCGCCAGAAGCTGCGCGCGCGCAGTTCGCGGTTCAGGATCAGCGCGGTGATGGTGGCGGTGACGATCAGCAACGCCACCTGCACCACCACGAACATCGCGGTGTTGCGCAGGGCAATCCAGAACTGGTCCTCGGCACAGGTGCCGATGTCGGCATAGTTCTCGCAGGTCAGAAGGCGGGCGTACTGCGCGCCGCCCACGAACGTCCTGTCCGCCAGGAACAGCGCGCCACCGGTGGTCATGGAGTAGGCGATGTTCAGGACCAGCGGAAACAGCACGAAGATGCCGAACACCGCCATGTTGGGCAGCAGGAAGAAAGCGACCATGCCGCCCTGCCCGGTCAGCCGCTGCCACAGGCGCAAGGGAGGGTCAAGCAGCCCGGCAAGCCAGCCGAGGGGGGCCGTGACAACGGCCCCCGCCATGGTTTTCAGGGTTTCCACCGCCCTACTTCGCCGCCGCGACCTGCTCGGCGATGTCCGAGTCGATCTTGGCAAAGGCCTCGTCCAGCGACATCTCGCCTGCCATCACCTGGCTGATGCGGTTGGCCATCGCCCCGTAATAGGCGCTGGCCCACTTCCACGACGGCAGCGCCGCCGCCGCGGGCACGATCTCGCCCGCCGCCGCCACGAACTTGTCCAGCGCCGGACCCACGTTCTTGTCCTCGGTCTGCCAGTTCAGGCCGCCCTTGGCCACAACGCCCGCATGGGCAGGCAGGAACAGGGTGCGTTCCGAGAACTCTTTCACGATGTCCTCGCGCGCCATGAACTCCATGACCTTGGCGACCTCTTCGGGGTTCTTGGTGTACTTCACCGCCACCAGCGCCGCACCCCCCGCCAGGCCCGAGCAACCGGCGCTGCCGCAGGGCGACCCGATGGCCACCCAGTCGAAGCCGTCGCCGATCTTGGTCGAGAAGTTGGCGATCTGCCACGAGCCGGAATAGTAGAACGGGATGGCGGCGTTGATGAAGTCATCCGCCGCCGCGCGGTAGGTCGAGCCCGAGGCCGCAACCCAGGTGTCCTTCAGCATCTTGCCGTCGGCCACCCACTGCACCAGCTTGCCCGCGAATTCCTTCACGCCCGCATCCACCGGGGCGGGTTTGCCGTCCGCGCCGATGTAATTCGCGCCATAGCTGGCGTTCGGTCCGGAAATGCGGTGGCCTGACCGGTCAATGGCAAAGGCCGCCGCGGTGCCCTGGCTGGCCTGCACTTCGGCCGCGGCATTCACCCAGTCGTCCCAGGTGGCCCCGGCGCCCGGCATGGCCACGCCTGCCTGGTCGAACAGCGTCTTGTTGGCATAGCCGCCGGTCAGCGTCAGCTGCGTCATGAAGCCGGTGATGGCCTGGCTGCCGTCTTCGCGCATCCAGTCGGCATGGGTGCCGAAGTTCGCGCGCCAGTACTCGGCATCCGACAGGTACGGCGTCAGGTCCAGCCAGTGCGGCGCCAGCGTCTTGATGTTGGTCACGCGCGCGATGTCGGGGCCTTCGTCGGCTTCCAGCTGGATCTGCAGCTGTTCCTGCACCACCTTGTAGGCGACCTCGTCCAGGATCACGTTGATACCGGGATTTTCCGCCATGAAGCGCGCGACGAGGTCTTTCATCACCTCGCCTTCGACGCCGTCGGAATACCACATGATCCGCACGTCGCCCGCCAGTGCCGTCGAGCCCATCAGCGCCATCAGCGCGGTTGCCGCAAAAGTCTTTCTCATCGTTTCCTCCTCCACTGTTCTTGTCATGTCCGGGGTACCGCCCGGATCGGATCAGATGCGCCCGGCCTCCTCTGCCGCGCGCCACGTTGCGTGTCCTGCGACCGTCCAGTCCCCGGGCACCAGCCTGCGCCCCTCGGCCTGGACCGTGCCGTCGGGGTGGAACGTCACCCTTCCGTAGTCAGGGTCTTCAACCGAGAGGATAGCGCGCGGATCGTCGCCGGTCAGCGCCAATCCGGCAAAACGCGCGACAAATCGGTCCAGCATCCCGGCTGTTCCCAAGCGCAAGAGCCACCACCCCCGCCGCCCGTCCAACCGCAGCTCGCACCCCGTGGTCGGGCCATCCCGCACCAGGCCCAACGGCCCCGACGTGCGGATCAGCATGGCACCCTGCCCCGACCGCGCGGCAGCGGTGTCGCCCGCAAGGTGAACCTCGTCGAACACCGGGGCGGGAAACCAGGCGTGGGTGAAATCGGGCTGCTCGGGCTGGCCGTCAAAGAACAGCACCGCCAGCCCGCGGTACTGCTGGCAGCGCGGCACGCTGGCAGACCCGCCCCAGTACGACGGGCGGCCATAGCCCGAATGGATCACCTCGCCCGGATGGTTCACCCAAACCTGCGCATCCGGGTTGCGGCCGATGCGGGCGTGCACCAGCGTTTCCTGATAGCCCCAGTCGAACCAGCGGTAGGCCCCGGCCGAGCCCATGGCCCAGTCTGCCGTCTTGGCGTGGTACAGCGCGGCAAACCGCCCCTGCCCCTGCGCAAAGGCCCATTCCTGTTCGCCCGCTTTCAGGCTGGCGACGTCCAACAACGCGGCGTCAATTGTCAGACCGTGGTCGCGGATGGCCAGCGCCAGCCCCGGGAGCGCGTGGAACCGCGCGCCGAAGGCGCCGGTGCCGAAACACAGCCGGGTGATGGCCGACAACTCCAGCGTCCGCCCGGCCCGCAGCGTGTGCTCATAGCTGCGCCCCTGCGCCGCCGTCAGCACGCCGTGATGCGCCGATCGCGCAACGTGCAGCAGAAGCCGCCCGATGGCCGCCTGCGCCTTGGCCCGCACATCGGCATCGGGGGCCAGGGCATACAACGCCGTCAGCCCCTTCAGGTCGATGGGGAAGTAGGGGGCCGAGTTGAACTCGGCCATTTCCCATTCGGCGAAATGGTCCAGCCACGCCCGCACCCGCGCCAGCCCCACCGCCGCCTGATCCACCCCCTTGCGGCCCGACCGAGCGAAGGTGGCCTCAGGCAGCAAAGTGCCCGCCAGATAGGCCGCCGTATGGAACAAGAGCGCGTGGTTCTCGCTGAAATACCACTGCACATCGTTGCCGGGTTCATCCATCCAGTAGCGGTAGCCCAGGATCGCCCGGTCCACCCGCGCGCGCAGGTCGTCCGCCATCAGGTGCCCGAACCGCGTCCGGCCCCAAAGCAGCGGCACCAGCGCGAAGTCGGCGCAATCCCAGCAATCCTCGATGGTGGGCAGGGTGTCGGCGATCATCCGATCGGTGCGCGCGTCGCCCAGACCCAGCGACAGCCGGGCCAGCGCCGCCACCGTATCGGGTTCGGCCTTGTCGGCTACCCAGCGCAGCGCCTCGTCCACCCGGCCGGGCAACGTGGCGGGAACGGCGGCTTGCGCTGCCATGTCGCAGACCTCGACCCCGAAGGTGCGGCCTGCGGTGAAACCACCGGCCGACAGTGTCACCCGGAAGTGCCGGAAGTCGCCTGGCAAGTCGGCCACCTGCGCAAGGTCCAGTCGCTTGGCCCCTGCGGGCAAGGCAAGGGACGCCGACTGCGCCTGATGCGACATGAAATCGCCCTCGACCTTCACCGTCACGGCGGCATCGCAGGGCAGGGGCTGCGGCAGGGTCAGCGCCACCACGCCGCCGGTATAGGCCGGGGCATCGAAGTGCATGGTGGCCAGCGCCGTTTGCACCGCTTGCGCCGCGGCAAGGTCGGCCACGGCAATTCCGGCCACGCCAGAGGGGCCGTCCAGCCAGTCCATCTGGAAATAGTAGCGGGCATCGCGTTCGGCCAGATCGTCGAAATCCACCTCGATCCGGTTGTCGCCGGCGGTCAGCTCAACGGCAAATTCCTGGCGCGTCTCGGCGTTGCGGCGGTAGGGCGCCATCCACCCGACGTCCGCCCCGTTCACCCGCAAGACCGCCCCGCCACAGGTGCGCAGCGCCAGCCGCGCCGTACCCGCCCGTTCGACCCGAACAGTGCAGGTCGCCGTGGTGGCAATGTGGGTGGCGCGGAACCAGAAGCCCGACAGATCCAGCCGGGGCGAGCCGAAGGGCAGCCAGACCCGGTCCTGCGCACCACCCGCGCCGATCTGCGGCCGCCTGCCGCGGCGTTCGGCGGCAAACTGCGTGCGGCAGGGGTATTCGTGCGGGATGATGTTCTTTTCCTTGGTCAGGAAGAAGAACGGGTCCATCTCGCCGGCCATCGGCTGGTCACGCACGTCGTAGCGGGTCGAGACTGTCTCGCCGTGCTGCCAGATCGTGATCGGCTGGCCCGGGACCAGCGGGTGCGACAGAAGGCTCATCGCAGGTCCCTCACCGGCACGGGGGTGAAGTCGGTGTAGGCCTGATTTTCCCCGGTCATCCCCCAGACAAAGGCATAGGGCCCGGTTCCTGCCCCCATGTGGATCGACCAGGCGGGCGACAGCACGATGTCGCCGTTCGCCACCACCAGATGCCGGGTCTGGTCGGGGCGGCCCATGAAGTGCATCACCCGGTCGTCATCGCCCATGTCGAAGTAGCAATAGGCCTCCATCCGCCGTTCGTGCAGGTGCGGCGGCATGGTGTTCCAGATGCTGCCCGGCGCCGGGTCGGTAATGCCCATCAGCAGCAGGCAGGACGGCGCCACTTCGGGGTGAACGTACATGGCAAGCGAACGCATGTTCGCTTTGGCCGCATCGCCCAGCGTGATCCGCTTGGCGTCAGCCTTGCGGATCAGCCGGTGCGGGTGATCGGCCCCGGCGGGTACCGAGTTGAGGTAGAACCACGCCGGATGCGCGGGGTCGTCGCTGGCCATCGTCACGGTTTGCGCACCGCGGCCCACATACAGGATGTCGCGGTTGCCCAGCGCAAAGGTCTGTCCGTCCACGGTGACGGTGCCGGGGGCGCCAAGGTTGGCAATCCCCGCCTCGCGCGCCGAGAAGAAGAATGCCGTCCCCAGCTCCGCCCCGTCACCAAAGGCCAGCGGTGCGGTGGTGGGGCAGCACCCCCCCACAATCATCCGGTCGATGTGCGTGTAGGTCAGCTGCAGCGTGCCCGGCGTGAAGGCGCGCTCGATCAGATAGTCCGCGCGCAACCGGCCGGTCGTGGCGGTCATGACGTCGGCGGGGTTGCCGCCATATCGGACATCCATCATGCGGCCCCCCGCTCTTCAAGCTGCCCTACGGCCTCGACAAGGCACAGGATTGCCAGTGCCTGCCCATATCCGGTGGGCTGGATCGGGATGTCGCGATAGAACTGCAGGTCGTGGCCCATCCGCGTGCCGTAGGACACGCCCTGCACCGTGCCGCCTTCGTCGATGCTGCCCAGCACCGCGCCCACGGCCCGCCAGCCCGCTGCCGCCCAGTCCGGCCCGCCGATGCCCTGTCGCGCGGCCTTCAACAGGCCATAGGCGAACCCGGCGGTGGCACTGATTTCCTCATAACTGCCCGGATCGTCCAGCAGCGTGCGCCATGCGCCGCTGGCGCATTGCAGCGGCAGCAGTGCCTGTACCTGCGCGGTCAGAACCCCTTCCAGATACGTCCTCACGCCGCCGGGCAGGGCTCCGATCTCGAAAAGGTCCAGAATGCAGGCAGTGATCCAGGCATTGCCGCGGGCCCAGCGGGCGCGGGCAAAGTTGTGGCGGCCCTGAAAGGTCCAGCCATGGAACCACAGGCCGGTTGCCGGGTCCGACAGATAGCGCGTGTGGACAAGGAACTGTCGCACCGCCTCGTCCACCAGCTCGGTCCGCCCGCTGGCATGGCCATAACGCGCCAGGAACAGCCCCGCCATGAACAACGTGTCGTCCCACAACTCGCCGGGGTTCAGCTTGTCGGACACGTCGTGCTGCAGGCCGCCTTCCCCTGTGCGCGGGGCGTCGCGCAAAAGCCGCGTCGCCCAGTCGTCCAGCGCGGGTTGCCAGCGCGGATCGCGGGTTTCGGCCCACAGCATCGACAGGGCCAGCATCGGCGCGGTGGTGTTGATGTTCAGGCCGGGCAGGCCCTGCGCCAGATGCCGGGCATACCAGCCCTCCAGCAGCCCCCGCAGGCCCGGATCGCCGGTGCGGCGCCAAAGCTGCGCCAGACCATACAGTCCCACGCCCTGCGGCCATTCCCAGGCGTCAAAGCTGATGTAGTCGCCCGCCGTGCCATCCAGGTTCGGCTCGCGGAACTGCCCGTCATGGCGAAGCCCCGTCATGCCGCGGACCAGAAGGTCCAATGTCCGGCGGAGGTCGGCCGCAGACAGGTTCGCGTTTCCGGTCATGCGACATCGCGCTCCAGCGCCGCGGCGTAAAGCTCGAACCAGGTCTGCCGGTCCATCGGCACCTTCAGGGCGTCCGAAGCACCGGCAATGCGCGCGGGGTCGTTGGTGCCGATCACCGGCAGGATGCGCGCGGGGTGGTGCAGCAGCCAGGCGATGGCAACCGCCGACCAGTCGGTTCCCGCCATGTCTCCCAGCCGCGCCAGCAGGCGGCGCAGCGGTTCCGGCGCAACGGCCAGCAACCGCCCCCCGGCCAGCGGCGACCATGCCAACGGCGGCACCTTCTGTTCCATCAGATGCGCCACGTCGCCGTTCACGAAAGCCTCGTGGCAGCCAAGGCTCAACTCGATCTGGTTGGTCACCAGCGGCTGTGACATGGCCGATTGCAGCAGCCGCATGTCCCAGGGACGGAAATTCGACACCCCCACCGCCCGCACCTTGCCCGAGGCCACCAGCCCGTCCAGCGCCGCGCCCGTCTCCCACGGGTCGATCAGCGGGTCGGGGCGGTGGATCAGAAGAAGGTCAATCCGGTCTGTCGCCATCTCGCGCAGCGAGGCCTCGACGCTGGCGGTGATGTGCGCGGCCGAGGTGTCATAGTGCTTGACCCGCGCGCCGGAGTGGCGGCCGACCGGCGCGATGATCCCGCATTTCGTGACAATCTCGATCTGGTCACGCAGCCCCGGCATTGCCCGCAACGCGCCACCCAGAATCCCCTCGGCCGTGTAGCCGCCATAGATATCGGCCTGGTCCATGCTGGTGATGCCCTGCGCCAGACAGGCTTCGATCTTGGCCTGCACGCGGGCGGGCGAGGTATCGGGGTCATCGCCCAGCCGCCACATGCCATAGACGATGCGCGACAACGAAACGGGGCCAAGCGAAACGCGATCCATCAGGGGGGCCATCAGCGGCGCTCTCCGGTACCAAGCGGCGTGGCGGGCATTGCCGCGGGCACGCGGCCATAGGCGTGCGGCAGCGAGCAGGTCTTGATCTGCGGCAGCACCTTCTGCCCGAAATGCCGCGCCTCGTCGTGGTGCGGATAGCCTGAGAAGATGAAGGCACGGATGCCCATCTTCCGATAGGCCTCGATCTCGGACATCACCTGGTCAACCGACCCCACAAGGGCCGCCCCGCAGCCCGACCGCGCCCGCCCGATTCCCGTCCACAGATGCGGCTCTACATAGCCAAACTGGTCGGCCAGCTCGCGCGCCTTCGCCTGATGCGCCACGCCAAGGCTGATCGAGTCATGCGCCCGGTCGCGGATCATCCGGCCATAGTCGTCGTCCAGCCGACTGACCAGATGCTCGGCATAGTCGCGCGCCTCGGCCTCGGTGTCACGCACGATCATGTGCACGCGCAGGCCATAGTCCAGCGTGCGCCCGTGCGCCGCTGCCCGCGCATGGGCGTCGCGCATGCGCTGCGCGATCATCTCCTTCGGCTCGGGCCACATCAGGTAGACGTCGCACTGCGCCCCGCACAGTTCCAGTGCATCGGGCGAGTAGCCGCCGAAGTACAGAAGCGGCCCGCCGTTCTGCTGGTAGGGCCGGGCCGGGTCGGTCGGAACATTGGTAAACTGGTAGGCCTCGCCCTGATGGTCGATGCGGTCGCGCGTCCAGGCCTGCCGCAGGATCTGCACCACCTCGTGGCTGCGGCGATAGCGGAATGCGCTGTCGGCAACCTCTCCGGCGAAGTCGGAGCTGATGACATTCAAGGTCAGACGGCCCTTCAGCATGTGGTCCAGCGTGGCCACCGTGCGCGCCAGCATGATGGGCTGCATCTCGCCGCAACGGATGGCGGCCAGAAAATTGATGCGCTCGGTCATCGGCGCGCAGGCCGCCACAAAGGACAAGGTGTCCTGTCCCACCTGATAGGACGACGGGCACAGGATGTTGCGGAACCCCATCGCCTCGGCGGTTTTCACGATGGACGAGCAGTGCGCGAAAGACGACCGCAGCCGTCCGTCCGGCACGCCAAGGTATTCGTAGTCGTCCGAACAAAGCGCCGCGAACCAGGACACCTCGACGGCATCAAGATCGGGCGAGGTGACGGGAACAACGGTCATGCAGGCCCCCCCCGGGCGCGTCGGATTGGGCCTTGCGTAGCATCTGCAATGATATAGATCAATACTGTATCAATTCTTCGGTCGATCCGCAGATGTCCCGTTCCGGCGCCCTTCCGCTTCACACACAGGTCTCCGAGGGCCTGATCCGCGATATCGCGGCGGGCAAGATTCTGGACGGTGAGCGTCTGCCGCCGGAACGCGACATGGCGGTGGGCATGGGAATTGCCGTAGGCACCCTGCGCCGCGCGCTGCGCACCTTGCAGGACAAGGGGTTGCTCGACCGGGTGCAGGGGTCGGGCAACTATGTGCGGGCGCGGGCGGATGTGGCCTCGGTCTATGCGCTGTTCCGGCTGGAACTCCTGACAGGTGGCGGTCTGCCCACGGCGCGGGTGCTGTCGGTGGACCGGCTGACGAAGGATCCGGTCCTGCCGGCCTTCGGGACTCACGCCGAAGGCCATCGCATCCGGCGCCTGAGATACTTGTCGGGCAAGCCCGCCGCTGTCGAGGAAATCTGGCTGGACGGCGGCCGCGTAGCTTTGCTGACGCCTGCCGACCTGTCGGATTCGCTCTATCTCTTCTATCGCGAACGGCTGGGGCTGCGGATCGCCCGTGCCGAAGACCGTATCGGGCAGGACCCGCTGCCCGAATGGTCCCCCGCGGCCTTTCCCGTGGCCCCCGGCACGCCCCTGCCCTGCATCACGCGGCTGGGTCTGGCCGAGGACGGCACCGCCATCGAGGCCTCGTTCACCTGGTACGACCCCGCCACCGCGGCCTATGTCGCGCGGCTGAAATGAAGGAGACGGCATGACACCCGTGCGTTACGGCATCATCGGCTGCGGCATGATGGGGCAGGAGCACCTGCGCAACATCGCCCTAGTCCCCGAAGCCTCGGTCGCGGCAATCTTCGAGCCCGATGCGGGCATGCGCGCCGCCGCCGCCGTGCTGGCGCCCGGCGCGGCCTTCCGCGACAGCATGGATGCGGTCATCGCCGACCCGGCGGTGAACTGCCTGCTGATCGCCTCGCCCAACCACCTGCACCTGTCGCAACTGCAACGGATCGCCGCGCTGCGTCCCTTGCCGGTCCTGGTGGAAAAGCCGCTGTTCACCGACCCCGCCGATGCCGCCCGCGTGGCGGCGCTGGCCAAGCGCTTTCCCGCGCCGGTCTGGGTGGCGATGGAATACCGCTACATGCCCCCCGTCGCGCATCTGATCCGGCAGGCGGCCGAAGCAACCGGCGGCATAAAGATGCTGACCATCCGCGAACACCGCTTTCCCTTTCTGGAAAAGGTCGGCGACTGGAACCGGTTCAACCGCAACACCGGCGGCACGCTGGTGGAAAAGTGCTGCCATTTCTTCGACCTGATGCGCCTGATCGCCGGGACCGATCCCGTGCGCGTCATGGCGTCGGGCGGGCAGGCCGTGAACCATCTGCACGAAGCCTATGGCGGCGCCACGCCCGACATCTGGGACCACGCCTATGTCATCGTCGACTTCGCCAATGGCCTGCGGGCGATGCTGGAACTGTGCATGTTCGCCGAAGGCGCGCGCTATCAGGAGGAGATCAGCGCGGTGGGGCCATCGGGCAAGATCGAATGCCTTGTGCCCGGCCCCGGCCGGTTCTGGCCTGCCCATCTGGGCGCCCCGCCGGTCCCCCGCGTGATCGTCAGCCCGCGCAACCCGAAAGGTCCGATGGAACTGGACGTGCCGGTGGACCCTGCCCTTCTGGCGGCAGGCGACCACAACGGTTCGACCTTCTACCAACACCGCGGCTTTGCCGATGTGGTGATGGGCCTTCGCGCGCCCGAGGTGACCTTGCGTGATGGATGGTGGGCGGTGGCGATGGGTCAGGCGGCGCAGCAGTCGGCCGCCACCGGGCAAAGCGTGGCCTTGGCCGCGCCCTGATCTGCCGCGCGCCGGGATCGTGCCGGGTGTTCCGAGAAGAGTGGTGCCGCTGAAGGGACTCGAACCCCCGACCCCATCATTACGAATGACGTGCTC
>CAZLIC010000079.1:0-20444 GCA_964559535.1 uncultured Rhodobacterales bacterium
GACCCGCCCACGGCCGCCGCAGGCACGGCCGGGGCGCTTGCGTCGGCGCGGGCATGGTGCAGGGGCAGCGGTGACACCGCCGATGGCACCACGGCCGCCGAGGCGCGTTCGACCTGCACCCGTGCGGCCGGCGGGGGCAGCGGCCGCACCGGCGCGCTGTCCGCCACCATCACGGGCAGCGCCGCCTGAACCACCAGCCGCGGCAGCGGCGCCGCAGGTTGCGGCGCCCGCACGGCCGTGGCGCCCGGCATCACCGGTTGCGCCACGGTCCCGTCGGTCTGCGCAACCCTGGCCACCACGGGCGCCGGTCCGTTGGGCAGCTGCGCTGTGGGAAACTGCGGCGGCGGCGCCACCGCCGACACCACCGCCAGCCCCAGCGCCCCCACCGAAAGGCCCGCCAGCAGTCCCCGGATCACGCCCCTTGCCATGCCCTGCCCCCGTCCTTGCCCGCCGCGGCCTTGACGCCGCCCTGCCGTTTTGCCCATGTATACCGTGACTGCGGCCCGCAATCACCCCCTTTTGTGCCGCCAGCGCGGGAACCCCCTAGATGCTGCTTCTGATCGACAACTACGACAGCTTCACCTGGAATCTCGTCCATTACCTGGGCGAATTGGGCGCCGAGGTGAAGGTCGTGCGCAACGACGCGCTGGACGTGCAGCAGGCCATCGGCCTGCGCCCGGACGGCATCGTGCTGTCGCCCGGCCCCTGCGACCCCGATCAGGCGGGCATCTGCCTGCCGCTGACGCTGGCCGCCGCCGAAGCCGGCGTGCCGCTGCTGGGTGTCTGCCTTGGCCACCAGACCATCGGGCAGGCCTTCAGCGGCAAGGTCGTGCGCTGCCACGAGATCGTGCATGGCAAGATGGGCACCATCACGCACCAGGGCAAAGGCGTGTTCGCGGGCCTGCCCTCGCCATTCCGCGCCACACGCTATCATTCGCTGGTGGTCGACCGCGCCACGCTGCCCCCCGCGCTGGAAATCACCGCCGAATTGGCCGACGGCACCATCATGGGCCTGCGCCACCGCACCCTGCCCGTCGAGGGCGTGCAGTTCCACCCCGAATCCATCGCCTCGGAACACGGCCACGCCCTGTTGCGCAACTTCCTGGCGCTGGCGCAGGTGGTCCCGGCATGAGCCTGAAACCCCTGATCGGCCTGGCCGCCGAACGCCCGCTGACCCGCGCCGAGGCAGAAACCGCCTTTCTTGCGCTGTTCGAGGGAGAAGCAACCCCCGCGCAGATGGGCGGCTTCCTGATGGCGCTGCGCACGCGGGGCGAAACCGTGGACGAGATTGCCGCGGCGGCGGCGGTCATGCGGTCGAAATGCGTGGCGGTCCGCGCGCCCGCAGGCGCGATGGACATTGTGGGCACCGGCGGCGACGGCAAGGGCACGCTGAACATCTCGACCGCGACGGCGCTGGTCGTGGCGGGCGCGGGCGTGCCGGTGGCCAAGCATGGCAACCGCAACCTGTCGTCCAGGTCCGGCGCCGCGGATGCGTTGACGGAACTGGGCCTGAACGTGATGGTGGGCGCCGAAGTGGTGGAACGCTGCCTGGCGCAGGCGGGCATCGGCTTCATGATGGCGCCCATGCACCACCCCGCCATGCGCCATGTCGGGCCGGTGCGCGTGGAACTGGGCACCCGTACGCTCTTCAACGTGCTGGGCCCGCTGACCAACCCCGCGGGCGTGAAGCGCCAGCTGACCGGCGCCTTCGCCCTGCGCCTGATCCGCCCGATGGCCGAGGTGCTGGCGGCGCTGGGGTCCGAGACTGCGTGGATCGTGCACGGGTCGGACGGCACCGACGAGATCAGCATCGCCGGACCCACCGCCGTTGCGGCCCTTGACCAGGGCGCGGTACGCGAATTCACCGTCCATCCCGAAGATGCGGGCCTGCCCGTGCACCCCTTCGAAGCAATCCTCGGCGGCACCCCCGCGGAAAATGCCGCTGCCCTGCGTGCGTTGCTGGACGGCACGCCCGGCGCCTATCGTGACGCGGTGCTGCTGAACGCCGCCGCAGCCCTGGTGGTGGCGGGGGTGGCGCCCGGCCTGAAGGACGGCGTCGAACGCGCCGCCGCCAGCATTGCCAGCGGCGCCGCGAAGGACCGGCTGGCCGCGCTGGCACGCATCACCCAAGGGGGATGACCCCCCCCGCCGCCTGGGCCGACCTGCCCTTCTTCACGCGCGACTGGCCCGTCCTGCGTGACCGCCTTGGCACCGAGCCCGACTGGCAGCCCGCCCCCCGGAACGTCTTCCGCGCCCTGGACCTGACCCCGCCCGAGGCCATCCGCGCCGTCATCCTCGGCCAGGACCCCTACCCCACCGCAGGCCGCGCCACCGGCCTTGCCTTCGCCTTTCCGCCGGGCGAACGCCCGCGCGACAGCTTGCGCAACATCCTGTCCGAACTCGAAGCCGACACCGGCCTCCGCCGCCCGCATGGCGACCTTACCGCCTGGGCCGAACAGGGTGTCCTCCTGCTCAACACCGTTCTCACCGTGCCGATAGGCCGCCCGAACGGCCATACGCGGCGCGGCTGGCAGGCGCTGACCTCGCAGGTGATCGCCCGCGCGGCCCAACGCCCCGCGGCCTTCCTGCTGTGGGGCGCGCAGGCGCAGCAGGCCGCCGCCCCGCACCTCGACCCCCGCCGCCACCTTGTGCTTGCAGCCCCGCACCCCTCGCCGCTGTCGGCCCGCCGCGGATTTTTCGGGTCGCGCCCCTTCTCGCAGACGAACGCCTGGCTTGTTGCGCAGGGGCTTTCCCCGGTCGACTGGGCCGCCTGACCTTCCCAACCGCCCGCGCAACCGCTACATCCCTTTTGCTTCTTCCTTTCTGAAATATCCCGGGGTCCGGGGCAGAGCCCCGGGGGGTTCCGCCAGACCGGACCTTCGGGGGAGTTGACCGCCCATGTCCACGATCCTTGACCGCATCAAGGCCTACAAGCTGGCCGATGTCGCCGCGCGCAAGGCCGCCCGCCCGCAGGCCGCGGTGGAAGAGGCGGCGCGCGCCGCCCCTGCCCCCCGCGGCTTTGCCCGCGCGCTGGCCCAGGCCGCCCAGCACGGCTACGGACTGATCGCCGAGATCAAGAAGGCCAGCCCCTCGAAGGGCCTGATCCGCGCCGATTTCGACCCGCCGGCGCTGGCCCGCGCCTATGCCCAGGGCGGCGCCACCTGCCTGTCGGTGCTGACCGACGCGCCATCGTTCCAGGGCGACGACAGCTTCCTGGCCGCCGCGCATGACGCCTGCCCCCTGCCCTGCCTGCGCAAGGACTTTCTCTACGACCCCTGGCAGGTGGCCGAGGCGCGGGCGCTGTCGGCCGATGCCATCCTCATCATCATGGCCAGCGTCAGCGATGCGCAGGCCGCCGAACTGGAAGCCGCGGCCCTCGAGCATGGCATGGACGTGCTGATCGAAGTGCATGATGCCGCCGAACTGGACCGCGCGGCGCGGCTGAGATCGCCGCTGATCGGCATCAACAACCGCAACCTGCATACCTTCGAGGTCACCCTGCAGACCACGCGGGACCTGGCGCGCCGGGTGCCGGAAGACCGGCTGATCGTGGCCGAATCCGGCCTGTTCACCCCGGCTGACCTGGCCGACCTGGCCCGCTATGGCGCGCGCTGCTTCCTGATCGGAGAATCGCTGATGCGTCAGGCCGACGTTGCCGCGGCGACCCGCGCCATCCTCGCCAACCCGCTGACCGCGCAGGGGGGCCTCTAGATGCTGACACATCTGGACGAGCAGGGCCATGCGCGCATGGTCGATATCGGCGACAAGCCCGCCACCACCCGCATCGCCACCGCCGCGGGACAGGTGCGCATGGCGCCCGAAACGCTGGCGCTGGTGACCGAGGGACGCGCCGCCAAGGGCGACGTGCTGGCCACCGCCCGCATCGCGGGCATCATGGCCGCCAAGCGCACCTCTGACCTGATCCCGCTGTGCCACCCGCTGGCGATCTCGAAGGTCACGGTCGATCTGACCCCCGACCCTGCCCTGCCCGGCATCGCCGTGCAGGCCACCGTCAAGACCACCGGGCAGACCGGGGTCGAGATGGAGGCGCTGACGGCCGTGACCGTTGCCTGCCTCACGGTCTACGACATGCTGAAGGCCGCCGAGAAGGGCATGGTGATCGACGCGGTGCGCCTTTTGCACAAGGAAGGCGGCAAGTCCGGCACCTGGGACGCGGCATGATCACGGTCGAGCAGGCGCAATCTGCCGTCCTGGCGCTGGCAGGCGCGCCGGGCCGCGAAACCGTGCCGCTGGCGCAGGCGGCGGGGCGCTGGATGGCCGAACCCGCAATGGCCCGGCGCGACCAGCCGCCCTTCCCGGCGTCCGCCATGGACGGCTACGCGGTGGCGGGCGAGGCGCGGCCGGGCGACACGTTTGCCGTCATCGGCACCGCCCAGGCCGGCACGTCCTTCGCCGGCAGTGTGGCGCCCGGCCAGGCCGTGCGTATCTTCACCGGCGCCCCGGTTCCCCCCGGCGCCACCCGCGTGGTGATCCAGGAAGACGTGACGCGCGACGGCGACCGCATCACCGTGGGCGACCGGCCCGACGCGGGGCTGCACATCCGCGCCGCCGGGCAGGACTTTGCCGCGGGTTTCAGCCTGTCGCCCCGGCGCCTGCGCCCGGCTGACATCGCGCTGCTGGCCGCCATGAACATCCCGCAGGTCACCGTGGCACGGGCGCCACAGGTGGCCTTCGTTGGCACCGGTGACGAACTGGTGCAGCCCGGCGAAACGCCCACACCCGACCAGATCATCGCCTCGAACGCCCTGGCGCTGGCCCCCATGGCCCGCGCCGAGGGCGCCCGCAGCCGCATTCTGCCCATCGCCCGCGACACCGAGGCCGACCTGGCGGCCGTGCTGGCCATGGCGGAAGGCGCCGACCTGATTGTAACCATCGGCGGCGCCTCGGTGGGCGAGCATGATCTGGTGGCGCGGGTCGCCGCCGCGCGCGGCATGGACCCGGTGTTCCACAAGGTTTCGTTGCGGCCCGGAAAGCCGCTGATGGCCGGGCGGATGGGCGGCTCCATCCTGTTAGGGCTTCCGGGAAACCCTGTATCGTCAATTGTTTGCGCGCAACTCTTCATGTTGCCGCTGATTCGCGCGATGCAGGGCGACCCGGCCCCTTTGCCCGTCCCCGGCAAGGCCGTCCTGGCCAAACCCGTAGGGCCTACCGGCCCCCGCACGCATTTCATGCGTGCCCGGCTGGTGCCGGGCGACGGATTGCCGATGATCCTGCCGTTCCAGCGGCAGGACTCGGCCTTGCTTGCGGTGCTGGCCGAGGCCGACGCGCTGTTGATCCGCCCGCTGGGCGATGGCCCGCGCGCGGCAGGCGAATTGGTGGAATACCTGCGCATCTGACACAACAGCTTGACACAAAGCGGGAACACGGGCAGAACATTCGCAAAACCAGTGCAACCGGAGACTGTCCGATGCTCACGCGCAAGCAACTCGAACTGCTTGACTTCATCCGCACGCGCATGGATCGCGACGGGATTCCCCCTTCGTTCGACGAGATGAAGGATGCACTGGACCTGCGCTCGAAGTCCGGCATCCACCGGCTGATCACGGCGCTGGAGGAACGCGGCTTCATCCGCCGCCTGGCCCACCGTGCCCGCGCCATCGAGATTGTGAAACTGCCGGAGGCGATGGAACGCCCCGGCTTCACCCCCCGCGTGATCGAAGGGTCAAAGGCCCCGCCCCCGCCCCGCGCCGCCCTGCCGGTAGAACCCGTGCATGCGCTGGAACTGCCGGTCATGGGCCGCATTGCCGCAGGCGTGCCCATCGCCGCGATCTCGGAAGTGTCACACCATGTGGCGGTGCCGGGGTCCATGCTGTCGGGCAAGGGCCAGCACTACGCGCTGGAGGTGAAGGGCGACTCGATGATCGAGGCCGGCATCAACGACGGCGACATCGTGGTGATCCGCGAACAGCCCAATGCCGAGAACGGCGATATCGTGGTGGCCCTGATCGACGAGGAGGAGGCCACGCTGAAGCGCTTCCGCCGCCGCGGCAACATGATCGCGCTGGAAGCCGCGAACCCCGCCTACGAGACCCGCGTGCTGCCCGACCACAAGGTGCGCGTGCAGGGTCGTCTGGTGGGGCTGATCCGCAGCTACTGACCGCAGCCCGATCCAAGCGTCGGCCTATCCGCGTGGCAGCGCCGCCGCCTCGGTCGCCAGCCGGGTGATCTCGGCCCAGTTGCCCGCCGCCATGGCGGCCTTGGGCGCCACCCACGACCCGCCCACGCACAGGACATTGGGCAGCGACAGGTAGTCGCCCGCGTTCTTCAACCCGATGCCGCCGGTGGGGCAGAACTTTGCCTGCGGAATGGGCGACCCGATGGACTTCAGGTAAGCCGCGCCTCCCGCCTGTTCCGCGGGAAAGAACTTCAGCATGGTGTGGCCGCGGTCCAAGAGCGCCATGATTTCGGATGCCGTGGCGGCTCCTGGCAGCAGCGGCAGGTCATGTTCGGCGCAGGCGTCCAGCAACCGGTCTGTGGCACCGGGCGAGACGCCGAAGGTGGCGCCTGCGGCCTTGGCGGCTTTCACGTCGGCAGGCGTCAGCAGCGTGCCCGCCCCGACGTGCCCGCCCGGGATGTCGGCCATGGCGCGGATGGCGTCCAGCGCAACGGGGGTGCGCAAGGTGACTTCCAGCACCGGAAGGCCCCCTGCCACCAGCGCCCCTGCCAGCGGGGCGGCATGGGCCAGGTCGTCGATCACCAGCACGGGGATAACCGGGGCAAGGCGGCACAGGGCGGCGGTGGCGGCGGACTGGTCGGCGGGGGTCATGCTGCGATCTCCGGAGGGCGGGAGGGCGGAGAGGCGGGGGGCTGTCTGCCCCCCGGACCCCCCGAGGATATTTTCAAAAGGAAGAAGCCAACATCAGAGCACCACGGCGGCGCCATGGTCGGACTGGCCGACGTTGCGGCGGAAGGCGGCGAACATCTCGCGCCCGATGCCCCATTCGTTGTGCGACAGGTCGGCGGTGACCGGGGGGCGGCTGTCGAAATCGGGCGCAAGGCAGGCAAGCGTGCCGGCCACGGCGTCCAGCCGCACCATGTCGCCATCCTGCAGCCGGGCCAGCGGGCCGCCGCAAGCCGCTTCGGGCGAGACATGGATGGCGGCGGGAACCTTGCCCGAGGCGCCCGACATGCGCCCGTCGGTCACCAGCGCCACCTTCAGGCCGCGGTCCTGCAGCACCGACAGCGTGGGGGTCAGCGAGTGCAGTTCCGGCATGCCGTTGGCCTGCGGGCCCTGGAAGCGCACCACCACCACGGTATCCGACGTGAACTCCCCCGCCTTGAACGCCGCCTTCACGGCATCCTGGCTGTGGAACACGCGGCAGGGCGCCTGCACCACATGCCGTTCCGGGGCAACAGCCGAGACCTTGATGACGCCGCGGCCAAGGTTCCCGTGCAGCTGCCGCAGGCCGCCGGTAGGCTGGAACGGATCGGCGGCGGGGCGCACGATGCGGTCGTTCAGGCTGGCGGCGGGGCCGTCCTTCCACGTCAGCTTGCCCTCGGCAAGGGTCGGTTCCTGCCGGTAGTGCGACAGCCCCTCGCCCGCCACCGTCTTGGCATCGGGGTGCAGCAGGCCTGCGTCCAGCAACTGGCCGATCAGGAACTGCAGCCCGCCCGCGGCGTGAAAGTGGTTCACGTCGGCCAGCCCGTTGGGATAGACCTTGGCCATCAGCGGCACGACCCCCGAGATGTCGTCGAAATCATCCAGCGTCAGCAGAACACCCGCAGCGCGCGCCATGGCCGGCAGGTGCAGCACCACGTTGGTCGAGCCGCCGGTGGCCATGAGCCCGACCAGCCCGTTCACGAAGGCGCGTTCGTCCAGGATTTCGCCCGCGGGGCGGAATTCGTTGCCAAGTGCGGTGATCGCCGCGGCGCGTTCCACGGCGGCCACCGTCAGCGCCTCGCGCAGGGGGGTGCCGGGGTTGACGAAGCTGGCGCCGGGCAGGTGCAGGCCCATGAACTCCATCAGCATCTGGTTGGTGTTGGCGGTGCCGTAGAAGGTGCAGGTGCCGGGGCCGTGGTAGCTGGCCATCTCGGCCTTCATCAGGTCGTCGCGGGTTGCCTTGCCTTCGGCAAAGGCGTTGCGGACCTTGGACTTTTCGTCGTTCGGGATGCCGCTGGTCATGGGGCCCGCGGGCACGAAGACCGCCGGGATGTGGCCGAAGGTGGCGGCGGCCATCACCAGCCCCGGCACGATCTTGTCGCAGACGCCCAGGTACAGCGCCGCGTCAAAGGTGTTGTGCGACAGCGACACCCCGGCGGCGAGCGCGATGACATCGCGGGAGAAGAGCGACAGTTCCATCCCCGGCTGCCCCTGCGTGACGCCGTCGCACATCGCGGGCACCCCGCCCGCGACCTGCGCGGTGGCGCCTGCGCGGCGGGCGGCGGCGCGGATCAGCTTCGGGAAATCCTCATAGGGTTGGTGGGCCGACAGCATGTCGTTGTAGGCGGTGATGATGCCGATGTTCGGGGCGCGGGCCGTGACCAGCGCCTCCTTGTCGGCGCCCATGGCGGCATAGGCATGCGCCTGGTTGCCGCAGGACAGGTGGCCGCGCGCCGGGCCTGCCTTGGCGGCCTGCGCCAAGCGGCTTTGGTACAGGCCGCGCGTCTGGTGCGAACGGTCACGGATGCGGTCGGTGACGCGGGCGATGGTGGGGTGAAGCGCCATGGCTGGTCTCCTGTCGGGGCTGGTCGCTGGATAGCAGGTTACGTTAGCGCTAACAACCACCCGGCCGGTCGCACCCTGTCGCAGCGGAACCTTGCCACGCAGGGCGGGCGGCAGGCAACTGCCACCGCTTCGCGCCGCCGCCACCCGGGGTGGCGCCGCACGACTTTCGTTCCGGACTGCCAGGTTGTACAGGCACGGCATGACCGACACCGCCCCCACCGCCCGCCCCGTTGTCCGCCTGCGCCCGAAGGTGGATCCGCGCCCGATCCGGCACGGCTTTCCCTGGGTCTATGCCGACGAACTGGTGCTGGACCGCCGCACGCAGGCGCTGGCGGCCGGAACGCTGGCCGTGCTGGAGGATGCCGAGCGCAAGCCGGTCGGCCTGGTTACCGTCAACCCGGCGTCCAAGATCGTGGCGCGCGTGCTGGATGCCGACCCCATGGCGCAGATCGACCGTTCCTGGCTGGCCGCCCGGCTGCGCGCGGCGCTGGACCTGCGGGCGCATCTGTTCGATGCGCCGTTCTACCGGCTGGTGCATGCCGAATCAGACGGGCTGCCCGGCGTGGTGATCGACCGGTTCGGCGATGTGGCGGTGGTGCAGCCCAATGCCGCCTGGGCCGAGGCGCATCTGGCCGACCTTGCCGCGGCATTGGCGGATGTAACCGGCGTGGCCACCATCCTGAAGAACGGCAGCGGCCGGGCGCGTACTTTGGAGGGGCTGGACGATGGCTCGGGCCTGCTTGCCGGGGCGGTGGACGGTCCGGTGCCGGTGGCAATGAACGGGGCCACCTATCTGGCCGATGTGACGGGCGGGCAGAAGACGGGCCTGTACTTTGACCAGCGCCCGAACCACGCGCTGGCGGCGCATCTGGCACGCGGCGGCACGCTGCTGGACGTGTTCGCGCATGTTGGCGGCTTTTCGCTTGCCGCGCTGGCGGGGGGCGCCACGCAGGCGCTGGCCGTCGATTCCTCGCTGCCCGCACTGGCGCTGGCAACCAGGGGCGCCGCGCTGACCGGCGTGGCCGACCGTTTTGCCACGCGCCAGGGCGATGCCTTTGCGGTGATGGATGCCCTGCTGGACGAAGGCGCGATGTTCGACACGGTCATCTGCGACCCGCCCGCCTTTGCCCCCGGCAAACCGGCGCTGGAGGCGGGCCTGCGCGCCTATGAGCGGGTGGCGCGGCTTTCGGCCGGGCTGGTGAACCCGGGCGGGTATCTTGTGCTTTGTTCCTGCTCGCACGCGGCCGACCTTGCCGCGTTCCGCGCGGCTTGCGGGCGGGGCATCGGGCGGGCCGGGCGGCGCGGGCAGATCATTGCCACGGGCGGCGCCGGGCCGGACCATCCGGTTTTGCCGCAACTGGGCGAAACGGGGTATCTGAAGGCGCTGTTCTTCCGCCTGCTGCCGTGAAGGCGCTGCTGGACGCATGTGTGCTGATCCCGCCGGTGCAGCGCGACTGCCTGTTGTCGGCGGCGCTGGCAGGGTTCTTCCGGCCGCTGTGGTCGGACCGGATTCTGGCCGAATGGGCGCATGCCGCCGCGCGCCGGGGCGAGCCGTTCCAGGACGCCATCGCCGCCGTCACCGCCGCCTTTCCGCAAGCGCGCGTGCCCCCGGCCCCCGGCCTGGAATCGCGCCTGCACCTGCCCGACGAGGGCGACATCCACGTGCTGGCGGCGGCCATTGCCGGGGGGGCCGATGCCATTGTCACCTGGAACGCCGCCGATTTTCCGCGCGGCACGCTGGCGGCCGAAGGGCTGCAGCGGCGCGACCCCGACGGGTTCCTGTGGGAGATGTGGTCGCAAGACCCGGCGGGAATGGCGGCGGTGTTGCAGGGCGTGCAGGCGCGGGCTTCGGCGAAATCGGGGGCCCCGGTGGCGCTGGCGCCGCTGTTGAAACGCGCGCGGCTGACGCGGCTGGCCAAGGCGGTTGCCGCCTGAACGCTAGACCGGCAGCAGCACCATCGCCACCCGCCGCCCTTCGGCCAGCAGCACGTTGTAGGTGCGGCAGGCGGCGGGCGAGGTCATTCCCTCCACCCCGATCCCCGCCGCCTCGATGGCCTGCCGGAACGCGGGCGGCACATGCATCACCGCGGCCCCGGTGCCGGCGAACAGCACGTCAATGCGCCCGGCCAGCGCCAGCGGAGCGGCCGTATCCTCCCACCCGCCCCAATGCCCGGCCGACCATGGCGAAATGCAGCAGGCCCCGCGCAGCACAGCCCCGCCGATGCGGAAGAATCCGGGACCGTAACCCTTCACTGGCATCGCATTGTCGTACGTGACCTCGATCAGCCGCATGGGTCAGGCCTCGACGTTGGCAAACTCGCCGCCGGGGCCGTCCTTCGGCTTTTCGCTGCGGTCAAGGCCAAGGAACAGCACGATGTTCTTGGCGACGTACAACGTGGAATAGGTGCCCACAATCACCCCGAAGAACATGGCGAACACGAACCCGCGGATCACGTCACCACCGAAGATCAGCAGCGCGGTCAGCGCCAAAAGCGTGGTCGTCGCCGTCATGATGGTGCGCGACAGCGTCTCGTTCGCCGTCAGGTTCATCATCTCGCGCAGCGGCATTGCCTTGTACTTGGCCAGATTCTCGCGCAGCCGGTCGAAGATCACCACGGTGTCGTTCACCGAATAGCCAAGGATGGTCAGCAAGGCGGCCACGATGGTCAGGTCGAACTTCAGCTGGAACAGCGCGAAGACCCCCACCGTCACGATCACGTCGTGGATCAGTGCCGCCACGCAGCCCACGGCGAACTGCCATTCGAACCGCAGCCAGACATACACCAGAATGCCCAGTGCCCCCGCCGCCACCGCCAGCAGCGCCTGCCACACCAGTTCCTGGCTGACCTTTGGGCCCACCGATTCCACCGCGGCAAATACCACGGCCGGGTCCACCGCCTTCAGCGCCGCCTCGGCCTGGGCGATGATCTCGGCCGGAACCGCTTCGGACCCTTCCTGTGCCTGGATGCGCACCTGCGCCACATGCTGGTCGGGCCGGAACGCCGGGTCGAACACCTCGGAAATCGTCACGTCGCCCAGCTGCAGCGCCTCCAGCGCCTGGCGATAGGCGGCGACGTCCACCGCCGACGTGCTTTCGGTGCGGATGGTGGTGCCACCCTTGAAGTCGATGCCGAAGTTCAGCCCCACGGTCAGCGCCAGCACGATGGACAGCACCACCGCCACCGCCGAGGCGCCGAAGGTGACGGTCTGCAAACGGAAGAAGTCGATGTTGGTCGTTACCGGGACCAGCCTCAGTCGCCACGCCATGACCGCCCCCTAGACCGTGATCTGCTTCGGACGGCGCCAGGCCATCCATGTCCAGATGATCAGCCGCGTCACATAGACGGCGGTGAACATCGAGGTGATGATTCCCAGCCCCAGTGTGACGGCAAAGCCGCGCACCGGGCCCGAGCCGATCCAGAACATGATGATGGCGGTGATGATCGCCGTCACGTTCGAATCCATGATGGCCGAGAACGCCTTGTCAAAGCCGATCTCGATGGCGCGGTGCGGCGGCTTGCCGTCGCGCAGTTCTTCGCGGATGCGTTCGTAGATCAGAACGTTGCCATCCACCGCCATGCCCATGGTCAGCACGATACCCGCGATGCCCGGAAGCGTCAGCGTGGCGCCCAGCAGCGACAGAAGCGCAATCAGCGCCGCGATGTTCACCGACAGCGACACCAGTGCCATCGCCCCGAACCCGCCATAGCTGGCCAACATGTAGGCGGCGACCAGGATCAGCCCCACCACCGCCGCCCGCTGCCCCGCGGCAATCGAATCGGCGCCCAGTTCCGGGCCGATGGTGCGCTCTTCCAGAAAGGTCATATCGGCCGGCAGGGCGCCCGCGCGCAAGAGAATGGCCAGTTTGGTCGATTCCTCCACCGTGAACGACCCGGTGATGATGCCCGACCCGCCCGCAATATGTGCCTGGATCACCGGCGCCGAAATCACCTGGTCGTCCAGCACGATGGCAAAGGGCTGGCCGATGTTGGCGGCGGTATAGTCGCCAAACAGCCGCGCCCCCGCGGCGTCAAAGCGGAAGCTGACGGCGGGGCGGTTGTTCTGGTCGAAGGATGGCTGCGCATCCACCAGATCCTCGCCCGACACCACCGGCGTCTGCTCGATGATATAGAAGGTGTCCGGCTCGTCCAGGGACGGCACCAGAAGGTTGCGCGCCCCCGGCGTCTCGCCCGGGTTGGTGGTGCGCCGCACAACCGGGTTGAAGGTCAGCTTGGCGGTCTTGCCGATCAGTTCCTTCAGCTCGGCCGCCGACCCGATGCCGGGCACCTGGATCAGGATTCGGTCGTCGCCCTGGCGCTGGATCGTCGGCTCGCGCGTGCCCGTCTCGTCCACCCGGCGGCGGATGATCTCCAGCGACTGCTGCATGGTGCGGGCGTCGGTCGCGGCGCGCTCCGCCTCGGACAGCTGCACCACGATCTCGCCGTTGTCGGCGGCAACCTCGATGTCGGTCTGGCCCACGCCCGTCAGCGTCACCACCGGCGAGGCCAGCGCGCGCACGGCTGCCAGCGCCGCCTCCATCCCCTCGGGCTTCTCGATGCCCACCCGCAGCACGCCGTCCACGCTGGGCAGCCGCTTCACGCTGCCCACCTGGTCGCGCAGGCCGCGCAGCGTGTCGCGCACCTCGGGCCACATGAAGTCGATGCGCGACTTGTACACGTCGGCCACATGCACTTCGGCCAGAAGGTGCGCCCCGCCCCGCAGGTCCAGCCCCAGCGGGATCAGCGCCGAAGGCATCCAGTCGGGCCACAGCGCCCGATTCGCGGCACGTTCCGGCGCGGCCACACCTGCCGCCACATCGGCCGCCACCGCGTCGTTGTGCGCCTCGACCCTGTCATAGAAGGCATTCGGAACGGCAAACAGCACGCCAAGCGCGCAAACTGCCCAGATGACAAGGCGCTTCCAGACCGGGATCGGGTTCATCGCCGCCGCCTCAGGCCGCCGGTTCGGTCTTGGCCATCACCTGCGTCACCGTGTGGCGCGGGATGCGGACGCGCACGCCCTCGGCAATCTCGACTTCCAGGATGCCGTCGTCATGCACCTTGTGCACCTTGCCGATGATGCCGCCCCCCGTCAGCACCTGGTCGCCGCGCCGCAGCGCTTCGACCATGGCCTTGTGCTGTTTCAGCTTCTGCTGCTGCGGGCGGATCAGCAGGAAGTACATGATCACGAAGATCAGGACCAGCGGCACGAACTGCGTCAGCATGGCGGCGCCACCGGGGGCAGCGGCAGCTTGCGCGAAGGCGGGGGTGGCGAACATCGTCGGTCCTTACATGGGCGGGGATCGTCCCCGTCAAGGGTCGCGTTCCTCTAGCGCCGCAACCGGGGGCGCGCAAGGCGAAGGTCCAAGGCACATAGGCACCCCCGGCCGGTCTGTGAAGCCCGGCAGCGCGCAGAAACCCGCGCGGGCCTACCCGGTGGGCAAGGGCCAGGCCATGTCGGCCACCTTGCGCGCCAGTGCCACGAACCCCGCCGCCTGGTGCGCGGCCGCCGCCCTGCCTTTGGCCGCCGTGGCCAGATGCGCCTCGCCCACCACGCCCGCGGGGTTCAGGTCGGATGCGATCCAGCCATAGCCCACCGGCCCGGTGGGAGAAATCGGCGTGTGCTCGGCCGTGCTGCGGAAATCGCGGGCCGCGGCCATGTCCACCAGGTCGGGGCGGAAATGCAGCATCAGGCTTGTCTCATAGTCGCCGCCGTGAATGCCGAAGGCCAGTTCCTGCGCGGAAAACAGCCCCTCGGGCATCCCGAACGACACCCACTGGCAGCGCACCGCCAGCATCCCCGCCCGCACCCGCAACTCGCGCCCCAGAATGCTCATCAGGTCCACGTTACCGCCGTGGGAATTGACCAGAATCAACCGCTTGCAGCCCGTTCTTGCAACGGCAAGGCCGATCTCCACCCAGGCCGCCAGCGCGGTTTCGGCAGGCAACGACAGCGTGCCCGCCGCCCACAGATGCTCATTCGACTTGCCCACCCGCTGTACAGGCAGCACCGTCAGGTCCAGCCCCGGCGGGCAGCGCGCCGCCACCTCGGCCAGCATGCCCTGCATGATCAGGCTGTCGGTGCCCACCGGCAGGTGCGGCCCGTGCTGTTCCACCGCCGCCAGCGGCAGCACCGCCACTCCGTGCAACCCGCTGAAATCCGGCGCCTTCAGCTCTTCCCACCAGCGCAGGGTCATGCCGTCACCGCCCGGCCCGCGCCGCTGCGCCCGATCAGCCTGTCCATCTGCGCGGCAACCTTCTGCAGATGCCGCGCCCGGCTTTCGGCGGTCGAACTGTCCATCAGGTAGTGCGCCGCAAAGGCCAGCCTTTTCCGCGGGCTGCACAGCAGCCCCACGCCGCGCGTCAGCGTCCGCCGCCCCGGCGCGCCCACCATGGTGGTCAGCCACCACGACGCCCCGCAGGTGGTGAACACCCCCAGCCGTTCGACATTGTGCAATCCGGGCCGGATCACCCCGCCGGTCCGGTCGGGCATCAGGAAGGCCACGTCGGGCAAAAGCACCCGGTCCAGCCAGCCCTTCAGCATGGCGGGCAGCCCGTACCACCATGTCGGGTACACGAAGATCAGCGTGTCGCACCAGCGCAGGTCATCCACATCGCGCGCCACCGGCGCCGCGTTCTGCGGGCAGTCCAGATAGCCCTGCCATTCCTCGCCGGTCAGCACCGGCTGGAACCCGCGCGCATAAAGATCGGCCACCCGCACCTCGGCCCCCGCCGCCGCCAGCCGCGCCAGCACCACGTCGCGCACCGCGGCGGTAAAGCTGGCCTCCCGTGGATGGCAATACACCACCAGCGCCCGCATTCAGAACTGCCCCATCTCGCGCCCCACCCGCCCGATGAACCCCTGCCGCTGCACATCACTCGCGCGGTTCATGTCATACAGCGCCAAGTATCGCATCTTCTGCGGCCGGCACACATGCCACAGCGCCCGCGTCACCACATGCCGGGGCGGGTCGCCGCACAGCGTGGCGCGCAGCCGGTTGCCGCCATAGGTGGTCACCGCCGCCAGCCGCCGGATGTTGCGCAGGGCGGGCTGCACCGTGCCGTCTTGCAGCCGGAAACTGACGCCGGGAAGGAACACGCGGTCGAAAAACCCTTTCAATATCGCCGGATAGCCAAAATTCCACACCGGAAACACCAAGACCAGCGCGTCGGCCGCACGCAGCCGTTCCACATACCCCGCCACCGGCGCCTCGTTCGCCCCGGTCTCGTGGTACCCCCGGCGCTCCTCGGCCGTCAGCACCGGCTGGAAGCCTTCGGCGTAAAGGTCACAGTCGTCCACATGCCAGCCCCGCGAACCCAGGGTATCGGTCACAACCCGATGCAGCGCCTGCGAAAAACTCTCCTCGCACGGGTGTGCTGCCAGCACCATCGCGCGCATCACGGCGACCTCATGCCCGCATAGGCATACATGCGCGCATAGTCCCAGTCGGGCCGGTCCCAGGCGATCATCTTGCCGGGGTTCAGCAGGCCCTTCGGATCGGCCTCGCGCTTGAAGGCCAGTTGCGTGGCATCGACCGACTGCCGCCCGCCCTCCTCCAGCGTATAGCGGTGCGGGTTGAAGATCATGCAGCCCATGGCCTCGTGGATGCCGATGATCTCGTCCAGCCGTGCCTCAGTGGTGAACCGCACCAGCGACAGCCCGGCAAACATGGTGCGTCCGTTTTCCTTCATCACCTCAAGGTGCTGCATCACCTCGCCGTTCGCAAAGGCCGCACGGATGCGCGCCACGCTGGCCACATGGTCGGGCGCGGCATAGCGCACCTGCAGGTAGGTGATCGCCGGGTCCACCTTCAGCGCGCGCAGCGTGGTGTGGTTCCAGCCGTATTCGAACACCGGCCCCGGTTCCTTCGCCCACCCGCCCTGATCCGAGCGCCAGATCAGCCGCGCGCCGGGGCGGCGGGCCAGGAACGTCAGGAAGGCGTCCATCGCGTGCGGCGCAATCATCAGGCCCAGCAGCGCCTCGCCCGGCTGCATGTGCGGCGCCACCCGCGCGAAATAGTCCTGCGCCATGGGCGCCTCGTACACCGAGACCAGCTTCTTCAGGATGCCATCCTCGTTGCCCAGATCATCAGCCATGGCCGCCGCCGTGGCCCAATCGGGCGTGGCCACGAAGATTTCGACCCAGTCATAGGCCGAGGCCAGCGGCATCTCGACCTCGGTGATGATGCCGTTGGTGCCATAGGCGTGGCTCACGCGGTGCAGTTCCTCGCCGGTGAAGTCCAGCACGCGGGGTTCCGCCTCGCAGGTCACCACCCGCAGGCGGATGATGTTGCCCAGGTCGCGCAGCACGCCCCAGGTGCAGGACCCCACGCCCCCCGACCCGCCGCCGATGAACCCGCCGATGGTGGCGGTGGACCAGGTGGACGGGTGCATCCGAAGTTCCTGCCCGGAATGGGCGCGTGTGGCAGCATCCAGGTCCTTGATCACGCAGCCCGGTTCCGCGATCACCCGGCCGGGATGAACGGCCTTCACCGCATTCATGTGCCGCATGTGCATCACGATACCGCCTGCCATGGGCATGGCCTGACCGTAATTTCCCGTTCCTGCCCCGCGGGTTGTCACGGGAACCTCATGTGCGTAGGCCGCCCGGAGAACCTCGATAACCTCGGCCTCGCTGCGCGGCGACACCACGAAGTCCGCCACCAGATGGTCCATCCGCGCCTTAAGCACCGGCGAATACCAGAAGAAATCGCGGCTTTTCGCCCGTACCGACACCGGGTTGTCGTCGATATCCAGATGCGACAGGGCTTCGCGCAGGGTCATGCTGTCCTCATCAGGGCGTCAAGCTCGGCATAGTCGGGCAGGGTACGGTCAATGGCACGGCCCTGCCGCAGCACAATGCGGTCGGACTGCGGGCGGGCATACAGCTCGTTCCAGTCGCGCGCGCGGAAAATGCTGATGTCGGCAGGGCTTCCGGGCAGAAGCGAAGGCGCGGAAAACCCGCAGGCCCGCGCCGGATTTGCCAGCGCCGCCTGCACCCAGTCGGGTCCCGCATGGTCCAGATGCCCGATCCGCACCGCTTCGCGCAGCACCTCCAGCAAGTCCATGTCGCCATAGGCATAGAACGGGTCGCGGGTGTTGTCCGAGGCGAAGGACACGTTGATCCCCCGCGCCCGCATCTCGTGCACCAGCGTGATGCCCCGCATGCGGGGTGTGCGATTGGCGTGGCGGTCCTGCAGGTACAGGTTGCACATCGGCAGGCTGACCACATGCAGCCCGGCCTTCGCCACAAGGTCCAGCGTGGCCAGCGCCTCGGCCTCATGCATGGCGGATACGGAACAGCAGTGCCCCACCACCACCGGCGCGGAAAACCCCGTTTCCAGAACCGCTTGCGCGATCATCTTCAAGGTGTTCGAGCCCGTGTCCAGCGTCTCGTCCACGTGGAAATCGGCCGCCAGCCCGCGGTCGGCGGCCATGCGCAGAAAGGCCGAAATCCGTTCGGCAATGTCTGGCATCGGGTAGGTCACCATGCCCAGCACGCCGCCCGATGCGGCCACGATATCCGCCGTCTGCCGGAACGCCCCGTCCACCGAGAACCCCTCGGCGCCAATCAGGCAGGCGGCCTGCAGGTCGATCCGCCCTTCCCATTCGGCCCGCATCTCGCGGAACACGCCCCACGAGATGCCATCCTGCGGCGGGATTGAATCCAGATGTGTGCGGATCGCCCGCGTGCCATGCGCAAAGGCGCAGCGCAGCGAGAAATCCATCCGGGTGCGCACATCCGCGGCCGTCCAGCGCGCCACGCGGTCGGCCCCCACGGTGGTCAGCGCACCGATGAAGGTGCCGTCGGGGTTGGGGCTGCGCGGCCAGATGTGGCCCTTGTCCAGATGCGTGTGCATGTCGACAAAGCAGGGCAGAACCATCGCACCGCCCATGTCCACCTCGGGCGCGGGGCGGTCGGTGATCCGCCCGCCCTCAACGGTGATCGCGGTGCGCAGAAGGTCGCCCTCCTGACCCACCAGCACGGCAGGCGCGGTCACATTCACCAGCCGCACAGGACCGGAGGGCAGGCTCATGAAATCCATCAGGTTTCCCGCTTGATCGCGCTTTCGTGCCACTTCCGCAGCAGCATGTGGGACAGGAACGACAGGCCGGCAAAGATCACCACGCCCGCCGCCGCGATCAGCAGCAGGGCCGCGAACATGCGCGGGATGTTCAGCCGGTAGCCCGCTTCAAGGATGCGGAACGCCAGCCCCGACCCGATGCCGCCGGTGCCCGCCACATATTCGGCCACCACCGCGCCAATCAGGCTGAGGCCCCCGGCAATGCGCAAACCCGACAGGAAATAGGGCAGCGCCGTGGGCAGTTGCAGGTAGCGCAGGCGTTGCCAGCGGCTGGCGCGATAGATCGTCATCAGGTCACGCAGGTTCGAATCCGCCGATTTCAGCCCCAGCGTGGTGTTCGACAGAATCGGGAAGAAGGCCACGATCCATGCGCAGATCAGCAACCCGACCAGGCGGTTGTCGACGTAGATGAAGATCAGCGGCGCGATGCTGACCACCGGCGTCACCTGCAGGATCACGGCATAGGGGAAGAAGCTCATCTCGGCCCAGCGGCTTTGCGTGAACAGCACCGCCAGCCCCACCCCGCCGATCACCGCCACGGCCAGCGCCATCAGCGTGATCTGCAACGTCACCAGCAGCGCGTCGAACAGAAGCACCCAGTCCTTCACCAGGGTCTGCAACACCAACCCGGGGCCGGGCAGGATGTAGTGCGGGATCCCGTTCCACACCACCACGCGGTCCCACAGCCAGACGCCCAGCGCCAGCACCGCCACCGGCAGCACCCATTTCGCCACACCCTCGATCCGCGCGGTCCGCGCGCGGCGGGTCTCGTCGGCATCCACTTGCGGCGGGTGCGGCGGAGTGGCCACGGTCATGGGTGCCCCCCGCAAATTCCTTGAAGAAAGGAATTTGCAAATTTCTTGCTGCAAGAAATTTGGCGGCGCCTCATGCCGCCACCATCGCGCGTTCCAGCGTTTCCGACACCAACAGCGCCGTGGCGCCATAGGCGGCCGAGGTGCGCCAGCCGATGTCGCGCGGATAGCCCGCCTCGACAGGAATTTCCTGCACCACCCGCCCCGGCCGCGGCGCCATCACCACGATGCGGTCCGACAGGAACACGCTTTCGAACACCGAATGGGTCACGAAGATCACCGTGCAGCCGATCCGCGCCTTCAGCCGCAACAGGTCGTCGTTCAACTTCTGCCGGGTGATTTCGTCCAGCGCGGCAAAGGGTTCGTCCATCAGAATCAGCCGCGGCCGGGTGACCAGCGCACGCGCGATGGACACGCGCATCTTCATGCCGCCTGACAACTCTCGCGGATAAGCCTCTGAAAAAGCGTCCAGACCCACCAGTTGCAGCGCCTGCTCTACCTCATCCCGCACGCTGGCATAGGACCGCCCGCGCAGGCGGAAGGGCAGCCACACGTTCTGCGCCACCGTGGCCCAGGGCATCAGCGTGGGTTCCTGGAACACCACGCCCAGATCGCCCGGCTCGTGCCGCCCGGTCCAGACGATGCGCCCCGCCGTAGGCGGCATCAGGCCGGCAATCAGCCGCAGCGCGGTGGACTTGCCGCAGCCCGAAGGCCCCAGCAGCGAAACGAAATCGCCCTCGTTCACCGACAATTGCATCCGCTGCAGGGCCTGCACCCCGCCGCGAAAGGTCTTGTCGACACCCTGCATGTCCAGAAGGCGCGGGCGGTCTGCGGGGGGAAGTGGGGTCATGAAGAGGGCACC
>CAZLIC010000080.1:0-19894 GCA_964559535.1 uncultured Rhodobacterales bacterium
TCGGTTTCCGTCTTCGTGGTGAGGAACATCATCGAGGCGGTCTGGGCGATCATCCGCGCGATGCGGGGCGAATGGCCCGAGGGGCGGGCATAGTTCGACACCCGCGCCTTCAGGTTGCGCGCCTTGCCCACGTACAACACCTCGGACGCTGCATTCAGCATGCGATAGACACCCGGCGAGGCGTCGAGTGTCTTCAGGCAGGACTGGATCACGTCATGCCCCGCGGGGGCGGATGGCTCGGCTTCGGTCACGGTTTCCGTCCGTCGATTCTGTCCAATGGCTGCAATGCTGCGCGGCAGGGATCAAGCCCGAAGTCATCCACGGAAGCTGTGGATAAGTTCGTGGGAAGATTCCGGGCAGGGCCGATTTCTCGTTGTTTTCGGCCCGGTTCCGTGTGTTGCCTGTTTTTTGGGCATGTTTTTAACGCGTTGATTTCATTGGAAAGAAAAATGAACGAACGGTAAATCCTTGGGAAATCAACGATTTTGTAACGTGCGTGTGACCCCAAGTCACAAAGTGGACAACTGCAAGGTGCAGGCTTACGCGGCGTCACTCGACGCCCAGCACGTCGGGGGTCTGCCAGCCCAGATGCTGGCCTCCGTCCACGCAGATCAGTTGCCCCGTCACCGCCTTGGCCTCCAGCAGATACCCCAGCGCCGCGCAGATGTCATCGGCGTCGGCGCCGCGCTGCAGGATAGTCGCCGCGCGCTGCCCGGCAAAATGCGCGGCCGACTGCCGCGCGCCCTGCAGCGTCGGCCCCGGGCCGATGGCATTCACACGGATGGCGGGCGCCAACGCCTGCGCCGCGGTGCGGGTGAAGGCCCACAGGCCCTGCTTGGCCAGCGAATAGGTCATGAATTCCGGTGTCGGCTTCAGCACGCGCTGGTCGATCATGTTCACCACCAGGCCGGTCGCCACCGGCTCGTCCCCCAGCGAGCCCGCAGCAGGGGCCTGCGCCGCAAAGGCCTGCGTCAGCACGAAGGGCGCGCGCAGGTTCGAGGCGATGTGGCGGTGCCAGCTTTCGGCGCTGGCGCTGCGCAACGTGTCGTGCTCGAACACTGAGGCGTTGTTGACCAGCACCGTCAGCGGCCCGCCCAGGGCCGCCGCGGCACGCGGCACCAGCGCGGCCATGTCGGGTTCCTGCAGCAGGTCGGCCTGCAGGGTGGCGGCGGTGCGGCCCATGGCACGGATCAGCCCGGCCACTTCCTCTGCTTCGGTCGCCGAACCGGCGAAGTGGATGGCCACGTCGAACCCGCGTCCGGCCAGATACAGCGCCATCGCCCGCCCCAGCCTGCGCGCCGCGCCCGTGACAAGTGCCCGTCCCTGCATGGTTCCCTCCTGCCTGCCGCGCGCCGAAGATAGCCCGCCGCCGCCCGCGTCAACCTTGGCGGTGCGTTCCGACGCAGGGGCAGGGGCCATTGCCCGGCACCGGCGTGCCGCACTGGATGCACAGCACCGGTGCGGGCGGCCGCAGCGCGGGCGGTGGCGGGTTGCGCGGAACCTTTGGCCGCAGCAGCCGCCCCACCCAGGCCAGCACCACCATGGCCAGCAGGAAGATGAGGACGACGCGGATCAGCAAGTCACAGCCCGTACCGCGCCCACAGGGCGCGCGCTTCGGCTTCGTCCAGGGCGGCGGCCGCGGCCTGGGCGGCAAAGGACGCAAGGCCCAGGCGCTGCGCCAGGCTGCGGCGCTGGCCCATCGGGCGAAGCTGCACCTTGTCGCCGTAAAGCGCCTTCAGCTTGGGCTCAATATGCGCCACGCCGTCCACCAGCCCCAGGTCCACTGCCTGCTGCCCCACCCAGACATCGGCGTTGAACAGATCGGCGTCGGGGTTCAGCCGTGCCCCGCGGCGGGCCCTCACATGGGCGATGAAAGCGGCGTGGATGGGCGCCTGCAGGGCTTTCAGGCGGTCCACATCCTCGGGCTTTTGCGGAAGGAAGGGGTCGGCCAGGCTTTTGGACCGGCCGGCGGTGATGACGCGGCGTTCGATCCCCTGCCGCGCCATGAATTCGGGAAAGCCGAACGAGGCGAAGATCACCCCGATGGACCCCACGATGGAACTGTCATCCACCCAGATGTGGTCGGCGGCGCAGGCCAGCCAATACCCGCCCGAGGCTGCCACATCCTCGACAAAGGCGTGCACGGGCACCGATTTTTCCTGCGCCAGCCGCCGGATGCGGGCCGCGATCAGCGACGACTGCACGGCCGACCCGCCCGGCGAGTTGACCACCAGCGCCACCGCGGCGGGCTTGCCGCGGGTGAAGGCGCGCTCGATCAGCGGCGCAAGGGCGGCGTCTGACAGCCCGCCCGTCAGGCGCGACCCGGCCCCGATGGCGCCGGACAGGCGGATCACGGGAACGGTGGGGGGCCGTGGCGACAGGAGGGGAATGCGCATGGTGCTGATGTATAGGCGCGCGGGCCGCTTTCCAAGGGCTGCGGAACCGGGCAGGTTGCCGACATGATCGACCGGCTGGAAATGTTCCTGACGCTGGCGCGCGAGGGCCATTTCGGCCGCGCGGCCGAGGCGATTGGCGTGACGCAACCCACGCTGTCCAGCGCGTTGAAGGCACTGGAGGATCAGCTGGGCGTGCAACTGGTGTTCCGCGGCAGCCGCTATCGCGGCCTGACGCCCGAGGGCGAGCGGGTGCTGGTCTGGGCGCGGCGCATCGTGGCCGATGCCCGTGCCCTGACGGCCGAGATGCGGGCGGCGCGGGCGGGGCTGACGGGGGTGCTGCGGCTGGGCGTCATTCCCACGGCGCTGCCGCTGGTGGCGAAGGTTACGGCGGGTTTTGCGCGGCGCCATCCGGGGGTGCGCATCGCCATCCGGTCCTGCACCTCGGCCGAGGTGCTGGCGGGGCTGGCGGACCTGACGCTGGACGCCGGGCTGACCTACCTTGACAACGAGCCGCTGGGGTCGGTGGCGCAGGTGCCGCTCTACTCGGAGTTCTACCGCCTGCTGTGCGCCGCCGCGCACCCGTTGGCGGGGCGGGCCGAGGTGACCTGGGCCGAAGTGGCGGGTGAGGCGCTGTGCCTGCTGACGGCCGACATGCAGAACCGCCGGATCATCGACCAGCTTCTGGCCGAGGCCGGGGCGGTGGCCGCGCCGCAGGTGGAAAGCAACTCGACCATCGCGCTGGTGGCGCATGTGCAGACCGGGGGGTGGGTGTCGGTGGTGCCGCAGGGGCTGGCGGCGATGTTCACCGGCGGCGGTGCGCTGGCGGCGGTTCCCATCGTGGCACCCGAGGCCGAGCATGTGGTGGGCCTGGTGGCCGCCCGCCGCGACCCGCCCACGCCGGTGGTGCAGGCGCTGTGGGATGTGGCGGTGCGGCAGGCGCGGGGGTAAAGCACACACGCGGGCGTGATCGGCGGGCGGCATGACCTTGCGTCAGCCCGTGCTACCCTTCCCGCAGGAGGTGCCCCGATGCCGCTTCACCCGTTCGTGCTGTCTGCCCTTCTTGCCGCTGTCCTTGCCCTGCCTGCGGCTGCGCAGGACCGCATCCCGTCGCATTGCATTGCGCTGGCCGAAGGGGATGCGCAGGTGGTGCCTGCCAGCTTTGGCGACCCGCTGGACCCCGACACGGTGCGTCTGCGGTTCCTGGACCACGCCAGTTTCCTGCTGGAAACGCCGGGCGGGCTGACGGCGGTGACCGACTACACCGGGTTTACCGGGGCGCGGGCGTTGATCCCCGATGTGGTGACGATGAACAACGCGCATTCCACGCACTGGACCTCGGCCCCCGATCCGGCAATTCCGCATGTGCTGCCGGGCTGGGGGGCAGGCCCCGAAGGGATCGAGCACCGGCTGGATCTGGGCGAGATGCTGGTGCGCAACGTGGCGACCGACACGCGGGGGCCGTTCGGCGAAGGCGCGCGGGCGAACGGCAATTCCATCTTCATCTTCGAGGTGGCGGGGCTGTGCATCGGCCATCTGGGCCACCTGCACCAGATCCCGCCCGACGAGGATTTCGCGGCCATCGGGCGGCTGGACGTGGTGATGGTGCCGGTGGACGGCGGCTATACCATGCGGCTGGAAGACATGAAGGCGGTGGTGAGCCGGCTGCGGTCATCCGTCGTGGTTCCGATGCACTGGTTTTCCGGCGCCTCGCTGGAAGAATTCGTGGCCGAGATGTCGGGCGAGTTCGACGTGGTGCGGCTGGATCAGCCGGACATCGTGCTGTCGCTGGACCGGTTGCCGAAGACGCCCACGATCATGGTGTTGCAGCCGGAGTGGCTGGACTGAGCTCCCCGCCCCCCGGGGCTCTGCCCCGGACCCCGGGGTATTCTCGCAAAGATGAGAACGGGACGCGGGACGTGGGTTTGCGGCGGGCTTTCGCGGCGTGGCGCGGCGGGTTAGGGATCGGGGATGCTGACCGATGCCACGCCTGCCTTTCTGGATGACCTTGCTGCCCTGCTGCCGCCCGGCACGCTGGCTGCGCCCGAGCCGCGCCACCTGAGCGAGCCGCGGGGGCGGTGGCTGGGCATGGCGGGGGCGGTGGCGCGGCCGCGGGCGGTGGAAGAGGTGGCGGCCATCGTGCGGGCCTGCGGGGCGGCGCGGGTGGGGATCGTGCCCTGGGGCGGCGGCACCGGGCTGGTGGGGGGGCAGCTGGCGCCCGAGGGGCCGGTGCCGCTGCTGGTGTCGCTGGAGCGGATGGCGGCGGTGCGGGCGGTGTACCCGGACGAGAACGTGCTGGTGATCGAGGCGGGGGCGACGCTGGCCGCGGCGCAGGCGGCGGCGTCAGGGGCGGGTCGGCTGTTTCCGCTGTCGCTGGCGTCGGAGGGCACGGCCACCGTCGGGGGCGTGCTGTCCACCAACGCGGGCGGTGTGAACGTGCTGCGCTGGGGCAATGCGCGCGACCTGTGCCTGGGGCTGGAGGCGGTGCTGCCCGACGGGCAGGTGTGGCAGGGGTTGAAGCGGTTGCGCAAGGACAACACCGGGTACGACCTGCGCAACCTGATCGTGGGGGCGGAGGGAACGCTGGGGATCATCACCGCGGCCAGCCTGCGGATGGTGCCGCCGCCCGCCGCGGTGGGGACGGCGTGGTTTGCCGTGCCGGGGCCCGAAGCGGCGCTGGCGCTGTTCCATCTGGCGGCGGCACGGCTGCCGGGGCTGGTGTCGGCCTTCGAGCTGGTGTCGCGGGTGGGGCTGGATTTTCTGGCCGAGGTGGGGCCGGAAGTGCGGTTTCCCTTCGATCCGGTGCCGGACTGGATGGTGCTGGCCGAGGTGGGGCTGCCCGCCGGGCTGGACGCACAGGAGGCGCTGGAAGGGCTGTTTGCGGCGGGGGCCGCGGCGGGACTGTGCGACGATGCGGTGGTGGCCGTGTCGGGGGCGCAGCGGGCGGCGTTCTGGGCCCTGCGCGAGGCCATCCCGGTTGCCAACCGGCGGATCGGTGCGGTGTCGAGCCATGACATCAGCCTGCCTTTGGGCGAACTGGCGGGCTTCATCGCGTCGGCCGGGCCTGCGGTTGCCGGGCTGGGGCCGTTCCGCATCAACTGTTTCGGACATCTGGGCGACGGCAACCTGCACTACAATGTCTTTCCGCCGCAGGGCGGCCGGAAGGAGGACTGGGTGGCTGTGCGCGGGGCGGTGAAGCGGCTGGTGCATGACATGGTGCATGCGCGCGGCGGGTCGGTCAGTGCCGAGCACGGCATCGGGCGGCTGAAGGTCGAGGACCTGGAGCGTTATGGCGACCCGGCCAAGGTGGCGGCGATGCGGGCGGTGAAGGCGGCGCTGGACCCTGCTGGGATCATGAACCCCGGTGCCGTGTTGCGGGCGGTGTGACGTGGGACAGGCGTGTCCCACGCTGGGACAGGACCGCCACTTTAATGAAATCAATGTGTTACGCGTTCGGATTCATACATTGGTAACCTGTGGGCGGGGAGAGGCGGGATGAAGATCAGGCTGCAGGTCAGCGTGGCCGTGACCTTTGCGGTGCTGACGGCGCTGGTGCTGGGGCTGACGGTGAGCCTGTTCTTTGCCAACAACCGCGACCTTGCCATCCGCACCGCGGGCGATGCGATGGCCGACGCGCAGCAGCGCAGCGAGGCGGCGCTGGTGGCCGAGGTGACCCCTGTGATCCGCGTGGTGGCGACAGCCGCGCGGTTTGCGGGCGACTTCCCCGATGAGATCGGCACCCGCCGGGGGTTCGACATGCTGGCTGCCGAGTTCGAGGCGCTGGCGTATGTGTATGGCGTGTTCGTCGCCTTAGATGCGGACGGGCAGTTTGCCCAGGTGGCGCGGATTGCACCGGGAACCGCGGTGTTCGGGCCCGACAAGGTGCCGGTGCCGGAAGGTGCGGTGCTGGTGCACCGGCTGGTGGGCGGGTCAGCCGCGGCCAGGACCGACCGCATGCAGTTCCTGGCGGCGGACGGTACGGTGCTGCGCACGGTGACGCGGCCGTCCACGTTTGAGCCGCGGGAACGGCCCTGGTACGCCGATGCGCTGGTTGACGCGAACACCGTGGTCAGCCCGGTGTATGTCTTTGCCAGCAGCGGGCAACCGGGTGTGACGATGTCCAACCGCTTTGCCGGGCCGGACGGCGCGGTGCGGGGCGTGGTGGGCGTGGACATGTCACTGGGCACGCTGGACGATCTGCTGGCCGAGATCCGGGTAGACGGGGTGGGCGAGATCTTCCTGCTGGATCGGGCGGGGCGGCTGGTGGCGTCGTCCGAAGCGGCGGGCGGTGCCGGGCAGATTCCGGTGACCGAGGCGGCACTGGCGCAGGCGCAATCGGCGAGCAGGGACCGGCGGCTGGGCGCAGCAACCGTCCAGTTTGCCATGCCCGGGGTGTGGCGGGGATACCTTTTGTCGATGGCACCGATGGCGCCGCTGCTGGGCACCGTGCCGACCCTGGGCGTGATTGTTCCGACCGAGCACTACGTGGGCGGCATCGCAGCGACGACGCGGCGGGTTCTGGCCATGTCGGCGGGGGTCGGGCTGGCGGCAATGGCGGCTGTGTTTCTGCTGGCGCGGCTGCTGAGCCAGTCGCTGCGCCGGGTGTCGGACGAGGCGCGGCGGATCAGCGCGTTTGACCTGGGCGGGCAGTTCGAGATGCGCTCGCGCATCACCGAAGTGGACGAGCTGGGCAGCGCAGTGGCCAACATGAAGAGCAGCCTGGGTTCCTTTGCGGCCTATGTGCCCAAGGATGTGGTGCGGTCGCTGGTGGCTTCGGGCGGGCGGGTGGCGGTGGGCGGCACCTCGCGCGAGGTGACGCTGATGTTTTCCGACATCGAAGGGTTCACGCGCAAGTCCGAGGCGTTGCCGCCCGAGGTGGCGATGCGCGACCTGTCGCGCTACTTCGAGGTGATGGCGGCAGCGGTGGCGGCCACTGGCGGCAGCGTGGACAAGTACATTGGCGACGCGGTGATGGCGATCTGGAACGCGCCGGGCGAGGTGGCCGACCACGCGGCCGCGGCCTGCCGGGGGGCACTGGCCTGCCATGCCGCCGAGGCGGCCTTGAATGCGCAGTGGGCGGGGGCGATCTTTCCCACGCATACGCGGATCGGGCTGCACACGGACCGCGTGGTGGTGGGCAATGTAGGGTCGGCCGACCGGTTGCAGTATACGGCCATCGGCGGGGCGGTGAACCTTGCGTCGCGGGTGGAGGGGCTGAACAAGGTCTACGGCACGTCGATCCTTGCCACGCAGGCGGTGGTGGACCGGGTGGCGGGCGCGTTCGTGTTCCGCGAGGTCGATCTGGTGTCGCCCGCGGGCACGACGCGACCGGTGGCGCTGCATGAACTGATCGGTGAAGCGGGGCAGGTCGATGCCGCGGTGCTGCGCGACGTGGAGGCCTGGGGCGCGGCGCTGGCCGCGTTCCGGCGGTGCGACTGGGCGGGGGCCGGGGCGGCGTTTGCCGCGCTGCGCGGCGGGGTTTGCGGTGACCGGCTGGTGACCCTGTATCTGGACCGCTGCGCCGCCTTTGCGGCCGCGCCGCCCGGCGACGGGTGGAATGGCGTGACGGTGCTGAACAGCAAGTGACACCTGCCGCGCGGGTGCGGCCGGAGAAGCATTCCCTGCGGACAGAAACCGCTGGATCGACTCGGCGGGCGGATGCAAGGATCGGGTGCCCGCGGCAGTTGTCGGCCGCGCTGAACGACAGCTTTGACCCAATGGAGGCAGGCATGATCCGGACGCTTTGTGCGCTTGTTTCCGCCGCACAGTTCCTGGCCGCCGCGGGCGCCGCGGCCACGCTGGATTTCACCTCGCTGGCTTCCGGCAACCTGGGCGCCAGCGTGACGGTGGGCGGCGTGACCTTCGAGGGGAACACCGCGCTGCTGAACCGGTCGGACACCCATTTCACCGATGCCGGGGGTGCGATCTGCGCCAAGCGCGGTTCGGGGCCGAACTGCACCGGCGACATGAACATCCGCTTCGAGGGCAAGGTGAAGAAGCTGCGGTTCAATTCGGCCGGGTATCAGGCGGGCGATGTGGCGACGATCGTGATCTACCGCGGCGGCGAGGTGGTCGGATCGACCGGGGTTGCCTCGAACGGGCGCATCGACCTGGGCATCTACAAGAAGATCACCCGGATCAGGATTGAATACGAAGGGGTCGAGGACGGCATGGCCTTCGGCAAGTTCGAGTTCACCCCGGTTACCGCCGCCCTGCTGAAACTGGACGACCCCGAACCGGCCACCCTTGTCCGGCGTTCGCCGCCGTCGCGGCAGGCGCCTTCGGTGGTGCCGGTTCCGGCCGGGCTGCCGCTGTTGCTGGCGGCGCTGGGATTGCTGGGCGCGCTGCGCCTGCGCAGCGGACGTCCGCTGCGCCGGTGCTGACGGCCACAAAAAACAGACGGCGGGGTATGGGGCCGCACGGGCGGCAATCGCCCCCTGGTACGGCGCCACACTAGGCTGCCCGCATGAGCCGGAGGAACCGGCCGGGGCCGGGCCGTCTGCCCGCGACCCAGGGGAGCGACATCCGCGCCGCCCCGGCGCGACATCTGGGAGGAGACCCATGCGCAGAGCATTCATCGGCACCGTGTCCGCGGCGGCGCTTCTGATCCCCGGCCTGGCCTTCGGGCAGGACACCATCAAGATCGGCGTGCTGGCCGCGCTGGAAGGCACCTTTGCCGAAGGCGCCAAGGACAGCGTGCGCAACGTCGAACTGGCCATCAATCAGGCCGGCGGCATGGCCGGCGGCAAGACGCTGGAGTTCATCGTTGCCCCCACCGACACCACGCCCGACACCACCGTGCGCCAGGCGCGCAAGCTGATCGAGCAGGACGGCGTCGACTTCATCATCGGGCCGCTGTCGGGGTCCGAGGGGATCGCGATGCGCGACTACTCGAAGACCATCCCCGACAAGACCGTGATCAACGGCATCTCGGGCGCGCTGGAAACCACCTGGGTCGATCCCTCGCCCAACTTCTTCCGCTTCAACCTGGACGGGGCGCAGTGGGGGCAGGGGCTTGGGTCCTATGCCTACAACGTGAAGGGCTGGAAGACGGTGGCCACCATCGCCGCCGACTATTCCTTTGGCTACACGAACTTCCTGGGCTTCGCGGTGGACTATTGCCGCGCCGGTGGCGACATCGTCGAACGCTTCTGGATCCCGCTGGGTTCGTCGGACTTTGGCGGCATCATCGCGCAACTGCCCGATGACGTGGACGCGATCTATCTGGGCGTGGGTGGCACCGATGCCATCAACTTCCTGAACCAGTACGAACAGGCGGGTGCCGACACCAACCTGATCGGCGGCACGATCATGGCCGACCAGACGGTGCTGACCTCGAAGGGCCGCGCGAAAGAGGCGCTGGTGGGCACGCCGACCAGTGGCGCGCTGGCCGAGGACAACCCGGCGCCGGAATGGCAGGCCTATGTGAAGGCCTATCAGGAGGCGTTCCCGGAAGGCGAGCGGTTCCCGACGCCGTCGCTGTTCGGCGTGGGCTACTATGTGGCGACGCTGGCCGCCATCCAGGCGCTGAACGAAGTGGGCGGCGATCTGTCCGACGGTCAGGCCAAGTTCCACGCGGCGCTGTCGGCCCTGCAACTGCAGACGCCGCTGGGTCTGGTGACGCTGAACGAGAACCGCCAGGCCTCGGGCACCGTCTATGTGAACGAAGTGGTCGAGAATGCGGACGGCACGCTGTCCAACAAGATGGTGGCGACGCAGGAAAACGTGACGCAGACGCTGGGCATGACCAAGGAAGAGTTCACTGCCATGGGCCTGCCGTCGCGCGATACGCCCGACTGTGCGGCGCTGCGCGCTGCGGCGGGCAACTGACCTGACATGAGCCTTGCCGGGGCGGCTGCCGCCCCGGCTGCGCAACCGGCCCGCGCCGCCGTGGCGGTGCGGGCCGTCCTTTATGGGGCCCAGTCGCGCGATGTCCCTGATTGCCTACCTGACCCGCATCCATTTTGCCGACCGCGTGGCCGAAGACGCCCTGCCGGTCGAGTTGCGCGCGCTGGGCGTGCGACGGCCTGCGGTGGTGACCGATGCTGCGGGCGAGGCGGATGACCTGTTCGACCGTATCTGCGACGGATTGCCCCCCGAGGTGCGGCCGGTCCCCTTGCGGCGGGCCGAGGCAGCAGATGCCGCAGTGCTGGCGCGGCTGGCCGAGGCATTTCGCCTGGGCGCCTGCGACGCTGTGATCGGGTTGGGCGGGCCGGTGGCGATGGACCTGGCCCGCGCGCTGGGGCGGGCTGCGGCGGGCGATCCGGTTCCGGTGGTGGTGCTGCCCACCACGACGGCCAGCGTGGGCATCGGGCCCTTGCCGCGGGCGCTGGGCGGGCCGGGCGGCGCGGTGCCCTCGGTGGTGCTGTGCGACCCGACGCTGACCATGGCGCAGGACGCGGCAGATACGGCGGCGGCCGGCATGGATGCGCTGACGCACTGCATCGAGGCGTGGCTGGGCACGGCCTGGAACCCGCCGGCCGATGGCATGGCGCTGGACGGTGCACGGCGGGCGGGGGCGTGGCTGTCGCGCGCGGTGGCCGACGGGCAGGATCTGGAGGCGCGGCGCGAGTTGCTGGCGGCGGCGCTGAACGCGGGGCTGGCCAGCCAGAAGGGGCTGGGGGCGGTGCATGCGCTGGCGCATGCGCTGGAGGCCGAAGCTGGTTTGGCGGCGGGTACGGCGCGGCGGCATGGCTGGTGGCATGCGGCGCTGCTGCCGCCGGTGATCGCCTTCAATGCGCCCGCGGTGGCCGACCGGTTTGCGCCGCTGGCCGCGGCGCTGGGCCTGCCTGCGGATGGTGACCTGACCGGGGCCGTGGCGCGGCTGGGCGCGCGGGTGGGCCTGCCGCGGGGCGTGCGCGGGCTGGGGCTGGACCGCGCGGCGATGGTGCGGGTGGCGGCGCGGGCGGCGGAAGACCCGGCCAACCTGACCAATCCGCGGCATGCCGTGGCGGCCGATTACCTGCGCATGCTGGAGGCCGCGCTGTAGTGCAGCATGCACATGCTGCGGTGCGGCGGGACAAACTGTTGGACGGCAAGGGATTCTGCCCTAGCCTGTTGGCAAAGATGCGGCGCAAGACCGTGGAAGGGAGGAGACCATGAGCACTGCCCTGGCCGTGTTTCACGGCGTTTTCGGCCGTGTCTGCCTGTATTCCATGGACCGCGCGATGGTGCCGCACGGCCACCGCGAAGGGCACCTGATCTTCCACGTCAGCGGGCCTGCGGGGCAGCTGGTGGTGGACGAGCGGCGGTTTCCGCTGTCGCCGGGGCAGGCGGTGGCGATCAGCCCCTGGCAGACACACTACTATGCGCCGGTGGTGACGGCCGAACCGACGCTGGCGCTGGTGCTGTACATCCGTCCGTCGTGGTTTCTGGACGTGGCGCGGCGCGCGCAGGCGTCCTTGCGGTTCGGGCGGGTGGGGGTCGAGGTGACGGACCTGCTGGCGCGGCATGTCTATGCCATTGCGCATGCCATGCTGGACCCGGACCGCGACGATCCGACGATTGCCGAGCGGCTGTGTTTGCTGACGCAGGGTGCCTTCGACCAGTCGTGGCAGTGGACAGAACGGGGCGGGCTGTTCACCGGCCCGGCCTGGCCCAAGCGCGACTACCGCATCCGCAACGCGGTGCGGCTGTTCCAGGACCGGCTGTGCGACACGCTGGAACTGGACGAGGTGGCGCGCGAGGTGGGGCTTTCGCGGCCCCACTTCTTCAAGCTGTTCCGCGAACAGGTGGGGGTGACGCCCAACATTTACCTGAACGCGCTGCGGATGGAGCGGGCGATTGACCGGCTGGCGGGCACGGCCGAGGCGGTGAGCGAGATCGGCCTGGACCTGGGCTTTTCCAGCCAGGCGAGCTTTTCGCGCTTTTTCATCGCGAACGGCGTGGTGCCGCCCAGCGAATACCGCCGGTCGGTGCACGTCGCGCATGCCTGAGGCCGCGGCCCGGGATTGCGGTCAGACGTCGATGAACACCGTTTCGCCCGGACCCTGCAGGCGGATGTCGAAGCGGTAGGTGGCGGGGCCGGTCTGGGTGGCGATCAGCGTCTGTCGGCGCACCACCTGTTCGACCGAGCACAGCACGGGGTCGGCGGCGAGCAAGGCCTGGTCCTGCGGAAAGTACATGCGGGTGTTCAGGCCGATGTTGATGCCCCGCGCCACCAGCCACAGGCTGATGTGCGGCGCCTGCATCTGGCCCGTTGTACGGGCGGGCGTCGGGCCGGGGCGGATGGTGTCGAAGGCCCAAAGGCCCGTCTCGAAGTCGGGAATGATCCGGCCCCAGCCGCGGAACCCGGGTGCCGCCTGGGCATGGCGCGGGTCTTCGGGGTGAGGGTAGATGCCCTGCGCGTCGGCCTGCCAGACCTCGATCAGCACGTCGCGGACCGGCGAACCGGTGCCGTCGAACACCTGCCCCTCGACACGGATCCGCTCGCCCGGCACCCTGGGCGGGGCGATGGTCTGGCCCAGTTCCTGATCGAAGGTCCGGAACCCGGCGGCACCCGGCGCAAGGCCGATGTGCACATAGGGCCCCGCCGTCTGCGAGGGGGTTTCGCGGAGGTATCCCAGCGGATCGGTCATGATGTCAGTTTCCTTCCGGCCGGTTTTCGAACAGCGTGGACCGCCGCCCGCGCAGCACGATGTCGAACCTGTAGGCCAGGCAGTCCATCGGCACCGCGGCGTTCATGTCCAGCCTTGCGATCAGCCGCTGCACGGACTCGGGGTCGGGCAGGGTGCGGACGATGGGGCACAGCGGGATCAGCGGGTCGCCCTCGAAGTACAGCTGGGTGATCAGCCGCTGGCAGAAGCCGCTGCCGAAGACGGACACGTGGATGTGCCGGGGGCGCCAGCTGTTGACGTGGTTCAGCCAGGGGTAGGGGCCGGGCTTGATGGTGCGGAAGGCGTAGTGGCCCGTGTCATCCGTCAGAGTGCGGCCGCAGCCGCCGAAGTTGGGGTCAAGCGCGCCCAGATAGGTGTCATTCCGGTGCCGGTAGCGGCCCGAGGCATTGGCCTGCCAGATTTCCACCAGCGTACGCGGAACGGGGCGGGCATTTTCGTCCAGCACCCGGCCGTGCAGGATCATGCGTTCGCCCACCGGGGCACCGCCGTGCTGGAAGTTCACGGTCAGGTCGTTGTCCTGCGGGGCGATGTCGCCATGGCCGAAGGTGGGCCCGGTGATTTCGCTGGGTGTCTGGCGCAGGGTCAGCAGCGGCAGCTGCGGCGACCGGCTGACGCTGGTCTTGTAGGCGGGGTGGTGGGCAGGCGGGTGCAGCGTGCGGTCGCGCTGGTAGAAATCGGCGGGCGTCATCTCGGCTCCTTTGTCGCCCTGGCGGTGGCCGGGCCAAGGGGGCCGGGCCGCCGGGCAGGCGAAGCAAGGTTTGCGTCGGGGTTGCTTCGACCCACGGCGCAGTGAAGAAGAAACCGGCGCGACAATGCAAGATGGACGCGCATGCCTGTTCCGTCGATGGTTCTTCCGGGTATCGGCTGACCAGTCGGAGTCCCGGGTCCCTGGGCCGTGCCGGTGATGTGGCCGTCAAAATGGGGGCGGGGCTTGCTGGCGGTATCGGACAGCGTGTGGTTTCCATCCGCCGCGGTGGACCTGACGCGATGTCAGGCGCCGTCCGGGAACCCGGGGATGGCGCCAAGGTCGCGCGCGCGGGGCAGGGGGCAAGAAAGGAAGCGACCTTGGCGATTGCCGCGTTCATTGACGGGTTGCGCGGGTTGCGCCTGCCCGGGGCCGTGGCGAACCCGTACCACGCAGACCGTCCGGGGGTTGACGCGGGGCCGTGGGCTGCGGAGCAGCGGTGCGCGCAGCTGGCGGCCTTTCTGGCGGAGCGGCAGGGCCACGCGCGGCTGCTGCTTGTGGGCGAGGCGCCAGGGTACCAGGGGGCGCGGTTCACCGGCGTGCCGATGACCAGCGAGCGGTTGCTGGCGGGGCCAGCGGGGGCCGGGGTGTTGGGGCCGGGTGTCTTTCGGCGCACCAGTGATGCGGCGGCCTGCCGGACGGTCGCCGGGCGCGCCGACGGCTTTGCCGAGCCGACGGCGACGGTGGTGTGGCAGGTGCTGGCCGAGGCAGGCGCGGAACGGGCGGTGGTCCTGTGGAACGCCTTCCCCCTGCACCCGCACCGGCCCGGCAACCCCCTGTCGAACCGCAGGCCGACGGCCGCCGAACTGGCGGCCAGCGCTGCTGTCCTGCCGCGGTTCCTTGCGCTGTTCCCCGGCTGCCGGGTGATCGCCCTGGGCACCGTTGCGCGCGACCTGTTGGCGGCGATGGGGGTTCAGGCTGTGGCGGTGCGGCATCCGGCGAACGGCGGTGTGGGGGCGTTCCGGGCGGGGATGCGGGGGGTGCTTGACGGAGGGTGACCTGCGCAGAAACGGTCAGGCGTCCCCGACAAACCCCGCCAGCTTGCCCAGCGTCTGCTGGCCCAACTCCACAGCGCCGAAGCCGCGGGCGGTCTGGAATTCGGCCTTGGTGGAAAACACCATGCCCAGGGTGACGCGGGTACCTTCGGGGGTGTCGTCGAACTGGGCCCAGGCGTCGGCGTGTTTGGGGCCGTTCTCTCTCCACAAGAGGCTGTAGGCAAGGCGGTCCTGCGGGGTGATGGTGTGGTAGCGGTGGTGGTTGGGGTAGATGGTGCCGTCGGGGCCGATCATGTCGAACACCCAGTCGCCGCCTGACCGCAGGTCGATGCGGCTGGTGCGGCAGGAAAAGCCGTCGGGGCCCCACCATTGCGGCAGGGTGTCGGGGTTCACCCACGCGCCCCAGACGACGCTGCGGGGGGCGTGGATGGTGCGTTGCAGGATCATGGTGCGGGCGGCGACGGCGGAGAGGTTGTCGAGCCCGGCGTTGAAGCCCTGCCGGTAGCCCGGCTCCATGTCGGCGGCCAGCGAGGACAGCTGCACGGTGACGGTCAGGCGGCTGTGGTCGCCCTGCGGCGCAAGGTCGGCGGTGACGAGGGCGGCAGACTGGGGGGCGCCTTCGGCGCTGACGAGTTCCCAGTTCACGCTGCGGCGGGCGGGCTGCAGGTCAAGCCAGCCGATGTCGCAGCGGATGTCGGGCTGGCCCGCCACCTTGCACAGCGACACTTCGCGGCCGCCGACGCGGGTGTCGGCCTGGAGGAACTCGACGGTGACGGCAGGTGTCGGCGAGGCCCAGACGGCGCGGGCGGCGGGTGCGGTCCAGGCCTGCCACAGGGTTTCGGCAGGGGCGGGGACGGTGCGGTCGAAGGTCAGGGTGGCGAAGCGGGTCATGGTCTGTCCTGCATCATCTGCGTCACGAAGCTGTCGAGCCGGTCAAGCCGGGCTTCCCACAGGTCGCGCTGGTCATCGAGCCAGGTGCGCACCGGAGCCAGCGCCGCAGGGACGATGGCGCAGGAGCGGACGCGCCCGCCCTTCGCGGTGGCAATCAGACCCGCCTCTTCCAGCACCGCGATATGGCGCAGGACCGTGGGCAGGCGCAGGCCGGTGGGCGCGGCGAGTTCCGTTACCGGCGCGGGGCCGCGGGCCAGCCGCGTGAGGATCGCCCGGCGGGTGGGGTCCGACAGGGCGTGGAAGATCAGCGAGAGGTCGGGGGATTGGTTAGCCATGACGCTAAGTATCATGGCGTGAGGCAGTGCGCAATGGAAAGTTCGACAGTTTGCTAAGTATCAGCCGTTTTCCCGCAGCACTGTGCCCGCGAGGTAAAGCGACCCGCAGATCAGCACCCGCGCAGCGGGGTCGGTGGCGGTGACGGCAGCCAGCGCCTGCGCCACGCCTTCGGCCTGCGATGCCGCAATCCCGGCCGCAAGGGCGGCGTCGGCCGTGACCTCGGCGGGCAGGGTGTTCTTTTCGCCCGGGATCGAGACGGCGTGCAGGTGCACCAGGTGGGGCGCCAGCGGGCGCAGGTAGCCTGCGATGTCCTTGGTGTTCAGCATGCCGCAGATGGCATGGGTGGGGCGGCGGGGCATCTGGGCCAGCGTGGCGGCCAGCGCCTCGCCCCCGGCGGGGTTGTGGCCGCCGTCAAGCCAGAGTTCGGCTTGCGGCGCGGCGGCGGGCAGCGGGCCGCGGCGCAGGCGCTGCATGCGGGCAGGCCATTCGGTGCGGGTGATGGCGGCTTCGCAGGCGGCCTCGGGAAAGCCCAGGTGGCGCAGGGCCATGATGGCGGCACCGGCGTTCTGGTACTGGTGCGGGCCGGGCAGCACGGGCGGCGGCAGGTCCAAAAGCCCGGTTTCGTCCTGAAACACCAGGCGGCCGCGTTCGGCCCAGCAGTGCCAGTGCTGGCCGTGGGCGAGCACCGGGGCATGCAGGCGTTCCGCCCTGTCCTCGATCACCGCCAGCCCCTCGGGCGTCTGCGGGCCGACGATGCAGGGGACGCGGCGTTTCAGGATGCCGGCCTTTTCGCCCGCGATCTCGGGGATGGTGTCGCCGAGGTACTGCTGGTGGTCCAGCGACACCGGCGTGATGATGGTCAGCCGCGGGGTTTCGACCACGTTCGTGGCATCCAACCGCCCGCCAAGGCCCACTTCCAGCAAGAGGTAATCGGCCGGGATGCGGGCGAAGGCCAGGAAGGCGGCGACGGTGGTGATCTCGAAGAAGGTGATCGGCTCGCCCGCATTGGCGGCGTCGCACTCATCCAGCAGGGCCGAAAGATGCGCCTCCTCGATCAGCGCGCCGGCCAGCCGGATGCGTTCGTGAAAGCGGGCAAGGTGGGGCGAGGTGTAGGCATGCACGCGCAGCCCCTGCTGCTCCAGTCCGGCGCGGATCATCGCCTGGGTCGAGCCCTTGCCGTTGGTGCCAGCCACGTGGATCACCGGGGGCAGCGACCGTTCGGGGTTGCCCAGACGGTCCAGAAGCCGCGTCACCCGGTCGAGCGTAAGGTCGATGATCTTGGGGTGCAGCGTCATCAGACGCTGCAGGATCAGGTCGGACGACATCACGCCTTGGCCGGTGCCGGTGCTGCGGCGGCTGCCGGTGCCGCCGACGCTGCCGGAGCCTCCACCGCCACCGGGTCGGGCGCGGGCAGGTCGCCCTTCACCGGCGGCGGCAGCTTCATCAGCAGCCGCAAGATGCCCGCCAGTTCGTCGCGCATCTGCTTGCGGTGCGTCACCCGGTCCAGCATGCCGTGGTCCAGCAGGTATTCGGCACGCTGGAAACCTTCGGGCAGTTTCTCGCGGATGGTCTGTTCGATGACGCGGGGCCCGGCAAAGCAGATCAGCGCGTTCGGCTCGGCAATCTGCACGTCGCCCAGCATGGCATAGCTGGCCGTCACGCCGCCGGTGGTGGGGTGGGTCAGGACGGCGATGTAGGGCAGCCCGGCCTCTTGCACCATCTGCACGGCAACGGTGGTGCGGGGCATCTGCATCAGGCTCAGGATACCCTCTTGCATGCGCGCGCCGCCCGCGGCGGTGAACACCACCAGCGGGCGTTTCAGTTTTACCGCGCGGTCGGCGGCGGCGATCAGCGCATTGCCCACATACATGCCCATGGACCCGGCCATGAAGGCAAAATCCTGCGCCGCGGCCACCACGGGGGTGCGGGCGATTTCACCTTCGGCCACCAGCATGGCCTCCTTGTCGCCGGTGGCGGCGCGGGCGGCCTTGATGCGTTCGGGGTACTTCTTCTGGTCCTTGAAGTGCAGCGGGTCGGTCACCGGTTCTGGCACCTTCACCTCGGTGAAGATGCCGCCGTCGAACAGCGCGCGGAAGCGGTCGCGCGGGGTGATGGCCATGTGGTGGTCGCAAGAGGTGCAGACGTTCAGGTTGCCCGCCAGTTCGCGGTGGAACAGCATCGTCCCGCACTCGGGGCACTTGGTCCACAGGTTCTCGGGCACTTCGCGGCGCGAGAACAGCGAGTTGATCTTGGGCCGGACGTAGTTGGTGATCCAGTTCATCTGCCATGCCCCCGGGCTGCCACGCGCGTCCCGGAGATAAGCTGGCGGACCGGTGATTGCAACAAACGGGTGGGGTCAGGCACGGGGTGCGAGGCGGACGCGGGCGTCGGGGCCTTTCGGGTCAAGCGCGAAAAGGTGGGGGCGGGCGGTGAACCACTTGCGCCATGTCTTTTCGGGCAGGGACGCGATCTTGGTGCCAGGGCCTTTGAGCACGGCCGGATTCACGTCGGTCAGCCGCAGCCCCTTAACGCCTTCCTTGCCGACCTGTTCGCGCACGAAACAGTCGAGTGGTGAAAGACCTTTCAGCGCGACGCAGGGCTGCGGTGGCGAAATCACCGGCGGTGCAGGTGCAGGCAAGGCGGCGACTTCGGCAAGCGGCGGCAGTTCTACAAAAAGATGCGCCGCGCTCCGCAGAAGGGGCGAGGACTTGGGCTCGCCCGCCACCGTGACGTGGCGGCCCATGGCGCGAAGCCAAGTCACAAGGCTGGCCAGCCCGCCGTCGCTGCTGGCGATGGTAAAGGCGGCAAACCCGCGCGACAGGGCCAGATCCATTGCCTGTACCGTCAGCGCAATGTCGGCGGCGTTGCGGGCGGGGGCGACGTGCACCGCGGTCAGCCAGGGCACCGACAGCCAGCCGTTCAGGCGCGCGGTGTCGCCGAACACCTGCCGCACCGCGCAATCGGGCGGGGCAGCCGCGGCAAGGCGGTCGGCATGACGCGAGGACAGGTTTTCGCCGTCGATCAGCAGGGCATGGGCCATCGGGCGAGGGTCGGCGGGATTCGGGGCGGCAATTTGGAGTTGATGCGGCCTGATGGTGGTCGCGCAGGACGGGTATCCTGCGCCGGCGCAATTCGACAGTCCCTGCGCTTCCCGGCGCCTTGGCAGGTTCCGTTTTGCCGGGCCGCCGTTTCGTGTTTCCGTCCTGGTCAGAGACGGTTCGCGGCCAGTCCGCGCACCCTTCGATGTCACGCGTTCAACCATTCCGATCAAGCGAGAAACACATGACCACACCCGTTCTTTCCGGCGACCGTCTGATCCTCAACCCCACCGTGATGGGCGGGCAGAATGCGCCCCGGCTGACGGCGCTCTCGGATGGCCGTTTTGCCGCTGTCTGGCTGGACGAGGTCATCGGCAACATCATCGAGATCAAGGCGCAGATCGTGCTGGCCGACGGCACGCCCAGCGGCGAGACCTTCACCGTGCATACCTTCAGCGACACCGACCAGACCCAGCCCGACATCGCGGTGCTGGAGAACGGCGGCTTCGTGGTGACCTGGACCACGGCCGGGGGCACGGGCGGCGATGGCAGCCTGGAAGCCGTGAAGGGACGGGTCTTCGACAGCGCCGGGGTGCCAGCAAGCGGCGAGTTCCAGGTCAACTCGATCGCCCTGGGCAGGCAGACCTTATCGACCGTCACCGCGCTGAAGGACGGCGGGTTTGCCGTGACCTTCCAGGTCCCGACCGGCAACAACGACATCGCCATGCGCCTTTTCGATGCCGACGGCACGCCGCGCGGGGCGGAGTTCGCGGTCGCCAACGGCGCTTCCACGATCCAGCGCCAGCCCGACGTTGCCACGCTGGACAATGGCAACGTTGTGGTCGTCTGGCAACAGGCCTTCGGGTCGGTCCCCGACACC
>CAZLIC010000081.1:0-19721 GCA_964559535.1 uncultured Rhodobacterales bacterium
TGTTTCGTCTTGGGACATGTAGATGGCTCCGTCAGATTGGATCTGACCGCCCCTGGCAAGGATGGTGCCGGCCTGATCGAGCGCATCGGCCACGTCATCGAAGTTCGACCGGGACGCTTCAGCCGCCAGACCCCGATAGGTCAGCGCATTGCGCGCCACCGTCTCCAGGGCTGCGGTGAGATCAGCCCCAGTGCGCTGACGCTCGACGGTCGGTCGGCCCTCGTCACGGGCCTTGTAGACCTCGTCTATCTCAGCACGGTAGGTCGTGACCCCCCGGTCAAGACGCCGTGTCGCCTCGAGCCGGATCCCGTGGACCTGCGCCGCCTCAACCATCGCCACCCGGAAGGCGTCGTAGTTGAAGTGGTGATCCTTCCCGAGAAAGAACATTTCGCCATCCTTGCTGCGGCGGTTCAGAACGATATGCGCATGTGGATGCGCGCGATCTTGGTGTATTGCAGCAATATAGTCGAATTGCGACCCCTCGCCTTGAAAGTACCGCTCGCAGACGACCTCGGTGATCGCGCGCACCTCCTCGCCGCTGGTGCCAACGGGAAAGGCCATCAGGAGATGCGAGGTATGGCCGAGCTTAGGGCTGTGCCGCTCACCCCATTGGTACTCGAAGCGCCGCACGACCCGATCAATCTCGGCCTCGGTCAGGGTCTTCTTGCCATCATGGGTGCCGCGGCTGTCGAGGATGAGGCTCGACTTGGTGGTGAGGTAGGTGAGCTGGGCCTTGAGCTGCGCGGCCGTGTGGCACCCACCCTTGGAGATCGGCTTGAAGATGGCCGGCGAGTAGCCGCGCGCTGCCCGGACCATCTGCGCCTTCTTCGCGAGCCCCTGCCAGCTGCCCGAGACCCGGCTCCAGTCTCGATCGAAGAGGGCGGGGCTGACACCGCGCGCTTCATTCTGCGCCATGCTCGGCCACCTGCTCCGCTTCCTGCCGCACCAGACCGGCGAGCGCCTTGGTGACCTCGAGGTTAAGTTCGCGGCGGCGCGCGCGGAACATCTCCTGGATCTGGTCAGCCATGTCGAAGACGAATATCGCAAGGTCACGGATCTCAGCATGGCTGGCGGGGGTATAGGGCAGCCGCTCGCTCTTAAGCTTCGCCTCGTTCAGGCGGCGCGCGACCTGGTTCACGTTGTTGCCAACCCGATTCAGCGCCGCGCTCATCCCTTTCAGCTCATCCGTCATGCCCTCATCCGGGCGCAGGAGATCTTCGGCCGCGAGCATCAGGCAGCGCATGGCGTCTGACCGATGCGCGATCCCGCGCCGCGCAAGGGCGGCATCGAAGCCGCGCAGGTCACGGTCGGTGACCCGCAGGGTCAGCACACGGGTGCGGCTGTCGTTGGCCGAGACGGCGGAACGACCCCGGCTCAGCACGTTGTAGACCGTCTTGGGGGTGACCTTCAGCGCTGCACTGATCGCACTGACCGAGACGCCTTTCGCCCGTTCCCGGACGATCTGACGGCGCTCCTGATCGGTCAGTCTGCGACTGTTGCTCATGTGAAGTATACGTTCCTATTTCTTGCCAACTTCGTACAAGCCGGCCTTCTCCCAGCACAAGCGGAGAAGGCACCAAGGGATTGTACTCAATATAGAAAATCGGTCCGGTAGGCCGATTTGACGTCCTTTGGCAAATGCAGCGCGCAAGGCGCTCAATGCAACGTGCCCTTCGTTCCCTGTATCGTGCATCGCGTCCTTTGGACTGCGTTTTGCGCGCCCAGCAGCACGGCTTCTGGCGAATGTCAGATGGCCCCTGCTCCCCGCATCGCGCATGGTGCGGAAGGCATCACGTCCAGTGCGAGATGCGTCGCGTTTCCTGCGACGCGGCCAATGGCCAATGTCGAATGTCGCACGTCATCTGGGGCCTGCATCGCGCGGACGGGAAAACGTCAGGCGTCGCGAGCGTGGTGCTTTTCGCTCCCTGCGCGATGCACCATGGACCCCGCATTCCGCCTGAGGCAGCCCGCATCCCGTCTTCTGCTTGACGCCGCCGCACGCGGGGGTTAGCGACGATGAAACATCTTTGCTGCGTTTCACCATTCTTGTGAGAGATCCGCCCCCATGCCGAACGACAATCTCGTGGTGATCGCTGCGATGGCCCGGAAAGGGGGGAGTGGCAAGACCACGCTCTCGCGCGCCTTGATAAGTGCTGCTGTTGCCGCCGGGCGTCGCGTCCTTCTGATCGATACTGACAGCACAGGCGTGCTCGGCACCTGGCACAAGCGGGCTGAAGCCGCGGGGCTGGGATCACCGCTCCTACGATCTGCGACCGTCGAAAGCGTAGGGGCCGTGGATCGTCGGATCGATCAAGTCTATGCGGCGGACTCGGCGGATTTCATCTTCATCGACACCGCGGGCGTCGGGGCCGAATGGTCGGACGGGATCGCCGTTCTGGCCGATCACATCGTGACGCCGGTCATGCTCTCGACTTCGGATCTCGATGTCGGCGCGCAGACCGCCGTCTGGTTCGAAAAGCTCCGCGCGCGCGTCGATGACCCCGACAGCCTTCCGCGCCACCATGTCGTTCTGAATATGGTTGACCCCAAGACCACGCGCGCCGATGCCGCCCTCATAGAGGCGGCGATCGCACGGTTCCCGGTGGTCGAGACCGTGATGATGCGCCGGAATGTCTACAAGGAGATGGACGAGAAGGGCCTCCTGCACGCTGTAGCGTTGCAGAAGCAGGCCGATCCGAACCCCCTCATGCGCCCCCATGTGCGCCATGTGGTCGAGGCCCTCGAAGAGGCGACCGACATCCTCAACAACATCCTGGCCGCGTGAGGACAGGGTTGTGAGGAAGAGAATCCCGACAATCACGCGACCCGACCCGGCTTATGCTGCATCCCTGCGGCCAGAGGTGGGAGAAGACCCGGGAAGGGAAGAGGTTCGGCGACCTGAGACGATGCCAGAAGCTGCAAACGTCGAGCCTGTGGTCTTGGACAGTCACGCTGGTTGGCCACCAAGTATGCAGCCTGCGCCCGAACCTCAGCCCAGACACGAGACAGCCGGGCGTGCAGCATCCGCGGCCATGGTATCTCCCATCCGCCCACGCCGCAGTCCGGCGACGCGCAAGATCGACATCCGGGTGAACGCGCTGGAACGGCAGGAGGAAGCCCTGATCGACTGCGGCGTCGATCCGGCCCATGTCATCCGCGCCGCCCTGCGCCGTGCAGTGAAGAACTGGGAGCTCGGGCCCGACTTCGTCCCTCCCGCCGAGGAGCAGCGGACGCGGATCACGGAATGGCGTGCACGCACCTCGCTCGCTGTCGATGCAGCCGCCGTTACCACCCTCCTGCGCGCCTACGACCCGCTCGACGTGCTGAGCAAATGGACTCTGATCCGCGGGCAGTTGGAGCCCCGTGTCTGGGCCGAAATCGACGCCATCCTGGCCGATTTGGTGGAGAGAGCTGATCACCCGAACAGTGCGGAAGGCCCAACGGCCAACCCTTGGCCTGACATCTGCTCGGAGAATGGGGCAGGGGGCATCCCTTCTTGATTGTCAGGGGTCGGGCGCCTGTTAAGCTAGCTTCCTGTGGTCAGGTCCAGGTGCCTGACCAGGCATCTTGCCGTTGAGGAAGCGCGCGGCATCAAGTCCTGCGCTGATCGCATAGTGTGGCAGGCTCAACGAGTAATGACCGCAGTTCAGCCACTTGACGCAAGGTGACGCGCCCGCAGCTCTCAGCTGGCAGATGAACTCTTCGGACAGGGCGGGCAGCACGACCCGGTCCCGCTTGGCGAGCACAAGCTGAACGCCGAGGTCGGGTCGCGACAGCCTGGCGGCATGGTTTGCGAGCGAGAGTGGAGACCATGCGCGGCGCAGGTCAGCAATTCCCATCTTGCCATCGAGGCTGGCCCGGATGTGACGCGTCGCTCCACCGGTCCAGACCATGTCGGCCAAGCTTCCCGCGGACAGAAACAGGCTGGCCTTCCGGACCAAGGGATCATGCGCCGCCACCAACGCGGCAACCCACGACCCGAGGCTGATTCCGAAGACCGAAACATGCCGGTAACCCATGCGCTGCAGGATCCTGATCAACTGACGCCCGTCCACGACCGCCTGCCGAACGGACTGAAGCGTCCTGCCAAGGTTGGGGCTCAGCATGGCATCGGCGAGATGCGAACCTGGCCGCGCGCGTTCCAGATGATAGGGCATCGCAATCTCCACCACGGCAAGACCTTGTCTGGCGAGGAACCGCGCGAGAGAGCCACTGCGTGAGGTGGCATTCCAATGATGAAAGATGATGACCGCATGATCGCCTGAGGCCGCCTTTGTCACTTTCGCATGGACCAAGTCGTTTTCAGCGATCCCGGTGGGGATGGTCGAATGGAAACGGATCCACTGGCCGTCCACGCTGGCATCACCAATCGGATCAGGTAGAGAAAAGAACTTCTCCGAACGTGCGGCTGCCAACTCCGCGCTCTCGCAGAAGGACTCCAAGTTCCCGGCGTATTCGTGTGTCGGGAAGACAAGATGAGTGTCCAGCTCCAGACCGGTGACCTGCTTCACGTCGTCCCGACGTCGGAGCCGTCGTTCATCCCAGCGGTCCAGCCACCTATAGTACATGAGCTTGCCCTGGCTGCTCAGCCCCCTGTTGCCCGAAATCCGGATCAAACAGGCCATAGACGGAAAGGATGAGCGCTATCCCGAGAAGGAGCGAAAAGCCGTCGAATACACCGATCGAGAAGTAGACGAGCACTAGAAACGCCACCGATGCCCTTGCTTTGGTGATCGGCCCTGCCACTTGTCCAATTGGACCGATGCGGATCCATCCATAGAGATAGACAGTCAGCACGAGGACCAAAACGATCAGACTGGTAAAGTTGGTCGGTGTGCTGGCCTCGTCCCAGATCACGGCCGAGTCGGCCTGGCCAAGTGCCCCCCTGACGTCAAGAACCAGCCATGACAGAATGTTGGGGGCTGAATTGACGATGTAGAGGCTCTGGAGCTTCATGCATGTCGCAATCAGAAAACCTGCGATCGTGCAGCGGACGATCCCCCGCATGATCTGCATCCCAATCGCATCTACATCGGGCGATCTGTCATTGCCCTCTCGGGCCGCAAGTTCAGTTCGGGCCTCCCTGAAGTCGTCGATGATGTTGCAGAGCAGGATCAGGCCGGCGACGAACAGGTAGAAACAGAGGCACATGTAGAGATACGCCGCCCCGGTGAAGGCGATCAGGTGGGCAACACCTTCATTGTCCGGATCAGTGCCATGGCGCGCCCCCCAATCGGCCGCGTAGCGCCCACCATCATTCAGCAGGGGCAAGAGTCGCACACTGATCCACTGAGCCAAGCCAGCGAACCCCACGCAGATCAGGAAGACCGCCCAATAGGAATGGGATGAGGAATCGACCCGGGCTAGCCACCCGTGCGTTGGTTGGTCATCGCCGAGGTCGTCGAGGAGTTGGGCACGCCTGGAGCCCTTCCAGTGGATCACCTGGTCGACGACGAGGGCCAGATAGAGCGGCAGACAGACGATAAACAGCAAGGTCCAGTTGGGGGCCCAGAGGAACCCGACCTGCTTGGCCACCCCATCGTCGCGCAAATACGTCACGTCGTGGACCGAGAGGAAGTAGGAGAAAAGCTGAAGGGCCACGGCCCCCGCGAAGACAGCCGCAGGGAGATTCAACAAGGAACCGCTGGCGAACATCGCCTCGGTCGTGCGTGCCAGTCTGAAATGGCCGGTAGGCTCATCACTCGGCCCTGGTGGAATCGCCAACGATTCCAGGTCCACATTGTCCGGCACAGCCATCTCATCGGCAGGGCCGCGCCGCTGCGCGCGGCGCTTTGCCGCCAGCCGTGACTGAGCTGCGGCCAACTCAGCCTGCCAGGCACTGGCGCCCACCGGATCATTGCAGCCAAGGACGCGAGCCAGCCAGCGGATGTTTTGCGCGCTGATACCCTTGTCATTGTTCTCGAACCAGAGCTGAACCGTGCGGAGCTCGATCCCCTCCCTGTTGGCCTCGATCTGGCAGATGGCGTCGGTCAGGAGGTCAGGGGTCCACGGCCCTTGCGGACAGCCATCCTTGTCGACCGGTCGCCCGATACCCGCAGCCGCCACTCGCGCGAAAAGTGTCTTGAAATCCTCATCATTCCGCTCTGGCGGCTGAAAGAATTTACCGTTTTTTATCAGTGCCATACGCTACGACTTTTCGTGATGCTTCGACTGTCTTCGTTCGGGGCCGTGATCTTCGTGGCTTGGGCGAGCATCTATCCGCAGCAACTGGGAGTTGCAACCTGACGCCTTCAGCCTTGTCGTGCGCGTGATCGTCGGAGATCGCACCGAGGAGGTCCTGACTGGATCAAGGGCCCCCAGAAACATCAGATGCAGGAGATCAATCTTGGTACAGTCGAAGGAAACAAGCGGAATGGTCAGCCAGAAAAGCGTGGATTCCGGTCCTCGTCTGACCGGCGAGCCGGTCATGCGCATCCTCTGTGAGACGAGCGGCGGGGTGGTCGGCTACCTGTACCGCTGGAACAATGGCGACGTTCAACCGGCGTGGTTGAACGGTGCGAGATCCGACGTGCGCTATGCGCCCATGTGCGACGCCGCGTGACCGCACGGTTTTTACGACGGCACGTCGGCGGATCACGGGCAACGCACCCCCGATCAGCTGTCGAGCTGGCGCTCGAACCTTGGCGATGCCGGCCATTTGTCCACGTCTTGAAAGATGCGGCGCTCCTTTGTATATGCTATGACATATGCAAAGGAGTCGCCATGCACCAGTCACACACTGAAGACCGGCCTCCGGGACGTGAGGCCAAGCTCTTCCGCAACAACAAGAGCCAGGCGGTGCGGATCCCCGCCGACTTCGAAATGCCCGGCGATCGCGTGATGATCCATCGTGACGGCGATCTCCTTATCCTAGAGCCCGTCCGACGCCGGAGCCTCCTGGCTGTGCTGGCAGATCTTGAGCCTCTTGGTCCGGAGGACGCGTTTCCCGACGTCGACGACACACTCTTGCCCCCGCGCACGGTCGACCTGTGAGCCGCCTCTACATGTTGGACACAAATATCGTGTCCGACCTGGTGCGTCACCCGCAGGGCCCGGTCATGCGGCACATTGTCAGGGTCGGGCCCGAGGCCGTCTGCGTCAGCATCATCACAGCCGCCGAACTGCGCTATGGATGCGCCCGCAAGGGGTCACCGAAGCTGCTCGCCAATGTCGAGGCCATTCTCGGCAGCATCCAGATTCTGGCCTTCGATGTGCCGGCCGATGCGGAATATGGCGGGATTCGAGCCGATCTTGAAGCTGCTGGCAAGCCAATCGGCCCGAATGACCTACTGATCGCGGCTCATGCCTCCGTGGTCGGTGCCGTCCTGGTGACCGCCAATTCGGGTGAGTTTTCCCGAATAAGGGTCCTTCAAGTCGAAAACTGGCTGGACCCTCCGTGAGGTGGGTCGACGGTTGGCACGGCCAAATCCTTCTCAGTCTATGCTCACTTCAGTAGGGGCTGACCGAACCAGATCGAAGGGAACGAAGACCACGCTGCGTCGTCATCGACAAACCAGCGCGCCCGACATGACGTCGCGCATCTCGAAGGGTCAGGAACCTCTGCCCATCGTCGCATGAGCGATAGGAGATGCCTCTATCGCTCATCCATGAGCTTCAGATCATCAAACCGATCGTTGAACCCCCCGCTCGGTACAGGCTATGGTGCTCCAATGGACTACCAACGGAGACTGTGATGGGCATGCACAAACAGAGCGTCAGCTTCACGGACGCGGCCTTCGACTTCGCGCGTGAACTGGTCGAAAGCGGCGAGTACCCGAACATCAGCGCCGCGGTCTCTGGCGAATTGGCACGCGCACGGGCCGCGCGGGAGCGGGAACGCATGCTCTTCGAAGCCGAGATCCAGCGGCGCCTTGCGCTACCTTTGGATACCTGGGAACCTGTCCGAAAAGGCGAGTCCATCACGTCCGGCGCACGTTCTCATCTTGCCCGACTTGCCAAAGCCAAAGGTGGCAGCGCCGCATGATGCGTCTTGTTCGACACCCGTTGGTCGACCAGGATCTTTCAGCTTTGGTTGATCACATCATCGACGTCACCGGTGGGGACTTCGACGCGGCTGGACGGCGCCTCGATGAGGTGGACGACCTCCTCACCGACATCTATACCAACCCGCTTTCCGGTGTTCGGTTGGCGCCGCCACTTGACGGATGGCTGGTGAGGCATGGTGGACGCGGCCATCGCCTGACGATCGTGTTTCGCGCGGACCTCGTCCAAGATTGCATCTTCGTCGCACTCGTTGCCTTCGGCGGGCAGGACTGGCTGGCGGAAGGCGAGACGAGGAAATCCTTCGGTCGATAAGCGATGGACGGCAGTAGCCGGCCGGGCAGGTGCCACAGGTCGACTTTGCGCCTAAAGGCGGGATTCGCATAATTTTGATTATGTAATTCATAACAGCGCTATGGGCCGAGGCCGTGTGACAACTCCGACCGTTGGGTCATTCTAGCCGAAAACTGGAGATAACTGCACTCTCTCGTCGCGCTGTACGGGTTTCTGGTCGTTCTGCGGAAGCGATTTCGACGAGAGTGACGATGGCCCCGAGTTTCCACACAGCCTCGGCCGGTTCCCTTGAAGGCGTTGCACATCGCGGATGTCACAGTAGGGTGCTGAGGCTCTGACCTTGCATCATAGGGGGGAACTCTTGCGGATTGTCGATAACACCACGACACTTTTGGGCGATGACATGAAGCGAGAGCTAGCGGGGGCTTCGAAGTGCCGTATCGCGGCTGCATGTTTTTCAATCTATGCCTTTGATGCCCTGAAATCTGAGCTGGGCAGGCTGAAAGAATTCGAATTCATCTTTACCTCGCCGACCTTCATCCCAAACGGCGCGGTCGATCGCCTCAAGAAAGAACGACGCGAGTTTTTTATTCCACTGGCGCGTCCGGAAGGGGCTCTATCCGGCAGTGAATTTGAGATCCAGCTCCGCAACAAGATGACTCAGCGTGCCGTCGCGCGCGAGTGTGCCGAGTGGATCCGTAAAAAAGCGCGGTTCAAGTCGAACGCGACCGCCGCGCCTATGCAGCAATTCGCCCATATTCAAAAGTCAGGAACCGAGACAGCCTACATGCCCCTGTCGGGCTTCACCGCTGTTGATCTTGGGTATCAGCGTGGAGATGCGGTATCCAGTTACACACAGGTGATGGATGAACCGCCGTTTGCGCAGACCTACCTGAATCTTTTCGATCAGATCTGGCACGATCAGGAGAAGCTTCGCGATGTGACGGCAGAGGTGCTGGAGCATATCGAGTCAGTTTATCAGGAAAATCCGGCCGAACGTGTGTACTTCCTGATCCTCTATAACCTGTTCAGTGATTTCCTGAGCGAGATCGACGAGGATGTCCTGCCCAAGGACAAAACGGGTTATCTTGAAAGTCTCGTCTGGCAAAAGCTCTTCAATTACCAGCGTGACGCTGCCGTCGGGGTGATCAACAAGCTTGAGACCTACAACGGCTGCATCCTTGCGGATTCGGTTGGCTTGGGGAAGACGTTCACAGCCTTGGCGGTGATCAAATACTATGAGTTGCGCAACAAGGATGTACTGGTTCTTTGTCCCAAAAAGCTGGCGGACAACTGGCGCAACTATAACGCCAATCTGACAACCAACATCTTTGCCAAGGATCGCTTCCGCTACGACGTGTTGTGCCACACCGACCTGTCGCGCACATCCGGCGAGTCCTTCGGCATGCGCCTGGACCGGGTGAACTGGGGAAACTACGATCTTGTGGTAATCGATGAATCCCACAACTTCCGAAATAATGACGTCTACAAGGACCGCGAGACCCGGTATCAGCGCCTGATGAACAAGGTCATCAAGGCTGGGGTAAAAACCAAGGCCCTGATGCTCTCGGCCACCCCTGTAAACAATCGGTTCACCGATCTTCGCAACCAGCTGGCCCTTGCGTATGAGGGGCACTCCGACGCACTGAGCAAAAACCTCAAAACCAAGACGAGTGTAGAGGAAATCTTCCGCCGTGCGCAGACCGCGTTCAACGCATGGTCCAATCTACCGCCGGAAAAACGTACCCCGGCTGCGATCCTGAGATCATTGGATTTCGACTTCTTCGAGCTCCTCGATGCGGTTACCATCGCCCGTTCCCGCAAGCATATCGAGACCTTCTATGACACAGCCGATATCGGGAAATTCCCGGCTCGACTAAAGCCCCTGTCACACCATCTACCGATCACCCAGCGGCCAGATGTCATAGGCTTCAACGAGATCTTTTCGCGGCTCAGTGATCTGAAAATGGCCGTCTATGCGCCGGTCAATTATATCCAGCCCAGCCGGTTGAAGAAGTATGAAGACCTCTACGACACCAAGACCGAGGGCGGCAAAGGCACGCTGAAACAGGCGGACCGCGAGAAAAGCCTTCAGGCGCTGATGACCACCAACCTGCTCAAGCGGTTGGAAAGCTCTGTCCATGCCTTCCGGATGACCCTTGGGGCCTTGTCCGGGAACATCGGTCGTACACTCGATGCGATTGCGCAGTTTGAAGCCTCGGGCGGGGCGGCGACGATGGAAGATCTGGATATCGACCTCGAGGCCATCGCGGATGAGGACGAGGATTTTGCCGATTTCTCTGTAGGCAAGAAGATCAAGATTGACCTCGCCGACATGGACATCACGGCCTGGAAACAGGAGCTGTCCGTCGACAAGATCATCATCGACGGCCTGATAGGCGAGATGGAGCGCGTCACCCCTGACGACGATGCGAAACTGCAGCATCTGATCGCGGAAATCGCGGGCAAGATGGCCAACCCCCTGAATCCCGGCAATCGCAAGGTGATCGTCTTCACTGCCTATGCAGATACTGCGAACTACCTCTTCGACCAACTCGCCCCGCATTTTGCAAAAGCGCAGAACGTCCACACCGGTATCGTCACCGGCTCCGGCAACCCCAAGACGACGCTTAAGAAGTTTTACGACTTCCAGTCCGTCCTGACACTCTTTTCCCCCCGCGCCAAGGAGAAGGACAAGATCATGCCGGATGATCCCGCCGTGCTGGACATCCTGATCGGGACCGACTGCATATCCGAAGGCCAAAACCTCCAGGACTGTGACTACTTGATTAACTACGACATCCACTGGAACCCCGTCCGCATCGTCCAGCGCTTTGGCCGGATCGACCGGATCGGCTCGCCCAACACCCAGATCCAGCTGTCGAACTACTGGCCCGACATCAGCCTGGACGAGTACATCAACCTCAAGGAGCGGGTCGAAAACCGGATGCACATCGTCGACATGGCGGGCACCGGCGAGGATAACGTTCTGACCGCCAAAAGCAGCGATGTGGCCTATCGCAAGGACCAGCTTCAGCGCCTCCAGAACGAGGTGATCGAGCTCGAAGACGTCAAAACCGGCATTTCCATCACCGACCTTGGCCTCAACGATTTCCGGATGGACCTTCTCAACTACCTGAAAACCCACGAAGACCTGCCGCGCATGCCCCATGGGTTGCACACGGTCATCCCGTCGGACCCGGCGCGTGGCCTGCACGCGGGCGTCATCTTTGCGCTGCGCAACATCCATGACAGTGTGAACATCAACCAGATGAACCGCCTGCACCCCTATTACCTGATCTACATCGGCCAGAACGGCCAGATCATCGCCGACCAGACGCAGGTCAAACGCCTGCTCGATCTGGTGCGCACCGGGTGCAAGGGGGCCACGCAGCCCATCCGCGACCTTTGTGCCGCTTTCAACGCTGAGACGCAGGATGGGCGCAGGATGGACACCTATTCAACCTTGCTGAACGACGCCATCCGCTCGATGATCGAGGTGAAGGAGGAGCGCGACCTTGATAGCCTGTTCTCGGGCGGGCACACCACGGCGCTGACCCAGACCATTGCGGGGCTGCAGGATTTCGAGCTTATCGCCTTCATCGTGGTGCGCGACCCATGACGCTGTACCACTACCCGCCCCAGACGGCACTCAAGCGCGTCATCCCCAAAACCCGCATCTATGACGGGGCTGGCGCCAGCACCGCCCTGCGAGACCGCTTCGCGCGCGAGGTGGAACAGATCCTATGGGCGCATAAACTTGCCCCCGAAACCCTGAACCTGCCCGCCACTAAGGCCGTGCCGGAAATCCAGGTCATCCACCTGACACCAAAGGGCGACAGCATCCATGACGATGTCTTGCGCGCGATCGACCGGGCGATTCCCTTTCCGCTGATCTTCGAGATCCACCACGGCGCGCAGGTTGAACCCGCCGCCGCCTACAAACGCCCGTCCGAGGCCGAGGCCGGCAAATGGGTGATCCACGAACCCCTGCGCGCGCCCCGTACCACCACCCGCGCGCCCCTGCCTGTCGCGGTGAACATGAGGGCGCTTTACGACGGTATGTTGGCCCCCTTCATCCCCGTGACGGCTCAGGTGGGCGAGGATGTGGAAACCCGCCTTGCGCGCGCGGCCGCAATCGGGGCAAAAGAGAAAGAAATCAACGCCCTGCTAACCAAGATGCAGCGCGAGACACAGTTCAACATCAAACTGACCCTCCACGGCCAACTGGCCAAGGCACAGGCAGAATTCGAGTACTTGAAAAACGGGGGCGCGGGATGACCGACGACATCGAGAAACTGAAGTTGCACAGCCCCGACCTGACGGCGCAGAACGTGGACCGCATCGCAGCCCTGTTCCCCGGTTGTGTGACCGAGGCCAGGGGGCCAGACGGCACGCTGCGCCGGATGATCGATTTCGACCTGCTGCGGCAGGAACTGTCGGACAGCATCGTGGATGGCCCGCAAGAGCGGTATCATCTGGACTGGCCGGGCAAGCGGCAGGCGCTGATCACGGCCAATGCGCCGATTGCGAAGACTCTTCGGCCCGTGCGGACGGAGTCGGTGGATTTCGACACCACCCGCAACCTGTTCATCGAAGGCGATAATCTTGAGGCACTGAAGCTGCTTCAAGAGACGTATTTGGGCCAAGTCAAGATGATCTATATCGACCCGCCCTATAATACCGGGAATGATTTTGTCTATGACGATGACTTTGCCAAGAGCGCGGCAGAGTTTCTGGCCAAGTCAAATCAGGTGGATGAAGCAGGAAATCGGCTGGTAGCGAATACGCTTTCGAATGGGCGGTTTCATTCGGACTGGCTGTCGATGATGTATGCACGGCTTAGAGCATCCAAAAACTTGCTGGTTGAGGGTGGGATCATCCTAATGAGTTGCGATGACATAGAGATCCATAATCTACGCATAATTTCTGATGAGATCTTTGGTGCATCAAGCTTTATCGCACAATTTGTGTGGAAAGCCAGACAGTTCACAGATGCTCGCTCAAAGTCAAATGTATCTACGGATCATGAGTATATTCTAGCTTATTCGAAGTCTGGCGAAACATCTCTTCGTGGAGTGAAACGCGACGAATCCAAGTTCAGGAATCCAGACAACGATCCTCGCGGCCCGTGGATGAGCAGAAGTATTCTTGGGTTAGCAACGGAAGCACAACGACCAAATCTTCATTATGATCTGATCGAACCAGAAACAGGCAGAGCTTTTCCAGCCAGCCCAGGTTCAGGATGGCGCTATTCCAAAGACAGAATGAAGCAGTTGATCGAAGAAGGTTGCATAATCTTTCCTTCTAAGGATGATGGGCGTCCGCGAGAGAAGAAATTCCGATCCGACATGGTATCGGAGCTCATTTCGTTTAGATCAGTCATTGATGACGTTTTTACGGCTGATGGCACAAAAGATGTCCGCGAACTTTTTGATGCTGATGTGTTTCCGTTTCCGAAACCAGTAGCTCTGATAGAGAGACTTGTTGAGCAGGTTGCGGATGAAGATAACGATCTAGTTCTAGATTATTTTGCAGGCTCCGGCACAACTTCACACGCCGTGATGCGTCTCAGTGCTCTAGACGGTGTGAACAGGAAGTTCATTTCTGTGCAATTACCAGAGAGCATCAAGGCAGATTCGTCTGCCGGGAAGCTTGGTTTCACCAACATCTGTGACGTTACCAAAGAACGCATTCGCCGCGCAGGGACGAAAATCCTCGAAGGGGAGTGTCACCCCGACTGGAACCGTGATGTGGGCTTTCGCGTGCTGAAAATCGACAGCTCGAACATGGCCGATGTCTATTACACCCCCGATGCCACCTCGCAGGCCGACCTGCTGTTGCGCGTGGACAACATCAAACAGGGCCGCACGGCCGAAGACCTGCTGTTCCAGGTGCTGCTCGACTGGGGCGTCGACCTGACCCTGCCCATCACGCGGGAGACGGTGGAGGGCAAGACCGTCTTCACCGTCGCAGGCACCGCCCTGATTGCCTGTTTCGACAACGGCGTGGACGAGGCGCTGGTCAAGTCGCTCGCCACCCGCAAACCCCTGCGCGTGGTATTCAAGGACACTGGCTTCAAAGATGACGCGACCAAGATCAACGTGAAGCAGATCTTCAAATCCCTTTCGCCCGACACCGACGTCAAGGCGATCTGATGGACCCAGCCGCGTTGCGCCAGAAACTGACAGCCCTGATCGCCACCTGGGAGAACGAGGTGGTCGAGTTCAAGGAGGCGTCGAACGATTACGACACCGACAGGATCGGGCGCTACTTCTCGGCGCTGGCGAACGAAGCGAACCTGCGCGACGCCGATGCGGGCTGGCTGGTGTTCGGTGTGAACAACAAGACCCGTGAAGTGGTGGGCACGAGTTACCGGCCCGAGCGGGAGCGCCTGGACGGGTTGAAGCACCAAGTTGCCCAAGGGGCCGACCCAAGCACAACGTTTCGTCAAATCCACGAGGTGGATGTGGACGGCAAGCGGGTTGTTATGCTGGAAATTCCGCCTGCGCCAAGGGGTATTCCCATTGCGTGGCAAGGGCAGACCTATGCCCGGGCGGGTGAAAGCGTGACTGCGCTTGGGTTTGTGAAACAGGACGAAATCCGCAACCAGACCCTGCAGGGCGATTGGAGCGCACAGGTCGTGGACGGGGCCACGCTGGATGATCTTGACCCGCAAGCGGTGGAGCGCGCGCGCCAGGACTTTGCGCTGAAGCGTCAGAACAGGATCGACGCAGAGGAGGTGCGCGGCTGGCCGGTGGCGACCCTTCTGGACCGGGCTAAGGTCACACAACGCGGACAGGTGACGCGCACCGCGCTGTTGCTCTTGGGCCGTGCCGAGAGCGCCTATCTGCTGTCGCCCTACCCCGCCCAGATCACATGGAAGCTGGTCGGGCAGGAAACGGCCTATGAACACTTTGGACCGCCGTTCCTGCTGTCGACCTCGCAACTGTATCAACGCATCCGCAACATCCAGCTGCGGCTGCTGCCCGATGACGAGCTGCTGCCGCATGAAGTGTCGAAATACGATCAGAAGGTGGTGCTGGAAGCGCTGCACAACTGCATCGCCCATCAGGACTACCGCCAGAACCAGCGGATCATCGTGACCGAGCGGCCGGATCGCTTGGTCTTCGAGAACGCGGGGCATTTCTACGAAGGGGCGCCGGAAGATTACGTGCGCGGCGACAAGACACCGAGGGGCTATCGGAACCCCTACCTGGTGCAGGCCATGGTCGAACTGAACATGATCGATCAGATGGGCTACGGCATCCAGCGCATGTATGAAATGCAGCGCAGGCGCTACCTCCCGATGCCGGATTATGAAGTGGCAGGGGATGCGGTCGTGATGACCTTGTATGGCGGGGTGGTCGATCCGGCCTACACCCGTGTGCTGATGGAGCATGGCGGTCTGAAGCTGGCAGATGTGCTGGCGCTGGACCGGGTGCAGAAGGGGCTCGAGGTGCCGGACGAGGCGGTCCGAGCGCTTAAGCGCAAGGGATTGATCGAGGGGCGCAAGCCTCGGTATCGCGTGTCATCGGCCGTTGCTGCCGCCTCGGGGAAGAAAGCGGCCTACATCAAGACTCGGGCCTTCGATGACCAGCACTATGCCGATATGCTGGTGCAGTATTTAAGAGAGTTCGGCACTGCCTCACGAAAGGACGTTGATGACCTGTTGTGGGACAAGCTGAGCGATGTCTTGGATGAAGCTCAGAGAGCCAACAAAATTGGTAATCTTCTCAGTAGTTTGCGGCGGAAGGGTGTAATCTTTAACGCCGGTTCGAAGCCTGCCCCGGCCTGGAAGCTGAGCGAATGAAAAGGGAACATCATACGAAAGAAACTACGCAAGAAGCGCTCGATTTAAGAAAGCGACAGCCATGAAGATCAAGTTCAAGTCGCAACCCTATCAGGCGCAGGCGGTCGATGCCGTGGTCGATTGCTTCGACGGCCAGCCCAGGCAAGATGCGCTGCGTTATACGATCGACCCCGGCGCCGGCCCCCAGGCGCGGATGGAGATCGCAGGCTTCGGCAATGCGGAGCTGCTGCAGAGCCTGGATCTGCTTGGCAATATCCACAAGGTGCAACGCCGCGCGCTGCTACCGCTGTCCGAAGGCCTGACCTCCTATGTGGACGACAAGGGTAAAGCCAAGCCGCGCAGTTATAACCCCGGCGCGCGGGTGAACTTGGACGTCGAGATGGAAACCGGCACGGGCAAGACCTATGTCTACCTGCGCACCATGTTCGAGCTGCACAAGCGGTATGGCTGGTCGAAGTTCATCATCATGGTGCCTAGCGTCGCTATCCGCGAAGGCGTTGCTAAGTCGATCCAGATGACGGCCGAGCATTTCCAGCAAGAGTACGGGAAGAAGCTGCGGGCGTTCGTCTATAACTCCAAGCGGCTGCATGAGCTGGAAAGCTTTTCCTCGGACGCGGGCATCAACGTGATGGTGATCAACGTCCAAGCGTTTGCGGCCACGGGGGCGGATAACCGGCGGATTTACGATGAGCTGGACGACTTCCAGTCCCGACGCCCGATCGACGTGATCGCCAAAAACCGCCCGATCCTGATCTTGGACGAGCCACAAAAGATGGAAGGGCCTGCGACCCAGGAAAGCCTACCCAAGTTCAACCCGCTGTTCATCCTGCGCTATTCGGCGACGCACAAGACCGTGCATAACAAGGTGCATCGCCTGGACGCGGTGGATGCGTTCAACCAGAAACTGGTCAAGAAAATCCGCGTGCGGGGGGTGGAAACGAAGGGGCTGAGCGGGACGAACCCGTATCTGTTTCTGCACCGGGTCGATGTGACATCTGCTGCCCCGGTGGCCTTTGTCGACCTGGAGGTGAAGACGGACAGCGGGATCAAACGCATGACCCGCAAGCTGGAACAGGGACGCAACCTTTTCGATCTGTCCAAGGGCCTGGAGGTGTATCGCGGTTTCGTGGTGGCCAACATCGATGCCCGCGATGACACAGTGCATTTCACGAATGGCGACGTCCTGCGTGCCGGCGAGGCCTCGGGCGATGTAACCGAGAAGGATATCCGCCGGATACAGATCCGCGAGACGATTTCGGCGCATCTGGAGCGCGAACAGGTGCTGTTCGCGCGTGGGGTCAAGGTGCTGTCGCTGTTCTTCATCGACGAGGTGGTGAAGTATCGCGATTACGATGCGCCCGATGAACAAGGCGAATATGCCCGAATATTCGAAGAGGAATATGCGCAGGCGGTCGAGGCACTGCTGGGCGAGTTGCCGCTAGAGAACGTTGAATACCGAAAGTACCTCGAGGGGATCGAAGTGGGCAAAACCCATCGCGGCTACTTCTCGATCGACAAGAAGGGACGGATGACCGACCCCAAGGCTGCGGCACGAGGTGAGATGGCAGGCCAATCCACTGAGCCTAGCGACTACGACCTGATCCTGAAACACAAAGAGCTGCTGTTGTCGTTTGAGGAACCCACGCGGTTCATCTTTTCACACTCCGCCCTACGCGAAGGTTGGGACAACCCCAATGTCTTCGTGATGTGCATGCTCAAGCATAATGACAGCCAGAACACGATCTCCCGCCGCCAAGAGGTGGGGCGCGGGTTGCGCATCGCCGTGAACCGAAATGGCGAGCGGATGGACCATCCCGTGACGGTGCATGACATCAATGTCCTCACGGTGGTTGCGTCCGAGAGCTACAAAGGCTTTGTTGCTGCGCTCCAGAAAGAGATCGTCGAGAACCTATCTACCCGCCCAAGGCAGGCGGACGCCGAATACTTCACCGGCAAAACCCTGAAGACAGAGGATCAAGAGCTGGTGCTGGACAAGGCTCTGGCCAAGAAGCTGGAACGTTTCCTGATCAAAAACGACTTTGTGGATGAGGATGGCCATATAACTGCGGCCTATCATGAGGCCCGCAAGGCCGATGCAATCGAGGTCCTACCTGAAGAACTAGAACCGCATCGTGAGGCTGTCTTGGCCCTGATCGACACGGTGTTCAACGGGCGCGCAGTCGAGGACATGTTCAGCGACGGGCGCAAACCGAAAAAGAACCCCCTGAACGACAATTTCCACCGCAAGGAGTTTCAAGAACTCTGGCGGCGAATCAACCGCAAGGCTGTCTACCAGGTCGAATTTGAAAGCGCCGCATTGGTCCGAAGCTGCATCGACCGGCTAGAGCGCGACCTTAGAGTGACGCCACTACAGTATCTGGTGACCGAAGGGGCGTTGGAAGACGCTGTGACGGATGACCGCCTGCGCGCGGGGGAGGCCTTCGTCCAAGGCAAGGTTCGGACCGAGACGGGCAAGAGCGCCCATTCTCTGGTGACCTATGATGTGATCGGGACGATTGCGGAAAACACAGACCTGACCCGCAAAACCGTGGGTGACATCCTGACCGGCATTCAGGCCGCCAAGTTTGGGGAGTTTGCAAGAAACCCTGAGCAGTTCATAGCCGATGCCTCGCACCTGATCCAAGAACAAAAGGCCATCGCGGTCATTGAGCGGCTGACTTACGACGCCACGGAAGACAGATATGATGCCGAACTGTTCACCGCTGGTGAGACGGGAAATGACTTCAAGAAGGCGACCGACAAGCTCAAGAATCATGTTTACGACTTTGCGATCGTTGACTCGAAGGTTGAGCGAGACTTCGTTCGTGATCTCGACACCAGCACCGAGGTGGTCGTCTATTCCAAGCTGCCCCGGGGGTTCCTCATCCCCACGCCGGTCGGCGATTACAACCCAGACTGGGCGATTGCTTTCCGTGAAGGGGGCGTGAGGCATCTCTACTTTGTGGCTGAAACCAAATCCGATCAACCGTCGATGAAAATGCGGGAGTTGGAGCAGACCAAGATCAAGTGTGCACGGAAGTTCTTTGATGAAATCGGCCGGAGGATTAACGAGGATCGTGTGAAATATGGTGTCGTAACCAGCTACGCTGAACTGATGGCCTTAATAAGGGAGGTGGCGTGAGACAGTCGGGGCAGTGGCCTGCTACCAGGATGAACCCTGATCAACAGAAGGCGAAATGGGCGCGTGCCTGGCTCTCCAAGTCGGTCAACCCCGCGCTCAAGGACGCGTTGTCAACGTCGAACCATTAGGAGGGAAGCTTTCGCCCACTTCGACTATCGCTTCAGTCTGACCCGCAGTCGTCGCGCGCGTTGGCGCAATGCCTCCTTGTCGTCTTCGAGTAAGTCACAAACGGTGCGACAGATTTAGGCGTCCTCCAGCCCCCCGATGGGCACTCGCTCATAGTGCGCTTCGTTTGTTCACTCTTGCTTTACGCACAATTCTCGTATACATTTCCGTCATAACGCAATCATGTAATCTCGCGGGCGGGTGCTTGGATGGCTGACTTCGATTGGAAACATCTTCTGAAACGCGGCCTGCCCAAGTTCATCAGCAAAACCGCTAAGCGATTGATATCGTTCAGTCCGCGAAGCC
>CAZLIC010000082.1:0-19151 GCA_964559535.1 uncultured Rhodobacterales bacterium
GCAGAAGTCGATGTCGAAGTCGGGCATCGACACACGTTCGGGGTTCAGGAAGCGCTCGAACAGCAGGCCGTATCGCAGCGGATCAAGGTCGGTGATGGTCAGCGCATAGGCGACCAGCGACCCCGCGCCCGACCCCCGGCCCGGGCCGACCGGGATATCCTTCTTCTTGGCCCACTTGATGAAGTCAGCCACGATCAGGAAATAGCCCGGAAACCCCATCTGCTCGATGATGCCCAGTTCGAAGGCAAGGCGCTTCTCGTACTCGTCCACCGTCACGGCATGGGGAATCACGGCAAGCCGCGCGGCCAGCCCTTCCTGCGCCTGACGGCGCAGTTCCTGCACCTCGTCATCGGCAAAGCGGGGCAGGATCGGCTTGCGCTTGGCCACCGCATAGGCGCAGCGGCGGGCGATTTCTACCGTGTTTTCCGTGGCTTCCGGAAGGTCGGCAAACAGCCTCACCATGTCGGCTTCGGCTCTGAAATGATGCGCCGGGGTCAGCCTGCGACGGGGCGACTGCTGGTCAACATAGGCGCCCTCGGCAATGCAGATCAGCGCATCATGCGCCTGGTACATCTCGGGCGCGGGGAAATAGGCGTCGTTCGTGGCCACCAGCGGCAGGGCCAGATCGTACGCCAGGCGGATCAGGCCCGGTTCGGCCACACGCTCCGCCTCGGGCAGCACGCCCTGTGCATCGGGGTGGCGCTGGAGTTCGACGTAGCAGCGGCCCGGATAAATCTCGGCCAGCCGGTCCAGCGCGTTGCGGGCGCGGGGGTCCTGCGCGGTCTGCAGGAAGCGGCCCACCGGACCGTCGGCGCCGCCGGTCAGGCAGATCAGGCCATCGCTGTGGGCGGCCAGATCGTCCCATGTCACCTGCGGTTCGGCCCCCGTGTCGCGCAGGTACAGCGCCGAGTTCAGCTTCATCAGGTTCATGTAGCCGGTTTCCGACTGCGCCAGCAGCACGATGGGCGCGGGGGGGCGAGGGCGCTCGCCGGGCTGGACCGGGTCGAAGGCCAGGCTGATCTGGCAGCCGACGATGGGTTGCACGCCCGCGGCCAAGGCCAGCGTGGAAAACTCCAGCGCGCAGAACATGTTGTTCGTGTCGGTCACGGCAACCGCGGGCATGGCCGCCTTGTCGCACAGCTTGATCAGGCTCTTGACCGGGATCGCGCCTTCCAGAAGCGAATGTTCCGTGTGGACGCGCAGGTGGATGAATCGGGGGGCATCGGGCATGGGCGAACCCTAGCCAATGCCCCCCGGATAGGGAACAGGATCAGGCAGCGGCAGGCCCGCGCGCGGGACGCAGGGTCAGCACGGCACCGGCCAGCACGGCAAGGCCCAGCGTGGCCAGAAGCTGCACCTCGGACCAGTCGGGTTTCACCACCATCAGGAAGACGATGGCGAATTGCACGACATAGTCGAACCGGCCATAGCGGATCAGCGCGCGGGCATCGGTCATCGCGGCGGCATCGCCCTGGCGGGTGGCAGTTCGCACTGCGCGTTCGCTGGTCGGGCCCAGCAACAGCGCCCCGAAGGCCGCGGTAAAGGCGATGCCCGCAAGCCCCAGCACCAGCCAGGCGGGCCAGCCATAGCCGCCATAGATCGCCAGCCACAGCCCCGTCAGCAGGGTGGCAATGCTGGCAGGCATCAGCAGCCGCGGGCCGATGAGGGCCACCATGCGGACCACCGACATGATCTGGTCGGGGCGCGCGTTGGGCCCCATCAGGGCCGCGGCCAGAATCATGGCCAGACCGCCACCCAGCCAGACCATGGCCGCGCTGACATGGGTAAACTTGATCAGAAGTGCGAAGTCCATTTTCCGTATCCAATGTTCGTTGCCGTTTGATGCGGCGCATTTACCGGCCCGCCTGTGCCGGCAACAGGTGGGGAAATCCCTACCGCGCGAAACCGCCCCGCCACAGCCTTTGCCCCTGCCGCCTTTTCGGGCAGGATGCGCCCGACTTTACGGCAAAAGGCGAAGGTGCTTCGCCGGGGCGGGCGAAGGCGGGGCTTGCCACATGGACGCTGGCGGGGCTTGATGGTGTCAAAGGCAGGGGCGGCAAACGCCCCGCCACAACGGGGAGACGGCGCAGCGGTATGGCCACGGTTGCCTTCCATCTGAACGGGGTGCCGGTGCGCGTTGCGGACGCGCCACCGACCCGCACGCTGCTGGATTACCTGCGCGAGGATCGCGGGCTGTGCGGCACCAAGGAAGGCTGCAACGAGGGCGATTGCGGCGCCTGCACGGTGATGGTGACGGATGGCACGGGGTCGAAGGCGCTGAACGCCTGCATCCTGTTCCTGCCGCAGTTGGACGGCAAGGCGGTGCGGACGGTCGAGGGGATTGCCGGGCCGGGCGGGCAGATGCACCCGGTGCAGGCGGCGATGGTGGATCACCACGGGTCGCAGTGCGGGTTCTGCACGCCGGGGTTCGTGGTGTCGATGGCGGTGGCGCACCTGAACGGGCGGCGCGACCATGACGATCAGCTGGCGGGCAACCTGTGCCGTTGCACGGGCTATGCGCCGATCGTGCGGGCGGCCGAGGCGGCGGCGGCAGAACCGGTGCCGGAATGGATGCACACGGACGCCGCGCTGGTGACCACACCCGGCACGGGCGACGACATCGCATTTCGACCTGCCACCGAGGATGCGCTGGCCGACTGGTACCTGCGCCACCCGCAGGGCACCGTTGTCGCGGGCGCCACCGACGTGGGTCTGTGGGTCACGAAACAGATGCGCGACCTTGGGCCGGTCGCATTCCTGAACGGCATCGCCGAATGGCAGCGGGTGACGCCGCAGGGCGACCGCTTCCACATCGGCGCGGGCGTCACGCTGTCGGCCCTGTGGGAGGCAATGCAGGGGCCGCACCCCTCGTTTGCCGAACTGATCCGCCGCTATGCGTCCGTGCAGGTGCGCAACGCCGCCACCATCGGCGGCAACATCGCCAACGGCAGCCCCATCGGCGACGGCCCGCCCGCGCTGATCGCCATGGACGCCACGTTGCACCTGCGGCGGGGAGATGCGCGGCGGGACCTGCCGCTGGAGGCGTTCTTCCAGGGCTACCGCAAGCAGGACCGGCAGCCGGGCGAACTGGTGACGGGCGTCACCATTCCGGCCAGCGCACCTGCGCTGCGCTGCTACAAACTGTCGAAACGGTTCGATCAGGACATCTCGGCGGTGATGGGGGCCTTCAATGTGACCGTTGAGGCGGGAACGGTGACGGCAGCGCGGATTGCCTTTGGCGGCATGGCGGGGGTGCCGAAACGCGCAACCGCGGTCGAGTCGGCCCTGAAGGGCAAGGCTTGGACGATGGACACAGTGCAGGCCGCCCTGCCCGCCTTCGCGCAGGATTTCACGCCGATGTCCGACATGCGGGCCAGTGCCGCCTACCGGCTGACGACGGCGCAGAACATGCTGGTGCGGTACTTTCACGACCTTGCGGGGGTGCCCGTATCAGTGCTGGAGGTGGCGCCATGAGCATGGGCAAGGCCCTGCCGCATGATGCCGCCCCCCTGCACGTGACCGGGCAGGCGCGGTATGTCGATGATATCCCCCTGCCCGGTCACACGCTGCATCTGGCCTTCGGCCTGTCGCCCATCGCCCATGGGGACATCGCTTCGCTGGACCTGTCGGCGGTCAGGGCCGCGCCGGGTGTGGCGATGGTGCTGGCGGCAGCGGATTTCGCGGAAATGCCGGACTGCTCGCCCTCGGCCCATGACGAGCCATTGTTGGCCACAGGCACCGTCCACTACACGGGGCAGCCGATGTTCCTTGTCGCCGCCGACAGCCACCACGCGGCGCGCCGTGCGGTCAAGGCAGTCAAAATGCAGTTCTCGGAAAAGCCCGCGCTGCTGACCGTCGATGACGCACTGGCGGCAAACAGCCGCTTCGAAAGCGGCCCTGTGGTGTGGTCGCGCGGCAATGCCGCTGCCGCCATCGCCACCGCCCCCCACCGTGTCGAAGGCAGTTTCGAGGTGGGCGGGCAGGAGCATTTCTACCTTGAGGGGCAGATTGCCGCGGCCATCCCGATGGAAGGCGGCGACATGCTGGTGCATTCCAGCACGCAGCACCCGACCGAAGTGCAGCACAAGGTGGCCCATGCGCTGCACCTGCCGATGTCGGCGGTGCGGGTGGAAACGCGGCGGATGGGCGGGGGGTTCGGCGGCAAGGAAAGCCAGGGCAACGCGTTGGCCATTGCCTGCGCCGTGGTGGCCGCGCGCAGCGGCCGCCCGGTGAAGATGCGGTACGACCGCGACGACGACATGGTCATCACCGGCAAGCGGCATGACCTGCGGATCATGTACCGTGCCGGGGTCGATGCCGATGGCCGCGTGCTGGGGATCGAGTTCGTGCACCTGTTCCGCTGCGGCTGGTCGCAGGACCTGTCGCTGCCGGTGGCCGACCGGGCCATGCTGCACGCCGACAACTGCTATTGGCTGCCCGCGGTGCGGATCGAAAGCCACCGGTTGAAGACCAACACCTGCAGCGCCACGGCCTATCGCGGGTTCGGCGGGCCGCAGGGGATGGTGGGGATCGAGCGGGTGATGGACCACATCGCCCATGCGGTGGGCCGCGATGCGCTGGCGGTGCGGAAGGCGAACTTCTATCGGTCGATGGCACCGTCAGGGCCGGGCACGGGCAAGCGGTTCGGCGGCGCGCATTCGCCCAAGCCCGAGGAGTTGGGCCCGCAGACCACCCCCTACGGCATGCCGGTCGAGGATTTCGTGGCCGACGCGATGGTGGCGGAACTGGAGCGGACCGCGGCCTATGCCGAGCGCAAGGCGGCGGTGGCGGCGTTCAATGCGGCCAACCCGGTGCTGAAGAAGGGTATCGCGCTGACGCCGGTGAAGTTCGGCATTTCCTTCACGCTGACCTGGCTGAACCAGGCGGGCGCCCTGGTGCATGTCTATCAGGACGGCTCGGTGATCCTGAACCACGGCGGCACCGAGATGGGGCAAGGCCTGTTCCAGAAGGTGGCACAGGTGACGGCGGACGTGTTCGGCATCGACACCGCGCAGGTCAAGATCACCGCGACCGACACCGCCAAGGTGCCCAACACCAGTGCCACTGCGGCCTCGTCGGGGTCGGACCTGAACGGGATGGCCGCGCGGGCGGCGGCGCTGACGGTGCGCGACCGGATGGCGGCGCATCTGGCGGCCAAACATCAGGCGGACCCGTCCGAGGTGATTTTCGCCGGGGGCCGGGTGGCCGTGAAAGGGGCGGACTACAGTTTCGCCGAGGTGGCGGCCAGCGCCTATCAGGCGCGGGTGTCGCTGTCCTCGACCGGCTTCTACGCCACGCCGAAAATCGTGTGGGACCGGGTCAAGGGCCAGGGGCGGCCGTTCTTCTATTTCGCCTATGGCGCGGCGGTGACCGAGGTGGTGATCGACACGTTGACGGGGGAAAACCGGATCCTGCGCGCCGATTTGCTTCACGACACCGGCACCTCGCTGAACCCCGCGATCGACATTGGCCAGATCGAAGGCGCCTATGTGCAGGGCGCAGGCTGGCTGACCACCGAGGAACTGGTGTGGGACGGCAAGGGGCGGCTGATGACGCACGCCCCCAGCACCTACAAGATCCCGGCCTGTTCCGACCGGCCGCGCGTGTTCAACGTGGCGCTGTGGGGGCGGCCAAACCGGGAAGACTCGGTCGGCAAATCCAAGGCGGTGGGCGAGCCGCCGTTCATGCTGGGCATTTCCGCGCTGATGGCGCTGTCGGATGCGGTGGCGGCCTGCGGCGACGGGCGGGTGTACCCGGCGCTGGACGCGCCCGCGACACCAGAGCGGGTGCTGGCGGCGGTGGCGCGGGTGCGGGGCGGTGTTTCGTGACGCCGGGCGTGGCCCTGGTGGCGGCCCCCGGGGGTTTCACACCCCCGTCGTCCATTGGTCCTCGAACCAATGGCGGGCTCAATGGACGACCCCCGGCGGGGTATTTTCGCAAAGATGAGAACCCCGCAGGAGTATCCGTTGTTTGACCTTGCCGCCCTGCGCACCGCCGTGTCCGCCCATGGCCGGGTAGTGCGCGTGGTGGTGGCCGCGGTCGAGGGATCGGCGCCGCGCGAGGCCGGGGCGGCGATGCTGGTTTGGGACGGCGGGCAGTCGGGCACCATTGGCGGCGGCGCGCTGGAGTTCGAGGCGGCGGCGCGGGCGCGGGGGATGGGGACGGACCGGGTGGACCGCCTGCCGCTTGGCCCGGCGCTGGGGCAATGTTGCGGCGGGGCGGTCACGCTGGTGTCCGAAGTCTGGGATGCGTCGCGGCTGGCCACCGTGGGCGATGTGGTGGCGCGCAGCCCCGAAGGCCGCGCCATGCCGCTGGCGGTGAAGCGGCTTCTGGACCGGGCGCGGGCGCGGGGCGAGGGGCCGCGGGTGGTCTGGACCGGCGGCTGGCTGGTGGAACCCGTGGCGGTGCCTGCCCGCGCGCTGTGGGTCTGGGGCGCGGGGCACGTGGGCCACGCCATCGTGTCGGTGATGGCGCCCTTGCCGGGCGTGGCGATCACCTGGGCCGACGTGGCACGCGACCGTTTTCCCGATGCGGTACCCGATGGCGTGACGCTGCGCGCGGAACATGACCTTGCCGCGCTGGGGGCGCAGGCGCCGCGCGAGGCCGAACACCTGATCCTGACCTTCAGCCATGCGCTGGACCTTGACCTGTGCCACCGCCTGCTGCGGCACGGGTTCCGCGCCTGCGGGCTGATCGGGTCGGCCACGAAACGCGCACGGTTCCGGTCGCGGCTGGCCGCGCTGGGCCACGCGCCCGAGGCCATCGCGCGCATCGCCTGCCCGATCGGTGACCCCGCGCTGGGCAAACACCCGCAGGCCATCGCCGTGTCGGTTGCCGCCGCCTTCCTGTCCCCTGCCCTGCCCATGGCCAAGGAGGCCACCGCATGACGCTTCTGTCGGTACAGGGCATCACCAAGGTCTATCCCGGCGTCATCGCGAACAGCGAGGTCAGCTTCAACGTTGCCGAGGGCGAGGTGCATGCCCTGCTGGGCGAGAACGGCGCGGGCAAGTCGACGCTGGTGAAAGCGATCTACGGGCTTGTAAAGCCCGACGCCGGCAAGATGACCTTCCGCGGGCAGGACTATGCCCCCGCCCGCCCCGCCGCCGCGCGGCAGGCAGGTGTGGCGATGGTGTTCCAGCACTTCAGCCTGTTCGAGGCGCTGTCGGTGGCCGAGAACGTGGCGCTTGGCATGGAAAACCCGCCGCCGATGCGCGATCTGGCGGCGCGGATCAAGGCCGTCAGCACCGAATATGGCCTGCCGCTGGACCCCGGCCGGATGGTGGGCGACCTCTCGGCGGGGGAGCGCCAGCGGGTCGAGATCGTGCGCTGCCTGCTGCAGGACCCTAAACTGCTGATCATGGACGAGCCGACCTCGGTGCTGACCCCGCAAGAGGTGGAGATCCTGTTCCAGACGCTGCGCAAGCTGTCGTCCGAGGGCACCGCGATCCTGTACATTTCGCACAAGCTGGAGGAAATCCGCACGCTGTGCGATGCGGCCACCATCCTGCGGAGGGGCAAGGTGGTGGCGACCTGCGTGCCGCGCGACACCTCGGCCCGGGCGATGGCGGAACTGATGGTCGGCGCCACGCTGACCCCGCCGGAACGCCACGCCACACCCAAGGGCGCCGTGGCGCTGGAGGTGCGGGATTTGTCGGTGACCTCGCCCAACCCCTTTGGCACCTCGTTGAAGGGCGTGTCGCTGGCCGTGGCCAGGGGCGAGGTGCTGGGAATTGCCGGAGTGGCCGGCAACGGGCAGGACGAACTGCTTCTGGCGCTGTCGGGCGAGGTGAGGGCGCCGCGCGACGCCGTGCGCATCGACGGGGTGGGAGTGGGCGATCTTGGCCCGAACGAACGCCGCCGGATCGGGCTGGTGGCGGCACCCGAGGAACGGCTGGGCCATGCCGCCGCCCCGGACATGAGCCTTGTGGAGAACGCCCTGCTGTCCGGTGCCGTGCGCAAGGCACTGACGTCTCGCGGGTTCATCGACTGGGCGGCGACGCGGACCTTCGCGGCAGGCATCGTGAAGGATTTCGACGTGCGCACGCCCGGCACCCATGTGGCGGCGCGCGCGCTGTCGGGCGGGAACCTGCAGAAGTTCGTGGTGGGTCGCGAACTCAGCCAGGCGCCTTCGGTCGTCGTCATCAACCAGCCGACCTGGGGGGTGGACGCGGCAGCGGCGGCGGCCATCCGGCAGGCGATCCTGGACCGCGCGTCCGAGGGGGCAGCGGTGGTGGTGATCAGTCAGGACCTTGATGAACTGCTGGAGATCGCCGACGCGTTCTCAGCCATGAACGGCGGGCGGCTGACCGCGCCGCGGCCGGTGAAGGGGCTGACCATTGACGAGATCGGGCTGATGATGGGCGGCGCTCACGGGATGGAGGTTGCGCATCATGGCTGAGCAGATCACGCGCGGCGGGCCAAATTCCTTGAAGCAAGGAATTTGCAAATTTCTTTCATCAAGAAATTTGGGGCGCGGAGCGATGTCATGTTGAGGCTGGAAAAACGCCCCTCGCCCAGCCGCGAATGGGCGCTGGCCACACCGGTGCTGGCCGTGGTGCTGACCATGGTGGCAGGCGGCATCTTGTTCGCCATCCTCGGCAAGGACCCGGTGGTCGCCATGCGCACCATCTTCTGGGACCCGCTGTTCGGCGAATTCGCCTGGTACCTGCGCGGGCAGTTGCTGGTGAAGGCGGCGCCGCTGGTGCTGATCGCCATCGGGCTGAGCCTTGGCTTCCGCGCGGGCATCTGGAACATCGGGGCCGAGGGGCAGTACATCATGGGTGCCATCTGCGGCGCCGCGGTGGGGCTGGCGGTCTATCCGACCGAGTCACGCCTGATCTTCCCGGTGATGGTGGTGGCGGGCGCGCTGGGCGGCATGGTCTGGGCGCTGATCGCGGGCGTCCTGCGCACGAAGTTCAACACGAACGAAATCCTCGTTTCTCTGATGCTGGTCTATGTGGCGCAGACGATCCTGTCGAAGGCCGCAACCGGCTTTCTTCGCAGCCCCGAGGGCATGGGCTTTCCCGGCAGCCGCAACTTCTCGTCCTACCCCGCCGCCGCGAACCCCGAACTGATCGCGGGCACGGGCATGCACTGGGGCGTGGTGGCAGCGCTTCTGGCGGTGATCGGGGCCTATGTCCTTCTGGCGAAACACATCCTCGGCTTCCAGATCAAGCTGGCCGGGCAGGCACCGAGGGCGGCGCGGTTTGCCGGCGTCAGCCCCGACCGTCTGGTTCTGGTCTGCATGGGCATATCGGGGGGGCTGGCGGGGCTTGCCGGGCTGTTCGAGGTGACAGGGCCGGCGGGCCAGATCACCATCGACTTCAACACCGGCTACGGCTTCACCGCCATCATCGTGGCCTTCCTCGGCCGCCTTCACCCGGTGGGCATCCTGCTGGCGGGGCTTCTGATGGCGCTGACCTATGTGGGGGGCGAGATGGCGTCCACAAACCTCGGCCTGCCATCGGCGGCGATCCAGGCATTCCAGGGAATGCTGTTGTTCTTCCTGCTGGCGGTGGACCTTCTGTCGAACTACCGCGTTCGGCTTGGCGGGGGGGTGCGGGCATGACATTCGGCGGTATCGACCCGGCGGTCCTGATCGCCTCGCTGATGGTGGCCTCGGTGCCCATCATGCTGGCGGCCATCGGAGAGTTGATCGTGGAAAAGGCGGGCGTCCTGAACCTGGGCGTCGAAGGGATGATGATCATCGGCGCCGTGGTGGGCTTTGCCACCGCCGTGGGCACCGGCAGCCCGCTGCTGGGCTTTGCCGGCGGGGCGCTGGGGGCGGCGGCGCTGGCCTTCGTGTTTGCCCTGCTTACCCAGTACCTGCTGGCAAACCAGGTGGCGACAGGGCTTGCGCTTACGCTCTTCGGCCTTGGCCTGAGCAGCCTCATCGGGCAGGGCTATGTGGGCATCAAGCCGCCGCCCACCGCCCCGGTTCCCTTCGGCCCACTGACCGATATCCCGGTGCTGGGCAGGATCCTCTTTTCTCATGACTGGATGGTCTATGGCTCGATCGCCATTGTCGCCGCCGTGTGGTGGTGGCTGAAGACCAGCCGCGGCGGCCTTGTGCTGCGCGCCGTGGGCGAAAGCCACGACGCGGCGCATGCGCTGGGCTACAAGGTGGTGCGTATCCGCATTCTGGCCATCCTGTTCGGTGGCGCCATGGCGGGCCTGGGCGGCGCCTACATCAGCCTGGTGCGCGTGCCGCAATGGGTGGACGGGATCACCGCCGGTGCGGGGTGGATCGCGCTGGCCATCGTGGTGTTCGCCGCGTGGAAACCCTGGCGCGTTCTGATCGGCGCCTATCTTTTCGGCGGAATCACGGTATTGCAGCTTAACCTGCAGGCAGCGGGCGCGCGCATTCCTGTCGAATACTTGTCGATGTCCCCCTACCTGATAACCATCCTCGTGCTTGTCATCATGTCCTCGGGCCGCGGCGCGCGGGCCGGGTTGGCGGCGCCGGCCAGTCTGGGGAAGACCTTTCACGCCTCGCGCTAGGGGCCAATGCAACCGGGGGCCGGGAAGCCCCGAAACAGGGAGAAAGACCAATGAAACGCAGACATCTTCTTTCCGCCGCCGCCGCGCTGGCGCTGGCGCTTCCGGGCGCCGCCATGGCGCAGATGGACAAGGTGAAGGCCTGCTTTGTGTATGTCGGCCCGATCGGTGACGGCGGCTGGACCTTCCAGCACCACGACGGCGCGATGCAGGTGCAGGCCGCCTATGGCGACAAGGTGGAAATCGCCTTCCAGGAAAACGTGCCCGAGGGCGCGGATGCCGAGCGCGTCATCACGCAGATGGCGCTGTCGGGCTGCAACATCATCTTCACCACGTCCTTCGGCTATATGGATGCGACGAACGCCGTCGCCGCCAAGTTCCCAAACGTGAAGTTCGAGCATGCGACCGGCTTCAAGCGCGACCATGCGAACGTCTCGACCTACAACGCCCGCTTCTATGAAGGCCGCGCCGTGGTGGGCCACATCGCGGGCAAGATGACCAAGACCAACAAGATCGGCTACATCGCCTCGTTTCCGATCCCCGAGGTCATCATGGGGATCAACAGCTACTACCTGCACGCCAAGAAGGTGAACCCGGCGGTCGAGCTGACGGTTGTCTGGGCCTACACCTGGTTCGACCCGGCGAAAGAGGCCGACGCGGCCAAGGCGATGATCGAACAGGGTGTGGACGTGATCACCGCCCACACCGATTCCACCGCGCCGCTGGCCGAAATGGCCAAGACGCCCGGCATCATCGGCTTCGGCCAGGCCTCGGACATGGCGGAATACAAGCCCAGCCCCCGCGTCGCCTCGATCATCGACAACTGGGGTCCCTACTACGTGAAGCGGGTGGGGGCGCTGTTGGACGGGTCCTACGCGCAGATCGACGCCTGGGAGGGCATTTCCGGCGGCGAAGTGCTGATCGGCGAGATCACCGATGCAGTGCCGGCCGAGGTGAAGGCCGAGGCCGAGGCGATGCGCGATGCCATCGCGGCGGGCACCTACCACCCGTTCACCGGCCCCATCAAAAAGCAGGACGGCTCGCCCTGGCTGGCCGAAGGCGCCACCGCACCTGACGGCGACCTTCTGGGCATGGGATTCTATGTGGAAGGCATCACCGGCGACATTCCAAAGTGACGCAGGCCCCCGCGGGCCGCAGTGAACCTTGACGGAAGTGAACCTTGACGGACGGGGGCGCCAGGCCAGTGGCGCCCCTTTCTGTTTCGCGCGCGAAACACGTTAAAGTTGCGTCAATGCGTCAAATCCACGGCGCCGCACCGCCGGAACCGGGTCCGTCGGGCGCAAAGTACGCCTGCCGGGGATTTGCCCGGTGTTTCAGACAAGGATGTTTCCCATGCCGCGTTTCGTGATCGACCTTGGCGACATCGACATGTCGCCCGAGGATGTGCAGCAGTTGAATGGTTCCCTGCAGAAGGTCGCCCTGGGCCACCTGGCCGGAATGAAGTTCGAGAAACCTGTCGTCCTGCACTTCCCCTGGGAATGGCTGGGCATCATCCTGCGCCGCGACTTCGACCACCTGTACCGGGCGCAGGAAGAGATCGTGGCGGGCATCGGCGACGTCCGCGTCGCCCGCTCGCTGTAGAGGGCGCCGTGACGGCGGAAGACACCCCGCGAACCTGTCCCTCGGCGCGCGCTGCGCCGGGGGCCGTGCTGCTGGGCATCTACGGGCCGGAAGGCCGGATGGTGCCGGTGCGCACGGCCATGGCGGTGGACCAGGATTTCCTGGACGCCGCCGGACCGCGGCCCGAGGCGCGGATGCGCTTTGCCCATGCCTGCGTGAAGGGGCATTGCGCGCAGTGGACGGGCCGCAACTGCGGGGTGATCGAGCGCGTGCTGGGCCATCTTGGCATCCCTGATCCGGCCCCCCTGCCCCCCTGCCTGATCCGCGGCACCTGCCGCTGGTTCGCCGAACAGGGCGCCGCCGCCTGCGGCGTCTGCGACCGGGTGGTCACCGACAACGCCCATGCCATGGGCGCCTGACCCTTTCGCCCGCGCCCCGCCCGTGGCATCGGTGGGGCGCGGGAAACGGGGGGAGCGGCATGGACGCGGACATCCTGATCATCGGCGGCGGCATCGCCGGGGTATCGGCAGCGGCCGCGCTTTCGGCGCTGGGGTCGGTGCTGTTGCTCGAGGCGGAAACCGCGCTGGGCTACCACGCGTCGGGCCGGTCGGCGGCGATGTACGAGCCGCGTTATGGCGCGCCCGCGGTGGTGGAACTGTCGCTGGCCTCGGGCGATGCGTTCCGAGAAAGGGGCGTGCTGTCGCCCCGCGGGCTGATGATCTTGGGCGGGCCGGACGACGCTGCCGCCTTTGACCATGACGCCAAGACCATGCGCCTGTCGCCGCTGACGCTGGACGAGGCACGGGGCATGGTGCCCATCCTGAACCCCGCCACCGTCACCCGCGCGGCCTTTTCGGCCGAGGCATGGGACATCGACACCGACCGTCTGCTGCAGGGCTTTGCGCGCGACGCACGCGCCGCCGGGGGACGGATCGTGACCGCCGCGCGGGTCAGGACCATCACCCGTACGGCCGAAGGATGGCATGTCGTCTGGACCGGGGGAGAAGCAACGGCGCGGCTTGTGGTAAACGCGGCCGGGGCGTGGGTCGATCAGGTTGCGCAGATGGCGGGCCTTGCGCCCATCGGCTTTACCCCCAACCGCCGGTCCATGGCCCGCTTGCCCGCACCTGGGGGGCACGATGTTTCAACCTGGCCGATGATCTTCGGCGCGGGCGAGACGTGGTATGCCAAGCCTGACGCCGGCGCGCTGATCGTCTCGCCCGCCGAGGAACACCCGCAGGTCCCGCATGATGCCTTTGCCGACGACATGGTGCTGGCCGAGGGGCTGGCGCGATACGAAGAGATGGTGACCGAACCGGTGACGCGGATGTTGGCCAACTGGGCAGGCCTGCGCACCTTTTCCCCCGATCGCGTGCCGGTGATCGGCCCTGCCCCGGCCGACCCCGCGTTCTTCTGGTTGGGTGGCCAGGGCGGCTATGGCTTCCAGTCCTCGGCCGCCGCGGCACAGCTGACGGCCGACCTGATTGGCGGGCGCGGGCTGCAGTTCGCACCCGATCTTGTTGCATCGCTGTCGCCCGCGCGGTTCGCTTGACGTTCCCCCGTGACAGGTGCAGCGGCTCAGGGCAGGGTACGCGCATGACGCGCATCCCGGCTTTCGCCTTCTTGGCCCTTCTCGCCGCCTGTGGCGCCCGCGCGCCGGCGCCTGAACCTGGGGCACAGCCCCCGGCGGTGCAGGTCGCCGCGCCGAACTTCGGCGACGCGGACCCCCACCCGTGGGATGGGCGCGCGCCCGGCAGCTATCCGGTCCATGGCACCGATGTTTCCCGGTTCCAGCCTCCGGTCGACTGGGCGACGGCAAGGGCAAACGGCGTGAACTTCGTGTTCATCAAGGCAACGGAGGGTGCCGACAACACCGACCCGATGTTCGACACGCACTGGCGCGGGGCCCGGGCCGCGGGAATTCCGGCCGGCGGGTATCACTTCTGGTACCACTGCGCCCCGGGCACGGCGCAGGCGCGCAATTTCATCCGCCAGGTGCCGCGCGCCCGCGGTGCGCTGCCCCCGGTTCTGGACATCGAGTGGACGCCCACCTCGCCCACCTGTACCCGCCGCACGCCGCAGGACGAGCTTTTGCGGGAAACGCAGTCCTACATCGAGACCGTGCGCAACCACTATGGCCAGACGCCACTGGTCTATGTGACCGTCGACATCTTCCGCGAGCGCGAGTTGTGGCGGCTGCGCGGGGTGGAGTTCTGGCTGCGGTCGGTGGCAGGCCACCCGGCGCAGGTGCATCCCGGCAGCAGCTGGACGTTCTGGCAATACTCCAGCACCGGCCTGATCCCGGGCATCACAGGCGAGGCTGACCTGAACGTGTTCCGCGGGACCGCGGCGGAATGGTCGGCCCGGGTGGTGAAGAACGCGCGGTAGGTTCGGAAACGGCAAGTTCCCGTCAGGAACCTGCGGTCTGTCTGCCAGGAATGTCCGAAAAAGGCTACCCGTCCACCCGGATGCGTGCGTTGGACGGGTCGAACGGGCTGTCTTCGGTCACCACGGCGTCCCACAGCTGGCGCAGGATGCGCACCTGCAGCTTCGTGCCCGGCACGGCCAGTTCTGCGGGAACATAGCCCATGCCGATCTGCTTGCCGAATGCCACCGAGTGGCCTCCCGAGGTCAGGCGGCCGACCTTCACGCCGTCCTTGACCAGCGCCTCCTTTCCCCAGGGGTCAGTGTCGGACGGGCCGTCGATCAGCAGGGTGCAGCACTTGGACCGGATGCCGGTGGCCAGCATCGCGTCCTTGCCGTGGAAATCCTTGGACAGGTCGACGAACCGGTCAAGCCCGGCTTCCAGCGGGGTGGCGTCGCGGCCAAGCTCGGTGCCGAAGGCGCGATAGGACTTTTCCTGCCGAAGCCAGTTCTGCGCGCGGCCCCCCACCAGCTTCATCCCGTGTTTCTCGCCAGCAGCCATCAGCTGGTCAAACAGGTAGTTCTGCATTTCGATGGGGTGGTGCAGTTCCCAGCCCAGTTCGCCCGTATAGGCCACGCGGATCGCCCGCACCGGGCACATGCCCAGCTCGATGTTGCGCGCCGACAGCCAGGGGAAGCGCTTGTTCGACAGGGCGGTGGCCGGATCGGCGTCGCGGACAAGTTCCTTCAGGATGTCGCGCGACTTGGGCCCGGCCAGCGCGAAGACGCCCCACTTGGTGGTCACATCCTCTTCGTTCAGGCGACCGAAGCGGTCTTCCTGCTCCATCACCGCCTTGTACAGGAAATCCTCGTCATAGGCGTGCCAGGCACCTGCCGACACAAGGTAGTAGTCGTTCTCGGCCAGCCGGACGATGGTGTACTCCGTGCGCGTCGTGCCCGCCGCCGTCAGCGCATAGGTCAGGTTGATGCGGCCCACGGCGGGCAATTTGTTGGTGGTGAACCAGTCAAGGAACGCCGTCGCCCCCGGCCCGCTGATGCGGTGCTTGGCAAAGGCGGTGGCGTCGATCAGGCCCACGGTCTCGCGAATCGCCTTCGCCTCATCGACGGCATACTGCCACCAGCCGCCACGGCGGAAGCTGCGGGTGTGGTGGTCGAAATCGGCGGGGGCATCGACCGGACCATAGTAGATCGGCCGTTCCCAACCATTGATCTGCCCGAACTGCGCGCCGCGCGCCTTCTGCCGGTCATAGGCGGGCGAAGTACGCAGCGGTCGGCAGGCCTCACGCTCTTCATCGGGGTGGTGCAGGATGAAGACGTGGTTGTAGCATTCCTCGTTCTTGCGGCTGGCATAATCGGTCGTCATCCAGTCCTGCCCGAACCGCTTGGGGTCGAGGCTGGCCATGTCGATCTCCGCCTCCCCTTGCGTCATCATCTGCGCAAGGTAGTAGCCGGTGCCGCCCGCCGCGGTGATGCCGAACGAGAACCCTTCGGCCAGCCACATGTTGCGCAGGCCGGGCGCGGGGCCGACCAGCGGGTTGCCGTCGGGCGTATAGCAGATCGGGCCGTTGAAATCGTCCTTCAGCCCCACCGTTTCGGAACTGGGAATGCGGTGGATGAAGGACATGTATTCCTGCTCGATCCGCTCCAGGTCCAGCGGGAACAGGTCGGCGCGGAAGCTTTCGGGCACGCCATGGGCAAAGCGGGCGGGGGCACCCACCTCGTAGGGGCCAAGGATCCAACCTCCCCGCTCTTCGCGCACGTACCACTTGGCATCGGCGTCGCGCAGCACGGGGTGCTGCGGGTTGGTCTTGCGCCATTCCACCAGCGCGGGGTCCGGCTCGGTCACGATGTACTGGTGTTCCACCGGAATGGCGGGGGTCTTGATCCCCAGCATCCGCGCGGTGCGCTGCGCGTGGTTGCCGGTGGCGGTCACCACATGTTCGGCGATCACCTCGAACGTCTCGCCCGTCGGCACCAGACGCCCGCCCTGATCGGCCATGCGGGAACAGGTCACCACCCATTCGCGCCCCGTCCAGCGGTAGCCGTCCACCTGCACCTTGCGCTCGAACTGCGCGCCCAGTTGCCGCGCGCCCTTGGCCATGGCCTGCGTCACGTCGGCGGGGTTGATGTAGCCGTCCTGCGGGTGGAACAGCGCCCCCACCAGATCCTCGGTGCGAACCAGCGGCCAGCGGTCCCTGATCTCTTTCGGGCTCAGGAACTCGTGGTAGACGCCCGCCGTCTCGGCGACCGACGAATACAGCATGTACTCGTCCATCCGGTCCTGCCCCTGCGCCATGCGCAGGTTGCCCACCACGTAGAACCCGGCGTTCAGGCCCGTTTCCGCCTCGAGCCCCTTGTAGAAATCGACCGAATACTTGTGGATGTGGGTGGTGGCGTAGCTCATGTTGAACAGCGGCAGCAGGCCCGCCGCGTGCCAGGTGGACCCCGCCGTCAACTCGTCGCGTTCCACCAGCAGGGTCGACCACCCCGCCTTGGCAAGGTGATAGGCGATCCCCGTCCCCACCGCGCCCCCGCCCACGACCAGCGCCCGCACATGAATGGCCATCACCTGCCCCCTGAAAAGTTGCCCCATATGTGCCCGATGCCCCGGCACCAGGTCCGGTCGGCGCGACCCTTCGCGGCGAAAAACGACACGGGCACGCGGAAAGCGGCATGCCGCAAGCCGCGGCAGGGCGAAGGCGGTCGGCGCGCTGACCGGGCAAGACGATGCGCACCGGGCGGCCCGTGGCCGCCCGGTGCGGGGCCCTGTGTCAGGCCAGGTCGTACCGGCCCAGGTTCATCACCTTGCCCCAGGCCGTGCCAAAGTCGGCCACGAACTTCGCCTGCGCGTCATCCTGCGCATAGACCTCGGCCAGGGCGCGGAGCTGCGCATGCGCCCCGAACACCAGGTCTACCCGCGTAGCCGTCCAGCGCGGTGCGCCGGTTGTGCGGTCGCGGCCTTCAAAGGTGTCCTCGGCCGCCGAGGCGGGCGACCAGACCGTACCCATGTCCAGCAGGTTGACGAAGAAGTCGTTCGTCAGCTGCCCCGTACGGTGGGTGAACACGCCATGCGCACTGTGCGCATAGTTGCCGCCCAGCACCCGCAGCCCCCCCACCAGGGCAGTCATCTCGGGCGCGGTCAGGGTCAGAAGCTGTGCCTTGTCCACCAGCATCTGCTCGGCCGGAACGGTCAGTTCGGCCCGCAGATAGTTGCGGAACCCGTCGGCCCGCGGCTCCAGCACGGCAAACGATTCGGCATCGGTCTGCTCGGCCGTGGCATCGGTGCGGCCGGGGGCAAAGGCCACCTGAACCGGGTTGCCCGCTGCAGCCGCAGCCGCCTCGACCGCCGCAGTTCCGCCCAGCACAATCAGGTCGGCAAGCGAGATGCGCTTGCCGCTGGTCTGCGCCGCATCGAAGGCGGCCTTGATGGAAGCCAGCACGCCCAGCACGCGCGCCAGTTGCGCGGGCTGGTTCGCTTCCCAGTCCTTCTGCGGCGCCAGCCGGATGCGGGCGCCGTTGGCCCCACCCCGCTTGTCCGACCCGCGGAAGGTTGCGGCACTGGCCCAGGCCGTCTGCACCAGTTCGGCCACCGTCAGGCCCGAGGCCAGCAGCTGCGCCTTCAGCGCCGCAATGTCGGCAGCATCAACCAGCGCGTGGTCCACCGCAGGCACCGGATCTTGCCAGATCAGGTCTTCGGCCGGAACCTCGGCACCCAGATAGCGCACCTTCGGCCCCATGTCGCGGTGCGTCAGCTTGAACCAGGCGCGGGCAAAGGCATCGGCGAACGTGTCGGGGTTCTCCAGGAAGTGACGCGACACCTTTTCGTAGGCCGGGTCCGCGCGCAGGGCGAGGTCGGTGGTCAGCATCGCCGGGGCGTGGCGCCTGGACGGGTCATGCGCGTCGGGCACCGTGCCTGCCGCAGCACCGCCCTTCGGCGTCCACTGATGCGCACCGGCCGGGCTTTTCGTCAGTTCCCAATCGTGGGCGAACAGGTTCTCGAAGTACCGGTTCGACCATTGCGTGGGCGTGTCGGTCCAGATCACCTCCAGACCGCTGGTGATGGCGTCGCCGCCCTTGCCGCTGGCATAGCTCGACATCCACCCCAGCCCCTGCGCAGCCAGCCCCGCCGCTTCCGGTTCAGCGCCCACGTGGCTTGCATCACCCGCGCCATGGGTCTTGCCGAAGGTATGCCCCCCGGCAATCAGCGCCACGGTCTCTTCGTCGTCCATCGCCATGCGGGCAAAGGTTTCGCGGATGTCGCGGGCCGCAGCCAGCGGGTCCGGCGTTCCGTTCGGACCTTCGGGATTCACATAGATCAGGCCCATCTGCACGGCCGCCAGCGGATTTTCCAGATCGCGGTCACCCGTGTAGCGCTTGTCGCCCAACCAGGTCTCCTCGGCACCCCAGTACACGTCCTCGTCCGGCTCCCACACGTCGGCACGCCCGCCGCCGAAGCCGAAGGTCTTGAACCCCATCGATTCCAACGCAACATTGCCGGTCAGGATCATCAGGTCGGCCCAGGAAATGGCGTTGCCGTACTTCTGCTTGATCGGCCACAACAGGCGGCGCGCCTTGTCCAGGTTGGTGTTGTCGGGCCAGCTGTTCAGCGGCGCAAACCGCTGCTGCCCGCTGCCCGCCCCGCCGCGGCCATCGAACGTGCGGTAGGTGCCGGCGCTGTGCCACGCCAT
>CAZLIC010000083.1:0-18728 GCA_964559535.1 uncultured Rhodobacterales bacterium
CGGGCGGATAGATGTAGGTGTTCCGCACCATGAACTCTTTCAGGATGTCGTTCTGGATGGTGCCCGACAGCGTCGCCCGCGGCACCCCCTGTTCCTCCCCCGCCACGATGAACGACGCCAGCACCGGGATCACCGCGCCGTTCATCGTCATGGACACGCTGATCTTTTCCAGCGGAATGCCGTCGAACAGGATCTTCATGTCCTCGACGCTGTCGATGGCAACGCCCGCCTTGCCCACATCGCCCACCACGCGCGGATGGTCGCTGTCATAGCCGCGGTGCGTGGCCAGGTCGAAGGCCACCGACACGCCCTGCTGCCCCGCCGCCAGCCCCTTGCGGTAAAAGGCGTTGCTATCTTCCGCCGTGGAAAACCCGGCATATTGCCTGATCGTCCAGGGCCGCCCCGCATACATCGTCGCCCGCACCCCGCGGGTGAACGGCGCCAGCCCCGGCACGCCCCCCATGTGCGGCAGCGCGGCGGTGTCTGCCGCCGTGTACAGCGGCTTGACGGCAATCCCTTCCAGCGTGGCCCAGGTCAGGCTGTCCGGCGCCTTGCCCCGCAGCTCTTTTTCCGCCAGCCGCGCCCATGTGCCCAGATCATCCGTCATGCCCCATATCCCTTCGCTTGGGTTGCGGCCCGATCCTGCCTATATCCAGCAGGATCGGAGGCCCAATGAACCCGTTTGCCAGTCTGATTCTGTCGCTGTTCCTCGTCGCGGCCCCTGCGTTTGCGCAGGATGACGGCCCGCTCATCCGCCCTGCCGACCAGGCCGCATTGGCCGAATTCCTGTGGTTGAAGCGCCCCGTGCTGGTCTTCGCCGACAGCCCGCAAGACCCCAACTACATCCGGCAGATGGAACTGATCGAACGCGACGCCGCGCGGCTGCCCGCCTATGACATCGTGGTGGTCACCGACACCGACCCCGCCGCCCGCAGCGAATTCCGCAAACGCTTTCGCCCCCGTGGCTTCAGCCTGGTGATGATGGACAAGGACGGCGTGACCACCCTGCGCAAACCCCTGCCCTGGGAAGTGCGCGAGATCACCAACGCGATGGACAAGTTCCCCACGGTCCGCCAGGAGATGCTCGATCGCTACCCCAGCGGGCGGTGACCGTTGCGCGGCGGCCTCTGAAAGGCTATATTGCTCGGGTAACCGAAAGGGCTTTGCCATGTCTGCCCCTGTCAAAGAAAATGCGCCGATCACAGGCCGGACGGGCCCCCGTCCCGGCTATTGATCACGGCAAGCTGGGCCTCGGCCCATTCTTCTGCACCCTCTGCCTCGGGTGGAACCGGAAAACCCAGAACTGTCGCAATGTCGCGCAGAGCATCGGCGCCCAGATCGACAGCGTCAATCTTCATCGCCACATAGTCCGCGTAGATCGCCGCCGCGCGTTCCTTCCTGACCTTGGCCGTGTCCAGCCCCCGCAGGTCGCCGATCATCGCCTCGATCGCAGCAAGCTGGCTGTAGTACAGCACCACGGAATGAATCGTGCTGTCGGGCAGGACCTGAATCTCGGCCACCACGACCTGGAACATGGTATCGTTCCGTTCGGTAGGAATGATGGGAAAGAACCCCGGTTCGGTCAGAATCCGTTCGCGGATCATCGCGCCATAGACCCCGATGTCGTCATCCCGCAGTTGCGAGACATAGGCGCGGATTTCGCTGTATAGCGCCCGCAGCACGTCGCGCACCCGTTCGTCCCGCAAAGCTTGCGCTGCCCGCCGCTGTTCGCGCCCGTTGACCACCCAGCCGACCGACAGGAACAGTCCGGCCAGCACGGCCGCCTGCACCTGCGGATCAACCCAGGCGTCAAGCCATCTCATCCGAACTCCAGGATCACGTCATCCACTCGCAGCGGCAGCCAGGGCACCACAGGCCTTGCCGCACAGTTGTCCTGCCAGGCACGTCGGCTGCGCGTCCATCTGTCCTTACCCCCAGAATTTCCAGAACGGCTTGCGCGGCTTGCCCTGCCCCTGCAGCACCTTTTCCGCACGCGCGCCCGAAAGTTCGGCCAGCCCGGGCGCGCCGGATTCTGCCAGGCGGCGGAATACCACGTCAAAGTCCCTGTCATGCGCGAACCCGGTCAGCGCCGCGAACAGCGCGGGCGCCGCGTCGAACATGTGGTCCACCTCTTCCGTTTCGGCCCTGCTGCGGTCGGTCACGTCCTGCAGGATCGCGGGCCATTCGTCGGGCACGGTCGGGATCACCTCGATGTGGTTTGGGTCATCCTCGCCCACATGGGTGACCTGCCAGTGCAGGGCCCCCGCCTTGTAGAACGCGGCCTGGCTCCACATCGTTGTCTCGGTCAGGAACAGCGCCAGAATGTCCGCGTGCACCGAAGCACGCGCAACCATGGTCTCGTCCGCCGGTTCCACCTGCGACCAGTTCTCCCACACGATGAAGTGCCCGCCGACGATGCCGCAACTGCGGGGGGCCTCGTGCCATTCGTCGGGCTCTTCGGTCTCGGCCCAGCCAAAGGCGGCCAGCAGCCGGTCCTTCTGCCCGGCAGGGCAGGCCAGCAGGGAAATCTTGAACCCCATCAGGCAAACTCCATGATCACGTCATCCACCCGCAGCGACGCGCCTGCGGCCACGTTGATCTTCTTCACCGTGCCCTTCCGTTCGGCGCGCAGGATGTTCTCCATCTTCATCGCCTCCACTGTGGCCAGCGCCTGCCCCTCCTGCACCTCTTCGCCCTCGGCCACGCTGATGCGCACCACCAGCCCCGGCATCGGGCACAGGAGGAACTTCGAGGTGTCGGGCGCCACCTTCTCGGGCATCAGCGCGGCCAGTTCGGCCTGCCGCGGCGTCTGAACCCAGACCTTCAGGTCGGCGCCCCGGTGGCGGATGCGGAAGCCCATCGGCACCTTGCCCACCTTCAGTGCCAGGGCCGTGCCATCGACCATCAGCCGCGCCAAAGGCTGGCCCGGCGTCCAGTCCGAGGTCACGCGCATCGCCGTTCCGTCGTCGAACGTCACGGTCGAGCCCTCACGGTCGGCAGCGATGCGGACAGCAAACGAAACCCCTTGCGCCGTCACCACCCAGTCGTCGCCGACGCGGCGCGTGTGGTTGTCCATGGTGCCGGAAATGCGGGTGCGGCGGATTTCGCCCACCCGGTGCATCGCCGCCGCCGCCGCCGCCACCCGCCGCAGCACGCCATCGTCCAGCGTCACCCCCTGGAATCCCTCGGGGTACTCCTCGGCAATGAAGGCGGTGGTGATGTTGCCCGAAACAAACCGCGGATGGTCCATCACCGCGGCGCAGAACGGCAGGTTGTGCCCGATCCCCTCCACCTCGAACCCGTCCAGCGCCGCCCGCATCTCGGCAATCGCCGCGCCGCGCGAGGGCCCCCAGGTGCACAGCTTGGCGATCATCGGGTCGTAGTACATCGAAATCTCGCCGCCCTCGAACACGCCGGTGTCGTTGCGCACGACGCCGCCGGTGGCCGTGGCGCCCTCGACCGGCGGGCGATAGCGGGTCAGCCGACCGATACTGGGCAGGAAGTTGCGATAGGGGTCCTCGGCATAAAGCCGGCTTTCCATCGCCCAGCCGTTGATCGTCAGGTCCTCCTGGCGGAACGGCAGCGGTTCGCCGTCCGCCACCCGGATCATCTGTTCCACCAGATCGACGCCGGTGATCAATTCGGTCACCGGATGCTCCACCTGCAACCGCGTGTTCATTTCCAGGAAGTAGAAGTTGCGGTTCCCGTCGACGATGAACTCCACCGTCCCCGCACTGGTGTAGCCCACCGCGCGGGCCAAAGCGCAGGCCTGCTCGCCCATGGCCTTGCGCGTGGCGGGGTCCAGGAAGGGCGAGGGCGCCTCCTCGATGACCTTCTGGTTGCGCCGCTGGATCGAGCACTCCCGCTCGTGCAGGTAGACGCAGTTGCCGTGCTTGTCGGCCAGCACCTGAATCTCGATGTGCCGCGGCTGCGTCACGAACTTCTCGATGAAGATGCGGTCGTCGCCGAACGATGCCGCCGCCTCGTTCTTCGATGACTGGAACCCCTCTCGCGCCTCGGCGTCGTTCCAGGCGATGCGCATTCCCTTGCCGCCGCCGCCCGCGCTGGCCTTGATCATCACCGGATAGCCGATCTGGCCCGCGATCTTCGCCGCCTCCTCGGCATCGGCAATCAGACCCATATGGCCCGGAACGGTGGACACCCCGGCCTTCTGCGCGATCTTCTTCGAGGTGATCTTGTCACCCATCGCCTCGACCGCACCCGACGGAGGTCCGATGAACACCACCCCCGCGGCTTCCAGCGCTGCGGCGAAGTCCCTGTTCTCGCTCAGAAACCCGTACCCCGGATGCACCGCCTGCGCGCCCGTGGCCCGCACCGCCGCCATGATCCTGTCAATCACGATATAGCTTTGCGCGGCAGGCGGCGGGCCGATGTGCACCGCCTCGTCGGCCATCTTCACATGCAGCGCACCCCGGTCGGCGTCGGAATAGACAGCCACCGTGCGGATGCCCATCTTCCGCGCGGTCTTGATCACGCGGCACGCGATCTCGCCCCGGTTGGCGATCAGGATCTTGTCAAACATGGCTCTCCCCCAGGGCCGCAAATGGCAAGGGGCCGGACAGGCGGCATACCGCCCGTCCGGCCCCTGTGCTGGTGCAACCGCCCCCCGGGGCGGTCAGATCAGTAGTTGTTGCAGGGCGCGACGCCCGGCGCGTTGCAGCTGACAGCCCCCGCGATGCCGCCGATAAGCGCGCCGGTAAGCACGTCGTTCTTGGTGGCATCGGCAATAAGCGCGCCCGCCGCGGCACCGCCAAAGGCGCGGTCGGTGGGCGTGTCCAGGCATGCAGACAACGACATGGCGGCAACGGCCGCCAGCAGCAGGGTAGGGGTACGCATGGTTTTGCTCGGCCTCTTCGAGGTTTTGTTATGTGGCCAGAATATAGCGGCAAATTCCCACCATGGAACGGAAATTCCGCGTGACCGGCGGCCTGTTGCCGATCGGGCCCCGTCATTCCATGTCCTCGTCATCATCGTCCCAGTCCGGCGCTTCGGCATCCTCGGCGAAAACCTCGGGGAAACTTGCCATGGCGCGCTTGACGTCCAGCCGCAGAAGCTGGTCATAGCTGGCCGGATCGAAGGGTTCCGCGGCCGACACCACCTCGCGCCCGATCAGCCACGACAGGCGACCGGCATCCAGATTGCCGCGTTCGAAAGGCGCTTCCCCGAAGTTCTGCCACAAGGCCATCACGAACATCGCGTCGGCACGCCGGTCCAGCGCCGCGCGGTCCTTGAACCGTTCGCGCCGTACAATCTTCGTCGCCCCGGCCTTGTTGGCGCGGCGGATGGTGAACTGATGATCGGTGCCGGGAAGGCGGCCGGGAAAGCCGCGGTGCTTCAGCATGCGCCCGCCTCCCGAAGGACGGGCAAAACGGGGGCGGGCCGCGTCAGCGCGGCCCGCCCGCCGGAATCACTTGTACTTGCCGGTATACACCGGTTCGGTCGTGACGGGGTTGTCCACCACGACCACGTCTTCCTTCTTGGCACAGGCGGCGGTGAACGCCACGACACACAGGGCCAGCAGGGCTGCGCTGCTCTTCGACATCCTCTAGTTCCTTCTTCTTGCGGGCACGACGCCGCAGGAACCTCCCTAGCGCCGCCCGGATACGAGGTGAAGACCGCTTGGGTTCGGTCTGGCACAATCATAGCCGGATTTCCGCCGACGGGCCACCATTGCGCCTGCCGAACGCCCGTTTGTTGCGCCGCGGCATCATACTGTCGCCACAATGGCGACAGTCCCGCAACATCTTGGGCCGCCATCAGAATGCCTCCCATATGCAGGCCCCGTCCTGAACCGAATAGGCCTCGAAGAACTGCGTGGCCTCTTCGTCGGCCACGCCGAATTCCACCGCCCGGTCCATCAGCACGATCACGATCTGCTGCGGCTGCGGCCCCGTCACGCTGATCCGCGGCAGCGCCCAGCTGTCGCACAGCGCCTGCATGTCGGCCACGGCCGCCTCGAAGGCGACAGCGCCATTGCCGATCTGCGGCGCCAGAAAGCGGAACCGCGCCGTCAGGCCCGCGGGCCCCTGCGCATCGTTCACCGTGTCGACCCAGGCCACCTCCATGCCTGACGGCACGGGGATGAAATCCTGCGCGGCGGCGGAACCTGCCGCCAGCACCGCAAGCAATCGCAGCACCCATGCCATCTTGCATCCCCCTACAGCGGAATGTTGTCGTGCTTCTTCCAGGGGTTCGCCTGCTTCTTGTGGCGCAGGCTGGCGAAGGCGCGGGCCACCCGGCGGCGCGTCGAATGCGGCATGATCACCTCGTCGATGAACCCGCGTTCGGCGGCGACAAAGGGGTTTGCGAAGCGGTCCTCATAGTCCTTCACCCGCACCGCGACCTTCTCGGGGTCGCCCAGCTCGCTGCGGTACAGGATCTCGACCGCCCCCTTCGCCCCCATCACCGCCACCTCGGCCGTCGGCCAGGCATAGTTGATGTCGCCGCGCAGGTGCTTGGACGACATCACCACATAGGCCCCGCCATAGGTCTTGCGGGTCAGCACCGTGACCTTGGGCACCGTCGCCTCGGCATAGGCGTACAAGAGCTTGGCGCCGTGCTTGATGACCCCGGCATATTCCTGCCCCGTGCCCGGCAGGAAGCCCGGCACGTCCACAAAGGTCAGGATCGGAATTTCGAACGCATCGCAGAACCGCACGAACCGCGCGGCCTTGCGGCTGGCGTCAATGTCCAGGCAGCCCGCCAGCACCATCGGCTGGTTCGCCACCACCCCCACCGACTGGCCTTCAAGCCGGATGAAGCCGGTAATGATGTTGGCCGCGAAATCCTTCTGGATCTCGAAGAAATCGCCCTCGTCGGCAACCTTCAGGATCAGTTCCTTCATGTCATAGGGGGTGTTGGGGTTGGCGGGCACCAGCGTGTCCAGGCTGTCTTCCACGCGCGCCGGGTCATCGAAAAACGGCCGCACCGGCGCCTTCTGCAGGTTGTTCAGCGGCAGAAAGTCGAACAGACGCCGGGTTTCCGCCAGCGCCTCGACGTCGTTTTCATAGGCGCCGTCGGCCACCGACGACTTCTTGGTGTGGGTTCCGGCACCACCCAGTTCCTCGGCCGTGACCACCTCGTTCGTCACGGTTTTCACCACGTCGGGGCCGGTCACGAACATGTAGCTCGTGTCCTTCACCATGAAGATGAAGTCGGTCATCGCCGGGGAATACACCGCGCCACCCGCGCAGGGCCCCATGATCAGCGAAATCTGCGGCACCACGCCGCTGGCCATCACATTGCGCTGGAACACCTCGCCATAGGCCGCCAGCGAGGCCACGCCTTCCTGGATGCGCGCCCCGCCGCTGTCGTTGATGCCGATCACGGGCGCGCCGTTCTGGATCGCCATGTCCATGATCTTGCAGATCTTCGCCGCATGCGTTTCCGACACCGACCCGCCCAGAACGGTGAAGTCCTGGCTGAACACATAGACCTGCCGGCCGTTGATGGTGCCCCAGCCGGTGACCACGCCGTCGCCTGGAACCCGCGTCTTTTCCATGCCGAAATCGGTGCAGCGGTGCTGCACGAACATGTCGAACTCCTCGAAGCTGCCTTCGTCCAGCAGAAGCTCGATCCGCTCGCGCGCCGTCAGCTTGCCCTTGGCGTGCTGCGCCGCAACGCGGCCGGCCCCGCCTCCGGCCCGCGCCACAGTTCGCCGCGCCTCAAGCTGCTCCAGGATGTCCTTCATGGCATGCTCCCCCATACCGCGGGCCGCGGTCCCTGGCTGCGCAACCTAGCGGCATGCGGCAGCGCGGCAAAGCGCGAAGCGGCAAATTTGCAAATTCTTTGCAAGTCAGATTCTGCAAATTGCAAATCTGCAAATCGAGGCGACAGTTGCGCCAGTCTGTGGCACACCGACCCGAATCGTCGCCGGACCGTCCATGTCGCTTCCCGTCCCTGTCATCACCATCGGCCTGCTAGTGCTGTCGAACGTCTTCATGACCTTCGCCTGGTACGGCCATCTCAACTACAAGTCGGCGCCCCTGATCACGGTGATCCTTGTTTCCTGGGGCATCGCCTTTTTCGAGTACGTCCTGCAGGTGCCTGCGAACCGCATCGGGCACGGGCATTTCTCGGCGGCAGAACTCAAGACGATCCAGGAGGTCATCACCCTGACCGTCTTTGCCGTCTTTTCGGTTTGGTTCCTCAAGGAACCGCTCACATGGAACCACGCCATCGGCTTTGCCCTGATCGCCGCAGGCGCATGGTTCATCTTCCAGGGGAGAACTGCTTGATGTGGACACTTTACGGCCGCGCTGCCACCGGCTCGATGGCCATCGAGGCGGCGCTGGACGAGGCGGGGTTGCCCTACACCGTCATCGAGGTGAGCGGCGACCCCGAACACCCCTCGGCCGTGGCCTTCGCTGCGGTCAACCCGCGGCGCCAGGTGCCCGCGCTGGTTGGCCCGGACGGGCTTGTCATCACCGAAGGCCCGGTGATCCTGAGCTATCTTGCCGACCGCCACCCCACCGCCGGACTGATCCCCGCGCCCGGCACGCCGGACCGCGCGCGGCACGACCGCTGGGCGGCCTTCCTGCACGCGAATGTCTATGAGGGCATGCTGAGGGAGTTCTACTCGGACCGTTATGTCGACGACCCCGTCCTGGCGCCTGCGGTAAACCGGGCGGCGACCGCCTATGTGCGCCGGCATCTGGAGTTGCTGGATGCGGAAATCGGCGAGGGACCGTTCCTGCTGGGCGAACGGCTGCAGATGGTGGACATCTATCTGTGGATGCTGTGCTGGTGGGCCGATGCCAACTGGCTGCGCGCCGCCTGCCCGGCCATCCAGCGGCTGAAGGATGCGGGCGACGCGCGCCCTGCCCTGGCTGCTGCGGCGCAGCGTCACTTCGGCTGACCGCTGGACTTCGCCGCCCGACCGGCCTAGCTGGGCGTCACCATGCCCCCCGCACGTTTTCTTGACCGCAGCACCCCGCCCCATATTGCGACGCTGGTGCTGACCACCGGCGTGGCGGCGCTGTCGCTGAACATCTTCCTGCCCTCGCTGCCGTCGATGGCCCGGTGGTTTGGCGTGGACTACGGCTTGGCGCAGCTGACGGTGTCGCTGTATCTGGTGATGACCGCGGTCCTGCAGATCTTCATCGGCCCCATCAGCGACCGATACGGGCGCCGCCCGGTGATGATCGGGGCCATCATCGTGTTCTGCCTGGCGACCGTGGGCTGCCTGCTGGCGCCGACCTATGGCATCTTTCTGGCCTGCCGCATGGCGCAAGCCGTGATTGCCATCGGATTTGCGCTGTCGCGCGCCGTGGTGCGCGACATGGTGGGCATGGAGCAGGCGGCCAGCCTGATTGGCTGGGTGACGATGGGCATGTCGATCGTGCCGATGCTGGGGCCCATTCTGGGCGGCGCGCTGGACGAAGCGTTCGGCTGGCAGGCGTCCTTCGTCATCCTGCTGGCCAGTGGCGTGGCGCTGGGGGTGCTGGTCTGGGCGGATCAGGGCGAGACCGCGCAGACCCGACCGGCCAGCTTTCTGGCGCAGGCGAAGGACTACCCCGCGCTGCTGACCTCGCGCCGGTTCTGGGGGTTCTGCCTGGCGGCGGGCCTGGCCTCGGGATCGTTCTTTGCCTACCTGGGCGGCGCGCCATGGGTCGGCACCGAAGTCTACGGGCTGGACCCAAGCCAGCTTGGCATCTATTTCGGCGCGCCGGCCATCGGCTACCTTGTCGGCAACGGCCTGTCGGGCCGCTATTCGGTGCGCTTCGGCATCCACCGCATGATGATGGCGGGCGCGCTGTCCACCACGGCGGGGATGGCGCTGCTGACGGTGCTGACGGTGGCAGGGCTGGCGGGGCCCGAGGTGTTCTTTGGCCTCATGGTCACCGTGGGGCTGGGCAACGGGTTGCTGCTGCCGTCGGCCAATGCCGGCATGCTGTCGGTGCGGCCGCAGCTGGCCGGGTCGGCCTCCGGGCTGGGCGGCGCGTTCATCATCGGGCTGGGCGCGGTGCTGTCGGCCTTCACCGGCTGGGTGCTGCATCTGGGTGGCGGCGGGCTGCCGCTGGTTCTGGTGATGCTGGTGTCCTCGGCGGCCGCGATCCCCTGCATCCTGTGGGTGCAGGCACGGGCACGGGCCGTGGGCGCGGCTTGACGCCACACCGCAGCCCAACCACCCTGCCACAGAACGGGGGGCTGGGATGGTACAGAAACTCTATGCCGGGCTGAAGCTGAAGGCGCTGCGCGGGCGGCTGGGCCTGTCACAGCAGGTGTTCGCCGAACGGCTGGGGGTCAGCGCGCCCTACCTGAACCAGATGGAACAAAACCACCGGCCCTTGTCAGGCGCCGTGGTTTTGGCGCTGGCACAGGAGTTCGGCATGGACCTGGCGGGGCTGGCGTCCAACGATGCCGACCGCGTGGTCAGCGACCTGCGCGAGGTGCTGGCGGATGAGGTATTCGCCGGGCTGACGCCGATGCCCGCCGCGGCCGACCTGCGGCTGACGGCCACCAATGCCCCGGCGCTGGCGCGCGCCATCCTGCACCTGCACCGCGCCTACCGGCAGACGCACGAACGCCTCGCCTCGCTGGACGAGGCGCTGGGGCGCGAGGATGCCGCCCTGCGCCCCAGCCCATGGGACGAGGTGCGCGATTTCTTCCACTACTGCGACAATTATCTGGATGCCATCGACCACGCCGCCGAGCACTGGGCCACCGAGAGCGGGGTGCGGAAAGACCCGGTGGCCACCGCCACCGCGACACTGGAGCGCGTGGGCGTTTCGCTGGCCTTCGCCGACCACGGGCCGCTGCGGGTGTTTGATCCGGCGGCGCGGCGGCTGGTACTTTCGGCCCGCGCCGCGGGGCCGACGCAGCGGTTCCAGTTGCTGCACCAGGTGGCGCTTCTGACACAGGACGACCTGTTCGAGGCCACGCTGGACCTGGCGCAGTTCGCCACGCCCGAGGCGCGGGGCATCGCCAAGATTGGCCTCGCCAACTACTTTGCCGGGGCGGCGATGATGCCCTATCGCATCTTCCTCGATGCGGCGATGGAAACGCGGCACGATCTGGAACGGCTGGCCGACCTGTTTGACGCCAGTATCGAGCAGGTGGCGCACCGGCTGGCCACGCTGCAGAGGCCGGGGGCCAAGGGCGTGCCGTTCTTCTTTGTGCGGGTGGATCAGGCGGGCACCATTACCAAGCGGCATTCCGCCACCCGGCTGCAGTTCGCCCGCTATGGCGGCGCCTGCCCGCTGTGGAACGTGCACCAGGCGTTCGAACAGCCGGGGCGGTTCCTGCGACAACTGGCGCAGACGCCCGACGGGGTGCGCTACTTCTGCCTGGCGCGCGATGTGTCGAAGGCCGGGGGGCACTGGGGCGCGCCGCTGCGCCGCTATGCCATCGGTCTTGGCTGCGAGATCGCCCATGCCGACCGGCTGGTCTATGCCGACGGGATGGACCTGCGCGGCGCCTGCGAGCCCATCGGGATATCCTGCCGCATCTGCGACCGGACTGACTGCCACCAGCGGTCGGTTCCGCCGCTGGAACGGCGGCTGAAAGTCGATCATGACAGGCGGGGCATCCTGCCCTATCAGATTGCGCCCTGAGCGATGGGTTCTTGACGGGGGCCGTTTGTAACGGCAGTGCAGCAGACGCGATGGGTGTGGTGGAGAGGCTGATGCAGGTAGAAGGTCAACTGACGATCACGCGGCCCGCCGACACCGTGCGCGCGGCGCTGAACGACCCTGCGGTGCTGCAGGCCATCCTGCCGTCCTGCACCGGCGTGCGGCAGACCGGACCGGGCCAGTTCAAGGCCACCGTCACCCGCAAGATCGGTCCGCTGTCGCTGTCGGTCGAGCCCGAGATCGAGTTGGTGGCGCAACCCGATGGGCGCGCGGCGCTGTCGTTCCGCGCCGGAAACCGCATTGCCGGCACCGTGACGTCAGAGCTGATGCTGCGGATGGACCAGACCGGGCAGCACACGCAGCTGTCATGGGTGGGCGCGGTCACAGCCAGCGGGCTGGCACAACGGATGCTGGCCGAGCGCGCCGGCCGCCTGGCGCCGCTGGTGCTGGGCCTGTTCAACGAGCTGAAGCACAAGGTCGAGAAAACGGTCTGAGCGTCACACCTTGCTGCGCCGAAACCCGGCTGCTTCTGCCTCGTCCGCCGTGCAGAACCAGCCTTCGCCCGGCTGGCTGACGTGGGCGTCGTCATAGTATCGGTCGCCGGGCATGTGGTAGATCCGTCTGCCGTTGCTGATGTTGCCCTTGATCTGGCACCCGTGGTCGGGCCGCGGCGACAGGTCGGCATGGCGGTGCGCCTCGGGCTGCACCACACGCCCCGCCCAGATCCCCAATCCTTCCGCCCGCGCGGCCGCTTCCTGCGCCACATAGTTCAGGCTGTAGCGCCGATAGGCAAAGGCTGCCCCGGCTGCCACCATCGCCGCCCCAAGATCGGTCCCCGCCACGCGGCAAACGGCCACCGGCCGATTGTGGCGGTCGCTGTCGCTGGGGGCATCACAGGCCACGTCAGAGGTGCCAATCAGGTCGGCCATGACGCGCGAGGCGAAGGCGCCGCAATCCCAGGCCTGCCCGTTGCGGTCGCAGGTCTGGCCCGGTTCGGGAGAATCGATGCCGAACAGGCGCACGTGCACAGACCCGAAGGCCAGCGTGTCGCCGTCTACCACGCGCGGCAGCCCCACAAGCCACCCATCGCTGCGCGGGGTTGCGGCAACGGCGAATGCCAAGGCACTGGCACAGAGGACGAGAACAATGCGGCGCATCCCGCATCATCCCGTGGCCGACCCGGTCCGGGCAAGGAAAAAGTTAACAAGAGGTTAACGTGCCGGGAGAATAGTTAACGCTGTGCCATAGCCCAGTCGGGGTTGATCCAGGGTTCCAGGTTGGAAGGCGGCAGCGGCTGGCGGCCCAGGATGTGGTCAGCCGCCTTTTCGCCCACCATGATGGACGGCCCGTTGAGGTTGCCGTTCGTCACCCGCGGGAACACCGAACTGTCGGCCAGCCGCAGCCCCTGCACCCCGATCACCCGGCATTCCGGGTCTACCACCGCCGCAGGGTCATCCCGCCGCCCCATGCGCGCCGTGCCGCAGGGGTGATAGGCGCTTTCGGCATGGTCGCGGATGAAGGCGTCGATCTGGGCATCGGTCTGCACCGCGGCGCCCGGCTGAATTTCGTGCTTCACATGCGGCGCCATCGGGGCCTGCCCGAAGATTTCGCGCGTCAGCCTCACGGCACGGCGGAATTCCACCCAGTCATCCGGGTGCGACATGTAGTTGAAGCGGATCACCGGCGGCGCTTCTGGGTCGGCCGAGCGCAGGGTGACGCTGCCGCGCGATTTGGACCGCATGGGGCCGACATGCGCCTGAAACCCGTGGCCAGCCGCTGCCGCGCGGCCGTCATAGCGCACGGCAATGGGCAGGAAATGGAACTGGATGTCGGGATAGTCCACCCCCGCGGCCGAGCGGATGAAGCCGCAGGATTCGAACTGGTTCGACGCGGCCAGCCCCTTGCGCGTCAGCAGCCATTGCGCGCCCAGCACGCCCTTGCCCACAAGGTTCCAGTATTTGTAAAGGGTTATGGGCTGTTTCGCGGCATACTGGACGTAGATTTCCAGATGGTCCTGCAGGTTTGCCCCCACCCCCGGCCGATCCGCCACCACGGGGATGCCATGCGCGGAAAGGTGCGCCGCAGGGCCGATGCCCGACAGCATCAGAAGCTTGGGCGAGTTCAGCGACGAGGCGGCCAGGATCACCTCGCGCCCGGCGGGGATGACCGTGATGCGGCCGGACTGGCGCACCTCCACGCCCGTGGCCCGCCCGCCCTGAATGACCACCCGCCGCGCCAGTGCGCGGATCACCTGCACTCGGCCCGTCTTCTGCGCGGGCCGCAGATAGGCATTGGCCGCCGACCACCTTGTGCCCTGCCAGATGGTCGCCTCCATCGGGCCGAACCCCTCTTGCTGGCGGCCGTTGTAGTCCATGGTCACCGGATAGCCCGCGGCGCGGCCGGCGTCGATGAAGGCCTGGAACAGCGGGTTGTCGCGCGGGCCGCGGGTAATGTGCAAAGGGCCGTCCGCGCCGCGCCAGTCGGGGTCGCCGCCATCGGCGGCGCCGTGCCAGTTTTCCATCCGCTTGAAGTAGGGCAGCACATCGGCGAAGCCCCAGCCGGTGGCGCCGGTTTCGGCCCAGTGGTCGAAATCGCGCGCGTGGCCGCGCACATAGACCATGCCGTTGATCGAGGATGATCCGCCGATCACCTTGCCGCGCGGCGTGACCAGCACGCGGTTGCCCAGATGCGGCTCGGGTTCCGACTTCAGGCCCCAGTCGTACAGCGCCATGTTCATCGGATAGGACAGCGCCGCGGGCATCTGGATGAACGGCCCGGCATCGGTGCCGCCATGTTCGATCACCGTCACCGAACGCCCGGCCTCGGCCAGCCGGAAGGCCATGGCACAGCCGGCGCTGCCCGCGCCCACGATCACATAGTCGGACGTCACGATGCCTCCTCGGCCAGATAGCGGGAAAACGCCTCGACGCTGACGTTGCCGCCGGTGGCATAGACCAGCACCCGCCGCCCCGCGACCGGCAGCCGCCCGTCCAGCAGGGCGGCCAGCGCCACCGCGCCCGAGGGTTCCAGCACCAGCTTCAGCCGTTCGAAGGCGAAACGCAGGGCGTGGCGCACCGGGGCGTCGGGCACCGACAGCCCGCGCACGCCTGCCGCCTGCGCGGCGGCAAAGGGCGCGGCACCGGGTTGGGTGGCCTGCAGCGCGTCGCAGATCGTCACCCGGCCGCTGGCGACGCGGGTGATCTCGCCCGCCGACAGGGAAACGCCCATACCGTCATAGCCCTCGGGCTCGACCGCCCACAGCTCGGTGGCCGGGCTGCGATAGTGGAAGGCCAGCGACACCCCGCCCAGCAACCCGCCGCCGCCCACGCAGCAGGCCAGCACATCCACCGGGCGGTCGCCCAGCTGCTCCAGCGCCTCGAGCCCCGCCCCGGCCTGCCCCACCACCACGGCGCGGTCGTCGAAGGGGTGCAGGAGGGTTAGGTTTTCGCCGGCGGCGATCTGACGGGCCAGCGCCGCCGCCACCTCTTCGCGCGGGCGGTCACCGTGGTGCGACAGCACCACGCGGGCGCCGTAGCCCTCGGTCGCCTCTCGCTTGGGCGCCGGGGCGTCGAAGGGCATCACGATGGTCACCGGCACGCCCTGCGCGCGGCCCGCCGCCGCCAGCCCCTGCGCGAAGTTGCCCGAGGAAAACGCCACCACGCCGCGCGCGCGTTCCCCCGCCGACAGTTGCGTCAGCCGCCAGTAGGCGCCGCGCAGCTTGAAGCTGCCGGTCCATTGCAGGCTTTCGGCCTTGACCCAGACCTCGGCCGCGCCGCATTCGCGCGCCAGCGCCTCGGACCGCAACAAGGGCGTGCGCTGGGTGGCGGTGCGGGTGACGGCGTAGGCAGCTTCCAGTTCGGCCAGCGTGGGAATGTGCATCAGCGTTCCCCGACCAGATGCGCGCGCAGGTAGCCCAGCGTGGTGTCCACTGCCGCCGCGCCGTCGGGCGGGCCGTCCTTCAGCACCTCGCGCAGATAGACCCCGTCGATCAGCGCCCCGAGCCCGTCGGCCAGTTCCCCGGCCCTTGCACCCACCAGGGGCCGCAGACCGTGCAAGAGGTTCGAGCGCAGCCGCCGCTGGTACACCGCCAGAAGGCGCCGCGCCTCGGGCACGGTCTGCGCCAGCACCCAGAAGTTCAGCCAGGCCCCCACCGCCTCGCGCCGGAAGTTGCCGGGGCTGAAGCTGGCGCGCAGCACGGCCTCGATGCGGTCCTGCGGACCTTTCGCCAGCGTCAGCGCGCCGCGCACCTCGGCACCGTAGAGCGTGAGGATGTGGCGCATGGCGGCCAGGAACATTGCCTCTTTCGACCCGAAATAGTGGTGCGCCAGGGCGGTGGACATGCCAGCCCGCCGTGCGATCTGCCCCACTGTCACGTCCAGCGACCCGGCCCGCCCGACCTCGACGATCGTGGCTTTGACGAGCGCGGCTTTGCGGATAGGCTCCATCCCGACCTTGGGCATCGGCGGCACCTCTGGGGAAAAAAGGGTCTTGCCATGCAGGGGTAGCGTGCCGTTAATTGACTCGTCAATCAACAAAAACAGGGAGCCCTGAGATGACCCTCCGTTCCGCCCTTCTGACGGTCGCCATGACCACGATTGCCGCACCGGCGCTGGCGCAAAGCTGCGACAAGATCACGTTCAGCGACGTCGGCTGGACCGACATCACCGCCACCACCGCCGCCACCACCTTGGTGCTGGAGGCGCTGGGGTATGTGACCGACACCAAGGTGCTGTCGGTGCCCGTCACCTATACCGGCCTGGCCGAAGGCGACATCGACGTGTTCCTGGGCAACTGGATGCCCACGATGGAGGCCGACATTGCCCCCTACCGCGAGGCAGGGACGGTCGAGACGGTGCGCACCAACCTGGAGGGCGCAAAGTACACGCTGGCCACGAACGAGGCGGGCGCGGCGCTGGGGATCGCCGATTTCAAAGACATCGCCGCGCACAAGGACGCGCTGGACGGCCAGATCTACGGGATTGAACCGGGCAACGACGGCAACCGCCTGATTCTGGACATGATCGAGAACGGTCCGTTCGGGCTGGACGGGTTCGAGATCGTCGAGTCCTCGGAACAGGGGATGCTGGCCGAGGTGGCCAAGGCCACCGGCGACGGCCAGCCGATCATCTTCCTGGGCTGGGAACCCCACCCGATGAACGCCAACTTCAAGATGACCTACCTGACCGGCGGCGACGACTATTTCGGGCCGAACCTGGGTGGCGCGGTGGTCGATACCAACACCCGCAAGGGATATGTCGCGGAATGCCCGAACACCGGCAAACTGCTGGCCAACCTGTCCTTCACGCTGGCCATGGAAAACGAGATCATGGGCGCCATCCTGAACGACGGCACCGACCCGCGTGAGGCCGCGCAGGCCTGGCTGAAGGCCAACCCCGATGCCTGGAAGGGCTGGCTGGACGGCGTGACCACCAAGGACGGCGGCGACGCCATGGCGGCCGTGACGGCGGCGCTGCAGTAACCGACCCCGGCCGGGCGGCACGTTGCCGCCCGGCCCATTGCCTGACGGGGACGCCGCATGGAATGGCCTGACATCCCGAAAATCCCGGTGGGCAAAGCGGCAAAGGCCGCCTTCGACTGGCTGAACGCCAATGCGGGCGGGTTCTTCGATGCCGTGTCGGCGGTGCTGGAAGGCATGATCGACGCGCTGATGTGGGTGCTGATGGCCCCCCCGGCGTTCGTCACCATCGCCATTTTCGTGGCACTGACATGGTACCTGCAGCGGTCCTGGCGCCTGTGCCTGGGCGTTGCGCTGGGGTTTCTGTTCATCCTCAACCAGGGCTACTGGGACGAGACGATGGAGAGCCTGACGCTCATCCTGTCGGCCTGCGTGGTGTGCATGGGGCTGGGTGTACCGATCGGCATATGGGCGGCGCACCGCCCGCGCGCCTATGCCGCGATGGTGCCGGTGCTGGACCTGATGCAGACGCTGCCCACCTTCGTGTACCTGATCCCGGCCATCGTGTTCTTCGGCCTGGGCATGGTGCCCGGCCTGATCGCCACCGTCATCTTCGTGCTGCCCGCACCCATCCGCCTGACCCACCTCGGCATCTCCACCGCACCGCCCGCCCTGCTGGAAGCAGCCACCGCCTTTGGTGCCACGCCCAAGCAACGGCTGTGGAAGGTGGAACTGCCCTGGGCCCTGCCGCAGATCATGGCGGGCCTGAACCAGACCATCATGCTGTCGCTGTCGATGGTGGTGATTGCCGCGCTGGTGGGCGCCGACGGGCTGGGCGTGCCGGTGATCCGCGCGCTGAACTCGGTGAACACGGCGCTGGGATTCGAATCCGGCTTCGTCATCGTCGTCGTGGCCATCCTTCTGGACCGCATGCTGAGGGTGCAGCGCAAATGAGTGCCGATCAGCAATCCGAGGCCGCCGTCACCTTCGACCGGGTGAACATCGTCTTCGGCGACCACCCCGACCGCGCCCTGCCGCTGATGGACAAGGGGCAGAGCCGCACCGAAATCCAGCAGGCCACCGGGCAGGTGCTGGGCGTGCACGACTGCTCGCTGACCGTGGGCACCGGGGAAATCCTGGTGCTGATGGGCCTGTCGGGCTCGGGCAAGTCCACTTTGCTGCGCGCCGTGAACGGGCTGAACAAGGTCTGCCGCGGCAGGGTGATCGTGCGCGACGGCGATTTCGTGACCGATGTTGCGAACTGCTCGCCCGAAGACCTGCTGCGCGTGCGGCGCAAGACCATTGCCATGGTGTTCCAGCAGTTCGGCCTGCTGCCCTGGAGGACGGTGCGCGAGAATGTCGGGCTGGGGCTGGAACTGGCGGGCATCACCCCCGAAAGCCGCCGCCAGCCGGTGGATGACCAGCTGAAACTGGTGAACCTGTCGCAATGGGCCGACCGCAAGGTGGGCGAATTGTCGGGGGGCATGCAGCAGCGCGTGGGTCTGGCGCGGGCGTTTGTAACGAACGCACCGATCCTTCTGATGGACGAACCCTTTTCGGCGCTGGACCCGCTGATCCGGTCGCGGCTGCAGGACGAGTTGCTGGACCTTCAGTCGAAACTGAAGCGCACCATCGTCTTCGTCAGCCACGATCTGGACGAGGCCTTCAAGATCGGCAACCGCATCGCGCTGATGGAGGGCGGGCGGATCGTGCAGGTG
>CAZLIC010000084.1:0-18581 GCA_964559535.1 uncultured Rhodobacterales bacterium
AGGTCTTCACCTGCTCGGCGCGGTGGTTGGTCAGGCCGTATTGCAGGTTGATCCCTGCCAGCGGCGCGGGCAGCTGCCGCAGGTAGGAGGCCGGTGCGCCGACGATGCTGGCAAGCTGGCCGAAAGCCCAGTGCGTGGGCGCGACCGGCTCATGCGCTTTCGGCAGCATCAGGTGCAAGCGCTCGGGGTTGTCGCGCGCCGCTTCGACGCGGATATCCGCCGTCTGCACCACGCGGCTGCGGCTGCGCTCAGAGCGGCCCTTCACCGATGCCCAGAGATCGTCGAGCGACAGATACCGCTCATCGTCGGGCCGGTTAAACCACTCGGACGACACCCGCCCGTTCCGCTCACCCCGGCTCACATCAACCTTCCAGCCACCCACCCGCGCCGGTGCGACCGGATCCAGAACTTCCACAACGCCCATCGGCTATCTCCCGCGACGGGCGCCGGGAGCCACTCTCCCAGCCCTCAACCCGTCACCGGAAAACCGGCACTCCTCTTACTCTCAAAGCCCTGCGCCGACGAGTTAACTTCCGCGACGATGTGAATGCACGATCAGTAAAACGCAATCTGGTCCAATAAGAGGAAGAGCAAGTCTACTTGATCTTCTTAAGTTCCTGGATCTCACGGAGCGCGGCGCGTTCAAACCGCTTGATCTGCTGAGTGATCTTTTCGTCACCACCGAATGCGGAGGCGCTGCGCCGTCCATAGGAAGAAAAATTTCGCACGATCCGAACACCTTCGTCGTCACGCACCTTCAGGTGAGCGAACCGGCGATACAGGCGCTTGGTGTGTGCCTTAGTCGACTTTCCAGATGCAATATTTCGCTCGGCGATCTTGCGGGTCCGACGCATAGCTCTTTTCATCTTGCGCCACTGGCGAGCGAGGGAGCTTTCGCGAATTGCAGGCCCCGCCTCGTGGAGCGCGAAGCCAAGGTACTGTGCCGCTTTCCCCGCCACGGCGCCCGTGCCCGTAAACTCGGTCCTTTCGGTCTTGTGCGGAGAGATATCCAGCTTCTCTGCCTTGATGAGATCCATGATCTCTGCTTCGGCTGCTGCGGCGTGAGCAGGGTCGCAGATCACCAAGATGTCGTCCGAATAGCGGCGATACAGCGCACCGATGCTGTCGCAGAAAGCGCGTGCAGCCTTGTCGAAGTCAATCATGTATAGGTTCGACGCTGCTGCGCTGATGGGGGTGCCCTGAGGGATGCCTCGCCGATGCCCCTTTGCCAGTTCGGGGTTCGGGTGGAACTTGATGCCATTTGCCTTGAGTTCTTCGACGCTGGCGATCCGGTCCCGGCCATTCCCCTTGAGCCGGGAGGAGAACGTGGCGTTCGCCTTGAGTTCTTCCATATCGACGTAGTGGAAGGCGGTGATCGCCCGAAATACGCGCATCCAGTGTTCGGGCAGTGACGTTACGCCCAGCACTGCCTTCACGCGGCGCTTCAGGAGCGTGTGGTCAAGATTGTCGAAGAAGCTGCTGACGTCGAACGCCAAGATTGTGACGGGAGCATGGGTCTTGGCAAACGCAAGCACTTCCGCCGAGAAATCGTAGTTGCCGCGACCGAGGGCACGATAGGCCAGAACGCTATCGGACAGACCTGCGGCGTCATAATGGGCATCCAGCAATTTGTTTATTTCGCTGGCGTAGAACGAAAGTATGCAGGCGTCTCGGTGCGACGCATACTTGATCGGGCGGTCCTTCGAGGTGATCGTCCGTTTCCCGGTCATCGGGCATTTCTTGTAGCGTTTCTCTGACTTCGTGTAGTGAAGCAGCGGGACAAACGAGTGCTGAATCACGAAGTTCGGGTCCATTACCTTCCTAGCGAACTTCTCGCCAACGGGCAGATCGAAATGGCGGTAGCCTCTGGACTTAAACCAATCGAGCCGCATTCAGCCTCCTTATCGCAGAGTTCGGAGGACTGGCCCTGACCCTGGGCTCCGGTTTTTAGGCCGGGCGTCCCCCGAACGCACGCCACCTTCTGTCAGCGCATACGTTCAGCGTCTCACTTCCGAACGCCTCGCAGACACGGGTCTCAAAACGCGAGGTGGTATAATGTAACCGTGGAGGTCCGAGCTATGCTCAGTGTCTCATTCCGTCTGGCTCTGGTCGCAGAGATGCTGTTCGGCATCGTGCTGCCAGGTCACCATAAAGAGGTTGACAAGTTCAACGGCCAAACCCGTGAGCCATTTCTCGCGGGCAGTCACTATTTGGTGAGCAAGTTTCGGCAATTCAAGGTTGCCAAAAGACAATTTAGCCAACCCCGTTGATGCCGAGGGTACGAGAACCCGGCGGGTTCCCCGCCGGGCCCGAGGGGGAGACCCTGTTCTTTTCAGAACGGGATCTCGTCGTCGCGGTCGACCAACTCGGGGTTCTCGTTTTCGGCCGACTTCGGGCGGCTCAGGAAGTCGACCTTCTCGGCGATGATCTCGCAGCCGTAGCGGTCGTTCCCCATGCTGTCGATCCACTTGGTGTAGTGGATGCGGCCGTGGACGAGGACCTTCATGCCCTTTTCGCAATGCTCCGCGACCGTCTTGCCGAGACCGTTGAAACAGGTGATGCGGTGCCATTCCGTGTCCATGACCCGGTAGCCGTTCTCGTCGCGCAGGACGCGACCTTCCGAGAGGCGGGGGCGGGAGGTGGCGAGGCTGAAGTTGGTGATCTTGGTGCCGCCCTGGGTGGTGCGGACTTCGGGGGTCTGACCGATGTTGCCGGCGAGGATGACGATGTTCTGCATGGTAAGCTTCCTTCTGTGTCCTGTCTTCGGGACCGTCCCTTCGACAAGACCCGGAAAAAGCCCGTCGGGTGACGCGTGCACGGTGGACGGAACGGACGCCGGAAACCCCCAGAGGACCGGGGTGGAGCGGGCAGCCCCAAAGGGGCAACACGGCCCGGACTGACGCGGGGTTGTGCGCGAGAGGCCGAACGGGATTAGGGGATTGTCAGTCGAAGGGATGGCCCAGGAGACAGCGATGCGCGGGGAGCCCATGTCAGAACCTGTCACCCGGCCAATCGGGACAGCCTGACCCCCAGTTCAGCACCTCCCTGGCGGCGACGACAAACAACAGCCCGCCACCCCTGCCCCAGCCTTCCGGGAGTTGCGGCACGCTGCCGCGACAGGCTATTGATACCGCGACATTCAGGACACGGACCGCACCAATGGCTGACCACGATCTCGAGGCACTGTCGCTCGGCGAGCTGAAGAAAATGCAGAAGGACGTCGCCAAAGCGATTGCCACTTTCGAGGATCGACAGAAGTCGGAAGCCCGCGCCAAGGTGGAAGCTCTCGCCCGGGATCTGGGTTACTCCCTGGCCGAACTCGTCGGCACCGAGACGAAAACCTCCCGAGCGCCTGCCGCGCCGAAATACCGGCACCCTGAGAACCCGGCACTCACCTGGTCCGGTCGCGGTCGCAAACCGCAGTGGTTTGTGGAAGCGTTGGAGGCGGGGAAAACTGCAAGCGACCTGGCCATAAGCTGATGCTGCTCTTCCTCCAATGCTTTGTGTTCAGCATTAGGCTCGCTGGCCGCCTGCGCCTCCCTCACGATCTTCCCATGCTCGCTGATCACGCAGATCGCGGTCTTCTCCAGCGACACGTCCAGTCCGACAAACAGTCTCATCCCGCAGTCCTCCCTTTGGATCCAATACGGGAATGGCGCCAGCTTACCCTCGACTTTGCAACGGTAACGGGCGGGTCGCGACGCAGGCCCCGTTACGGCATCTCATTGAACCTCAAAGCCAGAACATGACGGTGGCGGCGAGGGCGACAGCGGATAGGAAGGTTTTGGCGGATCTGTCATAACGGGTTGCGACCCTGCGCCAGTCTTTCAGGCGACCGAACATGATCTCTATGCGATTGCGTCGGCGATAGCGGCGCTTGTCGTAGCGGACAGCTTTTCCGCGTGACTTCCGGCCGGGAATGCAGGGGCGTATCCCTTTGTCTTTCAACGCATCTCGGAACCAGTCGGCGTCATAACCCCGGTCCGCGATCATCCACTCTGCAGCAGGCAGACTGCCCAGCAGGGCGGCGGCTCCGGTATAGTCACTGATCTGACCTGCGGTCATGAAGAACTTCAGGGGTCGCCCCTTGGCGTCTGTGACGGCATGCAACTTGGTGTTCAACCCGCCCTTTGTGCGCCCGATCAGGCGCCCGCGCTGGTCGTCGGGCCCCCCTTTTTTGCCCGCAGGCTCGAAGCCGTGCGGTGCGCCTTCAGGTAGGTCGCGTCGATCATGATGATCTTCTGGTCGGTGCCCTCGGAGGCCAGTCCCTCCATCATCCTCGCGAAGACCCCCATGTCACCCCACCGCTTCCAACGGTTGTAGAGCGTCTTCGGCGGCCCATACTCACGCGGGGCATCGCACCAACGCAAACCATTGCGATTGATGAATATTATGCCGCTCAACACGCGCCGATCATCGACACGTGGCTTGCCATGGCTCTTCGGAAAGAACGGTCTCAACCGCTCCATCTGCTCGTCAGTCAGCCAGTAAAGGTTGCTCATCATCACCCCCGTCGGTTTGGGAGCTTGAATCACGCAGGCCGGCCAGCCTCAAGCCGATTAATGGGTCCTGACCCTAGCAGTGTCCGGCCGGATCAACGTCGTTTTGGCAGGGCGCGGCTATTCGGACACAATCCGAACTTCAGAACAACAGGCAGGACCGGGACCTGAGAGAATTGCGCTCAACCCGGGCTCATGCCTGCATGCCAATTGGGAGAAATGCATGAAAAATCTGAAAGCGGCACTCTCGGTCCCGGGACTGCTGGTGCTGGCAGCGACGTTCGCGGGCCCGGCTTCGGCCGAAACCAAGGGGGAGTTGGAAAAACGCGTGAGCGCGCTTGAGGCAAAGCTTGCGGCGGCGCCGGATGCCGCAGCCGTGAAGACGTTTCTGGGCTTCGACGTGTCAATCTACGGCTATGCACACGGGGCGCTGGTCATCGACGACACCTATGATCTGGGCCTGAATGCGGGCGGGATCGGGGGCGTTCTGCCCACGACCAACGAGGATGAGAACTCGCGCCTGCACGCCTACCAGTCCCGTCTCGGGCTGCGCGGCTCGAAAGAAACCGACGCGGGCAAGCTTTCCTTCAACATCGAAGGCGACTTCTACGGCGGCGGCGGCGGCACCTTCCGGCTGCGCCATGCCTATGGAAGCCTGGGCGGCCTTCTGGTTGGTCAGACCTGGAGCGCCTTCGGTCCGGTCGAAGGGTCGCCCAGCGGGCAGATCGACTTTGGCGGTCCGGCGGGCAACCCCAGCTGGCGCACGGCGCAGATCCGCTACACCTACAAATTCAGCGACAAGTTCTCCGGCATCGTCAGCGTGGAAGAAGACAACAAGTCCAGCTATGCCGACCGCGTTGCCCTGGTCGGGGCGTTGCATTGGGTCGACGGAAAAACCGCCGTCAGGCTGGCAGGTATCTCGCGCAAGCTGGAATGGTCGGGCGGCACCTCGGACGCATGGGGCGTCAATATCGGCGGCAGCGTTGCCCCTTGGGAAGGCGGCCTGATCCAGGCGAACTTCACCACGGGCAAAGGGATCGCGGGAATCATGCCCTACAGCGGATTCGTCACGGCAACCCCCGGCGCATCAGGGATCTCCGATCTTGATTCCAGTGGCGATGCGATTGATACCAAGGCCTTCACGGTCGGAATCAGCCACGCCGTCAACAGCAAGTTCGATGTGGCCGCCACCTACGGGATGTATGAGTTCGACAACTATGCCGGCGCCTTGGGGACCAGCACGGAAAGCATCGAAACCACGTTCCTGACGGCCAAATACAAGCCGACGGCGAATGTCATGATGGGCCTTGAATACATCATTGCCGACAAATCCCTGTTTGACGGAAGTTCGCTGAAGAACAACCGGATTCAGGCTTCGGTTCAGTTCAGCTTCTGACAATACAAGGCGGGACCGGGGTATTCATCCCGGTCCCGTCTTTCAAATCGGCTGGCGGCCTCAATCACCGGATCGTGGCAAATCGCCGCGATCAGATGATTCCGTTTTCTTTCAGAAATGCGATCCGGGCAGGTTCAATTCCCCAGCTTTCCAGAATCGCCGCAGAATGGCTGCCCGGCTTCGGCGGCGGGGCCGGGATCGGAGCGGGGGTCGCGTCGAAACGCGGCGCCGGCCCGGGCTGGGTCACGCCGTCCACCTGAATGAAGGTGCCACGCGCGGCGTTATGCGGGTCGGCCGGAGCCTCGGCCCAGTCCAGAACCGGGCTGACACAGGCGTCCGTCCCGGCAAACAGCGCAGCCCAGTCATCGCGGGGCCGGGTTGTCAGATGGGCCGCCAGTCGCGCGCGCAGCAGGGGCCACAGCGCCTTGTCATCCTGCGGCCAGTCGGCGGGATCAAGTCCCAGACGCTGAAGCAGGGCCGCGTTGAACTTCGGCTCGATCGGGGCGATGGCAATATAGCGGCCATCGGCGCAGACATAGGTGCCATAGAACCACGCGCCGCCGTCCAGCAGATTGGCCTCGCGCGTATCGGACCAGACCCCGCCCGCGCGGAACCCCCAGATCATCGCCGACAGCAGGGCCGCGCCATCGGTCATTGCGGCATCGACCACCTGACCCCGGCCGCTGCTTCGTACGGAAAGGAGTGCGGCCAGCATGCCGAAGGCAAGAAGCATCCCGCCGCCGCCGAAATCCCCCACCAGATTCAGCGGCACCGGCGGCGGCGATCCGGCCGGACCCATCGCGTGGAGCGTGCCCGTCAGCGCAACATAGTTCAGGTCATGCCCTGCGGTCAGGGCAAGGGGTCCGTCCTGCCCCCACCCCGTCATCCGGCCATAGGCAAGCCGCGGGTTTCGGGCCAGACAGGCCGCGGGGCCAAGGCCAAGACGCTCCATCACACCGGGGCGGAACCCTTCCAGCATCCCGTCGGCCCCGGCCACCAGATCCAGCAGCGTCGCCACCCCGGCTTCGGTCTTCAGGTCGATGGCCAGCGAGCGGCGTGCCCGGGCCAGAACATCGAACTTTGTATTCATGAGCGGAATGTCAGAGCGCGCGTTCAGCGGGTGAACACGGATGACCTCGGCCCCGTGATCCGCCAGCATCATCGCGGCGAACGGAGCAGGCCCGATCCCCACCATCTCGATGATGCGCAGGCCCGCCAGCGCGCCGCCGCTCATGTCAGGCCCCGCAGGATCAGCATCTTCTGGATATCCGACGTGCCTTCATAGATCTGACAGACGCGGACATCGCGCGCGATCCGTTCCAGCGGAAAGTCGGTCGTATAGCCATATCCGCCCAGGGTCTGGATCGCGGCGGATACGATGGCTTCGGCCGCCTCCGAGGCGTAGAGCTTGGCCATCGCCGCCTCGGTCAGGCAGGGCTGGCCCGCATCCTTCAAAGCGGCCGCATGCAGCACCAGCTGGCGGGCGGCCTCAAGCCGCGTCGCGGCATCGGCCAGACGGAACCCGACCGCCTGATGTTCGATCAGCGGCTTGCCGAAGGACTTCCGTTCCCTGGCATAGCCAAGCGCAAGGTCCAGCGCCGCCTGCGCCATCCCCACGGATTGCGCGGCAATGCCGATGCGCCCGGTTTCCAGGGACGACAGGGCAATGCGGTAGCCCTCCCCTTCGGCGCCGATACGCAGCTCTTCCCCGATCGCCAGATCCTCGAAACGCAGGGCGCACGTGTCCGAGGCCGACTGGCCCATCTTGCTTTCAACGCGGCTGACACTGTAGCCGGGCGCATCGGTGGGCGTCAGGAAACAGGTGATGCCCGCCTTGCCCTCGGTGCCTTGCATCCGGGCGAACAGGATGGCCCACCCCGCCAGCCGCCCCGAGGTGATGAAGGATTTCTCACCGCTGATGGCATAGCCGCCCGGAGTCCGGCGCGCCTGTGTGCGGATGGCAGAGGCATCCGAGCCCGCGTGACTTTCGGTCAGGGCAAAGGCGCCGATGAACGCGCCACGGGCGGCAGGCGCCAGAACGCGGGTCTGCTGATCGGCGCTGCCGAAGTGTTGCAGGATGGCATTGAAGGGCGCATTGTGCACGCTCATCACGGTCGAAACCGCGCCATCACCCGAAGCGATCTCCATCAGCGCCAGCGCATAGCTGACATAATCCGCCCCTGCCCCACCCAGGGCTTCGGGCACCGTCATGCCCAGAAAGCCAAGCGCCCCCATCTGCGCCAGCACGTCGGGTTCAATCGCGCCCGCTGCGGCCCGTTGCGCGGCACCGGGTGCCAGCACATCCCGCGCGAAGGCCCGCGCCGCGTCACGGATCAGGGTTTGCTCCTCATTCAGGATCATGGTCCGAACTCCCTACCGGCCGGTGAACTGCGCGCCGCGCTTGCCAAGGAAGGCGTTCACGCCCTCTGCGAAATCTGCCCGCCGGGACATGTCCAGAAATGCGGCCCGCTCCGCCTCCAGATGGGCCGCAAAGGGGGTGGAAAAGGCCGCATCCGACAGGCGGCGAAAGGCCGCGCAGGCCCGCGCCGGACCCTTGGCAAGGCGGAGCGCCAGCGCCCCGGCATCCGCCTCGAATGTTGCCGCGGGGGCCGTCGCGGTCACGATCCCCCACTCCCGCGCCTCGGCCGCTGTCAGCACACGGCCAAGCATCATCAGTTCCGCCGCCCGCCCCGTGCCGATCTTGCGGGGCAACAGCCACGAGCCGCCACAATCCGGGATCGCAGCGATCCGGTCATAGGCCAGAAGAAAGCGGGTATCGTCCTGCGCCAGCACGATATCCGCGCCCAGTGTCAGGCTGAGCCCTGCGCCCGCCGCCACGCCGCGCACGGCTGCAAGAATGGGCGCATCCAGATCGCGCAATGCCAGCAGGGCGGGGTTCAGCGCATCCAGCATCGCATGGAAATGCGGCGCGGTCTCCGCAGGCGCCCCGGTGAAGGACGAGACATCGCCCCCCGACATGAAGGCACGGCCGGTGCCGGACAGCACAAGGCAGCGCAGATCGTCCCGGCCTGACAGATCGCGCACAGCGCGGTGGAAGGCCCGGGCCATGGCAAGGTCTATGGCGTTCAGTTCCGCCGGGCGATTGAAGGTGATCCGCGCGATGCCGGTTGCGGGGTCGAATGCCGTCAGGACCGGGTCTGCCACTGGTCTTGTCCTTTGCGAAAGGGCGGCCGGGACGCAAACCCGGCCGGCGGGGTCAGGCCGAGTGCTGCGGCTTCGCTGGCCAGCTCCGCAGCACCCGTCCGGTCGATCAGATACAGCGGACCGCCGGTCCATGCCGGAAAGCCCCCCAGATCCAGCGCGGCAAGGTCCGTGGCATCGGGATCGCCGCCGCCCTCCCCGGCCGCGGCCAGCGCCGCCGCCAGCAGAAGTCGGCGGGAAATGCGATCCAGCGCCCCTGCCCCGGCAGGACAGGCCGTGGCTGCAGCCGCGGGCGCCACGACCTCGGGCAGACCCGCGCGCCGGGCCGCGGTGTTGACGCGGTTGGCAGACGTGCCCTCGGCCATCAGACGGGCCGCTTCGGTCGTCAGGGCCGCCGTCATCGCCCCCAGAAGGCGCGCAACCCCCGGATCGGCAGGGTCGATCCTGCGGATGCCCCGCTTGGCCATCCGCTGACGCAGGAAGAAGCCGGAGGCGATCAGGGCCTGGGCCACAGGCCCCGTGGCCAGCTTTCCGAAATACTGTGACTCGACCACCAGCGCGCGATCCATCGGCAGGCGCAGCCCCTCATAGACGCAGGACAGGATCGCCCCGGGCGCCGGGTAGCAGGGTCCCGGCCTGGCCATGGTGGCGGCATTGGCGAAGATGAAGCTGTTGAAGCCTTCTGTCGCAGTGACCGCCAGCCCCGGCGGCTGAAATCCCTTCAGGTCCCAGGCCTGCACCGCAGGCACCCTGCCCTCGGCCAGCGCCCGGCGTGCCGCGGGGATCAGGTCGTGCGGCGGCACCACCTCCTGCAGAATGCCCGCGGACAGAGCCTCAGACGCCGTCAGCGGCTTGCCGCCCGTCAGCACGGGCAGCGCCCGGGTCAGCCCGATCTGCCGGGGCAACCGTTGCGTGCCACCGGCGCCCGGCAGAAGACCAAGCCCAACTTCGGGCAGTCCAAAAAGCGCTTTGTCATTGGCGGCGGCAATCCGGTAATGGCAGGCCAGCATGATTTCCAGCCCGCCGCCAAGCGCCGTGCCGGGCGCGGCGGCGACGATGGGCTTGCCGATCTGCTCCATGCGCCGCAGCGGATCGCCCAGACGGCGGATCAGCGGTGCCGCTTTGGCCAGCGTCATGCCGGGCGCGGCAAAGGTGGCCATGATCGCAAGATCGGCCCCGGCCACGAAACTGGGCTTTGCCGATGTCAGGATGATGCCGGTCACACCCGCGTTCCGGCCCAGTTCCGTCATGCAGCGGTCAAGCGCGGCCGCCAGATCCCAGTCGATGACATTCATCGACCGCCCGGGCATGTCGATGGTCACGACAGCGATGCCACCCTGAATGTCTGTGTCCAGCATGCGCCCCTCTCAGACCCGTTCGATGATGGTGGCGACACCCATGCCCGCCCCCACGCAAAGCGTGACCAGCGCGGTGGACTTCCCCGTCCGCTCCAGCTCGTCCAGCGCAGTTCCCAGAAGCATGGCCCCGGTTGCCCCCAGCGGGTGGCCCATGGCGATGGCGCCGCCGTTGACGTTGACCGTGGCAGGGTCCAGGTCCATCGCCTGGATGAACCGCAGCACGACCGCGGCGAAGGCTTCATTCACTTCCCACAGATCAATGTCCTCCGCGGTCATCCCGGCACGTTTCAGGGCCTTCTCCGCGGCGAAGGACGGCGCGGTCAGCATGATCGTCGGCTCCGATCCCACCTCGGCCCAGGCCCGGATGCGCGCGCGCGGGCGAAGACCCGCAGACAGCCCCCCGGCCCGGCTTCCCAGCAGGATGGCCGCAGCCCCGTCGACGATACCCGAAGAGTTCCCCGCATGGTGCACATGCGAAACCGAGCCGAGTTCGGGGTAACGCTGCAGGGCGATCGAATCGAACCCTGCAGCGCCCATCGCCGCGAAGGAGGGCTTCAGCGCGGCAAGATCCTCGGTTGTCGTGGCCGGGCGCACAGCCTCGTCCCGGTCCAGCAGCACCTCTCCGACATGGTTCATGACGGGCACAACGGAGCGGGCGAAATGTCCCGCCTGCCATGCCGCTGCGGCGCGCCTGTGGCTTTCCACCGCAAGCGCATCAAGATCCGCACGTGAAAAATTCCAGCAGGACGCGATCAGATCGGCCGAAATGCCCTGCGGCACGAAATGCGTGCTCAGGGCCACGGCCGGGTCTGCCCCCCATGCGCCGCCATCCGACAGGATCGGCACGCGCGACATCGCTTCGACCCCGCCCGCCACCATCATGTCGCCCTGCCCCGCCATGATCTTGGCCGCGGCCATATTGGTCGCCTCCAGCCCCGATCCGCAGAAGCGGTTGATCTGCACGCCTGCAACCGTTTCGGCCCAGCCTGCGGCAAGGGCTGCGATGCGGGGCAGACACTGCCCCTGTTCGCCCACCGGACCCACGATCCCCATGATGATGTCTTCGACCAGCGCCGTATCCAGCGCGTTCCGCTCCCGCAGGGCGTCCAGTGCCGTCGTGGCCAGCCGCACCGGGGTCACCTCATGCAGGGCGCCATCGGGGCGTCCGCGCCCGCGCGGCGTGCGCAGCGCGTCATACAGATAGGCGGCCACAGTCATTTCGGGGCCATGCGCAGCGCACCGTCCAGCCGGATCGTTTCGCCGTTCAGCATCGGATTTTCGATGATGTGGCGCGCCAGCGCGGCATATTCCGCCGGCTTGCCCAGACGGGACGGGAACGGCACGGCCACGCCCAGGCTGTCCTGTGCAGCCGGCGGCAGGCCTTTCAGCATGGCGGTTTCGAAGATACCCGGGGCGATGGTGCAGACGCGGATCGCATGAACCGCCAGTTCGCGCGCCGCAGGCAGGGTCAGCCCCACCACACCCCCCTTGGACGAGGCATAGGCGGTCTGACCGATCTGCCCCTCATACGCCGCGACCGAGGCCGTATTGACCGCCACGCCGCGTTCGCCCGTCGCGACAGGCTCCAGCTCGGCCGCCGCCGCCGCGAACAGCCGCAGCATGTTGAACGTGCCGATCAGGTTGACCTCGATCACCCGGCGGAAGTCATCCAGCGGCATGGTGCCGGACTTGCCCAGCATCTTTTTCGCCGGACCGATGCCCGCGCAATTGACCAGAACCCGGGCCGGGCCGATCAACCGGGTGGCCTGCGCGACCGCGGCTTCGGCGCTGTCCGAGGAGGCCACGTCGATCTGCACCGCCACGCCGCCGATTTCAGAAGCGATGGCCTCGGCCGCCTCCATGTTGAAGTCGAGGAGTGCAACCTTTGCCCCCGCCTCCGCCAGCATCCGGGCCGTCGCTTCGCCCAGACCGGAGGCGCCGCCCGTCACCAGCGCCGAAATTCCCTCGATATTCATCTTCTGCTCCTTCAGGACAGTCGTTCGACAGCAACGGCTGTCGCCTCGCCGCCGCCGATACAAAGGGTTGCGATGCCGCGGCGCAGGCCGTGGCGATGCAGCGCCGCAATCAGCGTGACCAGTATCCGGGCACCGGAGGCACCGATGGGATGACCCAGGGCGCAGGCGCCCCCATGAACGTTCACCCGCTCATGCGGCAGGGACAGGCCCCGCATCGCGGCCAGAACCACAACCGCAAACGCTTCGTTGATTTCGAACAGGTCCACATCGGCGACCGTCCAGCCCAGCCGGGCCATCAGCGTCTCGACGGCGCCGATGGGCGCAGTGGTGAATTGCGCGGGCGCGCGGGCATGGCCGGAAAGCCCCCGGATCGCGGCCAGCGGCGTCAGCCCCCGCCGCTCGGCCTCCGACAACCGCATCAGCACCAGAGCCGCCGCTCCGTCCGAAATCGAAGAGGCATTGGCCGCGGTCACCGTTCCATCCTTGCGGAACGCAGGCTTCAGGGCGGGAATCTTCTCGGGCCGGGCCTTGCCGGGCTGCTCGTCCGTTGCGACATCGCCCTGCGGAACAATCTCGCTTCCAAAGGCCCCCTCGGCGGTGGCCCGCCGCGCGCGCTCCAGCGAGGTCAGCGCATAGGCGTCCTGATCGGCGCGGGTAAAGCCGAACTGATCCGCGCAGTCCTCGGCAAATGCACCCATCAGGCACCTGCTGCCGTCAGCATTGCGGCTGTAGGCGTCTTCCAGCCCGTCCATGAACATATGGTCCAGCGCCTCGGCATGCCCCAGACGCGCACCCGCCCGCATCCGGGGCAGCAGATAGGGGGCGTTCGACATGCTTTCCATGCCCCCGGCCACCACGATTCCGCCGCTGCCTGCGGCGATGATGTCATGCCCCAGCATCACCGCCTTCATGCCAGAGCCGCACACCTTGCTGACCGTGGTGCAAGGCACCGATTGCGGCAATCCGGCCAGAATCGTGGCCTGTCGCGCGGGCGCCTGCCCCACCCCGGCGGCAAGGACATTCCCCATCAGCACCTCATCGACAGCGTCGCCCGGAAGGCGCGCCCGTTCCAGCGCCGACCTCACCGCCGCAGCCCCAAGGTTCGGGGCCGAAATCGCGCGCAGATCGCCCATGAATCCACCGATCGGCGTCCGCGCCAGCCCGACAATCACCACCGGATCCATCACCTGCCCCTCATTCGCCTGTCTGAACCCCCGCGCGCCTCAGCACTGCGGCTGCGCGCTGCAAGCGGGGATCTCTCCCTGCGAGGTATTAGCGAAGCATGACGATATGCCGAGGCAAAGTTCGCAGACGCGGCAATTCATCATGGTGATGATGGCGGCGGGCGTTGATGATGTAACCGCCCCCCGACGGGCGTCTGGATCACATTGGGAGTGCTAATATCCACAGAGGAGAGCGATCATGTCGCAAGTTGTTACCGTCGGCCTCGATCTTGTGAGATGCCGTAACGGGGCCTGCGTCGCGACCCGCCCGTTACCGTTGCAATAGCGAGGGCAAGCTGGCGCCATTCCCGTATTGGATCCAAAGGGAGGACTGCGGGATGAGGCTGTTTGTCGGACTGGACGTGTCGCTGGAGAAGACCGCGATCTGTGTGATCAGCGAGCATGGGAAGATCGTGAGGGAGGCGCAGGCGGCCAGCGAGCCGGAAGTGCTGATACGCTGGATGGGAGACCTCGACGGCACCATCGCCGTCATCGGTCTGGAAGCCGGTCCCTTGTCGCAATGGTTGCACCGCGGGCTGACCCAGGCTGGACTTGACGTCGTGCTGATGGAAACTCGGCAGGTGAAGGGGGCGCTGAAGGCCATGCCGATCAAGACCGATCGCAGAGATGCCGAAGGGATCGCACGCCTGCTTCATCTGGGGTGGTTCCGACCGGTTCACTGTAAATCTGTGTCAGCACAAGAGGTTCGCGCTGTTCTGAACGCGCGCAAGGCAGTGCAACAGGGCTTCATCGCACTGGAGATGTCTCTTCGCGGGCTCTTGCGGAACTTTGGCCTGAAGGTCGGCTCCATATCGCGCGGCAGGTTCGAACAGCGCATTCGCGAATTGGCTGCGGGCAACCCGATGCTGGAAGCGGCAACAGAACCGATGCTGCGGGCGCGACTGTCGCTCCGACAGGAGCTGGCCGGGCTGGAGCGCCGTGTCCGCCAGCTTGCCCAAGAGGATCCGGCCTGCCGCCGCATGATGTCCATGCCCGGAGTCGGTGCGGTGGTCGCATTGACCTATCGATCCGCGGTGGATGACCCTGGCCGCTTCACGTCCTCGAAGAAGGTCGGGCCTTGGGTTGGACTGACGCCCTCGCGAAACCAGTCGGGTGAGCGTGATGTCTCGGGTGGGATCACCAAGGCCGGCGACGTCAACCTTCGACGCGCTCTTGCCAAGCCGCCACGGTCATGATGCACCGTGGCCGTTCGACCTGGCTCAGGACATGGGCCGCTCAGGTTGCCCGCCGCCGAGGATCGAAGCGTGCGATGGTCGCGCTGGCGCGCCGCATCGGTGTCATCCTGCATCGCATGTGGGTCGAGGGCACGGACTTCCGTTCCGATGGTCCCGCACCGAGGGTGGCCTAAGACGCAGGGTCCCCAGCTGACGCCCGCCTGACGGCAGGCCTTCGAGGTCCCCCCAGGGACGCGGTTCCGATGATGCCGTGGTCCGGACTGTTGCCCGCTCCGCGAAGCACGCCAATGAGATGGGCACATCGGAATTGCATTGAACCAGCATCATGTTGGCGGCCGCCGCGCCGACCACGGACCGAAGCATGCACCCGGGGTGATCTCAGGCGAAGGCAGGCCCGAGATGGGCGACAAAGGAAGATTGCCTCAACCCATCCGCTCCTCCGCGGGTGAAATCTCACGCCTAAAAGGGCTTGACCGGGACATCCCCGTTACCGAAGTCTGGAACCTAGGCATGGAATCGGTCTGTCCGCGGGCAGCTTCTCGCCCGGCTCAGTTTCGGGACGGGTTGACCTAGCGTCAGGGATCATTGCCCGCATGGGGGGAGACGGCATCAGCAGCTCCCGTCGGCAAGGACTTGAGCCCGGTCCCGGCCATGCCGGGAGGCGCCCGGTGTCAGTTTGGGCCCGTTGCGGTCCCTCGCGGGGACTTTGACAACGGATCGGCATTGAAGATGTGACCGCCCCACGGAACGAAGCATGCACCCGGGGTGCTCTCCACTCGAAGGCGGCCGCCAAGGCAGCACGGCACAGATCAACAGATATCGAGACCGCCCCCTTGCGGCCATCCTTGCATGCCCGAAACTGCTTGACTTGGACGGCCCTGTTACCGAAGTCGTGACCTTGGGTCAGGACAGTTCTATACTCGCTATACCCTTGAGAAAGCGGTGGATCACGTCGATCTCACTATCAGAGATATCTTCGATCAACTCGGCATACCGGGACCGGACTTGATGGTATGCGGCAAGAAACCTCTCCTGCTGACCCTCTATGGGTTCGATGACGATCCCGCGCCTGTCAACGCTGTTCGGAATCCGCCGGACGAAGCCCGCGCGCTCCAGCCGATCTATCGCGGCAGTCGCTGAGCCGGTCGAGATGCCAAGATAGTCCGACAGCATGGTGGGCGTCACTCGGGTGTCAGCTGTTTCCAGCAATTCCAGCGAAGCGAGATCGGTTCCGTGGATACCCAATCTGCTTGCGACGGCGGCGTCGAGTCGAAGCACCTTGCGAAGGACCAATCGCAGGTCACGCCGCAGCTTCTGTTCCTTCTGCCAACGTGACTCCGATGCGCTTGTCAGATCGTCTTCCTGCATCTATACGGCTCTGCGATAGAGTTACTCTGTGGCACATGTAGTGTCGATTTTCCACGAGCGCCAGATGGACTGTTCCGCATGACAACCGAGAGGGTTCCACTCCGAGGAGACGTTTCCGGCGACGTTGAACACGTGCCGGCAACACCTATTGACACGGGGGGCGATTCGAGCGGCCCGCAGCCTCAGTCGGCTCCTGTCGCGCTCGACGAGGAATCCGGTCCAAATGCGGGACCATTGCCCGGCCATAGAGGCAACCCCGCAAAGAAAATCGCGGCGCTGCTTGTGGTTCTCCTGGTGGCGCTGGTCAGTTGGTACGCTGTCTCGGACCGGCTCGCACCATACTCGTCAAGGGGCACTGTATCGGCCTATGTGGCACAGATTGCTCCGCGAGTTTCCGGGCAGGTGACTGAGGTCTTCGTGGAGGACAACACAATCGTTGAGGCGGGCGAACCGCTATTCCAGCTTGACCGCCGTCCATTCGAACTGGCGGTTCGTCAGGCCGAAGTGGGCCTCGCGCAAGCCGTTCAGGCAACGGATGCCTCGGCAGCTGCAATCGCAGCGTCCCAGGCACGTGTATCTCAGGCGCGGGCGAGTCTAGAGAATGCGCGCTCTGCCGCCAGCAGGACCACTTCGCTCTTCGAGCGCGGGGCGGCGACTCAAGCGACGGTCGACAAGGCGCTGTCAGATTTGCACATAGCCGAGGCCCAACTTGAAGCCGCCGAGGCCGATTTGCAAAGCGCATTGCTGAAACTGGGCGAGGATGGGGGCGCGTCCAATCCGCAGATCATGGCGGCGCAACTTCAGCTAGAGCAGGCCCAGCTCAACCTTCTCTATTCTACCGTCACCGCACCGACCCGCGGTGTTGTGACCAACGTGCAACTTGCCATCGGCCAGTTCGCATCGGCGGGCTCGCCCCTCATGACATTCTTCGATTCACGCGGCGCCTGGATCACCGCCGATCTGCGCGAAAATCAGATCGGCAACATCGAACCGGGCGACGAGGTGGAAATCCTGTTCGACGCCATGCCGGGTCAAACCTTCAGGGGACGAGTCCATTCGATCGCATGGGGTATAGATCCGGGCCGCACCTCGGCCGGCGGCCTGATGCAGAACCGCCCGGAAAACCGGTGGTTCGAGCCTGCCCGCCGCATGCCGGTCCATATCGAGCTTGAGGATGGCATGCAGGCCTGGCCAATGACTGTCAGGGCAGGTGCCAAGGTCAGCGTCGTTGTCTATGCCGGAGGAACAGGAACTCCGATCTCGGGAATGGCTTCGATACTTCTCAAAATACAGTCCTGGCTCTCCTACCTGTATTGAGGTCGATCCATGTATGTCGCGCCGCGCCCGCATGTCGATGACGATCCGCTGTTTGCGGTCCGGCTGTCGAGCGCGGCGGTACTCGGCTTTGTCTTGGCTATCCTGCTCCAGTCGCCAATGCCGATGCTGCCACCGGCGCTGATCGTCGGCCTGATGGCGGGCATGCGCAAGGCATTCGATCTGAAAAAGGCGGTCGGCGGGCCTGTGGCGATGATCGCCATGGTGACCGTGATATCCGGGCTGGTGGAACTGGCGCGGCCGATGCCGCTGGTTCTCATCACGCTGGCGGGTGCACTGTGCATCTTGTCCTATTACATCATACTCAGCACCGGAAATCCGATCGGCATGCTGATCGCCATTGTCGCGGTTCTGATGTCGGTCATGCGCATGTCATCCGCTGTGATGATGGACTATATGCGTGACGGCTTCATCGAGGCGAGCCTCTGTGCCCTGGTCGCCATCCCACTTCTTTACGCGGTGTTCCCGCCACGCACGAAGGAGATGATGATCGAGATCTACCAACCAGCCAGCGAAGGTCATCACCTGCTGCGCGCCGTCATCCGGGGTGGCGTCCTGCTTCTGCTGTCGTTCTGGCTCTATGCCGTTCTCGACAGCAGCAATATGATGCTCGCGATTGCTGCCGTCTTCGTGCTGGTGTTTCCTGCGCGAGAACAGCTGTACGCCGAGGCATGGCAACGGACCATTGCAACACTGATAGGAGCGGCGGCCACCTTCGCCGTCCTCTATCCCTTTGCTCATATGGCGCACTTTTCCATACTGCTGATCCTTGTGTTCCTGAATGGGCTGTTTCTCGCCAGCCGGATGATGAACGGCCGCCATCCCCCGATGGTCTACCAGTTCGCTTTCTCGGTCATGATCTCGCTTGTGGCCGGCGCGCTATCGACGCAGGAACCCGTGGCGAGCGGCACGCTGCGTATTGTTCTCACGCTTGTTGGAGCGATCAGCGCCGCCTTCCTGACGGCCTTCCTCGAACGCCTGCTGATAGGCGCTTTGAACCGCACCGGGTTTGTCGGAGGCTCCATGTGTGGATGCCCCGGTTCATGCAAGGATAAATTCGTGCCGCCG
>CAZLIC010000085.1:0-18529 GCA_964559535.1 uncultured Rhodobacterales bacterium
CCAGTTCCTCGGTCACGATCTTATCTTCGTGTCCACGAAACCGGCAGCAGGCCAGGGCAAGCTGATCCTGACGAAATAGGCGCGTCAATCTTGCGTCAAACCGCCTTGCCCGGTTTGACCGCCGGGCAAGGGCGCCCGCATAGTCGGGTCATCCGCCGACCGGAGGCCCCCGATGACCAACCCGCCGCCCCCCGCCGCCGCCGAACCGCTGCACGTCGGCGAAGGCGCCTACGACCACTTCGCGCGCGACATCGGCGATCCGGTCCCCTCGGGCCGCCTGTACAGCGCCCTGCTGCGGCTGCTGCCGGACGGGCCAGACTTCGGACCTGCCCGCGCGGCCGTGGTGGCCGCGCAGGCGGCCGGTCACCTGATGCTGACCGAAGACCTGCCCGAGGACGACACCGCCTTCCTTGCCGCCTGGCCGGCGCCCGGCGCGTTGCCCCCCACGCTGGACGGTCATGTGGAAATCGCCCTGCCCGGGCCGCGGCTGCACCTGTCGCCCCATATGCCCGCCGCGTCGCACAACGGCAAACCGGGGTCCGACCCTGCGCCTATCGTCTGCGTGATCGACGACGGCATCGGCTTTCTGAACGCCCGCTTCCGCCGTGCCGTGCCGGGTGGCACTGCCACACGGTTCCATGCCGTCTGGCTGCAGTCCTACGCGATCATCGCCCCGCCCGCCCCATCGGGGCGCGCCCGGCTGGGCCGCGTGCTGACGCGCGCCGACATCGACGCGATGCTGGCGCAGGGCCCACGGCTGGAGGAAGAGGCCGAGTACCGCCGCCTGAACGCCGCGCTGTTCCCGCCCTCGACCCACCGCGCGACCGACCGCTGGATGGGCCACGGCACGGCGGTGCTGGACCTTGCCGCGGGCGCCGATCCCGGCGCGGGCCAGCCCGAGGAAACCTGGCCACTTCTGGCCGTGCAACTGGCCCCCGAAGCGGTGGACGACACCTCGGGCACAAGGCTGGCCCCGATGATCGTGCAGGGCGTGCGCTGGTGCCTGCGCATGGCACGGCAGATCAGCAGCACGGCGCCGGTGGTGATCAACATTTCCTTTGCCACCTTCGCCGGGCCGAAAAACGGCACCTCGGCGCTGGAACGCATGGTTGCCCGCCTGACCGACCGGTGGGAGGACAAGTGGGGCCGCCCTGCCCGTGTGGTGCTGTCCTTCGGAAATGCCCGGCGCACCCGTCAGGCGGCCCGGCTGGCCGTGGGCGCCGTGGCGCAGACGCTGGACTGGCGCTTGCCGCCGGATGACTTCACCCCCAGTTTCGTGGAACTGCGCGCCGACCCCGGCCAGGACATCGGCGCGCTGTCGCTGACCGTGACGCCGCCCCGCGGCCCTGCACAGGTGCTGACCCCGCTTCCCCCCGGCACCCACGTCATCGTGGCCGATGCCGCTGGGCGCCGCATCGGGCGGCTGTACCACGTTCCTGCCCGCGCCACGGGGGGCGGGCTGGTGAACCGGGCGCATCTGGTGCTGGCGATGTGCCAGACCGCCGAAGACGGACCCCGCCCCACCGCGCCGCACGGCGCCGTCGCGCTGTCGCTCTTTGCCTCGGCCCCCCTGTCGCTGCGCGCCGAGGTGCAGCGCGACGATACGATTCCGGGCTACCGGCTGAACGGGCGGCAAAGCTGGCTGGACCACCCGCTGGTCGAGGAATGGGATGACGAGACGATGGACTATGGCGCCCCCGGCACCGGCTGCCCCATCACCCGCGCGGGCACGCATTCCGCCTTCGCCTCGGCCGCCAGCCCCCGTGTGCTGGCCGTGGCCGCCACCCGCGCCGACAGCGGCGCCCCGACCCGCTATTCCGCCGAAGGTGCGGGCTGGGTGATGCCGGGGCCGTCGCTGGCCGCACCGGGTGACCGCAGCCTGGTGCGCCCCGGCGTGCTGGCCGCCGCCATGCATTCAGGCAGCACCATGGCCATCGACGGCACCTCGGCCGCGGCGGGCCTGACCACCCGCGCGCTGGCCCGCCATCTGGCTGGAACACCCGCGCCGGTCCCTGGCCCGGCCGAGGTTGCGGCCCTGATCGCCACCGGTGGCACCCCCGCTGCCCCCGGTGCGGCGCACCGTGTCGGCCAAGGCGTGCTGGCACTGGCCCCGCTCGTGCCCGCACATCACCTCTGACCGCGGCTTTACCTCCGGCGGTAAATTCCCTATATCTTCACTCAGGGATTGCCGCGTTCAGTGGAACGAGATGGGGGCCGCAGATGAACCAGCCGCAGGAACGCCTTGAAGGCGCGCCGCTCATCCGCCCGTCCACCACCGCGCATCCACTGTACGATGCCGTGGCAGACGCATGCCGCACCGTCTATGACCCGGAAATTCCGGTGAACATCTTTGACCTGGGGCTGGTCTATACCATCGACATCTCGGACGAGAACGACGTTCAGGTGACCATGACGCTGACCGCCCCCGGCTGCCCCGTGGCCGGAGAGATGCCGGGCTGGGTGGCCGATGCCGTGAACGCCCTGCCGGGGGTGAAGACGGTGGACGTGCAGATGACCTTCGACCCGCCCTGGGGCATGGACATGATGAGCGACGAGGCCAAGCTGGAACTGGGGTTCATGTGACCAAACCTTGGTGTCTGTCTTAGGAACCACCCTAGAGAATTGATTCTTGAAAATCAGCCCCTGGTGGTTGATTGACATGATCGAGTGGGCTAACTTCTGGTCATGGAAGAGCGTCACTGCGTACTGACCGGAGACTTGATAGGCTCTTCGCGAGCTAAGCCTCAAGACATCGAGCATGCGTTCAAGACGCTCGAGCAGGGGTTCACATATTTTGAGAGATGGTGGCAAAGGGACGAGAAGGCGCGTTTCACGCGATTTCGAGGCGACGGATGGCATGGCTTGCTGACCGACCCGCAACGCGCACTTCGAGCAACGGTCTTTCTATTGGCAAGCTTGCGCGCTTCAGGGAATCCCTTGCGAACAAGAATTTCGATCGGCATAGGAACGGTCCTTTCGATCGGCACCAATGGCTTGGCCGATGCGAGAGGGGACGCTTTCCTCTTTTCAGGCCGCGCACTTGACGAGATGGCCCGTGGTAGGGTGATCGCCGCTACAGGAGACGGCATTACCCCGCTTCACCAAGTCATTGTCCAACTCATTGGCGAGAGGTCGTTGAGATGGTCTCGAGAGCAAGCCGAGGCAGTCGCACATGCCTATGACTCAACTGTATTCAGACAGTCTGAGATCGCAGACCGCCTCGGAATAACTGTTCAGGCAGTAAATGCCCGACTGACCTCAGCAGGGTTCCAAGCCATCAAGGACGCAACAGAAATCTGGGCGAGGCCAGATGCGGCTACAGAAATCGCGAAGGCAGCAAAATGACCGAAACCCTCGCCGCGCTCCTCTTCGCCCACATCCTTGCCGATTTCGTGTTCCAGACCGGCAAGATGGCGGCGGGCAAGGCACGGCGGGATGTAGGCGCGATGGCGGCGCATATCGCCACGGTGGCGGCCTGCACCTGGGCGGCGCTGGGCGCCACTTCGGCGATGGCCGTCACTGCCGTGTCCGCCGTCACCGCCGCGCATCTGGCCATCGACCTGGCCAAGTCCTTTGCCCGCCCTGGCCTGGGCGCCTTCCTGGCCGACCAGGGCGCCCACCTTGCCACACTGGTTGCTGCTGCGGCGCTGTGGCCCGGGGCGTGGCAAACCGGCCTCTGGGCCGCGGCACCCCAGGTGCCCGCGGTCATGGCCATCGCCGCAGGTGCGATCCTGGCCACCCGCGCGGGCGGCTTTGCCGTGGGCATGCTGATGCAGCCCTGGGGCGACGTGGGCTTGGACGGGCTGCCGAACGGCGGGCGCATCATCGGCCTTCTTGAACGGGGGCTGGTGTTCCTGCTGGTCCTGACCGGGCAGGCCGAAGGCATCGGCCTGCTGATCGCGGCCAAGTCGGTGCTGCGTTTCGGCGCGGTGAAGGACGAGGCGAAGCTGTCGGAATATGTCATCATCGGCACCCTGGCGTCGTTCGGCTGGGCCATCCTGTGCGCCACCGGCACTCTGTGGCTGTTGTCTGCCTTGCCGCCCCTTGGAATTCCCGACCTTTCGCCTTAGGTTATCTGCGAAGGAGAACGCACCATGTTCGGCATTCCCGGCAAGGCCGCCGTCACCATGACCCCCGCCGCCACCCGTCAGATCGCCCGCCTGATGGCCCGCGACGGCAAGCAGGGCCTGCGCATCGGCGTCAAGAAGGGCGGCTGCGCTGGCATGGAATACACCATGGAGTTCGCCGACACGGTGAACCCGCTGGACGAGGTGGTGGAACAGGACGGCGCGCGCGTCATGATCGCGCCGATGGCGCAGATGTTCCTGATCGGCACCGAGATCGACTATGAAACCTCGCTGTTGACCAGCGAGTTCAAGTTCCGCAACCCCAACGTCGCCGAGGCCTGCGGCTGCGGCGAAAGCGTGAAGTTCCGGGACGCCCCCGCCGCCTGAGCCAGAGGCGACGTGGCGGCCGCCGCCTGCCGTCAGTGCGGCGTCACGCCCCGCATGCGCTCTGACCGCCGCCGCAGCAACTCGACCGTTGCCAACAGCGCGACCGAGATCACCACAAGGATCGTCGCAACGGCCAGAATCGCCGGGCTGATCGCCTCGCGGATGCCGTTCCACATCTGCCGCGGGATGGTCTGTTGGTCGGGGCCGGCCAGGAACAGCACCGCCACCACCTCGTCAAACGAGGTAACAAAGGCGAACAGCCCGCCCGAGATCACGCCCGGCAGGATAAGGGGCATCGTCACCCGGAAGAAGGTGGTCGAGGGGCTGGCGCCAAGCGACGCCGCCGCCCGCGCCAGCGACTGGTCAAAGCCCGACAGCGTGGCCGTGACGGTGATGATGACAAAGGGAATGCCCAGCGCGGTATGCGCCAGGATCACGCCCAGATAGGTGCTGGTCAGCCGTCCGCAGGAAAACCCCAGAATGCCGCAAGGGTTTGAGTAGAAGAAGAACATCCCCGTCGCGATGATGATGATGGGCACGATCATGGGCGAGATCAGGATGGCCGTGATGGCGCGGCGATAGGGCATCTCGGGCCGCGTCAGACCCAGCGCCGCCAGCGTGCCCAGCACGGTGGCCAGGATGGTGGCCCAGAACCCCACGATCACGCTGTTCTTGGCCGCGTTCACCCAGGTCGAATTCGCCCACATGTCGGCAAACCATGCGCCATCCCGCGGGTTTTCCGGCGCCTGCATGCCGAACACCAGCAGTTCGTCGTACCAGCGCAGGCTGTACCCCTCGGGGTCCAGCGTCAGCATCTTCTCGGTAAAGCTGAAGTAGGGCTCGACGTTGAACGACAGCGGAATCACGATCAGGATCGGCGCCATCAGAAACACGAAGATCAGCACGCACATCACCACATAGGCATAGTGCCACAGGCGTTCCAGCGGGCTGGCATAGGACGGCAGGGCCATGGCGTTACCCGAGCTTGAGGTTGTCGATGCCGATCAGGCGGTCGTACAGCCAGTACAAGAGCAGTACGCCCAACAGAAGCATCGCCGACAGGGCTGCCGCCATCGACCAGTTCGACTTGGTCATATGGAACTGGATGAGGTTGGAAAACAGCTGCCCGTCCGCCCCGCCCACCAGCGCGGGCGTGATGTAGTATCCCACGGCCAGGATGAACACCAACAGCGACCCCGCCCCGATGCCGGGCAGAGTCTGCGGCAGGTAGATGCGGCGGAAGGTGGTCCAGCTGGTGGCGCCCAGCGACCGCGCGGCGCGGGCATAGCTGGGCGGGATCACCTTCATCACCGAATACAGCGGCAAGATCATGAACGGCAGCAGGATGTGCGTCATCACGATGATCGTGCCGGTCTGGTTGTTGATCATCGACAGCCGGTTTTCATGTGCGATCGCGCCCAGCGCCACCAGCGAATCGTTCACCACCCCCTCGCCCTGCAACAGCGCCATCCAGCTGGTCGTGCGCACCAGAAGCGACGTCCAGAAGGGCAGAAGCACCAGGATCATCAAGAGGTTGGCCTTGGCCATGGGCAAAGTGGCCAGAAGATGGGCCACCGGAAAGGCCAACAGCAGACAGATGAACGTGATGACGGCCGACAGCACGAAGGTCTTTACGTACAGATAGATGTAGATGCGGCTTTTCTCGTCCACCCGCTGCAGCGACCCGTCGGCGGCACGTTCCAGGTCCAGCCCGACCAGGTAGAAATCGCTGGTATAGGCCGAGGAACTGGCGCGCATCGCCTGCCACACGGCCGGATCGCCCCATTTCGGGTCGACGGCCAGGAAGGCTTCCTTGTAGGGCGGCGCCAGACCATCCGCACCCCGCGCGGTCTTGGTGAACAGCGACCGTGTTTCGGGCAGGGTGTAGTTCACCCGCGTGCCCGCCTCGCCGGCGGTCCTGGCGGCCTTCATGGCCTTGAAATCCTCGGCCAGCGCGGCATAGGCCGCTTCGTCGGGTTCGCCTGGATTGGCCGCGAACCAGGCCGAGACCTTCACCGCGTTTGCCGAGAATCCGTCGTGATGGATCGACCGGTGCAGCATCTGCCCGATCGGCACCACGAAGGTCAGAAGGATGAACAGCAGAAGCGGCAGCACAAGGAACAGCGCCCGGCGCCGCGCCCGCGCCTGTGCCGCGATCAGCGCGGCCTTCAGCGGGCGCCCGTCGGCGGTCGTCAGAAGGCCTGGTGCATCTGCCATCGTCGTGTCCTGAAAGTAGGGCGGGGGGCACCCATGGGTGCCCCCCGCAATGTCGTCAGCCGGCCGAAAGCCAGGCCTGGAAGCGCTCGTTCAGTTCCGCGTCCTTGTCGACCCAGAACTCGAACGACGATTCCAGCGCGTTCGTCAGGTTTTCCGGCGCGGTCGGCAGGTGCGGCGCCATCACCGTCTTGCCGTCCTTGAAGATCAGTTCTTCCTTCAGCGACGACTTGCGCGCCGGGCCATAGCTGATCTGCGTCGCCTGCGCGCGCAGCCCTTCGGTCGAGGTCGAGAACTTGATGAACTCCAGCGCCGCATCCTTGTTCGGCGCGCCCTTCGGCACGACGTACATTTCGTTTTCGTAGACCTGACCGTCCCACACGATCTGGAACGGTTTGCCTTCGGTCAGAACGGCATTGAAGATCCGGCCGTTGTAGGCCGTCGACATCACCACTTCGCCATCAGCCAGCAGCTGCGGCGGCTGCGCGCCGGCTTCCCACCACACGACATCCGCCTTGATGGTGTCCAGTTTCGCAAACGCCCGGTCCACGCCTTCGGGCGTCGACAGCACCGAATAGACTTCGGCCGGCGGCACGCCGTCGCCCAGAAGCGCGAATTCCAGCACCGCCTTGGCGCCCTTCTTCAGGCCGCGCTTGCCGGGGAACTTGGCAAGGTCAAAGAAATCGGCGGCGGTCTTCGGGGCGGCATCGGCCGGGAACTTGGTCGTGTCGTAGGCATAGACGTTCGCCCAGATGTCGGTCGACACGCCGCAATCTGTCACGGCGCCGGGCAGGAAGTCCTCGGCGGCAGGGGTTCCATCCGTGCCGGCGGGCAGGCTGTTGATGTCGATGGGTTCAAGCAGGCCCTCGTCGCACAGCCGGATCGCATCGGCATATTCCACCGAGGCGACGTCGATCGTCACGTTGTTCGCTTCGACCATCGCCTTGATCGGCGTGGCGGGGTTGTCGCTGTCCAGCATCTTGGTGGGGGTGCCGGTGGCTGCAGTGAAGGGCTTCAGGTGCGCTTCGGTCTGCGCGCCGCCATAGGCCCCGCCCCAGGACATCACGATCACTTCGGCCTGCGCGGCGAAGGCAACCGCCGTCAGGGCAGTGGAGAGGATCAGGATTTTCTTCATCGTTCGTTACGCTCCCAAGTTGGTTTGCCGAATGCTCTTGCCGCTGCTGGCGGCCCCCGCGCGGCCCCGCGGGGTCAGGCCGGATCAAGCGCCCGCGCATCCGCGGGAGCCCAACCGATCTTGATCTTCTCGCCGGGCGACAGCCGCCGCTGGCCCTGCGCGTTGCGCGACTTGATGACAAAGTCATCACTGCCCGCCACCCGCAGCCGGGTGCGGAACAGGTCGCCCATGTAGATGAATTCCAGAACTTCGGCCTCGATCAGGTGTGTGTCAGGCGAAAGAAGCTCGGTCTTCCACTCCACCCGCTCGGGGCGGATCGACACCAGAGTGTCCTGCCCCACGCGGTCCACATTCACCGGCGTCGCGTCGATCAGCTCGCCCGTCGGCAGCCGCACCAGCGCCCGGCCCCCCTGGATGTCCTCGATGGTGCCGCGCAGCTTGTTGTTCTCGCCGATGAACTGGGCCACGAAACTGTTGCAGGGCGCTTCGTACAGCTCGGCCGGCGGGGCCAGCTGCTGTATGATGCCGTTGTTGAACACCGCCACGCGGTCGCTCATTGTCAGCGCCTCGCCTTGGTCGTGGGTCACGTAGACCACGGTGATGCCAAGCGATTCGTGCAGGTGCTTGATCTCGAACTGCATGTGCTCGCGCAGCTGCTTGTCCAGTGCGCCCAGCGGTTCATCCATCAGCACCAGCGCCGGGTCGAACACCAGCGCGCGGGCCAGCGCGATGCGCTGCTGCTGGCCGCCCGACAGCTGCGCGGGGCGGCGGTTGATGAAGCGGCCCATCTGCACCATGTCCAGGGCGCGCTTCACCTTCTCCTCGCGCGCGGCCTTGGCCATGCCGCGCACCTCCAGCGGGAACGACAGGTTCTCGCCCACCGTCATGTGCGGGAACAGCGCGTAATTCTGGAAGACCATGCCGATGCCGCGCTTTTCCGGCGGCACCTGGTTGATGGGTCGCCCGTCCAGCCGGATTTCGCCATGCGTCGCCGTCTCGAACCCAGCCAGCATCATCAGACAGGTTGTCTTGCCGCTGCCCGAAGGGCCCAGCATCGTCAGGAATTCGCCCTTTCCGATCGACAGGTTCAGATCCTTCACGACCAGCGTTTCGCCGTCGTAGCTTTTCTGGACATGGTCGAAAACAACGTACCCGTCGGTCCGCTCCGTGCTGGCCAAGCCGCCTTCTCCCCGTATCGTTGCACCGGCGGTCACCGCCGCCTTGGCGCAGACCAAAGCAAATGGGGGAAGGCAATGCAACCGACTCTTTGGGCATCTGCCCGCGTTCGGGCATTTGCCACAAATCCATGCAGCACACCGCCCGAACTGCCCCCTGTAGGGGCACATCTGGTGCCCCGGCTAGCGCAAGTAAATCGTCACCTCGGCGAAAGACCCCGGCGCCAGGCCCAGCGCTGCATATGCCTCGGCCGAAAGCTGCGACACGCCGTCTGCCGCGATGAGCACGACATCAACCGCCGCACCATCGGCCGAAACCACCGTCCCCTGTGCCGTGCGCGCCGTGCGAGAGGTGCGCAGCCACAGACCCGGTTCGGCGGCATTGCCCGGCGACACGATGACGCGCCCCAGCATCTCGCCCGCCGGTGCGCTGTCCAGCGACACGGCCAGCAGATCCCAGGACCCCGCGTCTTCCGCCATTGGCGCGGCGGGCGAAACCGCCAGCGCCGCCGGTGCCTGCGGCGTGGCAAGGTCAGGTGCCCGTTCGGACCCAGGCTTGGGCGTCGGCAGGCAGGCGGGCAGCAGAAGGATCAACAGGGGAAGGATACCACGCATGGCGGCAAGGATAGTCGCGCAGCGCACCGCCATCAACGCCCCAGCCTGCGCTTGCGCGGCAGGCCGTCGGAGCCTACCTTGACCGGATGGACACGCCCCTGATCGACCCCTTCGCCCGCGCCATCCGGTATCTGCGCGTCTCGGTCACTGACCGCTGCGATTTCCGCTGCACCTACTGCATGTCGGAAAACATGACCTTCCTGCCGAAGGCCGAACTCCTGACGCTGGAAGAGCTTGACCGGCTGTGCTCGACCTTTGTGCGGATGGGTGTCGAGAAGCTGCGCATCACCGGGGGTGAGCCCCTGGTGCGCAAGGGCATCATGACCTTCTTCCGCGCCATGTCGCGGCATCTGGGCACCGGCGCGCTGCGCGAGCTGACACTGACGACGAATGGCAGCCAGCTTGCGCGCTTTGCGGCCGAGTTGGCGGACTGCGGCGTGCGGCGGGTGAACGTCTCGCTGGACACGCTCGATCCGGCGAAGTTCGCGCAGGTCACCCGCTGGGGCCGCCTGCCGCAGGTGCTGGATGGCATCCGGGCCGCCCAGGACGCCGGTTTGCGGGTAAAGATCAACGCCGTGGCGCTGAAGGGCTTCAACGAGGACGAACAGTTCAGCCTGACCGAATGGTGCGCGGCCGAAGGCCATGACCTGACATGGATCGAGGTCATGCCGATGGGTGACATGGGCACCGAAGACCGGCTGGACCAGTACCTCAGCCTGAAGGACATGCGCCGTCGCTATGCCGAACGCTTCACGCTGACCGACCTGGCCGAACGCACCGGTGGCCCGGCCCGCTATGTGCGGCTGGAGGAGACGGGGCAGAAGATCGGCTTCATCACGCCGCTGACCCACAATTTCTGCGAAAGCTGCAACCGCGTGCGGCTGACCTGCACGGGTGAGTTGTACATGTGCCTGGGCCAGGAAGACATGGCCGACCTGCGCGCGCCCTTGCGTGCGACGCCCGACGATGCCGCGCTGGAACGGGCCATCCGCGCCGCCATTGCGCGAAAGCCCAAAGGGCACGACTTCGACTATTCGCGGCAGAAGGTGGCGGGCCAGGTGACCCGCCACATGAGCCACACGGGCGGCTAGCCCGGCGCCGGAAACGGGCTACAGCACGAAATCCGCCGCTTCCAGATCACCAACCAGCACACCGGCCAGCACGAAGGACATCTCGGCCAATGCCGTGCCCGCCGTGTTGACCAGAACGATCACATCCGCACCCGACTGCACCGCACGCACCTGCCCTTCGGCCGTAAACCGGGCCGTGCCGATGAACGAGAAGGACTGGTTGCCCCCTGTCGCCGCCATAGCGTCGATGGCGGAAAGGTCCAGCACGTCCTCTCTTGCATCGAAATCGCCGATGCTGTCACGCTTCGTCGTGCCGTCGCCGGTGTCGGACACGGCGCGGAACATGAACACGTCGGCCCCAGTCCCGCCATTCATGCGGTCACGCCCTGCCCCGCCTTCCAGCAGGTCGTCCTGCGAACCACCATACAGGCGGTCATCGTCGGCATCCCCGCGCAGGGTGTCGTTCTGCGCGCCACCGTGAATTTCGTCGCGCCCGGCACCACCCCGCAGCAGGTCGGCGCCATCGCCAGCGCCTTCGCCGGGGGTGAGCAAGAAGATCTCGCCGTCGATACCGACCACATAGAGGTTTCCATTTCCGTCTTCGCCGAACGACGCAATCGCATCGACCCGCCCACCTTCACCCGTCAGCTGATCGGTGCGGTTGGCCTGATCCACGACCTTTCCGTCCACCACCCGGAAGCTCCACAAGTTGTCGGTGACGAAGTCGGCGTAGAAGTAGACGCCTTGCATCCCGGCGGAGGTGCCCCGGTACACATAGCCGCCCGTCACGGCGAACCCGCCGTTCTCGTCAAACGTATGCTCGTATTCGAAGACCGGGTCGATCAGCAGCGGCGAGTCCGGCGGCAGGTTGCCGGGGCGATCGGGGTCGAAGACCTCGGTCCCCTCCTTGATCACCCAGCCATAGTTCTCGCCGCCCTCGCTGCCGACGGACTGAAAATTGATCTCCTCGCGCTCGCCCTGGCCCACATCCGCGATGTAAAGATCCCCCGTCAGCCGGTCGAACGACGGCCGCCACGGGTTGCGCAGGCCAAGGGCCCAGATCTCGCCCGCCGCAGCTGTGCCCACGAACGGGTTGTCCTCGGGAATGGCGTAGTCACGCAGCGGGTCGCTTGCAAAATCGTCGCCATCGACATCGATGCGCAGCATCTTTCCCAGCAGGCTTGCCGGGTTCTGGGCGTTGTTGTCGGGGTCGCCGCCACTGCCGCCGTCGCCGGTGGAGATGTAAAGGTATCCGTCCGGGCCAAAGCCCAGCCAGCCGCCGTTGTGGTTGCCGTGAACCGGATGCGGAACGGTCAGGATCACGTCGCCGCTTCCTGCGTCCGCCACATCGGGGTTGCCGGAAGACCGCATGTATTCGCGGACTTCCAGATTGCCGGCCGCGTTGGTGACGAACACGTAGAACTTGCCGTTCGCGGCATAGTCGGGGTGGAACGCCAGGCCAAGAAGGCCCTGCTCGCCCCCGGTCTGCAGTTCCGCCGTCGGGATCGTCAGGAATGGCGAGGCATTCACCGCGCCCGTCTGCGGGTCCAGAATGTCAATCCGCCCGCCCTTTCCAACCACGAACAGCCGGTCGGCATCGCCGGGGGCAGATGTCACGAAGATCGGCTGTGGCAGGCCCTGCGCCACCCGTTGGGCAAGGATGTCTCCCGAACCTGCTGTCCGGTCGCTGCTGCCGAAGCCATAGATGACATCATCGCCATCGCCGCCGTCGACCCGGTCCGCCCCTTCGCCGCCCGACACAGTGTCATTGCCAGCAGCGGCACCGATCCTGTCGCTGCCTGAAAGACCCCTCAACCTGTCTTCCGTCTCTGTCCCGTCGACCCTGTCATTGCCCGCCGTTCCGACCAGATCCGCCATCGCGTGCCCCCCGCTGGATGTGACTGGGGCTGAGACTAGCATCGCGGCCTTGCACCTTTTCACGACAATTGCGTTCCGATCGTCACTTTGCGCGCAATCCCGCCAGATGGCGTGACAAGCATCGGTACGCTTCCGCCGATGGGCTGGCCCGGCCTGCCCTTGCCCGCATCGGCCAATCGGCTAGGCTGGCGGCAAGCACCAAGAAGGGCAGGCCAAAGATGCAGATCACCCGGCGTCATGTCACATTCGGGCTGTCGGCCTTGTCGCTGGCGGCCTGCCTGCCGGGCGGTGGAGGCGGTGGCGTTGCCGCGCGGCCCCCGGAACCCGCGATGCAGACGGTGCCCAATCCGGGCTGGAATGCCTGGGTGCAGGGCTTTCGGCCGCGGGCTTTGGGCGCCGGCATATCGGGCAGCACGTTCGACACGGCGTTTCGCGGGGCGGGCTTCCTGCCCGGGGTCATCGAGCGCGACCGCAACCAGACCGAATTCACCCGCACCACCGAGGACTATCTCTCGATCGCGGCCAGCGACGAGCGGCTGGCCAAGGGGCGGGCAGCGATGGCGCGGCAGGCGGCGGTGCTGCAGGCGGTGGAGGCCCGCTATGGCGTGGAGGGCAACGTGGTTGCTGCCGTCTGGGGGCTGGAGAGTTTCTTCGGCGAACGGCGCGGCAGCGTGCCGGTCGTTTCGGCACTTTCGACGCTGGCCTATGACGGGCGGCGCGGGGCGTTCATGGAGCAACAGCTTGTTGCGGCACTGAAAATCCTTCAGGCTGGGGACACGACGCCGTCGCAGATGGTGGGCAGCTGGGCCGGGGCGATGGGGCATACGCAGTTCATCCCCACGTCGTATCTGCTGTTTGCGGTCGACTTCACCGGCGATGGCCGCCGCGACATCTGGAGCGAGGACCCTTCGGATTCGCTGGCTTCGACGGCGGCGTACCTGGCCCGCAACGGGTGGCGCCGTGGCCAGCCGTGGGGGTTGGAGGTGACGCGGCCACAAGGGATGGCAGCACCGGGGCGGGGGGCGGCGCGCGGCGTGGCGGACTGGCGGGCGGCGGGGGTGCGGGCGGCGGATGGCGGGGCCATTCCCGATGCGGGGGCGGCCAGCCTGATTGCCCCCGCGGGCCCGAACGGCCCGGCCTTCCTGCTGTTCCGCAACTTCAACGTGATCCTGACTTACAACAACGCCGAGAACTACGCGCTGGGTGTGGGCCACCTGTCCGACAGGCTGGCCGGGCGCGGCCCGATCCGCGGCACGTTCCCGCCGGATTCCAATGGCTTGACCAAGGCCGACCGGCAGGAGATCCAGCGCCGCCTGACCGCGGCAGGGTTCGACACGGAGGGGGCCGACGGGGTGATCGGCAACCGGACACGGGCGGCGATCAGCGCCTGGCAGGCGCGGCGCGGCCTGCCGGTGACCGGCGAGCCGTCGCTGGACCTGCTGCGGATGTTGCGTGGCGGCTGAAACCGAAAGCCAAGAGTTGCGCGCAGTGGGCCGATGCCGAACGACGCATCTACCCGCGAAATCTCATTGGGTTGTCCCAGGGTACCCCATCTTGCTTGCGTCTTCCTTTCGTCATCCCCTGCGCGCGCCGCACGGGAATTCCGGCATCGCGGAAATCGGGTTAACCATCCGGGAGCGTCTGCGCGGGAACCGCAGAGGCCGTGAACTGCCCCCTTCCAATGCGCTGCACATCCCTTACATAGGGCCGACCGACACAGGCGCTTTCCCTTTCTTCTTTCGCGCGATGACACAGGCCCCGATGCCCGACGCCGCCGCCGCCGATGATACCCCGAAGGACGCCGATCCCGCCCCGCCGCGGGTGGGCAACCTGCCGCGCAAGCAGCCGCGCGGCACGCGGCGTTCGCAGCTGATCGAAGCCACCATCGAGACGCTGGCCGAGGTCGGCTATGCCCGCACCACGCTGACGGCCGTGGCCAGGCGCGCCGGCCTGTCGCACGGGCTGGTGAACTTCCATTTCGAGACCAAGGAAAAGCTGCTGCACGAAACCATGGTCTATCTGGGCGAGGAATACCGGGCCAACTGGGCCGCGGCGCTGGCCGCCGCCGGCCCATCGCCTGCCGAACGGCTGGACGCGCTGTTGCGGGCCGACTTCAACCCGGCGATCTGCACCCCTGCCCGGCTGGCCGCCTGGTGCAGCTTCTGGGGTGAGGCGCAGTCGCGCCCGATGTACCAAGAGGCCTGCGGGTCGAACGACGAGGCCTACAACGCGGTTTTGGAGCAGTCCTGCACCGACCTGACCGCGCAGGGCGGCTATGGTTGGGCGCCCGTTCGGGTGGCGCGTGTTCTGCGCGTGACGACCGAGGGCGTATGGCTGGAAATGATGACCATGAGCCGCCCCTACAGCCGCGAAGAGGCGCTGGCCACCACGCTGTCCTGCGCCGCAGCGTTCTTTCCGCGGCATTTCGACAGCCGCGGACTGATCTGACGGCGGGCAGCAGCGTGGCATCCCTTCAGTCCGGCGCAGAGGAAAACCGCACCACGATTGACCTGCGTCCGGTGGCACATCTGACCGGCCAGGTGGTGCTGGGGCTGGGGGTGCTGATGATCGTGCCTGCCGTGGTGGACGCGTTGCTGGGCGACCCCAATGCCGATGACATGGCCACGGCGGCGGGCATCACCATCCTGTCGGGTCTGGGGCTGGCGCTGGCGACGGGGTCGCAGCGGGGCAAGGGTCTGGACACGCGGCAGGCCTTCCTGCTGACCCTGACGGTGTGGTTCTCGCTGTCGGCCTTTGGCGCGCTGCCTTTCGTGCTGGGGGCGCCGGGGCTGCGCTGGATCGATGCGCTGTTCGAATCCGTCTCGGGCATCACCACAACGGGTTCGACGGTGATCGTGGGGCTGGACAACCTGCCTGCGGGAATGAACCTGTGGCGCGGCATGCTGAACGGCGTGGGCGGCCTGGGCATCGCCTTTGTCGCCATGATCTTCCTGCCGGTGATGCGGATCGGCGGCATGCAGTTCTTCCGCACCGAGGGCTTCGACACGCTGGGCAAGGTGATGCCGCGTGCGACCGACATCGCCGCCGCCCTGCTGCGCGTCTACCTTGGCCTGATCCTGGCCTGCACCCTGACCTATCTTGCGCTTGGCCAGTCTCCGCTGGATGCCACCGTGCACGGCATTGCCACCATTGCCACCGGCGGATTTTCACCCACGGACGCGTCATTCACCAAGTACCAGGGCGCCAGTGAATACGCGGGGGCGCTGTTCATGGTCCTGGGCGCGATGCCCTACATCCGCTTTGTCCAGATGATCGGCGGCCAGCCCGGCGCCATGGCGCGCGACCCGCAGGCGCGCGCCTTCGTGATCTGGCTGATCGGGGCGATCTGTCTGGTCACGCTGTGGCGCGTGGCGTCGCATGGCGCAGCGGTCGAGCCCAGCTTCCGCGAGACGCTTTTCAACCTAACCTCAGTCATGACAGGAACCGGCTTCTTCTCGGGCTCGTTCGGGGCCTGGGGCGGCTTTGCACTGGCGGTGGCCTTTACGCTGGGCCTGTGCGGCGGCTGCTCGGGCTCGTCCTCGGGGGCGATGACGGTGTTCCGCGTAAAGGTCATCCTGACGGCCGTGGCAGCCGCGCTGCGGCGCATCGCGAATCCGTCACGCATTGCGCCGGTACGCTATGACGGGCGTCCGGTGCCGCCCGATGCGATGGCGGGCATCATCTTCTACGCCAACGGATATCTGGTGACACTTGGGGTGCTGTCGGTGGCGCTGACGCTGACCGGGGCCGACGCGGAATCGGCCTTGTTCGCGATCTGGACGTCAATGGGGAACATTGGCTACGGCGTGGGTACGATGGTGGCGCGCACCGGCACCTTCGTCGATTTCACGAACGAGGCGAAGGCGGTGATGATCCTGGCCATGCTGATGGGCCGGCTGGGCCTGCTGGCGGTGTTCGTGGTGTTCCTGCCACGGTTCTGGCGCGACTAGTTCCAGCAGGACACCAGCACGGTCATGGCCGTGGCCCGCCGTGTGAGGTCCTCGGGCGACAGCGCGCCGTCACGGACAGCGGGCTGTACGGCGATGCCTGCCGCCGCCAGCCGGGCGGAAATGGCGGGGGCCGCGGTGGCGAAGGCCACGCCTTCGGGCAGGACGCGCGCGTCGCCCTGCGGGGCAGGCAGCAACAGGCCCACCATCGCCCCCGAGGAATCCAGCACCGGCCCCCCGGCATCGCCCGGCAGCGCGGCGATGGACAGGCGGCGCAAGTCAGGCTCGCCGTCCAGCCCGGTGACGCCCGCGACGGTGCCAAAGGTCAGCGCTGGCGCCGGCAGCGCATCTTCGTAGCTGTAGCCCGCCACTGCCACTTCCAGCCCCGGGCGCAGCGCGCCGGATTCAAACCCCGCCAGCGCCCGGGGGGCAAGCGGCGCTTTCGGTCGCAGCACGGCGATGCCCAGCGCCTCGTCCATGAGCGCCACCTCGGCGTCGGTCTCGCGGTCGATGGTGATGCGGTTACAGGATTGCACGGCCTGCGCCACGGTCAGCACCGTGCCGTCCACCGCCACGAACACGCCGCTGCGCGACCGTTCGGGGCGGCGCACCTCCATGCCGGCCAGAAGGCCTGCTCGGCTGGCATCGTCCAGCGGCACAAGGCCGGGGTCCAGCGCACGTGAACCCGCCGGCTTGAACGTGGCCGCCATCGCCTTCTTCACTGCCTCGATCTTTGGTGCGGCCGCCGGTTCCCACACCAGCATCCAGCCCTTGATCAGCCCCTGCGTGACCTGCGCCGTGGCATAGGCCGACCGCGTGCCGTCCGACCCTTCCAGCGTGAAGGACCTGTCGCCCAGGTCGCGCGGACCGCCCGCGGGCACCGCGTCAAGCGTCTGCAGCACGTCATAAAGGCCGCGCAACGCCCCGGCATCACCCGGCTGGCTGAGCAGGAACACCCGCAGGCCGCTGTTGTTTTTCTCGGCATAGGTCACGAAGGGCGGGTCGTAGCCTTCGAACGCCACCATCGCCAGGGGCAGCGCCACCTCGATGCCTGCCTCGCGCTCGGTGATGGTCTGCAGGCCCAGATCGGCCTCGATCCGCGCGCGTTCGCCCAGAAGTGCAGCCCGCTGGCGTGTCGTCAGCACCCCGGTCGGCTCGTAGCCCTGGTCGGCCTGCCAGGCCTCCATGGCGGCCCGCGTGCCCGGGCCGATGGCGCCGTCGATGGCGCTGGAATAAAAGCCGAACCATTGCAGCGCTGATTGCAGCGCCTGCCGCTCTTCCCTGGTCAGATCAGCTTCCGAGGCCCGCGCCTGCGCCACCGTCTCGTCCGGGTCGGGGGCGGGCGCGGGGTCGGGTTCTGGCGCCGGTCCGGCGGCCGCGGCTTCCGGTGCGGCCGATTCAGGCACGGGGTCGACGGTCAGTTCCGGCGTCGGGCCGACTTGCAGGGGCGCAATGGCGGGGTTCGTGCCCACCGGCCAGAAGGCATTGCGGTAAGGTGCGCCCAGCGCCACGAAGGCGTCGCCGGGCACCAGATTGTCGGACAGAAGCTGCTGGCGCCGGGCCTCGGCCGCGTCGGGCGTGTAAGGCCCCAGCACGATGGCGTACCAGCCCGAGGCCATCTGGAACCCCGCCACGTCGGGAAAGGCCGCCGCATAGGCCCTTGCCCGCGCCTGGGCCTCGGCCAGCGTCGGCTGCGCCTCGATCTGTACCCAGGCGCGTTCCTGCGCCGCAGCCAACCCCGCGAACCAGCACAGGAATGCCGCCGCCACGACCCAGACACGCATGAAAACCCGCCCCCGCAACCCTTTGGCCTGCGAAACCACAGTTTGTGACACTTTTCCAGTGCCCTCCGCCGCGGTTGACCCCCGCTGCACTGCAAAATATGGAAGGCGCGCCACACCATGGCACCACAAGGGGGGCCACATGACCGCGCCGCGCTGTTTTCAGGACATCATCCTGCGCCTGTCGGCCTACTGGGCCGCACGCGGCTGCGCCGTGCTGCAGCCCTATGACATGGAGGTGGGCGCGGGCACCTTCCACC
>CAZLIC010000086.1:0-5336 GCA_964559535.1 uncultured Rhodobacterales bacterium
CGCATTTCGTGCGGTCTGACGTGGCACATGGCCGGATCAAATCCATTGGCACCGCGGCGGCCGAGGCGATGCCCGGCGTGCACAAGGTGTTCACCGGCGCCGATTTCGCCGCGGTGGGCGGGTTGCCCTGCGGCTGGTGCGTGACCGACCGCTTCGGCAAGCCGATGCAGGAACCCAAGCACCCGGTGCTGGCCGACGGCAAGGTGCGCTATGTGGGCGACCCCATTGCCATGGTGGTGGCCGAAACGCTGGAGCAGGCCCGCGATGCCGGCGAGGCGCTGGAGATCGACATCGAGGAACTGCCCGCGGTGGTGGACATGAAGGCCGCCGTGGCCCCCGGTTCCACCAAGGTGCATGACGAGCTGACCTCGAACCTGTGCTACGACTGGGGCTTTGTCGAGGAAAACAAGGACGCGGTGAACGCGGCCTTTGCCGGGGCCGCGCATGTGGTCAGCCTTGACGTGGTCAACAACCGCCTGGTTGCCAACCCGATGGAACCCCGTGTCGCCGTAGGCGATTTCGAGGATCACTCGGGCCTGCACACCCTTTACACCACCAGCCAGAACCCCCACGTCATCCGCCTCTTGATGGGCGCCTTCGTGCTGGGCATTCCGGAACACAAGCTGCGCGTGGTGGCCCCCGATGTGGGCGGCGGCTTCGGCTCGAAGATCTTCCACTACAACGAAGAGGCTGCTGTAACTTTTGCCGCCAAGACGCTGAAAAAGCCGGTGAAATGGACCTCTTCGCGCAGTGAGGCCTTCATCACCGACGCGCATGGCCGCGACCATGTGACGAAGATCGAACTGGCGCTGGATGCCGACCACAACTTCCTGGCCATCCGCACCGACACCTACGCGAACATGGGCGCCTACCTGTCCACCTTCGCGCCTTCGGTGCCCACCTGGCTGCACGGCACGCTGATGGCGGGCAACTACAAGACCCCGCTGATCTATGTGAACGTGAAGGCCGTGTTCACCAACACCGTGCCGGTCGATGCCTACCGCGGTGCCGGCCGCCCCGAGGCGACGTTCCAGCTGGAACGGCTGGTCGACAAGGCCGCGCGCGAACTGGGGGTCGATCCGGTGGCGCTGCGTCGCCAGAACTTCATCAAGCCCGACCAGTTCCCCTACCAGACGCCGGTTGCCGTGGTCTATGACACCGGCAACTACGACGCCACGATGGACAAGCTGATCGAGATTTCCGACTACGCCGGATTCGAGGCGCGTGCGGCAGCATCGAAGGCCAAGGGAAAACTGCGCGGCTTCGGCTTTGCCCACTACATCGAGGCCTGCGGCATTGCGCCGTCGAACCTTGTGGGGCAACTGGGTGCGCGCGCGGGCCTGTATGAATCAGCCTCGGTGCGGGTGAACGCCACGGGCTCGATCACCGTGTTCACTGGCAGCCACAGCCACGGGCAGGGTCACGAGACGACCTTTGCCCAGGTTGTGGCCGACATGATCGGCTGCGATGCCTCGCAGGTCGAAATCGTCCACGGCGACACCTCGAACACCCCGATGGGCATGGGCACCTATGGCTCGCGCTCGCTGGCGGTGGGCGGGTCGGCACTGGTGAAGGCCACCAACAAGATCATCAACAAGGCGAAAAAGATCGCGGCCCACCTGATGGAGGCCAGCCCCGACGACATCGAACTGGCCGACGGCAAGTTCACCGTCAAGGGCACCGACAAGTCGAAGGGCTGGGTCGACATCACGCTGGCGGCCTATGTGCCGCACAACTATCCGCTGGCGGAAATGGAGCCGGGGCTGGAGGAGACGGCGTTCTACGACCCGTCGAACTTTACCTATCCCGCGGGCGCCTATGGTTGCGAGGTGGAGGTTGACCCGGAAACCGGCAAGGTCGACATCGTGGCGTTCAGCGCCGCCGACGACTTTGGCAACATCGTGAACCCGATGATCGTGTCGGGGCAGGTGCATGGCGGTCTGGCCCAGGGGATCGGGCAGGCGCTTCTGGAAAACTGCGCCTATGACGAAAACGGCCAGCTGCTGACCGGGTCCTACATGGACTATGCCATGCCGCGCGCAGACGACGTGCCGTTCTACAACGTCGACCACAGCTGCATCACGCCCTGCACGCACAACCCGCTGGGGGTGAAGGGCTGCGGCGAGGCCGGGGCCATCGGCTCGCCTCCGGCGGTCATCAACGCGGTGATCGACGCATTGCACCGCGCGGGCCACACCCACGTCACCCATATCGACATGCCCGCATCGCCCGCCCGCGTCTGGGCAGCGATGAACGGTTGAGGAGAGAACGATGCACAACTTCGAATTCGTGAAGCCCTCGACGGTTGCCGATGCGGTGGCGGCACTGGCGGCCGATGGCGCGCAGGCGCTGGGGGGCGGGCAGACACTGACCCCCACGATGAAGCAGCGGCTGGCGGCGCCTTCGGTTCTGGTGTCGCTGACCGGAATTGCGGCGATGAAGGGCGTTTCGGGACGTGCCGGGGCGTCGGTCACCATTGGCGGCGCCACCACGCATGCCACCGTGGCCAAACAGGCGGCCGCCTTCTATCCGGCGCTGGCCGCGCTGGCGGGCGGCATCGGCGATGCGGCGGTGCGCAACCGCGGCACCATCGGCGGCTCGCTGGCCAACAATGACCCGGCGGCCTGCTATCCGGCGGGTGTGCTGGGGTCGGGCGCGACGGTGGTGACCAACCGGCGCAGCATCGCGGCGGATGACTTCTTCCAGGGCATGTTCACCACGGCGCTGGACGCGGGCGAGATCATCACCGAAGTGACCTTCCCGATCCCCGAGAAGGCGGCCTATGTGAAGTTCAACCAGCCCGCCAGCAGGTTTGCGCTGACGGCGGTGTTCGTGGCCAAGTTCGCCGGCGGCGTGCGCGTGGCCGTGACCGGCGCCTCGAACGAGGGCGTGTTCCGCTGGAGCGAGGCCGAAGCGGCGTTGTCGGCCAACTTCTCGGCCACGGCGGTTGAGGGGCTGACGGTCGATGCGTCAGGCCTGATCGCCGACCTGCACGGCACGCCCGCCTACCGGGCGAACCTGGTGAAGGTGCTGACCAAGCGCGCGGTGGCTGCCGCCCACTGACCTGAACGAAAAAGCCGCCGCAACAGCATGTTGCGGCGGCTTTTTCATGCTTTGCGTGAAGTATCGCTACTCTGCCGCCACCGTGATCACCGGCTCCATGCCGTTCAGCACCTCGACCGGCAGGTGGCACTTGATCTGGTGCCCGGCGGCCAGCGTGCGGTTTTCCGGCATCACCGTGTCGCACAGGCCCCCCGGAACCTGCGCCTTCCAGCGGCAGCGTGTCTGGAACGGGCAGCCGGGCGGCGGCCGCATGGCCGAGGGGATGTCGCCGTCCAGCACGATCCGCTTCTTGTGCACCTTGGTGTCGGCAATGGGCACGGCGGACAGAAGCGCCTCGGTATAGGGGTGGTAGGGCGGGTTGAACACCTGGTCGGTGGTGCCGATTTCCACCACGTGGCCCAGGTACATCACCATCACCCGGTCGGACAGATAGCGCACGATCGACAGGTCGTGCGAAATGAACAGAAGCGTCGTCTTGTTCTTGCGCTGGATGTCCATCAACAGGTCGGTCACGGCAGCCTGCACCGACACGTCCAGCGCCGACACGGGTTCGTCCGCGACCACCACCTTGGCGCCGCCGGCAAAGGCGCGGGCAATGCCCACCCGCTGCTTCTGCCCGCCCGACAGCTGCCGCGGCATGCGTTCGGCAAACTGGCGCGGCAGTTTCACCAGATCCAGCAGTTCCAGCATCCGCGCTTCGCGTTCGGCGTCGGACTTGCCTTCGTTGAAGATCTCCAGCGCCCTTATGATCTGGCGCCCTACGGTCATGCTGGGGTTCAGCGTGTCGAAGGGGTTCTGGAACACCATCTGCACCGACGACACCGTGCCGGTGTTGCGCTTTTCAATGGGGGTGTCCTGGATGTCCTGATTGTACAGGACAATCTTGCCGCTGGTGGCCGTTTCCAGCCCCATCAGCACCTTGGCGAAGGTCGATTTGCCGCAGCCGGACTCACCCACGATGGCCAGCGTCTCGCCCTCGCGTGCTTCAAAGCTCAGCGTCTCGTTGGCCTTCACCACCTTCTTGGCGCCGCCGCCAAAGGCGCTGCCCGCCACGCTGTAGTACTTCTTCAGGTCCTCCATCCGAAGCACCACATCGCCCACCGGTGTTTTCTCGATGGCCTTGCCCACCGCTGGCGGGTTCAGCCAGTCGATCTCTTTCCACTTCACGCAGCGCGTGGCGTGGCGGTCGCCTTCGGGCACCGTGTCCATCGGCACGTCGCGGGCGTCACAGCGGCCCTTTTCAAAGTACATGCAGCGCGGGCCGAAGTTGCAGCCGTTCGGGCGTTCGTGGGGCAGGGGGAAGTTGCCCGGAATGGCCACCAGCGGGCGCGAGTTCTTGTCGGCGCCGGGCAGCGGAATGCTGCGGAACAGCGCCTGGGTGTAGGGGTGGCGCATGGTGTCGAACACCTCGGCCACGTTGCCGGTTTCCACCGCCTCGCCGGAATACATCACGCAGATGCGGTCGCAGACCTCCAGCACCAGGCCCAGGTTGTGGCTGATGAACAGCATCGAGGTGCCGTACTTGCGGCCCAGTTCCGCGACCAGATCGACGATCCCGGCCTCGACCGTCACGTCCAGCGCGGTGGTGGGCTCGTCCAGGATCAGCAGCGCGGGCTTGGCCATCAGCGCCATGGCAATGACGATGCGCTGCTGCTGGCCACCCGACAGCTGGTGCGGATAGGCCTTCAGGATGCGGTCGGGGTCAGGCAGTTTGACATCGGCCACGATCTGCCGGGCCAGCGCCCAGGCCTGGTCCTGCGGCATGCCCTGGTGGATCATCGGCACCTCGGCCAGCTGCGCGCCGATCTTCATGGCGGGGTTCAGCGAGGCCATGGGTTCCTGATAGATCATGGCAATCTCGGAGCCGCGGATGTGGCGCAGCTCCTCGTTCGTCATGCGGGTCAGGTCGCGACCCTTGAACCTGATCGACCCGGCGGTGATCTTCCCGTTCTTGCCCAGGTAGCGCATGACCGCCAGCGCCACGGTGGATTTGCCGCAACCCGACTCGCCCACCAGCCCCATCGCCTCGCCCGGCATGACGGTGCAGGAAAAATCCATCACCGCGGGGATTTCGCGCAGGCGGGTGAAGAAGGAAATCGAGAGGTTCTCGATTTCGAGGATGGGTTTGGAGCTGTCCCAGTCTGCCATGGCGAAGCCTTTGCGCGGGTGGGTGGGGCAGGAGCGGGGGGGTTAAACCCCCCCACCCCCCCGGGGGGTTTTTAAAAAAAATAAGGGGGGGGGGGGGGGCAACAGGCATAAAGGGGTATGTAAAC
>CAZLIC010000086.1:5346-18286 GCA_964559535.1 uncultured Rhodobacterales bacterium
GCGAAGCCTTTGCGGGGGTGGGTGGGGCTGGTGCGGGGGTTTCACACCCCCGCACCCCCGTGGGGTATTTCTACAAAGATGAGGGAGCGGGGCGGGGCATCAGTCCTTCAGGCTTTCTTCACGCAAGCCGTCGGCCAGGAGGTTGAGGCCCAACACAAGGCTCATCAGCGCCATGGCCGGAACGACGGCGGCATGCGGGAAGAGCGCCAGGAGGCGGCGGCCGTCATCGATGGTGGACCCCCAGTCGGGGCTTTCAGGGCTGACGCCCAGGCCGAAGAAGCCCAGCGTTCCCAGAAGGATGGTGGTATAGCCGATGCGCAGGCAGAAATCCACGATCAGCGGGCCGCGGGCATTGGGCAGGATTTCCCACAGCATGATGTACCACGGCCCTTCGCCGCGGGTCTGCGCGGCCGAGACATAGTCGCGCGACTTGATGTCCATCACGATGCCGCGGACGATGCGGAACACCGTGGGCGCGTTCACGAAGACCACCGAGACGAAGACGTTCAGCAGGTTCGGGTCCATCGACCAGATGCCGGTCGGGTCCATGTTGAAGGCCAGGCCCGAGTAGGCCCAGAGGCCGATGACCAGCGTGAGGCCGACATAGATGTTCCGCTTGGGCGGGTCGGTGAAGTAGCGGCTGTTCCACAGGATGGTGAAGAACACGATGGGAAACAGGAACAGCACGGCGGCCAGGTAGGTGGGAATGCCGGTGACGCGGATTTCCGGGGTGACCAGCAGGTAGAACAGCAGGATCACCGGGAAGGCCAGCACGAGGTTTGCGAGGAACGACAGGAAGGTGTCGAGCCTGCGACCGAAATAGCCCGCGGGCAGGCCCAGCGTGATGCCCACCATGAAGGCGAAGAGGGTGGCTGCGGGTGCGATGGCCAGCACGCGGCGGGCGCCCATCACCATGCGGCTGAACACGTCGCGCGCCAGACTGTCGCCGCCCAAGAGGAACCAGCCTTCGGTCTCTTTCAGCGGTGTGCCGGGGAAGGCGTTCTTCATGCCCGACACCTGCGACAGCGGGTCTTGCGCGATGATGATGTCGGCGAAGAAGGCGGTGAACACCCAGAACATCACGATGGCATAGCCGATCATGCCCACCGGGCTGTCGAACAGCTTGCCATACAAGCCCAGCCGCCGCTTGAAGCGGAGCGACAGGGCGAAGGTGACCGCCAGCGCCAGCCACACCGGCCAGAACCGCGCGGTCATGGCGCCCAGGATGCCTTTGGCCGGGTAGCCCGGCATCAGCGCGCCAAGAAAGGGGATGGCCAGCAGCAGAACCAGCGCCACCCACCACAGCGCCCGTCCGCTGCGGGCGGCGAGGTCGGGCAGCCCGCTGACGGTCGCGGTACCCTGCCCGTCGGGCAAGGGGGAAGCGGTCAGCGTCAGCACGCCGCGCAGCACAAGAAGGACAACCCAAAGCGCCACCGCGGCATAGAGCGCGGGGACAAGGATGGGGCCGAGTGTTCCGGTCCAGGTCAGGGGTTCCATGTGCGTGCCCTTATGCCAGACGGATGCGGGGGTTCAGGAAGACGTAGCCGATGTCCGAGATCAGCTGAGTGACCAGCACCACGAACACCGCGACCACCGAGCAGCCCAGCAGGAGCTCGATGTCGTTGTTGCCCGCGGCCTGCACCAGCGTCCAGCCGAAGCCCTTGTAGTTGAACAGGGTCTCCACGATGACGACGCCGTTCAGCAGCCAGGGGAACTGCAGCATGATCACCGTGAAGGGGGCGATCAGCGCGTTGCGCAGCGCATGGCGCATCACCACCTCGCGGAAGCCCACGCCCTTCAGCCGGGCGGTGCGGATGTATTGCTGCGTCATCACCTCGGTCATCGAAGCGCGGGTCATGCGGGCGATGTAGCCGATGCCGTAGAGTGCGATGGTCAGCACCGGCAGGCCGAAGTTCCAGAAGGTGATGTTGTCCATGGCGCTGGTGGCGGTGCCCTGAAACAGCGTCTTGCCGGAAATCCACCCCGCCTCGGCCAGCACGGGCGAAAGGCCGGTGGTGGCGCTGGCGAAGATCACGATCAGGATGACGCCCGAGACATATTCGGGCGTGGCCGTACTGGCGATGGCGAAAGTGGACAGCGACCGGTCCAGGCGAGAGCCTTCCTGCATGCCCGACAGTACGCCCAGCACCAGCGATACCGGCACCATCACCAGCATCACCGCCAGCATCAGCCAGCCGGTCGCGCCCAGCGACCGGGCCAGCACGGTGCTCACATCGGCCTTGAACACGGTCGAGGTGCCCCAGTCGCCCTGCAGCACGCCGCAGAAGCGCGGCGCCGTCTCGACCGCGACGCCACCGCCGATGCAGCGGCCGCGCACCACGCCGTCGGTGCCGGTGAAGGTCCAGCCCGGCATCACGCCCAGCCATTCGCCATAGCGCACGAACACCGGTTGCGCATAGCCGTTCTCGCGCAGCCATTGCCCCACGGCATCGTCGGACATCCGTACCGATGCCTCCGACTTGGCCAGCTTTTCAAGGTTCGGCTTGAGGTTCGTCATATAGAACACGACGAATGTCAGGCACAGCGCCGTCAGCAACATCACGCCCAGGCGGCGCAGGATGAACATGCCCATGGCTGATCCTCCGGGGGACTGGCGATCCGGGCGGAACGCCCGGATACAGTAGGGGCGCGCTTTTGGCGCGCCCCGGGGGATCAGGGGATCAGGCCTCGATCGACCACTTGTAGTGGTGATGCTCGAAGGTCGGGTGCATCTCGCAACCCTTCACCCGGGCGTCGAAGTGGCGGTAGATCGAACGCCAGTACGGCTGCACCATCACGCCTTCGTTCTGCATGATCGCCTCGATCTTGGCCATCACCTCGCGGCGGGCATCGGCATCGGCGATCGACAGCGCCTGGTTCAGCAGCGCGTCGAACTCGGCATTGGCAAAGGCCGATTCGTTCCAGGCCACGCCCGACTTATAGGCCAGCGCCATGATCTGCACGCCCAGCGGACGCATGTTCCACTCGGTGGCCGACCACGGGTACTTCAGCCAGTCGTTCCAGAAGGTCGAACCCGGCAGCACCGTGCGCTTCACGTTGATGCCCGCGCTGCGCACCTGGTCGGCGACCGAGTCGCAGGTTGCGGCCTGCCAGTCGTCTTCCAGCGAGATCAGCTCGAATTCAAAGTCGGCCTTGCCCGCGGCGGCGACCATCTCTTTCGCCTTGGCAGGATCGACGACCAGCGGCGGCAGTTCGGCGTATTCCGGATGGATCGGGCAGACGTGGTGGTTTTCGGCCACCGTGCCAAGGCCGGAATAGCCCAGCTCCAGCACCTTGGCGTTGTCCACGGCCATGATCAGGGCCTTGCGGACGTTCACGTCCTTGTACTCTTCGGCCAGCTGGTTGAAGCGAACCGCCAGCGTTGCCGCCGTCACCGCTTCTGACTTGCCCCAGCCCAGCGAATCGAATTGGCCGATGAAGTCGCCGGTGGACTGGTAGGTGGCGTCGATCTCGCCCGAGGCGGCCGCGTTCACCCAGGTCGACGGATCGGTGCCAAGGTCATAGTACTCGAGCCGGTCCAGGTACGGCCCGCCATAGACGGCGGTGCCCCACCACGGCTGGTCGGCCTTCACCAGAACCGCCTTCACGCCGGTCTCGAAGCTTTCGGGCTTGAACGGGCCGGTGCCGACGGGGTTGGCCACCGGATCGCCGTTGTCATAGGACTTGTGCACCACGGCCGCCGGATAGTCGGCCATGCCGACGATCAGGGTAATGTCGGGCGACTTCAGCTTCAGTTTCACCGTCATCGGGTCGACCACGGTGACAGCGCCTGCGGACTGCTGCAGCACGGTGACCTCGACCTGCTTGGTCGCGTCGTTCGGGTCGGGCTGCATTTCCTTGATCTCGTCGCACAGCGCGGCCATGCGGCTGGCCATCGAGTTGCCGGGAACCCGGCCATCGCACCAGCGGGCGATGTTGTGCGCCACGTCATCGGCGGTGAAGTCGTCACCGTTCGACCACTTCACGCCCGGGCGCACCTTCATGGTGTATTCGGTGGCGTCGGCGTTGGCCTCCCAGCTTTCCACCAGCATGCCGCGCACGCTGCCGTCGCTGTTGTATTCGACCAAGTATTCCAGCCAGCCACGGGTAAAGTTGGCAATCTGGCTCCAGTCGGCGGTGCGCGGATCCTTCAGCGCCTTCAGTTCCATGTTCATGCGCAGCGTGCCGCCCGCCGCCTGCGCGCGGGCCATCGTGGGCGCCACGGCATTGATCAGGCCATAGGCGGCCGTGGCCGAAACGCCCAGCGCCGTGGCGCGGGTCAGGAACTCGCGGCGGCTCAGGCGGCCCTCACGCTCTTCCCTGGCGAACATGCGCGCGCCGGGATGAACCCCCGCGCCGGTGGTCTTGTGGTCCTTCATCGCAGTCTCCCTGTCGGACATCCGTTGCTTTTTTGCTCCGCCGCACATCCCGCCATTGGCGAAACGGGCCGCGGGCCGAACCCTTGCCGTTCCTGTGCATTCGGCCCCGAAAAACACCCTGCGTCAACGGCTGGTTTCACCAATCCGCAGCACATTTGCGACATCTTCCGCCGCAAAACGGCCACCGCAATCGGTTTCACCGACGGCAGGGCGCGCACCGTTGCGCAACGGTCGCGTCGGGCGGCCACGGCGGGGCCAGGCTCAGGGGGTGCGGCGGAACGACAGCGGCGCCTGTCCGGTGCGCTGGTGGAAGGCGCGCGTGAAATACGCGGGCGAGGAAAAGCCCAGCGACCCGGCAATCTTCCACACCGGCAGGTCGGTTTCCGTCAGCAGCCGCCGCGCCTCGTAGATCAGCCGGTCATGCAGCAGCGCCTTGGCCGGCCGCCCGCTCACGTTGCGGCAGCAGCGCGTCAGATGCGTGGGCGTCACCCCCAGCGCCCCGGCATAGTCCGACACGCCCATGCCCGAGCGGAACTCGCGCTCCAGCATCTCGGCATAGCGCGCGACAAGGCGGCGCGAGGCATCGGGCGGCCCGCCCTCCGCCGCGGCGCGCTCGATCTGCCGCTCCAGCCACACCCCCACCAGCCCGGCATAGTGGCGCACCGCGCGTTCCGACCCGGGCGAGGCGCTGACCACCTCGCGCGACAGCGCATCCAGCGTGACGTTCATCTCTTGCGCGGCGTGGGATTCCTTGATGCGCAGGTGCTGCGGTTCCTGAGGCAGCGGCAGGTCGGTGCTGCGGCCAAAGAACACCGCCGTCCCGAACACCTGCGCCCCCACCTCGTAGCCGTGCATCACGCCCGCGGGCACAAACACCGCCGTCTGCGCGGTGTACCCCCGCGTCACGCCCGCCACGGTGATTCGCCCGTGGCCCTTGGTGAACCACAGAAGCATCGGCTCCGAGATCGACCGCATCGCCTCGACCCGCCAGCGTCCGGCGGCCGCAAGCCGCGGAATGGCAACCACGCGCAACGGGGTGGGGGCGGTCGGGTCGAGCATGGCCTTCGTGCATTGGGGCGAGTCGGGATTGCAGATAAGCAGCCCGCGGCCGATCGCCCAAGCGGAAAGATGGGGAACCATGACGATCCTGTGACTGCCCTGCCACGCCCGTCAGGGTTGATCAGCCCAGCCACCAGCCCGCCATGCGCCGACGGAACCAGGTGCGCTGCCGCTTGGCATATTGCCGCGTTGCCGCCTTGGCCCTGTCGGTTGCGTCTGCCAGGGTCATCCGCCCCAACAGGTGGTCCCGCAGTTCGGGCGCGCCAATGGCCCGCGTCCAGGCAGCACCGTCCTGCCAATGCGGCAGGGCGGCCGAAACCTCGTCCAGCGCGCCCTCGCGCAGCATGGCATCAAACCGCTCATCAATGCGTTTCGCCAGAATGTCGCGCGGGGGGTTGACGAGCAGCCGTTCCGCCGCCCGTTCCGGCAGCAACGGCCGCGAACCCGCGGCCTGCCAGTCGGCCAGCCCGCGCCCGGTGGCGCGCAGCACTTCCCACGCGCGCTGCACCCGCGCCGGGTTCGCCCGCTCGATTCGCGCCGCAGTGGCCGCATCCACCCCGGCCAGCAAAGCGGCCAGCCCCTGTTCGGCCAGCAGCCGGTCAGCCTCGGCCCGCACGGCGGCCGGTACCTCGGGCACCTCGGCCAGCCCGTCGGTCAGGGCCGAAAGGTACAGCCCCGTGCCCCCCACGATCACCACCGGGCGGTCCAGAAGCGGCACCAGTTCGCGCAGCCAATGGCCCACCGACCAGGCCGTGCCGCGCGGCAGATGGCCGTACAGCGCATGCGGCACTGAAGCCTCGTCCGCGGCCGACGGGCGCGCCGTCAGCACGCGCCAGCTGTCGTGCACCTGCAACGCATCGGCATTCACCACCACCCGCCCGTCGCGCGCGGCAATCTCCATCGCCAGCGCCGACTTTCCAGCGGCGGTTGGCCCCGCGATCAGGACCGGCAATTCACGCGAAAGGCCTGAACGCTGCACTCACCGCCTCCGCACAAATTCCTTGAAGAAAGGAATTTGCAATTTCCTTGTTTCAAGGAAATTGGCCCGCCGCCGCACCGATCAGCCCAGCACCACCCGCGCGTGCCGTTTGCGCCCGGCGGTCAGCTTTACCGGCTCGGCCAGCATCCCCGCGCCGATCATCTGTCCGGCATCCATCACCGGCTCGTCGTTCAGCCGCGCGCCGCCCTCGGCGATCAGCCGCTTGGCGTCCTTGCCCGATTTCGCCAGCCCCGTCCGCACGAACAGCTGCGCCACCGTCACCCCGTCGCCCACTTCCTCGGGTGACAGCGCCAGCGTGGGCAGGTCATCGCCGATCCCGCCCTTCTCGAACACCTCGCGCGCCGTGGCCTCGGCCGCCTCGGCCGCCTCCGCACCGTGCAGCAGCGTCGTCACCGCGTTGGCCAGCATCGCCTTGGCGGCGTTGATCTCGGACCCGCCGAGGGCGCCCAGCCTGCCGCATTCGTCGGTGTCCATTTCGGTGAACATCTTCAGGAACTTGCCGACATCGGCGTCGGCCACATTGCGCCACCACTGCCAGAATTCGTAGGGCGCCATCCGGTCGGCGTTCAGCCAGACCGCCCCATCCACCGATTTGCCCATCTTCTTGCCGTCCGACCTTGTGACCAGCGGTGTCGTCAGCCCGAAGGCCTCCGTTGCCATCACGCGGCGGATAAGGTCGGTGCCCGAGACGATGTTGCCCCATTGGTCGGACCCGCCCATCTGCAGGATCGTGCCGTAGCGACGGTGCAGTTCCAGATAGTCGTAGGCCTGCAGCAGCATGTAGTTGAATTCGATGAAGCTCAGCGACTGTTCGCGGTCCAGCCGCGACTTGACGCTTTCGAAGGACAGCAGCCGGTTGACGGTGAAATGCGGACCGATGTCGCGCAGGAAATCGATGTAGCCCAGCTTGTCGAGCCATTCCGCGTTGTTCACCAGCGGCGAGTCGGTCGGGCCGTTGCCGTAGGAGATATAGCGCGAAAACACCGTCCGGATGCTGTCGGCGTTTGCGTTGATCTGTTCGACCGAGAGCATCTTGCGCATCTCGTCCTTGCCCGAGGGATCGCCGACCTTGGTGGTGCCGCCGCCCATCAGCGTGATCGGGCGGTGCCCGGTCTTCTGCAGCCAGCGCAGCAGCATGATCTGCACCAGATTGCCGATGTGCAGCGACGAGGCGGTCAGGTCAAAGCCGATGTAGCCGGTGACCACGCCCTTCGTCAGCCGCTCGTCCAGCCCCTGCAAATCCGTGCAGTCGGCCAGAAACCCCCGCGCGGTCAGCTCGTGCAGGAATTCGGATTTCGGATGGAAGGTCATGGCGGGCCCGTGCACTGTGTTGCGGCGCGCGGTATAGCGGCGCGGATGGACAAGGAAAAGCCATGATCACGGGCGCGATCTGGGCGCTGGGGGCCATGTCGGGCACCTCGCTGGACGGGGTCGATGCCGCCATGGTGCTGACCGACGGCCACCGCGTGCTGGACTTCGGCCCCACCGCCTATCGCCCCTATACCGCCACCGAACAGGCCACCCTGCGCGCCGCCCTTGGCCACTGGCCCGGCACGCCCGAAACCGCCGCCGCCGCCGAGGTGGTCGAACAGGCCCACGCCGAACTCCTCTCGCGCTTTGCCGGGGTGGAACTCGTGGGCTTCCACGGCCAGACCCTTGCGCATGACCCCGCGAACCGCCGCACGCATCAGGCGGGCGACGGCGGCCTTCTGGCCCGTGCCTTGGGCCTGCCGGTGGTGTGGGACTTCCGCAGCGCGGATGTGCAGATGGGCGGGCAGGGGGCGCCCCTGGTGCCGTTCTTCCACTTCGCGCTGGCCCGCCGCCTGGGCGCCGACCGCCCCTTGGCCTTCCTGAACCTCGGCGGCGTCGGCAACCTCACATGGATCGACCCCCGCCAGCCCGCCCCGGACTCGCCGGGCGCACTCCTCGCCTTCGACACCGGCCCCGCCAATGCCCCCGTCAACGACCTGATGCAGCGCCGCCGCGGGCAGGCGCAGGACGAGGGCGGCGCACTGGCCGCCGAAGGCACCCCGGACGAAGACCGCATCAGGGACTTCCTTCGCCACCCCTATTTCTACCGGATGCCGCCCAAGTCGCTGGACCGCAACGATTTCCACATGCTTCTGGAAAGCCTCTCGAACCTTCCTGACGCCGATGCCGCCGCCACCCTGACGGCCGCCGCCGCCGCCGCCGTGGCCCGCGGCGCCGAACACTTCCCGGTCCCGGTGTCGCAGGTGATCGTGGCGGGCGGCGGCCGCCGCAACGCCACCCTGATGGCGCAACTCGAACGCCGCCTGCACGCCCCCGTCATCCCCGCCGACACCCTCGGCCTGAACCCCGACATGCTGGAAGCCCAGGCCTTCGCCTTCCTGGCCGTCCGCGTGGCCATGGGCCTTCCCACCAGCGCGCCGGGCACCACGGGCGTTCCGGCGGCCGTGGGCGGCGGTCAGGTCAGCTGGCCCTGACGCGCACCAGTTCCCACGAATACACCGCCAGCGCCGCCCAGATGAACCCGAAGGCCACCAGCTTCACCCCCGAGAACGGCTCGCCGAACAGGAACACCGCGGTCAGGAAGATCATCGTCGGCGCGATGTACTGCAGGATGCCGATGGTCGACAGCCGCAACCCCTTGGCGCCGTTGGCATAGGTCATCAGCGGCACCGCCGTGACAATGCCGCAGCCCAGAAGCAGCCAGGTATCCGCGGCCGCACCGCCGAAATGCGCCTGCCCCCCGGCCCACAGCCAGACCAGATACCCCAATGCCGGCGGCAGCAGGATCAGCACCTCCAGCATGAAGCCCTGATTGGGCCCGATGGGCAGCGCCCGCTTGCACAGCGCATAGAAGCCCCATGTCACGGTCAAGGACAGCGCCACCACCGGCAACCGCCCGGCATCCCACGTCAGGATCGCCACGGCGGCAAAGGCCAGCGCAATGGCCGCCAGCTGCCCCGTCGTCAGCTTCTCGCGCAGCACCAGCGCGCCGAGGGCAATGGAAAACAACGGGTTGACGTAGTATCCCAGCGCCGCGTCCAGCGCGTGGCCGCTGCCGATGGCCCAAACATACACCCCCCAGTTCACCGAAACCAGCGCCGCCGTCACCAGCCCCATCGCCAGCATCCGCGGGCTGCGCAGCGCGCGCCACAGATCACCCGTGCGCCCCAGCCAGATCAGGATCAGCCCCGCCACCGGCACCGACCACAAGATGCGGTGCGCCACCACCTCGGACGGCGGAATGTGGCCCAGCGCTTTCATGTACAGCGGCAGGAAGCCCCACATCAGGTATGCGGAAACCGCAAAGGCAAAGCCCCGCGGGGTATCGGCAGTCTGGGATGCGTCGGCCATGCCGCCCCTCTACCGCCGCCCGCCGCCGCCTGCCATCCCCGGACTTGTGCCCCTCACAATCGCCGCGCCAGATAGCCCTTCGTGAACGTCGCATAGCCCGCGGCCGTCACCCCCAGATGCGCCTTCATCATCCGGTGCAGCGCGGGCAGGCGGTGGAAGGGCACGGCGGGAAACACATGGTGTTCGGTGTGATAGGGCATGTTCCACGCCAGAAACCGCACCACCGCCGTGGTGAATGTCGTGCGGGTGTTCAGGAACATGTCGGCCACCTGCGGGCAGTCGCCATGTTCGGCCAGAAGGTACAGCCGCAGCACCGGCTGGCCCAGAGCCACCGGCACCACCCAGACCCACAGCAGCACCGGCGTCACCAGCAGCGACAGGCCGCAGACGACATACCCCGCCAGCATCCACCGTGATTCCCTCGCCAGCCGGGGCATGGCGCCTTCGGGCAGGTAATCCGCCCGTTCCCGCCCCAGTGCCAGCCGCCAGACCACCCCCGCCATGCCCACCCAGTAAGGCACCCCGCTCACATGCCACACCCATTGCCGCAGCGTCTCGGGCTTGGGCGAGGCCAGTTCCGGGTCACCGGGCAGGTTGGTGAAGCGGTGATGCGCCAGATGGAACAGCCGGAACCACCCGAAGGGCAGCAGCAACAAAAACCCGCAGGCATGGCCGACAATCTCGTTCAGCGGCAGGCTGGCAAAAGGCGTCTTGTGCGTCGCCTCATGTTCCAGCGTGAACAGGAAGATCAGCAGAACACCTTGCACCGGGATCAGCCACCACCACCCCGCCGCGATCAGCCCGCCCACCAGCAGGATTGCGCCCAGATGCCCCGCCAGATGCACCAGCCCCGCGAGGGTAGACCGTTCCACCAGCGCCGCGCGGGTGTCGGCAGGAAGCGAGGACAGGAAAGCCTTGTGGTTCATCACGGAATCTCGAACCCCGGCGGCGCAAGCTCGAACCCCTGAAACCGGAACCCCGGCGACACGGTGCAGGACACCAGCGTATGGTCACCCGTCGTCCGGGCCGCCTGCCACCACCCCGCAGGCACCACGACCTGCACCGATTGCCCCGCCACCACATCCGGCCCCAGCACCACCGGCCGTGACAAGGCGCCATCCCCGGACAGCCGCAACACCAGCGGCGCCCCGGCATGAAACAGCCAGATCTCGTCGGCATCCACCCGGTGCCAGTGGCTGCGCTCGCCCTTCGCCAGCAGGAACAGGATCGCCGTCCCGCTGGCCCGCCCCGCCACATCCGGCCCGCGCCACGTCTCTTTGTACCACCCGCCTTCGGGATGGGGCTTCAGGTCCAGCATGCGGATCAGGTCGGCGGCGGTCATGGCGCGCAGAGTGCCACCGCGCCGCGCGGCAGGGAAGCACCCAAGGCGCGATTCGGTGGTGCGGTTGACACTGCATCGGCGTGCGCAGGGGGATCGCCGGGTGCTTGTGAAAACCCAGCCGCTACCGCAGCCTGCGTGCTCCGTTTCGCCACTCTCCAGGCGCCAGCCCCTGCACGGTCCATTCCCCCACCCGCCACCGCACCAGCCGCAGCGTCGGGTGGCCGACAGCCGCCGTCATCCGCCGCACCTGCCGGTTCCGGCCCTCGTGCAGCGTCAGCTCGATCCAGCAGTCCGGCACCGTCTGCCGCACCCGGATGGGCGGTTCGCGCGGCCAAAGGTCGGGCGGGTCGATCCGCCGCGCCTCGGCAGGCAGCGTCGGCCCGTCGTTCAGCACCACGCCTTTCTGCAGCGCGTCCAGGGCCTTGTCCTGGGGAATTCCCTCGACCTGCGCCAGATAGACCTTGCCCAGCCTGTGCCGCGGGTCGCTGATCTGGGCCTGCAGCCGCCCGTCATCGGTCAGCACCACCAGACCTTCGCTGTCACGGTCCAGCCGCCCGGCCGGGTAAACCCCCGGCACATCGACGAAATCCGCCAGTGTCCGCCGGCCCTGCCCGTCGGTGAACTGGCACAGCACGTCATAGGGCTTGTTCAGCAGGATCACCCGGGTCATGCTGACCGGCGTAACCGATGGACCGGAAAAGGAAAAGCGGCATGCGTGCAGTTGTCGTCGGCGCCGGGATCATCGGTGCCTCGGTCGCATTCCACCTGGCCGAACGGGGCGTTCAGGTGACGGTGATCGATGCGGGGCCAGTGGCAGGGGCGGCCTCGGGCCGGTCATTCGGCTGGATCAACGCCTCGTTCCATCTTTCTGCGGCACATTTCCACCTGCGTGCTGCAGGCATGGCCGCCCACCGCCGCCTTGCGGCCCGCCTGCCGGGCTGCGAAACCCACTGGCCCGACTGCCTGTGGTATGAGGAGGAGGGCGAGGCACAAGCCCTGTCCGCCGACCGCTTGCGGCAGTTGGGCTACCGCGTGGAAACCCGCACCCGCGCGCAGATCGCTGCCATGGTTCCGGTGCTGGCCGACCCGCCCGACACCGCCCTGTTCCTGCCCGACGAAGGCGCCACCGACGCCGCCCTCCTGGCAGCCCGCCTTCTGGCGGCCCCCGGAATCACCACACTGACCGGCTTGCCCGCCACCGCCCTGCGCAGCCATGGCGGCCGCATTGTCGGCGTTGCCACATCCGAAGGCCCCGTCACCGCCGACCACGTTATCCTCGCCGCTGGAACATCCACCGCCAACCTGCTGGCGCCGCTGGGAATTCCGCTGCCCATGCTGCACCGCCCGGGGGTGATCTTGCGCACCCGCCCGCTGCCGCCCGTTCTGCCCGTCATCCTGTGCAGCGCTGCACAAGAAGTACGGCAATTGCCCGACGGCCGCCTTCTGGCGCCTGCCGCCGCGAACCATCAGGCCGACAGCGCGGCAGACCTTCCGGAATCTCTGGAAACGCTTGCAGCCCAATGCCTTGCGCGCCTTCGTTCGTTTCTTCCGGAGCTTCCGCTGGTGCTGGAACAGGCCAGCGTCGGCCACCGCCCCGTCCCCGGCGACAACCTGCCGGTGATCGGCCACCCCTTGCCGGGCCTGTCAGTGGCGGTGATGCACTCGGGCGTCACGCTGGCCGCCATCACCGGGGAAATCCTTGCCGACGAAATCCTTGGCGGCGCCAACAACCCGCTGCTTGCCGGTTTCCGCCCCGCCCGCTTCGGCTAGAGCGTGTCGTTGTTCATTTGATTCAGGATTCCCAAGTTGGTTGGTTTG
>CAZLIC010000087.1:0-17438 GCA_964559535.1 uncultured Rhodobacterales bacterium
ATCTTGCCGAGAAAACTCTACTCATGCAGCCCCTTACTTTCGGGGGGGATTACCCCCCCCCAGTGGCGGACCCTGCGCAGCGTGCTTAACCGCGCAGGGTAGGAAGCAACAGAAATCAGATGCATGCGGTTCGAGCCAGATCTCAGTCGGCAGCTTCCGCACCGCCCTTGTCCTTGGCGACATCGACACTGACCGGCGCGAAGCCGTCCGCTTTCACAACGACGCTGACCGTCTTCGCCGCCTCACTGGTGAGGTAGATCGAGTTCGGGTTGGCGCGGAAATGCCCGGCAACGGCTCCGTCATCGAAGTGAATCCGCGCCTCGCCGCCGGCGGGAACGCTGAAGCCGTCAAGCGTGCGGAAGGTGCCCTCGACCTTACCCGTATCGGCATCGGTCATGCTGTAGTAGATCGAAAAGCCGGACAGATCCGTGCTGCCCGAATTGGTCACCAGAAGCTCCAGGTGGTCGGTCGCGTCCTTCTTCGCGGCATAGTCATAGTTGTTCTCAACCAGCGCCTCCTTGATCGCGAAGGTGGCAGGTGCGCCCGTCATGTCGAGCGGGTTTTCCATGAAGGCGGGGTCGGCATCGGCCAGATCGTTCTGGCCATCTCCATCGGTGTCAGCGACCATCGGATCGGTGCCAAGCAGCGCCTCTGCCGCATCGGGCACACCGTCGCCATCCGTATCGGTTGCGGTCTGCGAAAACCCGGGGCTGGCCAGCGTCAGGCCAAGGAGGGAGACAAGCGCAAGCGTCGAGACGTGTTTCTTGAGGGTCATGGTTCGGTTCCTTTGAATTCAGGCTTTTGCAAGCCGGTCGGGGTTGAGGGGAAGGGCAAGCGCAATCGCGATGAGCCCGAGGGCGGTGAGAAAGATCCAGATGAGATTGCCCCGCATCTCGGTCAGGATCGGGCCAAGCGGCATGCCGGCATAGGTCGCCTTGATGCCCAGGACGGCGAAGGTGAACCGCTCGAAATGCTTGGTGACCGAGGCCTGCTCGATGCCGTCGCGCACCGTCTCGAAGGTGGCGAAACCCTTCATGATCTCGACCTGATCGGGCTTGGCGATGTTCAACTGCTTGAACACGCCGCCGGCCACCTGATTGTCGGGGTCGAGCGTATCGCCGATCTGGGGGGCGATCAGCACCAGCGTCAGCCAGACCGCGAAGGCGACCAGAAGCGCGTGACTGGACTGCTTCATGTGCAGCGACAGGATGAAACTGACCAGGAAGAAGCAGGCGGTGTAGGCGACGGCCACGCCCCAGACGACGGCAATGCGCAGAAGGTCGTCCGCGCCCAGACCGATGCCGGACATGAGGTGCAAGAGCAGGGTCAGCCCGCCCAGAACCAGCGCAAGACCGCCCGCCAGCAGGCCGATCCCGGCAAGGGCCTTTCCCGCCACGAATTGCCACCGGCGCATCGGGCGCGTCAGCATCAGCGCCAGAGTTTGCCGTCCGCGTTCGCTGGCAGCCGAGCGGTAGCCGATCAGGATGGCGATGGCGGCTCCGATGATCTCGATCTGCTCGATCGCGCCGCGCAGCAGGCGGAGCGGGTAGAACTCGGGTGCCCTGATCGCATCGGCGGATTTCCCAAGCGCCAGCAGCGTGGCCTTCGCCGCCTCGTAGGTGGCGACATCGCTGCGCAAGGCAATGGCGCCCGTCACAAGGGCCACCAGGGCTGCAAGGCCCAGAAAGGCGGTGACGATCAGGATGAACCGGTCCCGCAGGGCATCGCGGATGTCCTTGGCGGCGATGGTGCGGACGGGGGTCGGGGTCAGCCGGGCGGGGATCAGGGCTGCGTCAGACATTGTACTCTCCTTCGGTCATGGAAAGCCGGGTCAGCGCGCGCCAGGCAAAGGCAGCAGCCACGGCTGTGGCAAGGATCAGCGTCATGACAGGCGGGATGAAGGACGGCGAGGCGATGCCCTGCGGCAGGTAGTCCAGCAGTCCCGCCGAGGCGAACTTGTAGGCGTCGGCCAGCGAGACGGGGCCAAGAACGACGGCTGCCCAGTGGAAAAAGCTGGTGTCGGGCGGGATGGCCAGCGCCGAGATCGGGTTGATCGCGGCCGTGGGGTTCAGGTTTGCGGTCAGCTGCGGCAGGATGAACGTCAGGGTCAGCCAGAGGGTGACGGGCAGCAACAGCCCGACGGTTTCCGACCGCGCGGCCGCCCCGGCAGCAAGACCGATCAGGCCGAAGATGGCCATGTAAAGCGTGGTAACGGCCATGAACCCGGCCAGTTGCGCCCATTGCAGGCCGGTCAGCGTGATGGCAGGCAGCACCAGAAAGGTCGCAACGGCCACCGCTCCGGCCACCGCGCCCAGGGCCAGAATCAACCCTACCAGGGCGGCAATCTTGCCTGCCGCAAAGGCGTTGCGACCAAGCGGACGGATGCCGATCAGCGGCAATACTCCCGCCTTGCGATCCAAGCCAACCAGCCGATTGCCGATCACGATGGCCGACAACGCCCCGATCAGCGCCACGTAAACCGACATGTTGCGCATCAACGATAGGGGCGAGATGTCCAGCACCGGATTCGTCGGTACAGGTTGGCCGGCCTTTTGAAGAAAGGCCGTCGCGTCCAGATAGATGCGGTTGACGGTCGAGGTGGCGGACCAACCGAGCCAGGCTGAAATCAGCACAAGTACGACGAACATCAGCGACAGAAGTGCCACCGTTCGTTCGCGCAGCACGAAGCTTGCGGATTGGCGGGCGATCAGCCAGCCGGGTGAAGGTGCGGCTTCCATCATGCCACCTCGGCCAGACGACCGACCGGAGTCAGCGACAGATAAAGTTCCTCCAAGGCCGCATCGTCGCCATAGCGGGCAGTCACGGCGTCGATCCGGTCGTGGAACACCAGCTTGCCGTGGCTTAGCACGGCGATGCTGGTGCAGGTCTTGGCAATCTCGGAAATCAGATGGGTGTTCATGAAGATGGTCATCCCGAACTCGGTGTTCAGGCGCATCACCAGATCGCGCAGCATCTTGATGCCCATCGGGTCGAGTCCTGACGTGGGCTCGTCCAGAAACAGCACGGCAGGTTCATGCAGGATCGCCTGCGCGAGACCGACGCGCTGCCGCATGCCTTTTGAAAACCCGCCGACCCGTTTGTCCGCCAGATAGCTGCAATCCAGCAACTCAAGCACCTCTCTGACGCGGCGCGCTGGGGCATTGACGCCCGAAAGGCGTGCGAAGAACACGAGGTTTTCAGCAGCGGTCAGAGTGTCGTAAAGCCGCACGTTTTCGGGGACGTAGCCAATGCGACGGCGCACTTCCAGAGGGTCTTTGTTGATATCGTATCCTGCGACCGTGGCGGTGCCGGACGCCGGACGCGCCAGAGTGGTCAGCATCTGGATGGTCGTCGTCTTGCCCGCGCCGTTGTGACCGAGAAAGCCGAAGATCTCGCCCCGTTCGATGTCCATCGACAGGGCGTCGACGGCAGTCACCCCGTCGAAGGATTGGGTCAGCCGGTCCAACCGGATCAGGGGTTCTGACATTTTCTGGTTCCTTTTCGGGGTGGCGAGGACGAGTTTCTGATGGACCCTGTGTTGACGGCCTGCACCGCAGCCGCCTTTCGCCCGACTTACAGTTCTGTAATGCAGGCTTTTTCTGCGGGTGAATTCAGACAAAAGGAAAAGGCGGCGCCTCGCGGCGCCGCCTCTCCAGTCTCCGGCTCTGAGATCAGTTGTCGGCGTTTTCGCCATCCTGCTCGTCGTCGCCGATTTCGCTGTCGTCTTCATCCTCCTGATCATTCTCGTCCAGGCTGACCTTCATCACCTTGCCATCGGCCGGGTTGATCGCGACGGTCTTCTCTGTGCCGTCCGCAAGGACCACATCGGCCATGATCAGGTCAGGCGCACCGTCCTCCCCGTTCTGGAATTCGATGCCCGACACCTTCCCGCCCGCTGCCGCCTCGGCGGCGGCAATCGCTTGCGACATGCTGGTCGGCGACGCCATGAAGGCTTGCGCTTCTTCCATCGGATCTTCGGTGCCTTTGGTTTCGGCGAACGCCGAGTTGCCGGACATCAGGGAAAGCGCCATAAGTGCGCCAACGGTTGCCAGGGAATTCTTCGTTTTCATGTCTCTCTCCAGTCAATCATGGCCACGGGTTGCGGCCTGATGGAAGACAGATGGGTGCGCGATCTTACACCCGGCTTTCAGCGATCTTACATCCTCAGGTCGCAGGAAAGGTAGGCAGATTTCCGCCGCGCTTGACCAGCAGGAGGAGGGCGAGGGCGCTGAACGCGGCGCCGGTCAGAAAGGTCGCCGGGGCGCCGACGCTGTCCCACAGAAGTCCGGCGACCAGGCTTGCGACCAGAAGCGCGACGCCGCTGACCAGATTGAAAAATCCATACGCCGTGCCGCGCAGGTCGGCCGGGGCAGTGTCGGCCACCATAACAGCCAAGAGGCCCTGCGTCATGCCCATGTGCACGCCCCAGACCGCGACACCGGCGAGGACCACGGCCCAATGCGCCGAACTTGCCAGGATGAGGTCGGCCAGGATCAGCAGGGCAAGCCCCCCGATCAACAGGGATCTGTGGCTGACCCGATCAGACAGGCGGCCCAAGGGGTAGGCCGCAAGGGCATAGACCACGTTCATCGCCACCATGACCAAGGGAACCGTGGCCAGCGGGATGCCGCTTTGCTGCGCGCGCAAGACAAGGAACGCCTCGCTGAAGCGGGCCAGCGTGAAGATGGCACCGATCCCGACCACCTGCCAGTAAGCAGCCGGAAGGCGGGCGAGGTTGGCACGCCGGATCGGGTTCTGCCGCACGGCCCCAGGCTTTGACTGTGGCTCCTTCAGTCCGAAGGCCAGGAGGGCCACGGACATCGCGGCGGGGATCACCGCGACCCAGAACACGGCCTGAAAGTCGTTTGACCACAGCAGCATCAGACCCACCGCCAGCAACGGGCCGACAAAGGCGCCGACGGTATCCAGCGACTGGCGCAGGCCGAACGCCGCACCGCGCAGCTCTGGCGGGGCAATGTCGGCGACGAGCGCATCGCGGGGCGCGCCGCGGATCCCCTTGCCCACGCGGTCCAGCAGGCGCGCGGTCAACACGATACCCACGCTTGGGGCAATGGCGAACAGCGGTTTGGAGATCGCCCCAAGACCATATCCGATCAGCGCCAGGCCCTTGCGCCGACCGAACCAGTCGCTGAGCACGCCGGAAAACACTTTGACGATCAGGGCGGTCGCCTCGGCCAGCCCCTCGATCAGCCCGATCACAAGCGCGCTGGCCCCCAGCGAGGTGACCAGAAACAGCGGCAACAGGCTGTGGATCATCTCGGAGGAGATATCCATCAGCAGGCTGACGAAGCCCAGCACCCAGATGCCGGTCGGAATCCTGCTGCGGGTGGGCTCGGGCATGCTCGCGGCTCCGACACGATAAGCTGGTGGAAAAGAGCAGCACTGTGCGTTGCCGACCTGCGGTTGCGCAACGTCGCTAGTGGCCTGCGACCTTACAAATTTGTGACCTGGCTGAAAAGCCGACGTTGGTTCGGGAAGCTAGCCGGGATCTATCGGCCCGTCTCTCCAGCCACCCGGATTGGAACTCTTCGACAATGCAAACCGAGTTCGTGACCTGCGCCCATGTTCTTATCCGTCGGTCCCTGAGGTGGATCAAGTCCGCTGTGTTGCCACGCAAGAATCAACGCAGAGGCGACTGAAGTCGTGACCATACCAGTGTCAATCGTCGTGCCCTGTCGCAACGAGGCCGAGAACATCGTCCCCCTCATCGACGGCATCTTCAAAAGCATGGCCGCCGTCGGTCAATTTGAAATCATCGTGGTCGATGACGGATCCGACGACGAAATGGCCGTGCTTCTCAAGGCAGAGCTGACCAACCGACCGGGCTTGCGGGTCTTGCGACATGGCCGTCCTGGCGGTCAGTCGGCCGCCATCCATTCAGGCGTGCTTGCCGCCACACACAGCCTGATCTGCACGCTGGACGGAGATGGGCAGAATCCGCCGGAAGAACTGCCGCGACTGGTCGCCCCGTTCCTTCTTCCTGCGACCGACGCCTTGGGATTGGTCGCGGGCCAACGCGTCGGCAGGAAGGACACGGTCGCGCGTCGCCTTGCATCACGCTTGGCCAACGCGCTGCGGTCATCGGTCCTGCGCGACGGCACACGCGACACCGGTTGCGGTTTGAAGTGCTTTCGCCGCGAAGCGTTTCTGGCTCTGCCTTACTTTGACCGTATGCACCGTTACCTGCCGGCCCTGTTCGCGCGCGACGGCTGGAAGATCGCACATGTCGATGTAGCCCACCGTCCTCGCGGCGCCGGGCGGTCGCACTACTCCAACTTGCAGCGTGGCCTCGTCGGCATATTCGACCTGATGGGCGTTGCCTGGTTGTTGCGACGTCGCAAAAAAACTCGTGCGTCCGAAATCGACCGCAACTCGACTGCGGTGGCAGAAAGAAACGCATGATCTGGTTGATGGGGGCGTTACACGTCAGCAGCGGGACCGAACTTGCCTGGGTGATTTTCGGGCTCAGCGCCCAGTTGATGTTCACGGCCCGGTTCATAGTGCAATGGATTGCGTCGGAACGCGCCCGTTCATCCGTGGTTCCGATTGCGTTCTGGTACTTTTCGCTGATTGGCGGTGTGATGCTGCTGGCCTATGCCCTGTATCGCAAAGACCCCGTCTTTGTGCTTGGGCAGACATTGGGCGTGGCAATCTACGCCCGCAATCTTTGGCTGATTCATGCAAACCGATAAAAGCGGCGGCTGCTGGCCCGCGCTGGTCGGGTTTGCCATTCTGGGCGCTGGTTCGGCCCTTCTCTTTAGCCGGTGGCCAGAGCTGGACCTGATTGTTTCCCAACTGTTCTACGACCCCGCCTCTGGTTTTTCTCTGGCTGGTGACACGAACTGGGAAGGCGTGGTGCTGGTGAACAAATGGGCGTCCTTCGCCTCGGTCGGCCTGTCGGTCATCGGCTTGGGCATCCCCCTTTATCAGCGATCCAAGGCCGACAAGGTCGGCTTGCGCTACTGCATCTTCATCATGCTGATCTATGCCCTCGGCCCGGGTGTCCTGGTCAACGGCATTCTCAAGCGGACATATGGCCGGGCTCGGCCGGTGCAGGTCGAGGCTTTCGGGGGCGATGGGCCGTTCGCGGCAGCCTGGGTTGTCTCGGGTTACTGCCGCGCCGCCTGCTCCTTCGTTTCCGCCGAGGTGGCGGCAGGATCAGCGCTGACAATCGGACTGGTGATCGGAGCGAGTTGGTTTGCCGGTCGGCCAATTGCCACTGTGTTTCGCGTCACCTCGTTCGCTTCGGTCGGTCTCCTTGCGGTGACGGCGATCCAGCGGGTCGGGAGCGGACGGCATTTCCTATCCGACGTGCTTTTCGCAGCCATTCTGGTGCTGGCATTGGGCACCGCTTTGGGTTGCATGCTCAGGCCACGGGAGTCCGCTTCGACCCTGACCGTTCTCAAAGGACAGACTCCATGATGCTGCGGAGCCAATCATCCGTTCCCGGCCCCATTTCTGCTCGCACCACGGGGATCCTGGCCGTTTCACTTGCCGTTGCGGGTGCGGTGGTCCTGCCCCTTTTGCGTCCAGTCCTGCCGGTGGACGAGACGCGCTACCTGTCCGTCGCTTGGGAGATGTACCGGGATCTCAACTTCATCGTGCCGCGTCTGAACGGCGAGATCTATGCACACAAGCCACCGTTGCTGTTCTGGCTGATCAACTTGATCTGGTTGATCACCGGCCCCAGCGAGGTGGCGGCGCGTCTGGTTGCTCCGGCCTTCGGAGTGCTGTCCGTGGCGCTGACCTGGCTTTTGGGAAACCGTCTGTTTCCCGATCGCCCCGGCTTCGGCGCTACGGCGGCACTTATCCTCGCGTCTACGGGCATGTTCGCGCTTTATGGCTCGCTGACGATGTTCGACACGATGCTGACCTCGGCCACGCTGTTGGGGATTCTTGCGCTATTGCGGATGGACGCGGGCGGGCGTTGGCCTGCGACACTCGGATTTGGGGCGGCGCTTGCATTCGGCGTGCTGTCCAAGGGGCCGGTGATCCTGGTTCACCTTTTGCCACTGGCGCTGGCACAACCTTTCTGGTCGCTGTCGGAAAAACCGGGGGGCTCCGGTGCCTGGTTCTGGCGTGTTGGTGCAGGCATCATCGTGGCGCTGGCACTTCTCGCGATCTGGCTTGTGCCTGCCCTCTGGCTCGGTGGGCCAGAATACAGGGACGAGATCCTTTGGCGGCAGAGTGCCGGTCGCGTGGTCAATGCTTTCGATCACGCCCGCCCAATCTGGTTCTTTGTGGCGATCCTACTGGTTCTGCTGTGGCCTTGGGCGTGGCGTCCATCGGCGCTGCGCGGGCTATGGACGGGTGGCTTGTGGCAAGACCGTCGCGCCAGGTTCCTTGCGATCTGGGGGCTTGCCACGCTGGTGCTGTTCTCGCTGATATCGGGGAAGCAGGCGCATTACCTGCTTCCCACCTTACCGGCCGTCGCACTGGCACTCGCCGCTGCCCCCTTGCCCCGACGTGGGATGGGCCCGCTCATCGCCAGCCTTGCCGTAATCGTGCCCGTGCTCATCTGGGCCGCGTTGCTTGCCACCGGTCGGGCCAAGATCGATGGTGTCGAAGTGGTCTCGCTGGGGTTGACGACTTTCGCCCTGGCGGGCGGGATCGCCGTCGCGGGGCTTGCCCTGATGGTCTTCGCGGCCCGGCGCGCGCCGGTCCTGGGCTGGGCCATGGTCGCACCAGTGGCACTCCTGGTGATCCATCTGGTCCTTCGACCCGCCGTTTTCGAGCATTACGACACCGCGCGCTTTGCTGCCGAGCTGAGCCGGGCACCTGAGGCCGGCGTCGCCATCGTTGGCTATCCCTATCAGGGAGAATTCGGCTTCACCGCGCGACTTTCGGCCCCGATCGCCGTTTTGTCGGAGGCGGAGCTTGCCGGATGGATCGCTGCGCATCCGGGCGGGCTTTTGATCACTGCAAGCGATCAACCCGGTATGGCACCGCCGGCGGTCGAAGGCTGGCTCGCCGGTAAGCTGCTTCGTCTGCATCGTTTGCCGTGACAAGGCGATAGACGCTGCGCTTTCTCAATGTCGAGCCGATAAGAGCAGTCTGCGCATCACTGGGCAGTCACGAGCATCAGGATACTTGCTGTGGCTTACAGATTTGTAAATCGCCGGGAATGTCTGGGTAATGGGGTGAAGATAGATCGAAGCTGCAAGTCTTTACGGCGGCTCAAGGAACCCCCAGATGCTCACCACGACGCAAGGTTTTCCTCTCGTTGTCCAGCACACCCGTGCGACACGGATGGCTCATGCTGGTCTAGCCCTCGCAATCGTCACTCAGCTTGCCACAAGCCTTTTCATGCATGGTCCTGATGAGACACAGGCCGGCGACATGCTGTTCCAGGTTCACCGGTATTCGGGATTGGCGGCGACTGTGCTTGCATTCGGTTTATGGGCGACGATCCTCTTTCGGTCGCGCGGGACTGACATCGGTGCCCTGATCCCGTGGTTCTCCGGTCAGCGGCTTGCTGCCCTGTGGCGCGATGCGGCGGTCCACGCCAACTCCGTCTCTAAGTTTCGTTTGCCTACGCATGATCCTGCTGCCGCGTTGCCTTCAGCGGTTCACGGCCTCGGGTTGCTCCTGATTTCCGCTATGGCACTGTCCGGCACACTTTATTTCCTGCAGGTCGCCCTTGGCCTGCATTCGGCTGAGCCCGACGGCATGATCGCGATGACCGTTCACCTCGCGCTTGCCAACCTCGTCTGGGCCTATTTGATCGCACATGCGGGTCTCGCGCTGCTAAACCATCTGCTGAAGTCGATGTCACTTTCCACAATGTGGTCACTGCGAAAGTAGGAAAGCTGCATGACGCTTTCCGATATCGAGCTCTGGAATCAGAGCCTGTTTCTTGCGCTCAATGCCGGAGCTGATGCCCCGGCATTTACTGTCACCATTGACAGGCTTGTTGCGAATTGGTCGGTCTATCTGGCACCGGCCCTGCTGACCTTGGCTTGGATCCGCAGAGGTCGAGTCGTCAGGTTTGCTCTGATGGATGCCAGTATTGCGGCCTTGGTTGGCCTAGTGATGGCACAGGTGATTGCCGGAACATGGTATCATCCGCGAGCCTTCGAGATCGGTCTGGGCAGACAATTATTGGATCATGCACCATAAGTATCATTTCCCAGCGACCACGCCACATTGGCCTTTTCTCTGGCGCTGCCCCTTCTTCTCAACATCGCAACACGCGGCTTGGGTAGCCTGTTCCTGTTTCTTGGCCTTGCTCTCGCCTGGTCGCGGATCTACATCAGCGTGCATTTCCCGCTGGACATTCTCGGCGCGGTCGCCGTTGCAAGTGTTGCTGTTTCGATGATTTGGACCACGCGCGGGCCCCTGTTTCTCTGGGTTTATCCTGGCCTTCAGCGGACCTACGAAACAATGCTTGTTCGGCTTCACGCGCCGGAAGCCATTTTCCCACGAGATCTTTAGCGGACGACGTTTGGTCAGGGTGCCGCTGTAACGGTGACAGCCAACGTAGTTCCCGATGGTCCTGCGCGCTTGTCCAGCGCAGCCACCATCTCGTCCTGTTCGGTTCTCATATTGCTTTCAGTCATTGCCGTCTGTTCCAGTTGGGCAAAGCCGAAAACCAAAGGGTCCAGTCGGTCTGCGGTCATGGAAATGAGCAAGAGAGGTGCGCTCGCCGTCCCTTCCTGCACCAACACGTCGCTGACCCAAATCCGCAGGACCAGACGTTCGTCTGGTAAACCAGGCTTTGTGAGGGTGCTGTCGGCGGGACGGCCAAGGTGGGTCAATGGCCAGGGGGCGTGTTGGCTGAGCAATTGGCGTGTGGGCAGAAAAGCTGCAAGGACCTGGTCCAGCAGAGCAGTTTCCGAAGGTTGCCAACCTGCGGAATTGAGGTCCGCAATGACGTCCACCAACGGCCACGTAGTTTGCAGCAGCATTGGCTCTCCGGGATCGCCGTCCAAAAGGATACGTCGATCCGGCAGGGTCTTCCAGCCAGACCGCTGCCAATCGGCGAAGGCCATCGTCGTCAGGGCCGGGCTTGCGTCATATCGCGCCGTGGCGGATGACCAGCCCGTCCAAAGGTGGATCGGCACAACAGCCAAGCCTGTGATGGCCAAAAGACCTGCGAACGCCCATTTCGGCACAGCAACGGTCCGCGCGTGCAACATCAGGGCCATCACGCTGACCACAGCGCCTCCGAAAAGCATACCCGCCAGAACATCGGTCGGCCAATGCGCTTGAAGGTACACCCGTGACAGGGCGATCAGGGCAACGAGCACGGCAAAGACGGCATAGACTGCGCCGCGGAACCGAACAGGAAGCGACCGCGCCACAAACAGGGCCAGCATGCCGAGGATGATCGTAGCAAATGTGGAATGGCCGCTAGGAAAGCTAAAACCGTCGGTGCCCTGATACATCTCCATCGGCCGCGCCCGATGGAGCAATGCCTTTAACAGCGGCACGAAGGCGACACCCGCAAGGCTCGCTGCCGCCACCGCCAGCGCCATCGACCAGTCCCGCCACAGCGCAAGTGCCGCGATCAGCAGCAGCGCCAGCGGCAACAACACCGCCATATCGCCCAGCATGGTGATGCCGACCATGGCCGAGGTCGCCCACTCCGTACGCAGGCCTTGCACGAACTGGCCGATAGCCGCATCCGCCAGAGCCATCTCGGGATCGAAGATCACAGCGAAGGCCAGAAGAGCGAAGCCCACCACGCCGCAGAAGGCCAGCCCGATCAGGGCAGCCGCTTCCAGTGCGCCTTCATCATTGCGCAGCACCCGCGCGACGCCACTCGTCCCCCCGCCTTGGCGGTCCAGCAATAGCGCCAGCCGCAACCGTCCCTGATCCGCCAGCGGGATCAGGATCCCGCGCGTCACCCGCAAGGCAGCCCACAGCAAAAATGTCAGTCCGAGCGCCAGACCGGCCAGCAACACGAAGCGGGGGTTGGCGGCATGCGCCACTTGTAGACCCCTCCCCAGTGCGATTGCGGGCAAGAGATGCGCAGCTGCCCAGACGAACGCCGATACCACGTTGACCAGCGCAAAGCGGACGCTGGACATGCCCATCATTCCGGCGATCGTCGGCACAACAGCCTTCACGCCTGGAATGAAGCGCACAATGAAAATGCTTTTGCCGCCGTGCCGCGCGATGAACTGTTCGCCCTTGTCGATCAGAGCGCCATAGCGCGAGAACGGCCAGAAGGTGCGAATCCTGTCCTTCCAATGGACGCCCGCCCAGAACGACAGACCGTCTCCTGCAATGGCGCCAGCGACGGATGCTGCAAAAACCGGCAGGAAGGCCATCTTTCCCAAACCAATCAATGTGCCAAGGCCAACCAGAACCACAGTTGACGGCACGAAAAGGCCAACGATCAGCATGGCCTCCCCGAAGGACACGAGAAAGGCAAAGAGGACCGCAAGCGTCCCATGCGAGCCCAAAAAGTCTACGAAATGCGTGATCCACTGGGTCATTGTGCATCCCGCAAAGAAGCAAACCGCAAATCGACGCGCAGCCCGGGCTTGGCATCACTTAGGGACAGATCGGCCCCATGCAGGTCTGCAACCGCCTTGACCAGGGCGAGCCCGAGCCCACTCCCGGCAGTCGTGCGGCTTTTCTCAAGCCGGTAGAGACGGCGGAGCGCCTTTTCCCGCTCTCCTGCCGGTATGCCGGAACCTGTGTCGGAGATCGAGCCGGTCACATGGTTGCCGATGGCCTGCACCGCACAATGGATCGCCGTTCCGGGCGGGCAATGGCGGATCGCGTTTTCGATCAGGTTGGCGAACCCCTGCGTGAGGAGCTCGCGGTCTCCCATCACCCAGGCAGGACTGACGGCGTCGGTTGAGAGGGTCATGCCCGCATCCTCGGCCACCTCGGCATAGACATCGGCCAGGTCCGCAATCACGATTGCCAGATCGACCGGAGCGAACTTTTCGCGCCTCGACCCCGCCTCGATCTGGGCAATGCGCAGCAGGGCTGAAAAGGTCTGGCCGATCATCTCGCTTTGCGAAAGAGCCTCGGCGAGGTCGTCTTCGGCAGTCTGGCCGGATGCGGATTTGCGGGCGGCACCCTCGATGTGGATGCGCAGCCGGTTGAGCGGAGTGCGCAGATCATGCGCAATGTCGGCGCTGACCTGCCGCATCGCTTCGACAAGGGAGGAAAGCCGCTCCAATGCGGCGTTGACCGCCTGTGATATCCGGTCCAGATCGTCGCCGCGCCCGGTGATTGGCAACCGGGCCAAGAGATCTCCCTGCGCGACGCGGGCGGCAGCCATCTCGGCTTCCGCAATCCGGCTTTGCACCCGCGAGGCCAGAACCATCGCAGCGCCAACAGTCGCCAGCAGAGATGCAAGAGCGGCCCACCCGAAAGCCGCCAGCACGATCTCCTGCAGGTCATCCAGATCGGCGTTCGTCAACCCGACCGTCAGGGTATAGGTCCCGGCTTCGCCAGAGAAGATGCGATAGGGATAATCGGTGGCGACACCGATGCGGTCGGCTTCGATCGTCGACCAGCCGGCCGGCACGACGACTTCACCGATGTTGCTGGCAAGAAGCCCGCCGTCGGGGCTTCGCAGGCTATAGGCAGTGGCACGGTCCGGGCTGGCCTGAATGCGGGCGTCAACAGCCTCGATCAAGTCGTCCTCGTCTCCTTGCAGTATTGTATGTTCGATGGCCGCGAAGATCTCGGTAACGCGCGCGTCCTGCCGCGCGGCAAGCTGGGATTTCATCAGCCCGTAGCCAACGCCGCTGGCCAGCATCAGTGTCGTGAGGACGGACAGCGATACGCCTATCGCCAGGCGGAACGAGCTGTGCCGCCAAAGGTCAGCGGGGCGCATGGAGGGAATAGCCCATGTTCTTGACCGTGTGCAGCAGGGCCAAATCGAAGGGCTTGTCGATCTTGGCGCGCAACCGGCTGATGTGGGTTTCAACCACGGAGGTCTTCGGATCGAAATGGAAGTCCCACACCCGCTCCAGCAGCATGGTGCGCGTCACCACCCGGCCTTCGTTGCGCATCAGCACTTCCAGCAAGGTGAACTCCTTGGGCAAAAGGTCGATGGGCTGACCCGCGCGTGTCGCCGTCCGCCGCATCAGGTCGAGTTCCAGATCCGCGACCCGCAGGACGGTCTTTACCTCCTGCACCGGAGGACGCCGCGCCAGCGCGTTGACGCGCGCCAGGAGCTCGGCAAAAGCAAAGGGCTTGGTCAGATAATCGTCGCCGCCCGCCTCCAGACCCTCGACGCGGTCGTCGATGCCGCCGAGCGCGGTGAGGAAGAGAACCGGCGTCCTGCGACCGGCCGCGCGCAGGGCGCGGACCAGCGACAACCCGTCCAGACCCGGGATCATCCGGTCGACCACCAGGACGTCGTAACTTTCGCGCGTGGCCTGAAAGAGGCCATCCGTGCCCTCTGCCAGCACGTCGCAGACGTGTCCGTTCTCGGACAGGCCCCGCGAGACATAATCTGCGGCGGCGGGATCGTCCTCTATCAGTAATATGCGCATAACGGGCTTCCGAGTGCGTGATGGTCGTCCAAGACCTGGCGTGGCGGTCTCTCACAGGGTTCGCGGTAACCATACAAATCTGTAAGTCGCAAGAAATACTGCGGTATGACCGTTCATCCAGACGGGGCACCGAAGGGCCGATTGGCCTGAACAGGAGCTCCCGGAAATGAAACAGATCCTTCTTGCTACCGCGCTGATCGCGGTGCCCGTTGGCGCCTTCACCGCTTTCAATCTCTATGCGACCCGACCTGTCGTGGCGGCCAGCGTCTCCGCCGGTCTTGGCGATCTTTCGGCCTTCACGTCCATCGTGACCGATGTTCAGGCCATCGCCGCCACCGGGGACATGGCCGCTGCCAGGGCGAGGATCAAGGACCTCGAGACCGCCTGGGATGATCAGGCGGCCACCTTGCGCGCCCTGGATGGCAATGCCTGGGGAACAATCGACGATGCTGCCGATGCGGCGCTGGCGGCCCTGCGCGCGTCGGCACCGGATGCGGCTGAAGTCGACACGACGCTCGCCGCGCTGCAGGTGACGCTGACCAGCCCGGTGGCCGCTTCGGCCGCCCCGGTTGACGCGGTTCTGGTCGCGGGGATCGCCGTCACCGACGCCAACGGTCGCGCCTTGCCCTGCGAGGTCATGTTGAAGTCGGTCACCGAAGGTCTGGCTTCCGCAAAGCTTTCCGATGCGGACAAGGCGGCTGCCACAGACTTCCAGACCAAGGCCACCGAACGCTGCAATGCCGACGATGACCAGCGCGCCGATGCCTTCTCGGCTCAGGCCTTGGCCCTGGTGTCGAAATGAGCCTTGCACCCCAACTCAGCGGCGGAGCCGACATCATGCAATCCCCGATCCCTGCCGGGCAGGTCGCCATCAACCGCGTGCCGGCCGTTACCCCCGAATTCTGGCTGATCAAACTCATGGCCGTGACCATGGGCGAGACCGCGGCTGACTATCTGGCGGTCAACCTCGGCTTCGGCCTGCCTGCAACCTCGCTGATCATGTCGGCGGTCCTGATCGGCGCGCTCGTCCTGCAGTTCGGCCAGAAGCGCTATGTGCCCTGGTCCTACTGGCTGGCCGTGGTCCTGGTCAGCATCGTGGGCACGCTTGTGACCGACAATCTGGTGGACAACTTCGGCGTCTCGCTGATCACCACGACGATCCTTTTCACGGTGGCACTTGCGGCGACATTTGCAGTCTGGTTCGCATCCGAGAGGACCCTGTCGATCCATGCGATCTTCACCACCAGGCGCGAGGCCTACTACTGGCTCGCGATCCTGTTCACATTCGCTTTGGGGACAGCGGCGGGCGATCTGGTGGCAGAGCATTTCGGGCTTGGATATCTGGCCACGGGCGTGCTCTTCGGCCTGATCATCGCCTCGCTTACCCTTGGCTACTTCTTCCTCGGCCTCGATCCGATCCTGGGCTTCTGGCTGGCCTACATCTTCACGCGGCCGCTCGGGGCCTCTTTCGGTGACCTTCTCTCGCAACCGGTCGAATATGGCGGCATGGGCCTTGGCACCATCATCACGAGTGCGCTGTTTCTCGGCACGATCATCGTCATCGTGGCCTGGATGAGCGTCACCCGGCGCGGCGAGGAATGCGTCGTGCTGAAGTAACCGGCACGGCCCGGGCCGACCCTGCGGTCGGCCCAGAGCCCAGTTGACCATAATCAAACTCCAGTTGCCTGAAAGGCCAATCATGAAATCCATCGTGGCATCGACCGCGCTGATCGCCTCTCTTCTGCCGTCAACCGTTCGCGCTGAGCGTCTGTCTTTTGGCGGCGGCGTGACCGTCACCTCGGACTCCCTGGTGGACGGTTTGTCGGAAAGCGGTAATTCTCCGGCAATCCAGCCTTATCTGGAGATCGCCAAGGACGGCTTCCACGCCGGGCTCTGGGCAACCAACCTGAAGGACGACGCCGGCAATCGCGCCGAACTGGACCTGACCCTGGGGTACCGGGGCATGACCGGTTCCGGGCTTGAATACGACCTTGGATATACCCAGAGTTTTTACGACAAGACAAACGCGGCCTCATCCGAACTGGCGCTTTCCCTCGGCGCCCCGGTCACTGACCGGCTTTCCGTTTCGGGCGAGGTGTCTTACGATCTGTCGGAGAAGACCTTTGGCGAAAGCCTTGGCGCTGAATTCGCGCTCACCGACGCCTGGACTGTCTACGCGGATTTCGGACGCGCAGATCCGTCTTCAAGCGTGAATTGGGGCGCGGGGGTCGCTTACGCAATCGATGATCGGACATCTGTCGATCTCGCAATACAGGATACCGCATCCACCACCCCGCTGGTCGCCCTATCGCTGACATATGCAGTCGGGGACAGGTCAGAGTAGGCCATGTAGAAACTTTATCCCCGGCTGTAGTCGACCAGGCCGCAAGGACGCAGACCCGAGAAATGAGGAAACAGGCGTCGTGAGCCGGGAAGTAATGCGCCGGGGACGCTCATGGCGACACCTCGCTTTTCGGGTGGCGATGGTCCGTTGCGCAAAGCAAGTGGTTACCCAGCACCTCGATCACCCGGCAGTCGGCAATTCGCCCGCCGGCGCATTGCACGACCATGCGTTCCAGTTCGGCCTTGAGCGCGGTCAGGCGCGCAATGCGGCTTTCAACTTCCATGAGTTGCGCCTGCGCGATCGCATCCGCTGCAGCGCAGGACTGGTCTGGTCTGTCCGACAGGCTGAGAAGGTCTCGGATCGCTTCCAGCGTGAAGCCCAGATCGCGGGCGTGCCGGATGAAGGCCAGCCGCTCCTGCGCTTTGCGGCTGTAGAGTCTCTGGTTGCCCGCGCTGCGCTCCGCTTCGGGAAGCAGGCCGATTTGCTCGTAGTAGCGGATCGTCGGTACCTTCACCCCGGCGGCCTCGCCCAACTTTCCGATAGTCAGCATCAGATTCCCCTTGAAGCTATAGTTGCTAGAGACATTAGGTTCCTGATTCGATGAA
>CAZLIC010000088.1:0-17039 GCA_964559535.1 uncultured Rhodobacterales bacterium
CCTGCCGCGCCTCTTTCTCGCCCTTCTGCACCTGGTTCACGATGCGGCGGAATTCCGAGATGTCGACGCCCACGTACTGGCCGACCTGCGCCATTTCGGCGCGCAATTCGGCCACCTTGTCGCGCGATTTCTCGATCAGCGCCTGCCAGCCGCGGCCCGCCTTGCGTGCCATCCGGTCCAGCCAGGTGGGGTCCAGCTCATACCCTTGGTATTCGGTGATGAACTCCTGCCGGTTGATGCGCGCGGCATCGGCCAGCTTCACCATGCCCGAGTTGATCGCCATGATCCGCCGGTTGATGCCATAGAGCTGGTCGATCAGCGCCTCGATGCGGTTGTTGTGCAGGTGCAGCTCGTTCACCAGCGTCACGATCTCGGACCGCAGCTTCTGGTAGGCGGCTTCCTCGGATGCCGAAAAGCGCGCCTTCTGCGACAGCGTGGCGTTCATCCGCGCCTGCTGCATCTCGGCCAGCTTGGTGTAGTCGCGCGCGATGACGTCCAGCGTTTCCAGAACCTTGGGCTTCAGCGTGGCTTCCATCGCGGCCAGCGACATGTTCGAGGCCTCGTCGTCCTCGTCGTCGTCCTCGGGCCGGATCAGCGGGTTGCCGTCGGCATCCAGTTCCGGCTCGGACGACGACCGCCGCGGCGACGGCCCGTCGCCGATCTCGATCCCCTCAAGGTCGGGGCCGACCAGATCATCCTCGCCGTCCAGCGACCGCCCGAAGGTGGCCTCAAGGTCGATCACGTCACGCAGAAGGATGTCTTCGGACAACAGTTCGTCGCGCCAGATGGTGATGGCGTGGAAGGTCAGCGGGCTCTCGCACAGGCCCGCGATCATGGTGTTGCGGCCGGCCTCGATGCGCTTGGCGATGGCGATCTCGCCCTCGCGGCTCAACAGCTCTACCGAGCCCATCTCGCGCAGGTACATCCGCACCGGGTCGTCGGTGCGGTCCAGCGTCTCGGTCTGGGTGCCCGCGATGGCAATCTCGCGGCTGGTCGAGGTTTCCACCAGCTCGCCCGCCACCGGCTCGGATTCCTCGGATTCCTCCTCCTCGGTCACCTGGATGCCCATTTCGTTGAGCATCGACATCACGTCCTCGATCTGGTCGGAACTGACCTGATCGGGCGGCAGCACGGCGTTCAGCTGGTCATAGGTGATGTAGCCCCGTTCCTTCGCCTCGGCGATCATCTTCTTGATCGCGGCCTGGCTCATGTCCAGCGAGGTGTCTGCTTCCTGCTCTTCCGGCTTGGCGTCGTCGGTGTCCTTCAGGGCCATGGGCATTCCTTCAAGATGAGCGAATCAGGCAAGATGGGCGAATCGGCACGTGGGTACCCGACTCAATAGCGCGAATCACGGGCGGGGACAGGGGGTCAACGTTTCCGCCGGACCCAGATCTCGTCGCGCAGGAAAGCGTCAAGCGTGCCCCGGAGCGCCGCCGTGTCATCTTCGGCCCCCCGCGCAGTCTCGGCAATCCGCCCGGCGTCGTCCCTTGCCTGCACCGCCTGCGCCAGCCGCCACGTCAGCCCCTCGTCCGCCAGACCGTCGATATCGTCTTCTGCCTCTTCGATTTCTTTCCGCAGCGCACGGTCCGAGGCAAGTTTGGCAAGCTGTTCGGCCAGCGTGTCGAAGGCCAGCTGGTCCGCCCCCGCCTCGCGCAGGCACGGCAGAACGCGGATGTGGGCATGGTTCAACAGTTTTTCAACGCGCTCGGCCCCCGCGGCGCGCTGAATGGCGGGAATCAAGGCTGAATGCGATTCGTCTCCGCGCCCGGCGATGATGGCGCGCAGCATCTCGGCGTGACCGTCACCGCGCATGTCCAGCACCTCGAGGCTTCCCTCGAAGGTCGTCACCAGCGCCGGATAGTGCAGCAACACGGCAAGGATCGCTGATTCGCAGGCATGCTCGACCACCCGCGCGGTATCGGCCGTGGCCAGGAAGGAGGCCTTGGTCTGCGGCAGCGGACCTTCGGGCGCGCGCCAGTCCGAGCGCCAGTCCGAGCGCCAGTCCGGCCGCCAGTCCGGCCGCCAGTCACCCTTGCGGCCTGGTTTCTGCCGGGCAGGCGCGGCGGGGCGCAACTCGGCCTCCCACTGCCGGAACGCCTCGCCGTAGTAGCGCCGCAGATCGGCGTCGTGGATGCGCCCGATGGACTCGCGCAGGCGCTTGCGCAGGCCGGCCATCCGCTCGGGGCCGTCCAGCGCCTGCCCTTCCGTCTCGCGCCGCCACAGCATGCGCGCCATCGGCTGCGCAGCGTCCAGCACCGTCTGCATCGCCTGCGGTCCCTGCGCGCGGATCAGGTCGTCGGGGTCCTGTCCCTCGGGCAGCACGGCAAAGCGCAGGCCCTGCCCGGCCTCCAGCATGGGCAGCGCCAGGTCGATCACCCGCATGGCGGCGCGGATGCCCGCCTTGTCGCCGTCCAGCGCGATCACCGGCTCGTCCGCAACGCGCCACATCAGGCGCAGCTGGTCTTCGGTGACCGCCGTGCCCATGGGCGCCACCGCGCCACCGAACCCGGCCTCGCTCAGCGCGATCACGTCCATGTAGCCTTCGGCCATGATCAGCGCCGCGCCCTTGCCCGCGGCTTCGCGGGCGCGGTCAAGGTTGTAGAGGTTGCGGCCCTTGTCGAACAGGTCGGTCTCGGGGCCGTTCAGGTACTTGGCCCGGGCGTTGGGGTCCATCGCCCGGCCCGCCAGCGTGATCGCCCGCCCCCGCGCATCGCGCACCGGAAAGATGATGCGGCCGCGGAACCGGTCGTAGAACGAACCGTCCTCGGCCCTGGCCACCACCCCCGCCGCCTCGGCCAACTCGGGTGCGATGCCCTTGTCCTTCAATGCCCCCAGCAGGAACGTGCGCGCATCCGGGGCAAAGCCGATGCCCCAGCGGTCCTGCGCCGCCTCGGGCAGCTTGCGCCGCGCCAGATAGTCGCGCGCCGCCGTCCCGGACGCGGTGCGCAACTGCAGGCGGTAGATCTTCACCGCTTCTTCCACCACCGCCACCAGCTGCGTGCGGCGGTCAGCCTTGGCCGCCGCGGCCGGGTCGCGCGCGGGCATCGCCAGCCCTGCCTCGCGCGCCAGCGCCTCGACCGCCTCCATGAAGCCCATGTTCTGGGATTCCTTCAGGAAGGTCAGCGCGTCGCCTTTCGCATGGCAGCCGAAGCAGTAGTAGAACCCCTTGCGGTCATCGACGTGGAAGCTGGCCGTCTTCTCGTGGTGGAACGGGCAGGGCGCCCACCAGTCGCCCTTGGCGCGGTTCGACTTTTTCGCGTCCCACATCACGCTGCGGCCGACGATGGCCGACAGGGTGACGCGGGCGCGGATTTCGTCAAGGAAGCCGTTGGGAAGCGACATGCTGTCCGTTTCGCGGGTGGAGAGACCCGGGGCTCTGCCCCGGACCCCGGGATATTTGAGAAAGGAAGAAGCCAAAGAATCAGTGGCTGCTTTCTTCCTTTTGCAAATATCCCACGGGGGTCCGGGGGTGTGAAACCCCCGGCGCTCTCCACAGGCGCTATTGCAGCAGATCGCGGATCACCGCCTCGAAGATCGCCACGCCCTGCGGGATCAGCGCGTCGGGGAAATCGTAGTCGGGGGCGTGCAGGCGGGGGTGGGTTTCACCGGCACCAAGGCAGACCATGGCGCTGCGGGCAACGCCGGCGAAGCGGCCGAAATCTTCGGAGGCGCGCATGGGCAGGGTGCCGGGGGCCACCTGCAACCCGGCGGCGCGGCAGGCTCGGTGCAGGTACGCGGTGGCCAGCGGGTCGTTGGTGCAGGCGGCGAAGTCGTCGTGCCAGCTGATGTCGGCCGGGATCGCTTCTGCAGCCTCTTGCACCATCGCCACCGCCTGTGCGCGCAGGTCGCCCATGTCGGCATCGGTCAGCGTGCGCAGCGTGGCCCAGACCTCGGCCATTCCGGGCGCAATCCCGAAGGCAGGTTCGCCCAGCCGGGCATGGGTGACGGTGACCAGACGGAAGCCCGGTTCCAGGGGCCCGCCCGTGCCCAGCCCCGGCAGCCCGGTGACCAGCCGCGCCAGCGCGGGTCCGGGCGAAACCGCTGCCTCGGGTTCCGCCGCATGGGCCGTGCGCCCCTGCAGCACCGCACGCATCCCGACACTGGCGCAGTTCATCGGGCCGTCCTTCAGCCAGCAGGTGCCAACCGGCGCGCCGGGAAAGTTGTGCAGGGCAAAGGCCCAGTCGGGCGCCAGGTCGGCAAAGCGGGGGTCGGCAAAGCGGGGGTCGGCCAGCACGGCGGCGGCGCCTGCGCCGTTCTCCTCGGCCGGTTGCGCCAGGAGCACCACCCTGCCCCGGGCTGGACGCCGGTGCAGCCGTTCCGCCACGCCCGCCAGAATCGCCAGATGCCCGTCATGCCCGCACAGATGCGCCACCCCCGGCACTGCCGATGCCCAGTCGGGCGTTCCGGTTTCCACGATGGGCAGCGCGTCGAGTTCGGCGCGGATCATCACTGTCGGTCCTGGCAGGGCACCGGCGTAGACCGCCGCCACCCCGTGCCCGCCCAGCCCGGTCACCACCACGTCGGCCCCCTGCACGCGGGCGGCAAAGGCGGCGGCAGTTGCTTCCTCGGCCCCCGACAGTTCCGGTGCCCGGTGCAGCGCGCGGCGCCATTCCACCAGAGCGGCGTTCACAGCCGCGCCCGTGCGTCCACCCGCGCCATGGCCTCGGCCAGTTCGTGCCAGGCCGTGCGCGCCATGGACCGGAAGGTCATGAGCGCAAACCCGCCCTCTTCCCGCAACAGCACCATGGGCATGTGGTTCAGGCCCGAACGTGCCGCCGTGCCCACCGGGAAGGCCGACGGCCGCAGGTCCAGCGCCACCAGACGCATCAGCACATCCGCCGCCGCCGCCCCCGCCAGCCGGAACCCCGCCCAGCCGTCGGACTGGTCGGTCACCGCGGCGCCCGGCGCCTCGGGCCGGTCGCCCAGCACGAACCATTGTCCGCGCCCCGTCCAGATCAGGCGCGAACCGTCCCGGTCCGCCCATCGCCCCAGCGGCCCGAAGGCCCCGTCAAAGGGCGCCACCGACCACATCGGGCCAAAGTCCCACACCGACAGGGTGCAGCCCGCGACCCTGAGGGGCACATGGTCCAGCGGAACCGTCGCAATCAGGTCAGCCACGCATCTTCCTCCCCTCGGGGTCGTGGAACACCGGGTTTTCCACCGCACACATCACGTCGATCCCGCGCAGGTGGTCCACCAGCCGCACTGTCTGGCCATGCCGCGCGCGGCCGTTCTTCAGGAACCCAAGCCCCAGCCAGCCCCCCAGCGTGGGCGACCAGCCAACCGAGGTGACATAGCCCTGATCGGTCTCGCGCTTCACCTCGTCGCCCGGCACAAACAGATGCGCGCCCGCGGTGATTGCCGTATCGCCCATCGACCGCAGGCCCACCAGCTGTTCGCGGCTGTCGTCCATCAGCGCGGGCCGTTGCGAGGCCGCCTTGCCGATGCAGTCCTTCTTGGCGCTGACCATGCCCTGCAACCCGATGTCGAAGGCCGTGGTGCGGCCATGGATCTCGGCATGGGTGATGAACCCCTTCTCGATCCGCAGCACGTTCAGGGCTTCAAGGCCGTAGGCGCCGCCCCCCATCGTCTCGGCCCGCGCCACCAGATCGCGGAACAGGCCCGCGCCAAACCGCGACGGCACCGCGATCTCGTACCCTTCCTCGCCCGAGAAGGAGATGCGGAACAGCCGCCCCTGCACGCCCCCCACGGTCACCGGCCCGCAGCCCATGAACGGCAGGTCCGTGTGAACGCCAAGCGACGCCAGCAGCGCCCGCGCCTTGGGCCCCGCCACCGCGAACTGTGCCCATTGCTCGGTGACCGAGATGAACCGCACCTGCATGTCGCGGCAGAAGGCCTGCTGCACCCAGTCCAGATGCCGCATCACCTGCCCCGCCGCGGCGGTGGTGGTGGTCATCAGGTAGTGCTGGTCGCCCAGCCGCGCCGAGGTGCCGTCGTCCATCACGAAGCCGTCCTCGCGCAGCATCAGGCCATAGCGCACCCGGCCCACCGGCAGCGTCGAGAAGGTGTTGGTGTAGACGAAATCGAGGAACCGCCCGGCGTCCGGCCCCTGAACGTCGATCTTGCCCAGTGTCGACACATCGGTGACACCCACGGCCGACCGCACCATCCAGACCTCGCGGTCGCAGCTGTCGCGCCAGGTCTTTTCCCCCGCGCGGGGAAAGTACGACGGCCGGTACCACAGCCCCGCCTCGATCATCGGCGCGCCGCGGTCGCGGCTGGCCTGATCGGATGTGGTAAACCGCTGCGGCGCAAACCCCTCGGCCCTTCCCCCGGCGCCCATCGCCGCAACGGACACGGGCGAGAACGGCGGGCGGAAGGTGGTGGTGCCGGTCTGGGGGATGCCGCGCCCGGTGGCATCGGCCAGCACCGCCAGCGCGGCCATGTTGGAATTCTTGCCCTGATCCGGCGCCATACCCTGCGTGGTGTAACGCTTCATGTGCTCGTTGGCGCTGTATCCTTCCTGCGCCGCCAGCTTCACGTCCTTGACCGTCACGTCATTGGCAAAGTCCAGCCAGGCCCGCCCCTGGCCATCCACCGCCCACAGGGGCTGCAGCGCATAGGCATGATCCTCGGCCGCGGGCAGTGCCACTTCGGTCGCCTTCAGCCCCAGATCGGCCAGCGCCAGCGCCCCCGCCCGCGCGCCCTCGGCGATGCACCCGGCGGTCGAGAAGGTGCCGTTGCAGGCCCCCGCAGGCGTCATCCCCGGCACCGCGCCGGGGGCCGGCACGAAGGCCGCGATGCCGTCGCGCCAGACGGGGCGCGCGCCCAGATGGCAGGTCAGGTGCACCGAAGGGTTCCACCCGCCCGACAGGGCCAGCGCATCGGTGTCCAGCCGGAAGGCGCGGCCCTGATGCTCGACCGTGACCTCCTTCAGCCCGGTGCGGCCCTTCGTGCCCAGCACCCGCCCGCCCGCATAGACCTTCACCCCGTCCTCGCCCGGCGCATCGGGCCGCGCATCGACCAGCGCGGCAACCTCCACTCCCGCCGCCATCAGGTCGCGCACCGTGGCGCGGGCGCCGTCGTTGTTGGCAAAGACGGTGACACGCCGCCCCGGCGCCACCGCCCAGCGGTTCACATAGGCGCGCATCGCCCCCGCCGTCATCACCCCCGGCCGGTCGTTGCCCGCATGGGCCACCGCCCGCTCGATGGCCCCCGCCGCCAGCACCGCCCGCTTCGCCACGATCCGCCAGAAGCATTCGCGCGGCACACCGGCCGCGGGCGCCACATGCAGCCCCACCCGCTCCAGCGCGCCATAGACGCCGTCGTCATACACGCCCGTCACCGTGGTGCGCGTCATCACCCGCACGTTGGGCATCGCGCGCAACTCGGCCACCGTCGCCGCCGCCCAGTCAGCCCCCGGCCGACCGTCCACCATGCCGCGGTCGGCGTTCAGCCGCCCGCCGGGCAGCGCATCCTCGTCGGCCAGAATGACATCCGCCCCGCCCCGCGCCGCCACCAAGGCCGCCATCAGCCCCGCAGGCCCCGCGCCAATCACCAGCACGTCGCAGAACGCCCAGGCCTTTTCGTACTCGGCCGTGTCGTGCTGTTTCGACAGGCTGCCAATCCCCGCCGCCCGCCGGATGAACGGCTCGTACAGCTTTTCCCACAACGCGCGGGGCCACATGAAGGTCTTGTAGTAAAACCCGGCACTCAGGAACGGCGACAGCAGGTCGTTCACTTCCAGCACATCGAACCCCAGCGACGGCCAGCGGTTCTGGCTGCGCGCCGCCAGCCCGTCGTACAACTCCTGCACCGTGGCGCGCACGTTGGGCGTCTGCTGCCCGCCCTCCTCCAGCACCTCCACCAGCGCGTTCGGCTCCTCGGACCCGGCACTGAACACCCCCCGCGGCCGGTGGTACTTGAAGCTGCGCCCCACCACCCGCACGCCATTGGCCATCAGCGCCGAGGCCAGCGTGTCGCCCTGCGCGCCCAGATAGGACCGACCGTCAAAGCGGAAGGCAATCGGCCGCCGCCGGTCGATCAGCCCCTCATGCTCAAGCCGCATCGGCCGCCCCCTTTTTCTCCCCTGCGGTCTTCATCTTTGCCGAAATACCCCCGCCGGAGGCATCCGAACCCTCCACAGGCGCACCGCCGGGGCCCATAGGCGCCACCTCTTCCACCGCCAGAATGGCGTGCGTCATGGTGTTCCGCGTCACCGCCAGCCAGGCGCCGCAGCCCTGGTCGTGATACCAAAGGTCGCGCGTCACCCCGGCAGGGTTCACCCGCAGGTGGATGTAGTCGTGCCACGCTTCCGGTGCCGCCTCCGCGCCGGGCCGGTCGAGCCAGACCGCATCGCCGTAGTAATAGAACTCGCGCCGGTCGCGCGGGCCGCAATGGGGGCAGGTCAGGCGCATGTCACTGGTCCTTGCATAGATCAAAAACGTTCGCAAACGGCTGCCCTGTGACCAAGGACGTTCCAGCCGAAAGGCCTTTCACTGATCCTCCGCCCTTCATGAATTGGCGAGTCGCAAAGTCGATGCAGACAACTCGTTCCGCGTTCGGAAGCCATTTGCGGCCATCTTCATCCTGTGCATCCTGCCCCGGCATCGTACCCGTAAACTCAAGAAACACAGTCGACCCGCAAGCCGAAATGCTCCTTGCTTCGCTGAAGGTCGAATAGAGCGGCAACTTCTCGGCAAGCCGCGCCGCAAGCTTCGTCGCCTCCGCCGTTGGCGGGGTTGAGTCAGGCAGTGTCATGCAATCGGCCCAAACCGGTGTGGCAGCGGAGCACAAAGCGAAAGCGAGTGCACGCATTTCACCCCCTCAATGCAGGTTGTGCTGGCTGCCGGTGCCTTCTTCGTCGATCACGTCGCCGGTCAGGAACCGGTCAAGGCGGAAGCGCCTGGCCACCTCGTGCGGGGTATCGGTCGCCATCAGGTGCGCCATGCACCAGCCCGACGCGGGCACCGCCTTGAAACCGCCGTAGTTCCAGCCGCAGTCCAGATACAGCCCGTCCACCGGCGTCCGGTCGATGATGGGCGAGCCGTCGGGCGACATGTCCATGATCCCGCCCCAGGACCGCAACACCTTGGCCCGCCCGATCATCGGCATCAGCGTCATGCCCGCCTCCATCACATGTTCCACCATCGGCAGGTTCCCGCGTGCCGCGTAGGAGGCGTAGAAATCCAGATCGCCGCCGAACACCAGCCCCCCCTTGTCGGACTGGCTGATATAGAAGTGCCCCATCCCAAAGCTGACCACATGGTCGATGCAGGGCTTCAGCCCCTCGGTGACAAAGGCCTGCAGGATGTGCGATTCGATGGGCAGCTTCAGCCCCGCCATCGCCGCCACCTGGCTTGACCGCCCCGCCACCACGATCCCCACCTTCCGCGCCCGGATCGGCCCACGCGACGTTTGCACCCCCGTCACCCGGCCGCCCACGATATCGATCCCCGTCACCTCGCAATGCTGGATCAGGTCCACGCCCCGCGCACTCGCCCCCCGCGCATATCCCCAGGCCACCGCGTCATGCCGGGCCGATCCGCCGCGCGGGTGCCACAGCCCGCCATAGATCGGGAACCGCGTCTGCTCGAAATCAAGGTACGGCAGCTGCTCGCGCACCCCCTCGCGGTCCAGCAGGATCGCGTCATCCCCCTGGTTGATCATGGCGTTCCCGCGCCGCACGAAGGCGTCGCGCTGCCCGTCCGAATGGAACAGGTTGATCAGCCCGCGCTGCGAATGCATCACGTTGTAGTTGAGGTCGGCCTCCAGCCCCTCCCACAGCTTCAGCGAATGCGAATAGAACTCGCTGTTGCCGGGCAGAAAGTAGTTGGCGCGCACGATGGTCGTGTTCCGCCCGATGTTGCCCTGCCCCAAGAGCCCCTTCTCCAGCACCGCGACATTCGTCAGCCCGTGGTTCTTCGCCATATAGTAGGCGGTGGAAAGCCCGTGCCCGCCGCCGCCGATGATGATCGCGTCATAGTCCGACTTCGGCTCGGCATCGCGCCACGCGGGCGTCCAGCCCTTGTTGCCGAACAGCCCCTCGGTGATCACCTTCAGACCCGAATAGCGCATGTTACCGCCCGCCTTGCCGCGTCGCATCCTTCGCCCCATCAAGCGGGTTTTCCGGTTCCGCGCAAGCCGAAGCGGCGCAAACCTTGCCTGCCTGCGACATCAACTGTCGGTCATGACCCCGTTCCCAGGCACGCCGCCGGATCAGGGCGCCGGGCGGTCGTCGAAGGTGTCGGTCAGCACGCGGTTTGCGGCACCCTCCATGTCCTCGTACTGGCGCGACCGGATCGACCACCAGAACGCCGCCAGCCCCGCGCCCCCCATCACCAGCGACACCGGGATCAGATAGACCAGAACACTCATGCCCGCCCCCTTTCGCGGACCAGCCGCAACGCGTTCAGCGACACCAGGATGGAAGAGGTGGACATGGCAATCGCCGCCGCCAGGGGCGTGACCTGCCCCGCCACCGCCAACGGCACCGCCAAGATGTTGTAGGCGAAGGCCACACCGAAATTCTCGATGATCCGCCGCCGCGCGGCCCGCGCCACCTGCACCGCGCGCGGAATGGCGCCCAGATCGCCGCCGGTCAGGATCATGTCTGCTGCCGCCCGCGTGGCATCGACGCCCGAGGCGATGGCCACCGACACATCGGCACTTGCCACCGCCGCCGCGTCGTTCAGCCCGTCGCCCACCATCAGCGTATGGTGCCCCTCGGCCCGCGCCTGATCCAGCCACGCGGCCTTGCCCTGCGGCGAGATGCCCGCCTCGGCCGCATCCAGCCCCGCCGCCTGCGCCACCGCCGCCACCGGCCCCGCCGCGTCGCCCGACAAGAGCACCGACCGCAGCCCCAGCCGCCGCAGCGACCCCACCGCCTCTGCCGCCCCTTCGCGCGGCGCATCGGCAAACCGCAGCGGAACCGGCACGCCCTGCCCAGCGTCCAGCCAGGCCGACATGCCCTCTTCGGCCACAACCCCCACGAAATCGGCCCGCCCCAGCCGCACCCTGCGGCCCTGCCAACGCCCCTCGATCCCCTGCCCCGGGAACTCGGCCACATCCGTTACCACCGCCGCCGGCAAACCCTTCGCCGCCGCCACCACCGCCTTCGACAGCGGATGCGCCGAATGCATTGCCAGCCCCGCCGCCAGCGCCAGCGTGCCCCGCGGCACCTCGCCCAGCAGCACCGGCTTGCCCGCGGTCAGCGTGCCGGTCTTGTCGAACACCGCCACGTCCACGCCCGCCAGCCGTTCCAGTGCCGCGCCGTCCTTCATCAGCAAACCCATGCGGAACAGCCGCCCGCTGGCCGCCGTCAGCACCGCAGGCACCGCAAGGCCCAGCGCGCAGGGGCAGGTGATAATCAGCGTGGCAATCGCGATGTTCAGCGACGTGCGGACATCGCCCGTCGCCCACATCCACCACAGGAAGGCCGTGAACGAAACGATGTGCACCACGGGCGAATAGAGTTTGGCCGCCTTGTCGGCCAGCGTCACATAGCGCCCCTTGGCCTGCGTCGCCGCCTCGACCAGACGGGCAATGCGGCGCAGCAGCATTCCCTCGCCCTGCTCCACCACCGTCACGGTCAGCGCAGGCCCCGCGTTCACCATCCCGGCATGCACGGCATCGCCCGGCACCACCGCCTTTGGCATCGTCTCGCCGGTCAGCAGGCTGGCATCCACCTCGCCGGTTCCGGCGGACACCGTCCCGTCCACCGGCACGCGCATCCCGGTGGCCACCACCACCCGGTCGCCCCGCACCAGCGCCGCCACATCCACCACCGCCAGCGTGCCGTCCTCGGCAATCCGCGTCGCCCGCTCCACCTCCAGCGCCGCCAGCTGCGCCGCCGCCGACCGCGCCGCGGCCCGCGTGCGGAAATCCAGGTACCGCCCCGCCAGCAGGAAGAACGCCAGCGACACCGCCGCGTCAAAGTAGGCGTGTTCGCCGTGCAGCATGGTTTCCACCAGCGATGACCCAGAGGCCAGGATCAGCGCCAGCGAAATCGGCACGTCCATCCCCAAGCGCCGCGCCTTCAGCGACGCCCAGGCCGAGCGAAAGAACGGCTGCCCCGCATAGGCCACCGCAGGCAGCGCGATCAGCGCGGAAATCCAGTGGAACAGGTCGCGCGAGGCCCCCGCCGCGCCCGACCATACGGCCACCGACAAGAGCATCACGTTCATCATCGCGAACCCGGCCACGCCCAGCCGCATCAGCAGCTCGCGGTCAGCCCGCGCATCCGCCGTGTTGCCCAGCCGCGCCGAATCCAGCGGCCAGGCCTCGTACCCCAGGCCCGCCAGCGCACCGATCAGCCGGTCTTCGGCGCCCGCGCCCGCGCCCACCCGCACGCTGACCAGGCGCCGCGTCAGGTTCACCCGCGCGCCCCGCACGCCCGGCACGCGCAACAGGCCCGCCTCGACTGTGGAAATGCAGGCCGCGCAATACGCCGCGGGAATCGACAGGTCGATCACCCGCTCGGGGCCGGTGTCGCCCGAAGGCGCCACCGCATCGGCCAACCCGCCAGTGCCGCAGGCCGGGCAGGCCACGGCGCTCATGGCGCCACCACGATGTCGCGCACCACGCGGAAGGCCGTGCCATCCGCCGCCGTGGCCGCGATCCGCACCCGCCAGCGCCCCGGCGGCAGGTCGGCCGGACCGGCCCAGCCCTGCCCGTCAAACGCCATCGCCACCACCCGGTCTTCGCGCGCCTCGGTCGGCCGCGTCACCAGCACCGTCAGGTCCGCAGGCTGCACCGGCGCGCCGTCCCGGCCCAGCAGGCGCACCGCCAGCCGCCCGTCGGCCCAGGATGCCGCGCTCGTCCAGCCCAGCGCCGCCTGCGCCTTCGCCTCGGCATCGAAGGCCTGCGATGCGACATAGCTGTTCTTCACTTCCAGCCCCGGAAAGGTGCCGATGGCATAGACCGCCATCGTCACGTTCACCCCGATCACCGTGCCGAACCCCAAGAGGGTAATCACCAGAACCGCCCTGCCGGTCAGCGGACGCGCGTCTGAAAACATCATTTCCCTCCCACGAAACGGATATCGGCATAGGCGGTTTCGCTGCCCTCGACGTCGCGCACCCACAGGCGCAGGTCGTCGCGGCCCTGCGTGGCCGCAATGCTGCCGGGTGCCGCCGTCAGATAGACCCGCGCCTGCAGCGTCTCGTCGCCCGGCACAGTGATCGTGGCCCCGTCCTGCCCCTCGATCGTCAGGGTCATGCCCGTTGGATCGTTCAGCAGGATGCGAAAGTCCTGCGCCGTGCCGTGCTTGTTGCGCAGCCGCAGCGTATAGGTGTTGCGGATCGACCCGTCCGACAGCGTCACGAACAGGGGGTTGCGCACCTGCTCGGCCGACACGTCAATCTCGGGGCGGATGAACAGCATCACCACCAGCGCAATACCCACCCCCGCCCACAGCACCGAATACATCAGCGTGCGCGGCCGGAAGATGTGCTTCAAGAGGGGCCGCGGCACCCGGCCCTCGCGCTCGGCCGTCTCGTCGGTCAGCGCGATATAGTCGATCAGCCCGCGCGGCTTGCCGATCCTGGCCATCACGTCGTCACAGGCGTCGATGCACAGCGCGCAGGTGATGCAGGCCAGCTGCTGGCCGTCGCGGATGTCGATGCCCTGCGGGCAGACGTTCACGCAGGCCTTGCAGTCGATGCAGTCGCCCGCCCCCGCCGTGCCCAGCTTGCCCCGCGGCTCGCCCCGCCAGTCGCGGTAGGCCACGGTCAGGCTGTCCTCGTCCATCATCGCGGCCTGAATGCGCGGCCAGGGGCACATGTAGATGCACACCTGCTCGCGCATGAAGCCGCCGAAGATCACCGTGGTGGTGGCCAGGATGCCGACGCTGGCATAGGCCACATAGGCCGCCTGCCCGGTGACAAGGTCGCGCAGAAGCGTCGGCGCATCGGCAAAGTAGAAGACCCACGCGCCCCCGGTGGCCAGCCCGATCAGGGCCCAGACCACCCATTTGGTGACCCGCAGCCGCACCTTCCGCAGGTCCCACCCGGCATGCCACAGCTTCACCCGCGCGTTGCGGTCGCCCTCGATCCAGCGTTCCACCAGGATCATCAGGTCGGTCCACACCGTCTGCGGGCAGGCATAGCCGCACCACACCCGGCCCAGCACGGATGTGAACAGGAACAGCCCGATCCCCGCCATGATCAGCAGGCCCGCCACAAAGTAAAACTCGTGCGGCCAGATCTCGATCCAGAAGAAATAGAACCGCCGCCCCGCCAGATCGACCAGCACCGCCTGGTCGGGCCGGTCGGGGCCGCGGTCCCAGCGGATCCAGGGCGTCATATAGTAGATGCCCAGCGTGATGGCCATGATCCACCACTTCAGCGTGCGGAAGGTGCCCTTCACCCGGCGGGGAAAGACCGGCTCGCGCGCGGCATACAGCGATGGAGGGGCAGCATCGGACATCACACGGGTTCCCTTGCCCCGGAATCGGACCGTGAATCGGCCCGGGGGCGTTTCCCGCTGTCTGGCAGCAAGGCCCCCGGTCAACCTTGATGCAGGTCAATTGCCTGGCACGTGCAGAACCGGCCTGCGGAAACGGATACGGGGGGCGCGCGATGTCAGCTGCAGCCCCCCGCCCTGTCCCCCGCCGCGGACGGCGAGGGGATTTCTTTTGCGCCGGACTTACTGCCCGCCGCCCAGGCCGTGCACGTAGACCGCCACCTTCTTCACCTGCTCGGGCGAAAGCCGGGCGCCCCAGGCGGGCATCTTGCCGTTCCGCGGCCGCGTGATCTGCGCCACGATGGCCTCGGCCCCGTTGCCGTACATCCACACCGCATCGGTCAGGTTGGGGAAGCCCTGCGTCGGGTCGCCCACCCCCGCCTCGCCATGGCAGGCCGCGCAGTTGTCAGCATAAGGCACCGTCCCCGCCTCGGCCTGCGCCGCATCATGCGCCTGCCCCGACAGCTTCAGCACATACTGCGCCACCGACGCGATCTCCTCGGTCGTCAGCAGGTCGGCAAAGGCCGGCATTTCCGAGAACCGCGTGTCGGGGTCGGCGTCCCAGCGGATGCCGTGCTGCAGCGTGGTGTGGATATCGTCCACCGTGCCGCCCCACAGCCAGTCGTCGTCCAGAAGGTTCGGGTAACCCGCCGCCTGCACGCCCGCCGCCCCCGCGCCGTGGCACTGCGCGCAATAGGTGCGGAACACCGCGGCCCCGCCGGACGTGGCGTATTGCAGCAGCTCGGGATCGGCGGGCACCGCCGACACCTCGGTCGCCGCCAGCTTGTCGTCCAGCGCCTTGTTGCCCGCGTTCACCCGATCAATCTCGGCCGCCACCGCCCCGCGGGTGGAATAACCCAGCACGCCGGGGGTTGCCCCCGTCAGCATCGGCCAGGCCGGGAACAGGATCGTGTAGATGATCCCCCACACGATCGTCGCGTAGAAGGTCCACAGCCACCAGCGCGGCAGCGGCGTGTTCAGTTCCTCGATCCCGTCCCAGCTGTGGCCGGTTGTCTCGGTCTGGCCCGGTGCGGGCTTTTGCGGTTGCTTGGCCATGGTTCAGGCCTCCGGTCTTTGGCTGCGGTTCAGGGTGCGGACGTCCCCGGCGGGGGCGTCCTCGTGCCGGAAGGGAATGGCGGCGGAATCGGCGTGAACGGCCCGCGTGCCGGGCCGGAAGGCCCACAGGACGATGCCCAGAAAGGCCAGCGTCATCGCCAGCAGACCCCAGCTGTCGGCAAATTGCCGAAGGACGGTATAGGTATCCATATCCTGCCCCCCCTTACCGGCTTGCATCCGGCTCGAAGGTCGAGAAGTCGACCATCGTGCCCAGCACCTGAAGATAGGCGATCAGCGCATCCAGCTCGCTGACCCCCGGCTGCCCGTCGAAGTTGCGCGCCTGCGCGCCCGGATAACGCGCCAGCAGCGCGTCCACATCGCCCGTATCGGGATCGGCCTGCGCGGCGAAGTCCGCTGCCGCCAGCTCGATCATCTCGTCAGTATAGGGCACGCCCACGATGCGGTTGGTGGCCAGCACGTCACCGATGTTCTCGCCATCGATCAGCGTCGCCTGCAGCCAGGGATACGCGGGCATCACCGATTCCGGCACATAGTCGCGCGGGTTGCGCATGTGGCCCACATGCCAGTCGTCGGAATAGCGGCCCCCCACCCGGGCCAGATCCGGCCCGGTGCGTTTCGACCCCCACTGGAACGGATGGTCGTACATCGATTCCGCCGCCAGCGAATAGTGGCCATAGCGTTCCACCTCGTCCCGCATGGGGCGGATCATCTGGCTGTGGCAGACATAGCAGCCTTCGCGGATGTAGATGTTCCGCCCCGCCATCTCGAGCGGGCTGTAGGGACGTACGCCCTCGACCTTTTCGATGGTGTTTTCCAGATAGAACAGCGGGGCGATTTCCACGATGCCGCCGATGGTGACGACCCCCAGCGACAGCACCAGCAGCAGCGTCGCGTTGGTTTCGATGACCTTGTGTTTGTCCAGCAGGCTCATGTCCGGCCCCCCTATTCGGCCGCAACGGCGGCTGTGCGGGTTTCGGCCCCGAAGGCCGTCTTCCACAGGTTGACACACATCAGGATGGCCCCGGCCAGATACAGGACACCGCCCAGAGCACGCACGACATACATGGGGAACTTGGCGGCCACGGTGTCGGCAAAGCTGTTCACCAGGAACCCTTGCGCATCGACTTCACGCCACATCAGGCCTTCCATGATCCCGGTGACCCACATCGAGGACGCGTAAAGGACGATGCCGATGGTGGCCAACCAGAAGTGCCAGCTGACCAGTTTCAGCGACCACAGCCCCGAACGGTTCCACAGCTTGGGCACCAGGAAGTACAGCGCGCCGAAGGTGATCATGCCGTTCCAGCCCAGCGCACCGGAATGCACGTGGCCAATGGTCCAGTCGGTGTAGTGGCTCAGCGAGTTGACGGCCTTGATGCTCATCATCGGGCCTTCGAAGGTGGCCATGCCGTAGAAGCCGACCGATACCACCATCATGCGCAGCACCGGGTCGGTGCGCAGCTTGTCCCAGGCGCCCGACAGCGTCATCAGGCCGTTGATCATGCCACCCCACGACGGCATCCACAGCATGATCGAGA
>CAZLIC010000089.1:0-16693 GCA_964559535.1 uncultured Rhodobacterales bacterium
ATCAACGGGCCGATCCCCTATACGCCCGACGGCAACCCGCTGATCGGGCCGATGCCGGGGGTGCCGAATGCGTTCGAGGCCTGCGTGTTCACTTTCGGCATCTGCCAGGCAGGGGGCGCGGGCAAGGTGCTGGCCGAGTGGGTGACCGAGGGCGGCACCGAGTGGGACATGTGGTCCTGCGACCCGCGGCGGTTCACCGGGTGGGAGGATGACGCCTACTGCGTGGCCAAGGGGCAGGAGGTGTACGGGCATGAATACGGGATGCATTTCCCGATGGCCCGCTGGCCTGCCGCGCCCGACCGGCGGCTGTCGCCGGTGCATGACCGGGTGAAGGCGCTGGGCGGGGTGATGGCGCCCTATGCCGGGTGGGAGCGGGCGGAGTGGTTTGCCAAGCCGGGCGATGACCTGAGCTGGGAGGCGACGCAGACCTGGGGGCGCAAGGGCCCGTGGGAGGCGCGGATTGCCGCCGAATGTGCGGCGGTGCGGGATGGGGTGGGGGTGCTGGACCTGCCGGGCTTTACCCGCCTGATGGTGCGAGGGCCGGGGGCGGCGGCCCATGTGGCATCGCTGTCGGCCACCCGGTTGCCGGGGCCGGGGAAGGTGGGGTTGCTGTACTTCCCCGACCATCGCGGGCGGATTGTCACCGAGATGACCTGCATCGTGCATTCCGACAGCGATGTGGGGCTGATCACCGCGGCGGTGGCGCAATCGCATGACGCCGACTGGCTGCGCCGCGGCCTGCCCGAGGGGGTGATGATCGAGGATCACACCGAGGCGGTGAACTGCTTCATCGTGACGGGGCCGAAGGCGCGCGATCTGCTGGCGGGGCTGTGCGATGCCGATCTTTTGGCGCCGTGGCTTTCGGTGCTGGAGGGCGTGCGGTTCGGCGCGGCCGAGGTGGCGCTGCTGCGGGTGTCGTTTGCCGGGGAACTGGGCTGGGAAATCCATGTCGGTCGCGCCGATGCGCCGGCGGTGTACGAGGCGCTCTTGGCCGGGGGGGCGGTGCCGTTCGGCATGAAGGCGCTAAATTCGATGCGGATCGAGAAGGGGTACCGGGCGTGGAAGGGCGACCTTTCGACCGATTATTCGCTGCTGGAAGGCGGGCTGGAGCGGTTCGTGGACTGGGGGGGTGAGTTCCCCGGCAAGGCGGCCCTGGCAGCCGAAAAGCAGCGTGGGGTGGCGAAGCGGTTCGTGGCGCTGAAGGTGGGGACGTGTGATTGTGACCCGCCCTACATGAGCAACGTCTGGCTGGATGGCCGGATCGTGGGCGAGGTGACCAGTGCCGCGATGGGATACCGGGTGGGGCATGTGGTGGCGCTGGGGATGCTGAAGGCGGATGCGGCGGTGAAGGGGCAGGCGGTCGAGATCGAGGTGTTCGGCGAACGCATTCCGGCCGAGGTGGCGGGCTTTGGCGCGCAGTGGGATGCCAGGAACGAGCGGTTGAAGGCATGACCCTGCCCGCCACCATGTCGGGCGTGCAGTTGACCGGCCATGGCGGGCCCGAGGTGCTGGTCTGGCGCGACGACATTCCGGTTCCTCGGCCGGGGCCGGGCGAGGTGCTGGTGCGCGTGCTGGCGGCGGGCGTGAACAGTACCGAGATCAACCCGCGGCTGGGCTGGTATGGCGAGGGGCGCGGGGCCGGGTGGTCGGGCGCGATGCGGTTCCCGCGTATCCAGGGGTCGGACCTGTGCGGGCGGATCGTGGCGCTGGGCGAGGGGGTTCAGGGGTTGCCGGTGGGCGCGCGGGTGATCTGCTCGACGAACCAGCATGAACCGACCGACGAGAACCCGATTGCCTTTGTGTCGATCGGGTCGGAATTCGACGGGGCCTTTGCGCAGTATTGCGTGGTGAAGGCGCGGCATCTGCAGGATGTGACCGCTTCGCCGCTGACCGACATCGAGATCGGCGCGATGCCCTGCGCCTATGGCACGGCGCACAACCTGCTGTCGCGGGCGCAGGTGGCGGTGGGCGAGCGGGTGCTGGTGACGGGTGCGTCGGGTGGTGTCGGCCTTGCGGCGGTGCAACTGGCACTTCTGCGCGGGGCCGAGGTGACGGGGCAGTGCAGCCTGTCGAAATCGGCGCCGCTGCGGGCAATGAACGCGGGCGTTCTGGCGCGCGACAGCGTGCCGGCGGGGCGCACATTCGACGTGGTGATCGACGTGGTGGGGGGCGGGGGCTGGCAGGGCCGGCTAGACGCGCTGCGCCCCGGCGGCCGCTACGCCACCAGCGGCGCGGTGGCCGGGCCGATGGGGAAGGGCGACCTGCGCCGCATCTACCTGAACGACCTGACGGTCTATGGTGCCTCGCACCAGCCGCGCGAGGTGTTCGCCGGGCTGGTCACCATCATCAACACCGCGCGGCTTCGGCCAGTGGTTTCCAAGACCTGTCAGCTGCGCGACATCGCGCAGGCACAGGCCGATCTTGAGGCCGGGCGATACCCCGGAAAACTGGTTCTTGTTCCATCGGAGACCTCGCCATGAACGTCCCTTCCCACGCACGCGCGGTCATCATCGGGGGCGGGATCTCCGGCTGTTCGGTGGCCTATCATCTGGCCAAGGCGGGCTGGACGGACATCGTGCTGCTGGAGCGCAAGCGGCTGACCTGCGGCACGACCTGGCATGCGGCGGGTCTGATCGGGCAGTTGCGGGGCAGCGCGAACATGACCCGGCTGGCCAAGTATTCGGCCGATCTGTACCGGCGGCTGGAGGCCGAGACGGGCGTGCATACGGGGATGCGTCAGGTGGGCTCGATCTCGGTCGCGCTGACGCAGGACCGGATGGAGGAGCTGCGGCGGCAGGCGACGGTGGCGCGCATCTTCGATGTCGAGGTGCACGAGATTTCGGCCGCGGACGCCAAGGCACGCTATCCGCACCTGAACATCGACGGCGTGGTGGGGGGCGTGGCCCTGCCGCTGGACGGGCAGTGCGATCCGGCCAACATCGCCATGGCGCTGGCCAAGGGCGCGCGGATGGCGGGGGCGACGATCCTGGAAGGCGTGCGGGTGACGGGCGTGTCGCGCGCGGGAGGCCGGGTGACCGGGGTGGACTGGGAACAGGGCGGCGCCACCGGCCACATCGCGGCGGATGTGGTGGTGAACTGCGGCGGCATGTGGGGGCGAGAGTTGGCGCGCGAGGCGGGTGTCACCGTGCCGCTGCACGCTTGCGAGCATTTCTATCTGGTGACGGAGCCGGTCGAGGGGTTGGGCCATTTGCCGGTGCTGCGGGTGCCGGATGAATGCGCCTACTACAAATCCGACGCGGGCAAGATGATGGTCGGCTGTTTCGAGCCGAAGGCGAAACCCTGGGGGATGGAGGGCATCCGCGTGGATTTCGAGTTCGACACGCTGCCCGAGGACTGGGACCACTTCATGCCGATCATGGAGATGGCCACCAACCGACTGCCGCTGTTCGAGACGGCGGGGGTGCATACGTTTTTCAATGGGCCTGAGAGTTTCACGCCGGATGACCGCTACTATCTGGGCGAGGCACCCGAGCTGGGCGGGTACTGGGTGGCGGCGGGGTACAATTCCATCGGCATCGTGTCGTCGGGCGGCGCCGGGATGGCGCTGGCGCACTGGATCACCGAAGGCGAGCCGCCGTTTGACCTGTGGGAAGTGGACATCCGGCGGGCGATGCCGTTCCAGCGCAACCGCCGCTATCTGAAGGAGCGCGTGTCGGAAACGCTGGGCCTGCTCTATGCCGACCACTGGCCCTACCGGCAGATGGCGACGGCGCGGGGGGTGCGGCGGTCGCCCGTGCACGAACACCTGAAGGCGCGGGGCGCGGTGTTTGGCGAGGTTGCGGGGTGGGAGCGGGCGAACTGGTTTGCGCAGCCGGGGGGGCCTTCGGAATATGCCTATGGCTGGGGCACTCCCAACTGGTTCGAGAACCAGAAGGCCGAGCATCTGGCCGTGCGCAACGCGGTCGGGCTGTTCGACATGACCTCCTTCGGCAAGATCAGGGTCGAGGGGCGGGATGCGTGCGCCTTCCTGAACCGCGTCTGTTCGGCCGAGATGGACGTGGAGACAGGGCGCATCGTCTACACCATGTTCCTGAACGCGCGCGGCGGGATCGAGGCCGACCTGACGGTCACGCGGCTGTCCGAGACCTCATACTTGCTCGTCGTCGCCGGGGCGATCCTGACGCGCTGCCTGTCCTGGCTGCGGCGGCAGGTGGCGGATGATTTCGCTGTGGTCACCGACACGACGGCCAGCGAGGCGGTGTTCTGCCTGATGGGGCCGCAGGCACGCGACGTGATGGCGAAGGTGTCGCCCGATGACCTTGGCAACAACGCCTTCCCTTTCGGCACCGCGAAGGAAATCGAGGTGGGCATGGGGCTGGCCCGGGCGCATCGCGTGACCTACGTGGGCGAGTTGGGGTGGGAGCTGTATGTCAGCACCGACCAGGCGGCGCATGTGTTCGAGGCCATCATCGAGGCCGCGCCCGAGGTGAAGCTGTGCGGGCTGCATGCGCTGGACAGCTGCCGCATCGAGAAGGCCTTCCGCCACTGGGGGCATGACATCACCGACGAGGATCATGTGCTGGAGGCAGGGCTGGGCTTTTCGGTGAAAACCGCGAAGCCGGATTTCATCGGGCGCGAGGCGGTGCTGCGCAAGAAACAGGCGGGGCTGGCGCGGCGGCTGCTGCAGTTCCGCGTGCAGGACCCCGAGGTGATGCTGTTCCACAACGAGGCAGTGATGCGCGACGGGCGGATCGTCGGGCCGGTGACAAGCGCGGCCTACGGGCACCATCTGGGGGGCGCGGTGGGGCTGGGCTATGTGCCTTGCGAAGGCGAAAGCGCCGAAGAGACGCTGGGCGCGACTTATGAGTTGGAGGTGGCGGGCAAGCGGGTGCCGGTGATCGCTTCGCTGGCGCCGATGTACGATCCGAAATCGGAAAGGGTGAAGGCATGACTCTAGCAGCGCGGCATCAGGCGTTCTGGGACCTGCACCAGTCGGGCTGTTTCGTGATCCCGAACCCTTGGGATGCGGGGACGGCGCGGATGTGTGCGGCGCTGGGGGCGAAGGCTTTGGCGACAAGTTCGGCGGCGCATGCCTTCACGCTGGGGCGGCCGGACATGGGCGTGACCCGCGACGAGGCGCTGGCGCATGCCGAGGCGATTGTGGCGGCGACGGACCTGCCGGTGTCAGGTGATTTCGAGGGCGGGTTCGGTGAAGCGCCCGAGGTGGTGGCCGAGACGGTGCGGCTGGGGGCCGAAGTGGGGCTGTCGGGGTTGTCGATCGAGGATACGGCGGCGGACAAGTCGTCCTATGCCTTTGACCTGGCGGTGGAACGGGTTCGGGCAGGGGTGGCGGCGGCGCGGGCGCTGGGGCGGCGGTTCGTGTTTTGCGCGCGGGCGGATGGGGTGATGAACGGCACCTATGGGCTGGACGAGGGCATCGGGCGGCTGCAGGCGTTTCAGGCTGCGGGGGCGGACCTGTTGTATCTGCCGGTGCCGCCGGGGCGGGACGAGCTGGCGCAGGTGCTGGCCGCGGTGACCGCGCCGGTGAACGCGCTGGCGGCGGGGCCGTTGCGGGGGCTGACGGTGGGCGAGATGGCGGCGATGGGGGTGCGACGCATTTCCACCGGCAGCCAGATTGCGCGGGTGGCGCATGGCGCCGTTCGCGGGGCACTGGCGGCGATGCTGGGCGAGGGGTCGTTTGCACCGCTGATGGCGGCGGCATCGGGGAATGACATTGATGCGCTGTTGGCGCAGGGAGCAGGACATGGCTGAGATCGACACGGTGGACGAGGCCTGCGCACCGGCGCGCGCGCGGGTGCGGGGCGGACGGGCGGCACGGGTGGCCGAACGGGCGGCGCCGCTGTCCGAGGCGATGCGGCCGGTGCGGCCGGGGATGCCGGGCGGGCAGTACAATCCGCTGACCCAGGCCGGGATGGCGCGCATCCATGCGGCGGCGCTGGACGCGCTGGAGCAGATTGGCCTCAGCCAGGCGCCGCCTTCGGGGGTGGAACTGCTGACCGGGGCGGGGGCGGTGCTGGGCGATGACGGGCGCATCCGGTTTCCGCGCGCGCTGGTCGAGGACATGCTGGCGGTGGCGGCACGCGACATCACACTGTTCGCGCGCGACCCGAAGTTCGACCTGCACCTGACGGGCACCAACGTGCACTACGGCACGGCAGGCGCGGCGGTGCATGTGGTGGACCCGTTCACCAACGAATACCGCGAATCGACCGCGCAAGACCTGTACGATGCCGCGCGGCTGGTGGAACATCTGGACAACGTGCACTTCTTCCAGCGCATCTGCGTGTGCCGCGATGTGGTGGACAACTTCGACATGGACGTGAACACGCTGTACGGCGCGCTTGCCGGGACGCGGAAGCATGTGGGTACGAGCTTCAGCGATCCGTCTCATGTGAAGGGGTGTTTCGACCTGATCCACATGGTGGCGGGCGGTGAGGAGGCCTGGCGAGGGCGGCCGTTCGTCAGCAATTCCAACTGTTTCGTCGTGCCGCCGATGAAGTTTGCCGAGGAAAGCTGCATCACCATGGAGGCTTGCATTCGCGCAGGGATGCCCATGCTGCTGCTGAGTGCCGGGCAGGCGGGGGCGACGGCGCCTGCGCCCATTGCGCTGGCCATTGTGCAGGCGGTGGCCGAGTGCCTGGCGGGCGTGGTCTATGTGAACGCGATCCGGCCGGGGGCACCGGCGATATTCGGCACCTGGCCCTTTGTGAGCGACCTGCGCACCGGCGCCATGTCGGGTGGCAGCGCGGAGCAGGCTTTGTTGACCGCGGGTTGCGCGCAGATGCACCGGTTTTATGGCCTGCCGGGGGGGGCGGCGTCGGGCATCAGCGACAGCAAGCTGCCCGACATGCAGGCCGGGTGGGAGCAGGGGATCACCAATGTTCTGGCTGGCCTTGCCGGGCTGAACATGTGCTATGAGGCGGTGGGGATGCATGCGTCCCTGCTGGGCTTCTGCCATGAATCGCTGGTTCTGGGCGATGACCTGCTGGGCCAGACGATGCGCTGCGTGCGGGGGATCGAGGTGACCGAGGACAAGGTTTCCATCGAGGCGATGAAGGAAGTCTGCTTGGGCGGGCCCGGCCACTATCTGGGGTCGGAACAGACGCTGGGGCTGATGCAGACCGAGTATGTGTACCCCGCTGTCGGCAACCGCATGTCGCCCAAAGAGTGGAAGGAAGCCGGGCAGCCGCTGCTTCTGGACAAGGCGCGGGCGCGGAAAGAGGCGATCTGGGCAAAGGCTGGCAACTGCGTGCCGCCCGATGTGGACGCCGCGATCCGTTCACAATTCAACATTCACTTCCAGTGAGGTGGGCCATGGCTTACGAAAACTTGCAGAAATTCTACATCAACGGGGCCTGGGTCGCGCCGTTGTCATCGGACCGGATGGGGGTGGAAAACCCCGCCACCGAAGAGATCGTGGGCGAGGTGGCGCTGGGGTCCACGGCGGATGCCGACCGTGCGGTGGCCGCGGCGCGCGCGGCCTTTGACGCCTGGACGGTGGTGCCGGTGGCCGAGCGCATCGCGTTGGTCGAGCGCATCCTCGAGGAATACAACGCCCGCTACGAGGACTTCGCGCAGGCGATGAGCACCGAGATGGGCGCGCCGATTTCCTGGGCGCGGGCGGCGCAGGCCTGGGCGGGCCAGGTGCACATCGAAAGCACCATCAAGGCCGGGAAAGACTTCCACTGGGAAGAGATGCGCGGCTCGACGAAGATCATCCGCGAGGGGATTGGCGTGTGCCTGCTGATCACGCCGTGGAACTGGCCGATGAACCAGATCGCCTGCAAGGTGGCCCCGGCGCTGATTGCGGGTTGCACCATGGTGCTGAAGCCCAGCGAGATTGCACCGCTGTCGGGCATCCTGTTTGCCGAGGTGTGCCATGCCGCGGGTGTGCCCGCGGGCGTGTTCAACCTGGTGAACGGCATGGGGCCGGTGATCGGTGCGCATATGGCAGCGCATCCGCAGGTGGACATGGTGTCGTTCACCGGGTCTACCCGGGCGGGCACGCAGGTGGCAGCACTGGCCGCACCGACGGCCAAGCGGGTGGCGCAGGAGATGGGCGGCAAGTCGCCCAATATCATCCTGCCGACGGCCGACCTGGCGGCAGCGGTGGCGGCGGGGGTCGAGGGTTGCTTTGGCAACACCGGGCAATCCTGCGACGCGCCGACGCGCATGTTCGTGCCGCGCGACCGCCATGCCGAGGCGCTGGAGGCCGCGAAGGCCGCGGCCGATGCCGTGGTCGTGGGCGACCCGCGCGACGAGGCGACCACGATGGGGCCGCTGGTCAGCAAGATCCAGTTCGACAAGGTGCAAAAGCTGATCGCGGCGGGCATTGCCGAGGGCGCCACGCTGGTCTGCGGCGGCGAGGGGCGGCCTGCCGGAATGAACCGCGGCTGGTTCGTGAAGCCCACGATCTTTGGCGATGTGACCAACGAGATGACCATTTCGCGCGAGGAAATCTTCGGGCCTGTGCTGTCGATCCTGCCCTATGATTCCGTCGACCATGCGGTGACCATGGCGAACGACACGCCCTATGGGTTGGCCGCCTACATTGCCGGGCCCGTCGAGGATGCGCGTCCGGTGGCGCGTCGCCTGCGGGCGGGGACGGTGAACCTGAATTATCCGGCCTGGGACACCTTTGCGCCTTTCGGCGGCTACAAGCAGTCGGGCAACGGGCGCGAATATGCCGATTGGGCGATCCATGACTTCTGTGAGGTCAAGGGCGTGGTCGGCTGGGGCGCGTGATCGGGACGCGGCCCCTTTGGCGGGGCCGCGACGACCTTGGGGGGAATGCAGGTGCACTACGGATATATCGGGCTGGGCAATCTGGGCGCGGCATGTGCGGGATGTCTGGTGAAGGCCGGGTTTCAGGTCACGGTCTTTGACCTGAACCCTGCGCTGGCGGCGCCGCTGGTGGCGCAAGGCGCGGTGCTGGCGGCCAGTGCCGAGGCGGTGGCGGCGGCAGCCGATCACGTGATTACCTGCCTGCCGTCCCCCGCGGTGTCCGAGCGGGTGCTGCGCAACATCCTGCCGCACATGAAGCCCGGCAGTTCCTGGGTGGAAATGTCCACTCTGGGCCGCGAGGATGTGCTGCGGCTGGCGGCGGTGGCGTCCGAGGCCGGCGTGCGGATGATGGAGTTGCCGGTAACCGGCGGTGTGCATCTGGCCCATCAGGGCAAGATCACCATGCTGGCGGGCGGCGACCGCGACCTGTTCGACCTGCACCACGGCGCGATGCAGGCGATGGGCGACCGCATCTTCCACATGGGGCCGCTGGGCAGTTCGGCGATCATCAAGGTGATCACCAACATGCTGGCCTTCATCCACCTGAAGGCCACGTCCGAGGCGCTGATGCTGGCGCGGCGGGGCGGCCTTGACCTGGCGCAATCATGGCATGCGATCAAGGCCTCCTCCGGCAACAGCTTTGTCCACGAAACGGAAGGCGCGCTGATCCTGAACGGGTCCTACGACATCGCCTTCAACATTGACCTTGCCCTGAAGGACCTGGGCTTTGCGCTGGGGTTCGGCCGCGAATTCGGGGTGCCGCTGGACCTGGCGTCGATGACGAACCAGACCTACATCGCGGCGAAGGCGGCTTATGGCGGCGAGGCGCAGTCACCCATGATCGCCAAGCTGCTGGAAGACCTGCTGGGCACCGACCTGCGTGCGGATGGTTTCCCGGCGCGGCTGGAATAGTGCCGCGCAGCATACTATCTGCCCCGGAAAAGGGGAGTTGCGCATGACCTATCGGACGCGGAAACGGCTGGCGATCCTGTCCTTGCTGGTGGGGCTGCCTGTCTATGTGGTGCTGGCGGCAACGCTGGTGGGTTGGATGGAGCGGCCGTCGGTTGCGGTGGAACTGGCGGTCTATGTGGGCCTGGGCGTCTTGTGGGCGTTGCCGCTGCGGTCGGTGTTCCGCGGCATCGCGCAGCCCGATCCGGACGCGCCGAAGCCGTAGCTTGCGCGCACCGAACAGAAAAGGGCCCGGAAACCGACGTTCCCGGGCCTCATCCATTCATCGTCGCGCAGTCGGTCAGCTGGCGATGCGGCGCGCCTCGGCCAGTACTCCGCTGGTGTCCGGCAGGGCGAACTGGCCGGCCTTGACCCGTTCAATGCGGCCCTCCCGCACCAGGGTGCCAAAGCTGCGCAACAGGTCTTCGCGTTCGGCTTCGGCATCCGGGCGAACCGAACCGACATGGCGCATCATCTGCGGACGCGACACGTGCGGACGCCCCTCGACCAGCGCGGCATAGGCCACGGCGGCCTCCAGCAGGTCAGTCAGGGCGTCGGCGCCCAGCGCCTCAGCGAACTCGGCAAAGCTTTTGGACGGCGAGAAGAAGTTGCCGTCGTCGAGTGCGGCGTCGGCGTCGTCTTCGACGGGATCGGGCGCCACCGACAGCGCAGCGGAGGCTGCCGGTCGGCGCGGGCGGACCGGCATCACCGGGCCGGTCGGCGCGGCAGAGGGCGCATCGGTCGCGGCAGGGCGATCGATGCGCTGCTCTGACACCAGAACCAGCGGCGCGGGCCGGGCCGCGGGTGCGGCAGGGCGGCCGACGGACGTACCGGGGGCAACGGGGCGGCGCGGGCGCACCACCTTTTCCAGATCGTCGCGATAGGCGGCCTCGCGCACCCCGGTATCCTCGGGCGTGGTGCCGACAACGCGGCGGTCTGCCACCGTGGCGGCCACGGCGGCCTTCAGATGGGCAATAGCCGAATGGCGACGACGGTTTTCCGGGCCTTCCAGTTGCGAGTTTGCCTCGTCGATCAGACGCTGCACATCACCGTCATCCGCGGCTTCGGGCAGGTGCGGGCGCAGCGCGGCGGGTTCCTGGGTCGCCAGGCTTGCCAGTTCGCGTTCCAGTTCGACCTCGGCCTCGGGCGCAAGCGCCGAGGCGGGAGCGGCTTCGGCAACCGGTTCGGCGGCTGGTGCCGCGGTGCGCTCGATCCGGCGGATCTTGATGACGCGGGCGCGCGGCGGTTCCATCGGTTCGGGCAGCGGCTCCGACAGGGCGGCGGCCAGCGCGGCCTCGGCCTCGTCGGCCGGGGCGTCTGGCTGGGCGGGAGCCGGGGCGGGTTCACCTGCGGAGGGGCTTTCGGCCGGGGCGGCGCCAAGCGCTGCCATCAGCCGGGTCACGGCGGCGTCGGCGGCGGCGTCGCTGTCTTCTGCTTCGGTCTGCGGCGCGGCAGCCTCGGCAGGCTCCGGTTCAGCCGGAACATCGGCCACAGGGTCCTCGGCAGCGGTTTCCGCCGATTCCACGTCGGCCGTTTCCGGTTCGGCGGGCGTTTCGGCTGCTTCCGGTTCAGCCTGCACCGCATCGGCATCGGCGTCCGCGGCCGTTTCCGGCTCCAATGCGTCCGGCGCAAAGTCCGCGGGCGCGTCCGGCGCGGCAACCTCGGCCATCGCTTCGACCGTCGGCGCCTCGGGCTCGACCGGCGCGTCCCCGGCCATTTCGGGTTCTGCCGGAGTTTCTGCGGCGGGCTCTTCCTCGGCCTGCATTTCCGCGGCGAAGGATTCCGCCTCTGCGGCGTCCTCTGCCTGTTCGGGCCGCATGTCGGAAAGTTCGGCCACATCAAGGGGCGCATCGCCTGCCGCTTCGGCCACGTCGGCGGCGGTTTCCGGCGCCGCAATCGCCGCGATCAGCGCCAGCGTGTTGTCATCGGATGCCGGAGAGGCTTCGGCGGCGGGCTCGTCCACGGCTTCGACCGCCTGAGGGGCGAGTGCCGCCAGCAACGCAGAAAGGTCGGGCTCGGCTTCTGCAGGCGGGGCGGCCACGGGTTCGGCGGCCGCTTCCGGCTCCGGCACGGTTTCGGCTTGCGGTGCCACAAACGCCGCTGCCTCGGCAGCGGGTTCCTCGGCGGCCTGCACAACCATTTCCTCAACAGCGAAGACTTCGACGGCGATCCCTTCGGCATTGTCTTCGGCCGTGACTTCGCTTGCCGCCGGTTCAGCAATCGCGGCTTCGATAACCACGGCTTCGACAACCTCGTCTTCCAAAACCGCGGCATCAATGAAATCGGCGGTCTGGTCGAGCGGCTGGGGAACGGGAGCCTCGTCGGTAGGTTCCGGCACCGTCTGCTCCGCGACCGGCTCTTCGCCGACGGTCTTGGCCATCGGAACGATGGCGATCTCTTCGACCACCGGCGTCTCTTCCACGGGGTCTGCCACCACGACCGGGGCAGTTCCGACTTCCGCAACCGGATCGGCAACCGGCGGCTCGGCCACGGGTTCGCTCATGGCCACCGCGGCTGCGGGTGCCGCAGGTACGACCACAGCGTCGATCACCTGCGCAACCGGCGAAGGCGGGTTGGCCACGGCCGCGGCGGGCGCCACATCGGGCCGTGTCGGCACACCGCGAGAGGCATCACGCAGGCGCTGCAGTTTGGCGGCGACGCTTTCGGACAGGCCGGGGGTGGCCGCAAAGGAGACGGTGGGCGCAGGCATCGGCACGGAGTCGGCCGTGGCCGGTTCGCTGGCCCGGAGAATCACCCGGTCCTGGCCGATCTGCGCTTCGACCCGGCGTTGCACCTCGCGTTCGGCGATGCGGTGCAGCATGGCGGCGTCAGGCTGCGGCGGTTCGGCGCCGAAGTAACGGTCATCGGCGGCAAGATCGCGGAAGTACTCGGCGATCGCTTTCATTGTCGAGAACGGTTCCTCGAAGCCTTCCAGCGTGCAGCTGAAGGTTCCGTAGGACACGGTCAGGATCTTGTTCGGCCCCACCATCGGTGCACCCATCGTTTCTACCTTCGCCCAATCTACTCCCGGGATGATCGTTTCCATGGACAGAACAGGGTGATTTGAAGGATTGATTGTGGCCCCGGGCCGTCAGGCCCGCCGCAATCGGGAACAGTATCGGCATGAATCAACGGATTGTCGAATCCCCACTGGGGATAACGGTGGTGGCCGGTGGGCCGGTGACCGCCCGCTTGGCACGGGCTGCTGTGGCGCGGGCCCCTGTGGTGGTGGCCGCCGACGGGGGGGCGGACCGGGCATTGTCTCTGGGATTGCGACCAACGGCGGTGATCGGCGACCTTGACAGCCTGTCTGACGGCGCGCGAACGGCGCTGGGCGCAGCGGTCCATCTGGTTGCCGAGCAGGAAACGACCGACTTTGACAAGGTGCTGCGCAGCGTGTCCGCGCCGTTTGTCCTGGCGCTGGGTGTCCTGGGCGGGCGGGTGGACCACGAGTTGGCGGCGCTGTCGGGGCTGCTGGCGGCGCCAGGGCCGGTGGTGGCGATGGGGGTGCAGGACGTGGTGTTTGCCGCGCCGCCGCGGCTGGTCTTGCGGCTGCGGGCGGGCGACCGGCTGTCGCTGTTCCCGATGGCGCCGGTGACCGGGCGCAGCCGGGGGCTGGACTGGCCGATCAACGGGCTGGACTTTGCCCCCGCCGGGCGCATTGGTACGTCGAACCGCGTGACCTCGGGGCCGGTGGAACTGGCCTTTGACGGGCCAGGAATGCTGGTGATGCTGCCCCGCACGCGGCTGGACGCGGTGCTGGACGCTATGGTGCCGGGGTGGCGACGGCCGGGCGGCGCCGCGCCGCGCTGATTCGCTCGCGGTGGACAACGTAGAGGCCCGAGCCGCAGATCACGGCAATGCCTGCCCATGTCATCAGGTTGGGGAAGTCGCCGAACACCAGATAGCCCAGCACCACGGCCATGACGATTTCCAGGTAATGCAGCGGGGCCAGCGTGGCCGACGGCGCGAATTTCAGGGCATAGGTCATGCAGATGTGGCTGACGGCGGCCCAGAACCCCACGCCGAACAGCCACAGCCACGCCAGGCCCTGCGGCATCACCGGATCGATCAGGGCGATGCCCGACCCTTCGCCCAGCCACATGACCGGCAGGCAGATCACGATGCCCGCCATCGAGGTCTGCGTCTGCATGGTGACGGGGTGCATGTCCTGCGACAACTGACGGGTGACCAGCATGTAGAAGGCAAAGGTAAAGGCGGTGCCCAGTGGTAGCAGCGCCACCAGCCCGAAGGCGGCCAGCGACGGCTGGATCACCAGCATCGCCCCGCAGAACCCCACGGCCGAGGCAGCAATGCGGCGCGGCCCGACCTCGTCTTGGAACAGAAGCTTGCCGAGGATCAGCAGGATGAAAGGTTCGACAAAGACGATGGCCAGGGCATCGGCCACGGGCATGGCCGCGGTGGCGGCAACGAAGAACACGGTCGACACCGCCAGAAGCGCGGCCCGCAGGAACACCAGCCCCAGCATCCGGCGCGACAGTGCCAGCGTCAGCCCCATGGCCAGCGACACCGGCAGCATCAGCGCGGCCTGCACGACAAACCGCGCGGCCGTGATCTGGCCCACAGGGATACTGGCCGTGGCCAGCTTGGCGCTGACATCCATCAGCGGCGCCAGCACGCAGAAGAACAGCATCAGGACGACGCCGGGAAGGATGCGGTCGCTGGACATGGGGGCGGGTTACCGGGGGCAGTAGCGCCCGTCCAGCCAGAAAGCGACACGAAAGGCGCCGCGTGGTGCAGGACCGGGCAAGGCGTTGTGGCAGGGTGGCGCCGGGCGGCGGTGGCGGGGTTGGGGACATGTGGGCGGGGTCGCGGCAACTGGGCATTGCGCTGGTTCTGGCGGCCTGCGTGCCCTTTGCGCTGTCGGGCATCTTCACCAAGCTGATCTCGGCAGATGTCTGGTCGGTACTGGCCTGGCGGGGGGTGTTCGGCGGGGGCCTGACGTTGCTGTATGCCATGTGGCGGGGCAGGGGCGGCAGCTTCGGCGCGCCGGGATGGCTGCTGGTGGCGGTGGGTACGGCGGCGTCGGTGGCTTTCCTGGCCTCGTTCCGGCTGACTTTTGTGGCCAATGTGGTGCTGATCTATGCGCTGACGCCCTTTGCCGCGGCGGGCCTGGGCTGGCTGGTCCTGCGCGAACGGGTGCGGCCCGCGGTGCTGGGCACGGCGGCGGTGTCGCTGGTGGGGGTGGCGGTCATCATGTGGGGCGGCCTGGGCGCGCCGCAGGTGCTGGGCGATGGGGTGGCCTTTGCCATGATGTTGCTGTCGGCGCTGTTCGTGGTGCTGGCCCGAAGGTTTCCGGGAACCGACACGATGCGGGTGGGGGTGGTGTCGTCGCTGCTGCTGTTCCCGGTGGCCGTGGTGATGGGCGACCCGTTTGCGATGTCGACGCCGGACCTGTGGTGGTCGGCGGCCTTTGGCTTGGGCTATGCTGCGGGTTACATCCTGTGGATGGAGGGGGTGCGGCGGATACCGGCGGCCGAGTCCGGCGTGCTGCAACTGGCGGAAACGCCGGTGGCCATCGTGCTGGCGTGGCTTTTGCTGCGCGAACTGCCGCCGCTGGCGACGGTGGCGGGCGGCACCGTGGTGATGGGGGCGGTGTTGCACCGGGCCCTGGCGGACTGGCGGGGCGCATCCGGGCGGGCGCCCGTGGCGCCGCAGTAGCGTGGCCGGGCGGGCTTTCCGGCCGTGCGGAATGCCCCTATGGTCCGCGCCAGAAACCGAAGCGAAGCCCCGGATGCGCCTGACACTTGCCCTTTCCCTTGCGCTGCTGGGCGCTTGCGGCATGACGGCCCCACCCCCGCCGAACCTGGCCGACCTTTCGGGCGCCGGGTTGCCGCGAACCGGCCCCACCCCGCCGGCCGCGCCGGAGGGCGCCTGCTGGACGGCCGAAGTCCTGCCTGCCCGGATCGAGACAGTGACGGCGCAGGTGCTGGCCAATCCGGCCCGAACGGGGGCGGATGGCACGGTCCTGGACCCCGCAGCCTTCCGCACCGAGACCCGGCAGAAGATCGTGGCCGAACGGCGCGACGTGTGGCTGGAAGTTCCCTGCGACGCGGTGATGACGCCGGGCTTCTTGGCCACCCTGCAAAGGGCGCTGAAAGCGCGGGGGTTCTACGAGGGCGCCCCGACCGGCACGCTGGACGCGCCGACGCAGGCGGCGGTGCGGGCGTGGCAAAGGTCGCTGGGGCTGGATTCGGCGCGTCTGAGCGTGGCCGGGGCCCGGGCGCTGGGCCTTGTGCGGGTGGCGGGATAGCGGCACATGGGCCGTGCACCCGCCGAATGAGAACAGCGCGGCCCTGTCAGGCCGCGCCGGGTACCCCAGCTGGGCAGGTTGTCACTCTTCCGCGATGTTCAGCGCCAGGAAGCGCGGGTCGCCCTCGCGCCGGATCAGCAGCAACAGCGACTTGCGTCCCGCGGTGCGCGCTTCCTCGATGCGGTCGGTCAGGTCTTTCACCCGCACCACCTTCTGCTGCCCGGCCTCGGTGATGATGTCGCCCGCGCGCAGACCCTTGCCATAGGCCTCGGAGGTTTCGGCAACGTCCACAACCGCCAGGCCTTCGCTGCCCTCGGGCAGGCCCAGCTTCTGTGCCATCTCGGACGTCATCGGCGCCACGGTCATGCCCAGGATCTCTTCCTCGCGCGGGGTTTCGGGCGCGGCGGCGGCGGCGGGAACCGCCTCGCCTTCGGCCTCTTCCCGGCGACCCAGCGTCACATCCAGCGTCACTGTCTTGCCGTCGCGCATCACCACCACCTTGACGGCCTGCCCGACCGGGGCATCGGCCACGCGGCGCACAAGCTCTTTGGTGTCGGACACGCCCGCGCCGTCGAAGGTGACGATCACGTCACCCGACAGCATGCCCGCATCGCGCGCCGGGCCTTCGGGCACATCGGTGATCAGGGCGCCCTTGGCCTCGGTCAGCCCCATGGCTTCGGCCACGTCGGGCGTCACGTCCTGAAT
>CAZLIC010000090.1:0-16431 GCA_964559535.1 uncultured Rhodobacterales bacterium
CCTACTGGGCCTTCATGCTGTCGGACGGCGCGCTGCGGATGCTGGTGCTGCTGCACTTCAACAGCCTGGGGTTCACCCCGGTGCAGCTGGCCTGGCTGTTCCTGCTGTACGAGGTGGCAGGGATCGTGACCAACCTGGCCGCCGGGTGGCTGGCGGCGCGGTTCGGGCTGGCTGCCACGCTGTATGGCGGGTTGGCGCTGCAGATCGGCGCGCTGGTGGCGCTGGCGCAACTGGACCCGGGCTGGGGCATTGCCGCCTCGGTTGCCTTCGTGATGGCGGTTCAGGGCGTGTCGGGGGTGGCCAAGGACCTGGCCAAGATGTCGTCGAAGTCGGCGGTCAAGCTGTTGGCGCCCGCGCAGGACGGCGGGCTGTTCCGCTGGGTGGCGCTGCTGACCGGATCGAAGAACGCTGTGAAGGGGTTGGGCTTTTTCCTTGGGGCGGCGCTGCTGGCGCTGGCGGGGTTCCAGGCGGCGGTCTGGGGCATGGCGGGAGTGCTGGCGGTGATCCTGACCGCCGTGGTGCTGTTCCTGCCCGCCGGACTGCCGGGGCAGATGAAGTCGGAAGAGGCCTGGGGTGGCTGGCGGTCCAAGGACGTTCGGGTGAACCAGCTGTCGCTGGCGCGCCTGTTCCTGTTCGGCGCGCGCGACGTGTGGTTCGTGGTGGGGGTGCCGGTGTATTTCCAGTCGGTACTGTCGGACGGCACGGCAGAGGGGCGGCGCGAGGCGTTTTTCCTGATCGGCGGGTTTCTGGCGCTGTGGATCATCGCCTATGGCGCGGTGCAGGCCATGGTACCGCGCCTGCTGGGCGCCAAGGGCCAGCCCGAGGCCGAGACGGTGCGCAAGGCGGTGTGGTGGGCGGGCCTGCTGGTGCCGATTCCGTTCCTGCTGGCGGCGGCGGCCTGGGGGGCAGGCGCCCCGGCCGGCTGGCTGACGGCCACGCTGGTGGGCGGCCTTTTGCTGTTCGGCTTTGTGTTTGCGGTGAATTCCTCGGTGCATTCCTACCTGATCCTGGCCTTCGGATCGGCCGAGCGCATCACGCGGGATGTGGGGTTCTACTACATGGCCAATGCGGCCGGGCGGCTGACGGGCACGCTGTTGTCGGGGCTGAGCTTCCAGCTGGGTGGCCTGCCGCTGTGCCTGGCCACGGCGGGCATGATGGCGCTGGCCAGCTGGGTTGCGGCGCGGCGGTTGATGCAGCCGACAGGGGCCTAGGCAGGCAGCGCGCGCACGCTGCCCACCGGCACCGCCCCTGCCCCGCGGGCCGAGGCGATGGCGGCAAAGGCCAGCGCCAGGCTGTGCAGGTTGCCCGCCGCGCCGTTCAGCGGTTCGCGCCCGTCCTCGATGGCCGACAGAAGCTCGCCCATGGCGCCGCGGAAGCCGTCGTTGAACCACTGGCCCTGCAGCACCGGGCGGGCCCGTCCTGCGGCGATGGTCAGCGTGACGGACTGCTGCCCAAGGTCGGGCCCGTCGCTTTGCAGCGACCCCAGCGTGCCGCCGATGAAGGTGGTGTCGCGCGGGCCGAAGGGGGTGGCGCCGTCGAACACCAGCGAGGCCTGCCCGCCGTCCAGCGTGACCAGCGCCTGCGCCAGCAGGGGCACGCGCGCCGTCTGGCCGCGCGCCGTGGCGCGGGTGGCCACCACCGTTTGCGCCCGGTTGCCCACGATGCTGGACAGGAAATCGAACCAGTGGATCGCGAAATCGTACAGGATCAGATCGGGGACGGTTTCGAACGGGGTGCCGGCGATCCAGCCGTGGTTCCAGTGGAGGCTGGCGTGCACCCCCGTCACCTGCCCCACCAGCCCGGCGCGCACGGCCTCTCGCAGGAAGGCCAGATGCGGCGCCCAGCGGCCGTTCTGGTTGACCGCCAACCGCACCCCGTTGGCCTGCGCCAGCGCCACCATCCGTTCGCCGGTGTCCAGATCCAGCACGAAGGGCTTTTGCGACAGCACATGCTTGCCCGCCTGCAAGGCGGCCTCGATCAGCGGCAGACGGTCGGCCGGGTGGGGGGTGATGTCCAGCACGTCGATGGCGGGGTCGGACAGGACCGAGGCGAAATCGTCGGTGACGCGGGCGTCGGGAAAGAACTCGGCGGCGCGGGCCTGTGCGTGGGCCCGTGTGCGGCTGCAGATCACCGCCACGTCCCACCCGGCGGTGCGGTAGGCATCGAGATGCGCTGCGGCAATGCCACCCGCCCCCACCAGCGCAATGCGCGGGCGCCAGGACCGCGGCGCCGGGGGTTGCCAGGGCAGGTCGGGCACGGGAATTTCAGCCAGGGCCGCCGTGCGCAGGGCATAGGTGTCTTGGGACGGTGTCTCGGTCATGGCAGCAGCGCCAGCGTGCGTTTTTCGCGGGCCGACTGCACGGCGGTGTCGACGATGCGCTGCCCGACCAGCGACGTTTCGGGCGACAAGGGACCGGTGATGGGCGCGCCGCTGCGGATGCAGCCGATGACGTAGTCGATGGCGTTCTGCGCGCCCTGCGGCAGCGGTTCGGCCGCCACCGGGTGCGGCTGGGGCCGTGCGCGGGTTTGCACCATTACATGATCCGCATAGTCGGGGCTGGCGATGGTGCCGTCGGTGCCCACGAAGACAAAGCCGCAGGTCGGCTGCGGCTGGATCGTCCAGGGGTCGGTAAAGGTGCCCCAGCGGGTTTCCATGCGCGACAGCCCGCGGGCATAGCGGCACACCGCGATGGCGTGCTGGTCCACTTCGATGCCCGGGGTTTCGTCGACCACGCAGGTCACTTCCAGCGGCGCCGCGCCGTCCATGTACCAGGTGCCCAGCGTGGCCCCGTAGCCCAGATAATCCCGCAGGCTGCCGCCGCCCGAGGCCGCCTCGTACCACCACGAGCCGGGCTTCTGCCGCTCCACCTCGGCGGGCGAGACTTCAACCTTGTCGGCCAGGTGGTACAGCGGGCCGCGGTTGCCGTCGTAGAAATGCACCTCGGTCAGGTCGCCGATGGTGCCCTGTGCGATCAGCCGTTTGGCGGTGGCGTGCGAGGCGACCCATGCGAGCGGCCAGTTGATGGCCAGAAGCCGCCCCTGCATGGCGGCGATCATGGCCCGCGCATCGGCGGCCGAGGCGGCAAAGGGCTTTTCCACGAACACATGGCAACCATGGGCGGCCAGGCGGCGGGTGTAATCGGCATGCGTGGCGGGGGCCGAGCAGAGGATGGCAAGGTCGGGCCTTGCGGTGTCCAGGCAGGCGTCAAGGTCGGTGAAGACGCGGTCTTCGGGGATGCCGAAGGCCGACACGGCGGCCTGCATGCGGCTGCGGTCGGGGTCGTAGATGCCGGTCAGTTCGGCGTCGGGGTGGGCCGCGACCATGCGCAACAGGTCGCCCATGTGCATGTGGTCGAAGCTGATCCCGGCGATGCGGATTTTCTCCATGGCGTGCCCCCTTCAGGTTTCGCTTGTCAGCCGCAGGTAGATGGCCGTCACCGCCAGGATGATCAGGCCGAACAGGATGCGCCGCGCGCCCTCGGGCATCTGCAACAGCGTCAGCAGCGTGCCCAGCACGGTGAGGATCAGCGCGCCCAGGATGGTGCCGCCATAGCCGCCGCGCCCGCCGAAGATGGAGGTGCCGCCGATCACCGCCGCAGCGACCGAGGGCAGCATCAGGGGGGCCGCCAGTGACAGGGACGGCGCCTTGATGAGGCCCACGTACAGCAGGCCCGCTATCCCGGCGATCAGCCCCGACAGGGCATAGAGCGCCATGTGCACCTGCCAGCCGCGCACCCCTGCCAGCCGCGCCGCGCGTTCGTTGTCGCCCATCGCATACAGCAGTCGCCCGAACCCGGTGCGCCGCTGGCCCCAGACCAGAAGCGCGGCAAAGGGCACAAACAGGAACAGCGCATTGGGCACCCCCGCCGTCAGCCCGGTGCCAAGCCACGCCAGGATGTCGGGCACGCTGGACCCGGTGGCGATGACGAAGCGCTGATACACCTGCAGGCAGCCGGTGGCGATCAGCCCGGTGCCCAGAGTCATGATCAGCGGGTGGACCCGGCACACGCCGACGCCGAACCCGTTGACCAGCCCGATCAGGATCGCGGGTACGAGCGAGATCAGGATCGCCCCCGGCGTGCCCAGGATGGCCACCTGCGTGGCCATGACAAAGGCGCTGACCGTGGCCACCACGCCTGCCGACAGGTCGATGCCGCCCGTGAGCATGGTCAGCGTCTGGCAGGCAGCGATCATCGCCAGCGGGATGGCGAACTTTACCGTGTTGCCGATCCAGCGTTCGTTCACGATGCCGGGTCGCATGTATTCCAGCACCGCCACCAGAAGGATCAGCAGCACGACCAGGGGCAGGATCGGCCAGTCGCGCACCAGCCGCGCCAGGCGCGATCCGGCGGGGGGTTGCGCGGTGTCGGTCATCTGCGCCCCCTTGCGGCCAGAAGGCCGCCCAGCATTACCACCACCACCATGATCGTGCCCTCGATGATTGTCGTCACGTTCGGATCGACGGCCAGAAGCGTCAGGTCCAGCCGCACCAGCCGCAGGATGAAGACGGCAATGATGGGGCCCAGAAGGCCGCCGCGACCGCCGCCCAGCACCACGCCCCCCAGAACCACCGCCGCCACCGAGGCCAGAAGGTAGGGGCCGGGGATCGGCTCGCCGATCCCCGTGCTCATGGTCAGGGCAAGGCCGCCCATCGCGGCGAACAGGCCGGCGATGGCATAAGCCGCCACCCGCGTGGACGCGATGTTCACCCCCGACCGGAAGGCAGCCAGCGGGTCGCTGCCCAGCGCATAGATCGACAGGCCGAGCTTGGACCGGCGCAGCGGCACCCAGACGATGGCCAGCGCGACGGCCAGCGTCACCACGCTGCGGGGCATCCAGACCGTCCAGGCCTCGGGAACGCCGGGCAGCACCAGCCCGCCCAGGATCAGGCTGCGCAGCGCCGGGTCGGCGCCGCCACCCGGTGCGTTCAGGATCAGCAGCGCCACGCCCTCCCACACGAACAGCATGGCCAGCGTGACCACGATGTCGGGCACCCGCGTGAGAACGATCAGCAGCCCGTTCAGCGCGCCCATGGCGAGCCCCATGGCCAGCACCAGCAGGACCACCAGCCCGGTGTTCACGCCCTGGTCCATCATCACCGCGGCCGACACGCTGGCCACCGCCATCATCGCGCCCACCGACAGGTCCACCCCGCCCGCCACCACCACCACCACCTGCGCCGCCGTGGCAAAGGCAAAGGGCAGCGCAGACCGGCCCAGCGAATCCAGCCCGGTGGCGCCGAAGCCGGGCTGGATGATCTTGGTGGCCACCAGCAGCACGGCCAGCATGGCCAGCAGCCCCAGGATCCAGCCGTTGCGCCGCGCCCAGGTCATGCGGGTGCACCTGTCAGCCCGTAGGCCGCGCGCATCAGCACGGCGTCGCTGGCATCGGCGGCATCGATCACGTCCACCACGCGGCCGTTGAAGATGACCACCGCGCGGTCGCAGGCCAGCCGCACCTCGGCCAGTTCCGAGGTGTAGAACAGCACCAGCGCGCCCTTGGCCGCCAGTTCGCGCACCAGGGGGTAGATCTGCCGCTTGGTGCGCACGTCGATGCCGCGGGTGGGGTCGAACAGCAGCAACGTTTCCACTCCGGTGGCCAGCCAGCGGCCGATGGTGACCTTCTGCTGGTTCCCGCCCGACAGCCGCCGCACCTCGCCCTGCGCCCGCGTGTCGATCTGCAGCCGTTCGATGGCCTCGGCCACCCGTGCCGATTCGCGCCGCCGATTGACCGGCCCCCAGGAGGCCACGCGCGCCGAAAACGGCAGCGCGATGTTGTCGCGCACCGACTGCTGCATCATCAGCGCATCGGCCCGGTTGCCCGGCACGAGGGTATGGCCCGCGCGGATGGCGTCGGCGGGGTGGGCGAAGGCGGCGGGGGCGCCGTCGATCTGAAATCCGCCGCGGTCGGGGCGGCGGAAACCGGCCAGCACCTCGAACAGCTCATCCTGGCCCTGCCCTTCCAGCGCCACGATGCCCAGCACCTCGCCGCGCCGCGCCTCGAAGCTGACATCGGCCAGCTTGCGCCCGGCGCCCAGGCCCTGCACGCGCAGCCGCGGCGTGCCGCCCGCCGCGGCAACCTGCGCACGCGCCGCGCCCGCGGCACCGATGCGGCCGCCCAGCATCATCTCGATGATCTCGTCCTCGACCCCCGGCGCGATGGTCAGCGACCCCACGGTGCGCCCGTCGCGCAGCACGGTGGCGCGGTTGCAGACTTCGGCGATTTCGGCGAACCGGTGCGAGACGTAGACAACCGAGGTGCCCGCGTCGGCCTGCGCCCGCACCACCTGCAGCACGCGGCGCACCATGTCGGCGGGCAGGGCCGCGGTCATTTCGTCCAGCAGCAGCACATCGGGCTTGCCCGCCAGCGCGCGCGCCAGATCGACCACGCGCATGGAGGCCAGCGGCAGGTTTCCCGCCGGTTCATCCAGCCGCAGCCCCGGCACGCCCAGCGCATCGGCCCAGTGCAGGAAGGCATCGGCAGGGGTGTTGCCCAGACGCAGGTTGTCGTGCAGGTCAAGGTCGGGGATCAGCGAGGGTTCCTGGTAGACCGGGATCAGGCCCGAGGCGCGCGCCGCCGCGGGCGTGGCCGTCCGCCGCGGCACGCCCTGGATGCGGATCAGCCCGGCATCGGGGCGCAGCGCGCCGGTCAGGATTTTCACGAAGGTGGACTTGCCCGCGCCGTTGGCCCCCATCAGCGCCACGACCTCGCCGCGCGCCACCTGCAGCGCGGCATCGGTCAGCGCCACCACGGCACCGTATCGCTTGGCCACGCCGGTGGCGTCCAGCGCCAGCGCGCTTGCCTTGGCTGTCATCCTGGGTCCGATCCGCGGGAATGGCGGCCCCCGGCCTGTGGCCGGGAGCCTGCCGTTGGCAAAAGCGGGCGGGGCTTATTCGCCCGGGCCCTTGCAGGCGATGATCTGGTCCATGCTGTAGTCGGTCCAGCCGGGGATCGACACCGACACCGGCCATTCCGGATCAAGGTTGGGGTTCTGCGCACCGGCGATCAGCGCCTTGCCTTCATCGGTGTTGCTGGCCCAGAGCGAGGGGTTCACCAGCACCGTCTTTTCGGCCGGGGCCTGCCCGTCCAGCACCTGCAGCGCCACGGTGATGCCCGCGCCGCCAATCGAGCCGGGGTTCGTCACCGCCGCGCCCACCAGCCCCGGCACGTTGGCCAGCTGGCCCACGAAGCCCGCGTTGTCGGCGCCGACAATCGGCACCAGGGGCGCGCCGCTTTCGACGAAGGCATCGACGATCACGTTGTCGATGCCGCTGGTCCAGACGCCTTCGAACGGAATGCCGGTGGCCAGAAAGTCCAGCATCTGCTGCTTGCCCTGGTCCTGCTGCCAGCCGGTGAACACCTCGTGCGCGACCTTCACGTCGGGGAATTCGGCCAGCGCGCGCTTGAAGCCCTTGTCGCGGTCATTGTCGGCGCCGGCGCCGGCGGCGCCGCGCATGTAGACGACCGACCCCTTGCCGCCCATGGTTTCGAACAGCCATTTGGCACCGATGTAGGCGTATTCCTCCTGGTTGTTCGACACGATGTAGGCGGACGGCTCGGTCACCGCCTGGTCGACTGCCACCACCACGATGCCCGCGTCCGTTGCGGCCTTGATGGCGTCATTCACGCCTTCGGCGTTGGCCGGGTTGATGACGATGGCATTCACCCCCGCCTCGATCAGGTTGCGGATGTCCTCGCCCTGGCCCGAAGCGTCAGTGTTGCGGTGCGCGATGTTCAGCGAGGCGACCTTGCCCGAGGCCAGCGCCTGCGCCTTCATCGCGCAGACCATTTCCTCGCGCCAGCCGTTGCCCTGCACGGTGTTCGAGATGCCGATCTTGTAGCCTTCGGCCAGTGCCATGCCGCCCGTGGCGAGGGTGAGCGCGGTTCCCAGAAGCAGTTTTCTCATGTTGATCCTCCCGATCAGTTGGTCTTCGTGGTGTCGTACGGCGGCAATGCGCCGTTGCCCATGCACCGCGAGGCGCTGTTCCGGTTCGGTCCGGAATCGGCGGGCGGGCGGCATCATCGGGCCGTTCCCCTGCGGTGTACATCTTTTCCTGGGCCTGGTACGGTGCGGCATGCATTCTGTCGGCCCATTTGCCCGGCTATTTCACGAAGGGCGCAAGCACGTCGCGTGCCAGCAGGAAGCCGCGCTTCACCTTGTCGTCCGACCCCTCGAAGCTGCGGTCCTCGTGTTCGATGATGACGGGGCCATCATAACCCGCGCGGTAGAGGCCCGCGAAGATCACCTTCCAGTCGATGTCGCCCAGGCCCGGCATGCGCGGCACCTGCCAGCCCACGCCGGCCGACAGGATGCCGTTTTCAAAAAGCCCGTCGCGGTCGATCATCACGTCCTTGGCGTGGACATGCACCATGCGCGCGCCGAATTCGGCGATGAAGCGGGACTGGTCGATCATCTGCCAGACCAGATGGCTGGGGTCGAAGTTCATGCCCACGGCGGGGCCCCATTCCTGGAAGATGCGGCGCCATATCCGGGGCGAGTACGCAATGTTGTGGCCGCCCGGCCATTCGTCGCGCGAGAAGATCATCGGGCAGTTTTCAAAGGCCAGCGTCACGCCGTGGTCGCGGGCATGGGCCACGATGGGGGCAAAGATGGCCTGCGCCCGCGTCCAGTTGTCATCGATGTGCAGCGCGCGGTCGCCGCCGACGAAGGTGTTCACCACCGGCACGCGCAACAGGGACGCCGCGGTGATGACCTGTTTCAGGTGGCCGGTCACAAGGTCGCGGTGGGCGGCGTCGGGGTGCAGCGGGTTGGGGTAGTAGCCGAGGCCCGAAATGGTGACGCCCTGCGCATCCAGCCGGGCGCGGATGTCATCGGCCTGCGCGGCCGTCAGGGTGGCCACGTCGATGTGGCAGGTGCCGGCATAGCGGCGCGCCTCGCCGCCCGAAGCGGGCCAGCAGGCGATTTCCAGCGTGCCCAGCCCCGCCGCGGCGGCCCAGCCGGCCACCTGGTCCAGCGTCAGGTCCGGAAACGGTGCGGTCAGCAGTCCGAGTTTCATGGCGTTTCCCCTTCAGATCGCGGTCCACGTGCCGCTGCGGGCGCTGGCCAGTACGGCGTCGCAGAATTGCATCTGGGCATGGCCGTCGTCGAAGCTGGCCCAGGTTGATCCGGCTTGCCGGCCGCCCGCCGCCACGTCGGCATAGACCTGTCGGAACAGGGCGTGGAAGGTGTCGGCAAAGCCTTCGGCATGGCCGGGCGGCAGGCTGGCCGCGGCGCGGCCCGCGGCGTTCATCAGGCCCGGGTCGCGCGCCAGCGTCTGGTTGGGCGCGTCACGTCGGCCGATCCACAGCCGGTCGGGGTCTTCCGAGTTCCAGGCGGCCGCGGCAGATGAACCCGCCACTTCCCAGACCAGTTCGTTCTTGCGCCCGAAGCTGACCTGGCTGGTGGACAGCACCCCGCGCGCGCCGCTGGCATAGCGCAGAAGGATCATCGCCGCGTCATCCGTGGCGATGGGCCGTGCCTCGGTGGCGCCCTGTGCGGAACCGAAGGTCTGCACCGGCCCGACCGGCCGCTGCCGCACCGGCAGGAAGGTGGCCAGTTCGGCCAGCACATGGGTGGGCCGCAGGCCGGTGACGAAGTTGGCCAGATCCATCCAGTGCGTGCCGATGTCGCCCACCGAGCGCAGCGTACCGCCCTGGTCCGGCTCCAGCCGCCAGTTCCAGTCGCTGTCGCGCGCCAGCCAGTCCTGGTGGTAGTGACCGGACAGGAAGCGGATGTCGCCCAGGTCGCCGTCGCGCACCATCTGCTGCGCGTGCTGGTTCAGCGGGTAGAAGCGCACGTTGTAGCAGACCGCCGCCACCCGGCCGCTGGCGCGTGCCAGCGCCACCATTTCGGCCGACTGCGCCGCCGTCATCGCCAGCGGCTTTTCGCACACCACATGGCGGCCTGCGGCCAGTATGGCCTTGACCTGCGAGTAATGTGCGTGGTTGGGCGAGGTGACGTGCACCACCTGCACCCCGTCATCGGCCAAGAGGTCGTCCAGCGAGGCATAGGCGCGCGGCAGGCCCAGCGCCGCGGCACCTTCGGCCCCGCGGCCGGCGCTGCTGCCCAGCACGCCGCGCACCGGCACGCCCAGCCGCCGCAGCGCACCCAGATGCACCGCGCCGATGAAGCCCGTGCCGATGATCGCCGCCCCCGTCATACCGTCTTCCCCGCGTCAGACAACCGAGTATCCCCCGTCGACGTTCAGGCAGGCCCCGGTGACGAAGCGCGCCGCGTCCGAGGCCAGGAACAGCACGGCGGGCCCGATGTCGCCGGGCTGGCCCCAGCGGCCCAAGGGGGTGCGTGCGGCCACCGCCGCGACATGCGCCGGGTCGGTGCGGCTGCGCGCCGACTGTTCCGTGACGATGAAGCCCGGAGACACCGCGTTCACCCTTATGCCGTCGGGCGCCCAGGCGATGGCCAGCGATTTGGTCAGCTGCGCCACCGCGGCCTTGCTGGCGCCGTAGGCCGGGTTCCGCGGGCTGCCGAAGGCGGCATACATGGAGGCGATGTTGATGACGGCCCCGCCTGCGGCCTTCAGTTGCGGATGAAAGGCCAGCGCGGTGCGGAACGAGCCGTGCAGGTTCACGTCCACCACGGTGGCAAAGAAGGTGGGCTCCATCTCTTCGCCGCGGCGGGTGATGGCGGCGCAGTTCACCAGCACGTCCAGCCGGTCCACGCCTTCGGCCAGCGTCGCCACCGCCGCATTGTCGCGCACGTCCAGTTGCACATAGGGGAAGGCGTCGCGGTCTTCGGGGGCAGGGGCGTCTTCGGCACCGGTGATGGTGACGGCGGCGCCCGCGTCGCGGAAGCGCCGCGCGATGTCGGCGCCGATGCCGCCGCGGCTGGCGCCGACGACCAGCACCCGGGACCCCGAGAAATCGAACTGGGTCGTTCGCACCGCGATTCTCCCCCCTCGCGACGCAGTCAGGGTCTCAGAGCGCCTGCCCGCTTGCAAGCAATTTTCCGAACACCCAGAAATGAAAACCTAGTTCGGCCTGCCAAGCCGCCGCCCGACGCTGACGATCAGCGACTGCCCCAGCACCAGCGCGGGCACCTGTGACCGGAAGTGGCCCAGCTTGGCCTCTTTCACGTACAGGACCTGCCGCGCCAGCCCGGCGATGGGGCTGAGCTCGTTGTCGGTGATGGCCAGCACCGGCAGGCCGCGCGCCGCCACGCCGCGCGCCGTTTCCACCGTTTCGGGGGTGTAGTCATCAAAGGTGATGGCCAGAAGCACGTCGCGCGGGCCGATGGCCAGCGCCTGTTCGGCCCGCATCGAGCCCTGGTTGTCCAAGAGGTGGGCGCGCAGTCCGATGTTGGCCAGACCGTAGAACAGGTAGGCGCCGATGCCAAACGCGCCGCGCGCCGCCACCACATGCACCGCCTCTGCCGCAGCCAGTTCCGCCACGAAGCGGCCCAGCACGCCGCGGTCCAGGTTCTGGTCGATCCGCACCAGCGAATGGATGGCGGCCCGCGTCATGATGCCGAACACCCGTTCGGGGTGTTCCAGGTCGGCATCGGCCACGTCGCCCGGGCCGGGCGGCATGCTGAGGTCGGACAGGCGTTCCGAATAGGACGGGCCGGGGCCCATCACGCGTTCGCGGAACACCGCCTGGAATTCGGGGAAGCCCGCGAAGCCCAGGTCCTGCGCCAGCCGGGTGAAGGTGGCAGGCGGCACACCTGCCACCTCGCCCAGCCGGACGATGGTGTTGATGGCCACCTCTTCGGGGTGGTTCAGGCAGAACCGCGCCACCTGCGCATGGCGGCGGCTGAGGCTGTCGGCCCGCATGACCAGAAGACGGACAAGGGCTTCGTAATCCACTGCGCCCCCCTTTTGCTACGGCGCGCCCGCGACCCACTGTTCCAGGTCGATCGCCACCCCGCTGAGCGGGGCCGAGGCGTCGGACAGCAAGTACAGCGCCATCCGCGCCACCTCATCGGGCAGCAGAAGGCGGCCCAGCGGGCGGCGGGCCGCCACAGCGGCCAGCCAGTCCGGGCCATGCCCCAGCACCTGCGCCTGCATGTGGTGTTCGGCTTCGGTCAGCGTCCAGCCCAGGTTGATGCCGTTCACCCTTATGCGGTCGGCCATGTGGGCGCTGGCGGCGTTTTTCGTCAGCGTCTGCAGGGCGCCCTTGGTGGCGGCATAGATCGCCAGGTCGGGCGTGCCGCAATGGGCGTTCATCGACAGGATGTTGACGATGGCACCCGGCGCCCGCCGCGCTAGCATGTCGCGCAGCGCGCCCTGCATCAGGAAGAACGGCGCGCGGGCGTTGACGGCGAACAGGCTGTCCCATTGCGCGGCGGTGCCGTCGGCCACGGCGGCGCGCGTGGTCAGCCCCGCTGCGTTCACCAGCCCGTCGATGCGCCCGAATCGCGCCAGGGCCGCGGCGATGATCGCCGCAGGGGCGTCGGGCGCGGCCAGGTCGGCCACCAGCACCTCCGCCCCGGACAGGGCGCCCGCCACGGCGGCCAGCCCCGCGGCATCGCGGTCGGTCAGCACCAGCGCGGCCCCTGCCGCAGAGGCCGCCTGCGCGACGGCGCGGCCGATGCCGCTGGCGGCCCCGGTGACGACAACCACCTGTCCCTGCAGGCCGCCGGTCATGGCCCGGACGCCCCGGCGGGAAGGTTTTCGCGCAGGATGATGCGCGGCTCGATGTTGCGGGCAGGCAGCAGTGGCGTGGCCGCGGCAATGGCCCCCAGCAGACGGATCACCGCCTGTTCGCCCACCAGCCGCGCGTTCTGGTCGATCACCGCGTCGATCAGGTCTTCGGCCAGCCATCCGCGCGCGTTGTGGGTCAGGTCGTGCAGCACGGTGAACGGACGCTCCCTGTGGCCGCGGTCGCGGATGGCCTGGACGATACCCGTGCGCCCGGCGCCGACGCAATAGACCCCCGCAAGGTCGGCGTGGTGGCGCAGCAGGCTGGCCATCGAGGCGCGCGACCGGCTGCTGTCCTCGCCGGTTTCCTCGGCAGGCAGCAGGCGAAGGCGCGGGTAGCGCCCGCTCATCAGGGCCCGGAACCCCGCCTCGCGTTCGCGGTGGCCGTGAAAATCGTGCGAGCCCAGGAACAGGGCCACCGCGCCCTCGCGCCCCTGCGCCATCATTCCCATGATCTGCGCCGCCGTCCGCCCGGCCGCGCGGTTGTCTACCCCCACATAGGCGGCGCGGCCGCTGTCCAGCACGTCCGAGGCAAGGGTCACCACCCGCACCCCGGCAGCGCACAACCGCAGGATGGCCGCGCGGTTGCGCGGATGGTCGGTGGCGATCAGGCCCACGCCGTCGGTGCGCAGGGGCAGCGCGTCCAGCGCCGGGATCAGCACGTCGGGACCGATACCCTGCAGCGGCACGATGGTGCAGCTGGCCACCAGCGGCAGGGTTGCCGCGAAGTCGGTGATGCTGGCGGTGACATCGCGCATGAAGGCGTTGTGGCCGAACGGGATGAGGAACTGCAGGTGCGCGGGCCGCGCGGGCAGCAGCACCATGCCTTCCGAGGGCAGGTAGCCCAGGTCGCGGGCCGCCCGCAGGACCCGCTGCCGGTTCGCGGCGCTGACGCCCGGGCGCCCGTTCAGGGCGCGGTCCACCGTGGCCGTGGACACGCCCGCGATGCGCGCAATGTCGGCAATCGTTCCGTGCGCCATGATCCCCCGCGTCCAGGTTGATGGAATCTGATGTGATCGCGGCTTGAGCCGTCTGGCAACAGTTGAAATCGTGCGGCTTCGGCAGCGCACATCAGGAGGGAAGCCATGAACGCCAGCACCGGCTTTGACGCGCCGCCGCGGGACTATTCGCTGACCGGGCCGTCGGCCGCCCATGCCATCCAGACCGGACTGGCGGCGGCCGAGTGGTACCATTCCGAGGTGCCGCGCAAGGAGATGAAGGCGCTGATGCAGCGGCGCGACGGCCCGGCGATGCGCGATACGGCATTGTGGGTGGCGCTGCACATTGCCTTTGCGGCGGGGGGTATCTGGTTCTGGGGGTCCTGGGCGGCGGTGCCGTTCTGGCTGGCCTATGGCGTTCTGTACGGCTCGGCCTGCGATTCGCGCTGGCACGAATGCGGGCACGGCACGGCCTTCCGCACTGGCTGGATGAATGACGTGGTGTACCACATCGCCAGTTTCCAGGTGATGCGCAACCCGGTGAACTGGCGCTGGAGCCACGCCCGCCACCACACCGACACCATCATCGTCGGCCGCGACCCCGAGATTGCCTGGGTGCACCCGATCCGGCTGGTGCTGAAGGCGCTGGCCTTCGTGGGCATCGTGGAGACCTGGGTATCGCTGAAGGTGCTGGCGCGCAACGCAATGGGCGTGCTTTCGCCCGACGAACAGGACTACATCCCCGTGTCCGAGCGGCCGAAGGCGGTGTTCTGGGCACGCGTGCACATGGCGGTCTATGCCGCCACGGCGGCGGCAAGCCTGGGCATGCTGGCGGCGGGTATGGGCTGGCAGGCGGCCATTCCGTTCCTGCTGATCGGCGGGCCGCGCATGTATGGCTGCTGGCACATGATCATGACCGGGCTGCTGCAGCACGGCGGGTTGGCCGAAGACGTGCTGGACCACCGGCTGAACAGCCGCACGGTGTACATGAACCCCATCAGCCGCTGGCTGTACTGGAACATGAACTACCATGTGGAACACCACATGTTCCCGATGGTGCCCTACTACAACATCCCGGCGCTGCACGCGGCGATCAAGCACGACCTGCCGCCGCCCGATCCGTCGATCTGGCACGCCTACCGCGACATGTTTGTCGCCGTGATGCGGCAGCGGCGCGAGCCCGGCTACTACTTGCGGCGCGAACTGCCGCCCACCGCGCGGCCCTACCGCGAGACGCTGCACGGCGCCGTGCCGGAACGGGCGCGCGCATGACGGCGCGCCGCCTGCCCACCGTGGCCGACCTACGTGCGGCCAAGGGACAGCGGCAGATGACCATGCTGCGCTATTTCTCGCTGGACGAGGCCGCGGCGGCCGAGGCCGCGGGCATCGACATCGCCTCGGTTCCGCCGGAGGTGCTGTTCCACCCGCGCTACCGCGAGGTGGCGCCCTCGGTCTTTTCGATGACCGGGCACACCCACCGCACCGCGGGCAGTGCCGACGACTATCTGCGCTGGTCGGGCGACGCGGTGGAACGCGGCGCGGATGCGGTGTACTGCTCGGGCTCGCTGCGTACGGTCGAGCATCTGGCACGCGAGTACATTCCGGTGGTGGGGCATGTGGGGCTGGTGCCGTCGCGCGCCACCTGGACGGGTGGCTTTCGCGCCGTGGGCAAGACGGCGGATCAGGCGATGGAGTTGTTCCGCCAGGTGAAGGCGCTGGAATCCGCGGGCGCCTTTGCCGCCGAGATAGAAGTGGTGCCGACCGAGGTTGCGCTTGCCATCAGCGGCCGCACCAGCCTGTTGCTGTGGTCGATGGGCGCCGGGGCGGGCTGCGACGCGCAATACCTGTTTGCCAACGACGTTCTGGGGTATACCGAAGGGCACATCCCGCGGCATTCCAAGGTCTATCGCGACTTCCGGGCGGAATACGCGCGGCTGCAGGCCGAACGGGTGGCCGCTTTCGCCGAATTCGCCGCCGACGTGGCGTCGGGCGCGTTTCCCGAAGACCGGCATCTGGTTCCGATGCCACCGGCGGAGTTCGAGGATTTCATGGACAGGCTGCACTCCGGCGAGGGGCAGCAGCCGACATGACACGGCATCGTCCGGGCCGCACCCCGCGCCCCTGGCGACAACAGAGAGGGAGGAGAACGACATGAGAAGACGGACAGTTCTGGGGGCAGTTGCGGCGCTGGCCCTTTCGGCGGGCATGGGCTTTGCCCAGGAAGCCAAGACCTTCTACTGGATTTCGCACGGTGGCCCGGCCGACCCGGTGTGGACCTACTTCTTGCAGGGCGCCGAGGCCTGGGCCAAGGACACCGGCCATACCGTGAACACCTCGTTCCATTCGGGCGACGTGCCCAGCCAGCAAGAGGCCGTGCGCGCGGCCATTGCGGCGGGGGCGGACGGCATCTGCTCGACCAGCCCCGACCCGGGCTCGATGGTGGATGTGGTGGCCGAGGCGCGGGCGGCGGGCATTCCTGTGGTGAACTTCAACACCCCCGACGACGCCCCCGACTGGAACGCCTATGTCGGCGGCGACCTGCGCTATGTAGGCCGTACCTGGGCGCAGTTTCTGGTCGACAATGGCCACGTGAAGGAAGGCGATTTCGTCTGGATGCCGGTTGAAGTGCCCGGCGCGTCGTACGGCGTCGAGGAGGAGAAGGGCATCGCCGAGGTGTTCACCCCCCTGAACATCACCTGGGAAGTTACCGACGCCACCCTGGACCAGGCCGAGGTGATCCAGCGGATGACCGATTATGTCACCGCCAACCGCGACAAGATCAGCGCGATGATCGGGCTGGGCGACATGGTGACAGGCTCGGTCGTGCGGGTCTGGGA
>CAZLIC010000091.1:0-16252 GCA_964559535.1 uncultured Rhodobacterales bacterium
CGCCTCGTCGAGCAGCAGGATCGGCGCGTCCTTCAGGATGGCGCGCGCCAGCGCGATGCGCTGGCGCTGCCCGCCCGACAGTTTCACCCCGCGTTCGCCCAGATAGGCCGCGTATCCCTTGCGCCCCTTGTTGTCCTCCATCGCCATGATGAAGCCGTGCGCCTCGGCCGCCCGCGCCGCCGCCTCGACCTCGGCTTCGGTCGCGTCGGGTCGGCCGTAGCGGATGTTGTCGCGGGCCGAGCGGTGGAACATCGCGGTATCCTGCGTGACCATGCCGATCTGGCGGCGCAAGCTTTCCTGCGTCACGCCGCGGACATCGGTGCCGTCGACCAGCACCCGCCCGGTTTCGGTGTCGTAAAGCCGCAACAGCAGCGCCACCAGCGTGGACTTGCCCGCACCCGAGGCGCCCACAATGCCGATCCGTTCGCCCGCTTGCACGGTCAGGTCCACCCCCTGCACGCCGCCTCGCCGCTTGCCATAGGCAAAGGACACACGCTCGAACCGCACTTCGCCCGTGACCCGCGGCAGGTCGGTGGCATCCGGCGCGTCGGCCAGCGTGTGCGGCACGGCCAGGGTCGTCATGCCGTCCTCGACCTCGCCCACCGAGGTATAGATCGACATCAGGGTGAAGCTGACCCAGCCCGACATCTGCGCAATGCGCATGGCCACGGCCCCCGAGGCGGCAATGGCGCCCGCCGTCGCGCCGCCTTCTGCCCACAGCATCACCGTGCCGCCGATCAAGAGCACCGGCAGCACCCCGGCCAGCGTCATCAGCGAGAAGCGGAACCAGGTGGAGATTTCGCCGAATTCCAGCGAGGCGGTGCGGAAGACCGACATCGCGTCCAGCGCCACGCGGTCCTCGAAGGCGGCATGGGCAAAGAGCTTTACCGTCTTGATGTTGGTGATGGTGTCGACCACCTGCCCCGTCACCATGGCGCGGGCGGCGGCGCGGGCCGAGGAATTGACCCGCACCCGCGGCATGAAGAAGCGGATGAGCCAGATGTACGCCACCAGCCAGACGGCCAGCGCCAGCGCGACCCAGGGGTCGATCACCAGAAGGAAGATCACCGAGCCGATCACGCTGGCCAGCGCGAAGAACACGGTGTTGATGACTTCGGTCGCCACGTCGGTCACGGCGCGGGCGGCCTGCATCTGCTTGGTGGCAATGCGCCCGGCAAAGTCGTTGTCGAAGAAGGTGACGGCCTGCCCCAGCGTCCAGCGGTGCAGGCGGCTCAGCACCAGCGGCAGCACGTTCGGCCCGATGACCACGGCGTTGGTGGCCGAGGAGACACCAAAGGAGAGCGGTCGCAGGACCAGGTAGAAGGCGAAGAACCACAGGATCAGCGTCAGGTTGTCGGAAAAGAAGGTGGCGGGGCCGGAGCTGACGATGGCATCCACCACCCAGCCAAGCAGCAGCGCGCTGACCACCTCGGTCGCCCCGGCCAGCGCCGAGAAGACCCCGGCGACGGCCAGCATCTTCCACGACCCGTCAAGGCACCACCGCACGAACGGCCAGAGCTGCCGTGGTGGCGGGCCTTCGGCAGGGGCGAAAGCGTCAATGGTGTCGCCAAGGCGTTGCAGGGCGGTCATGCGGGCAGTTCTGCGCGACGGAGCAATGTCCGCGCCTCCCTCCCACCCTGCGGGGGAGAGGATGCGCGGGATTCCCGGCCTTCGGCGACCGTCACGGCGTGTCCTTGTCTGCGGTCTTCCAATCTATTCCGCCGCCTCTTCCAGCCCGATGAACCCGCCCGACTGCCGCGCCCAGAACCGGGCATACAGGCCGTTTCGGGCAATCAGTTCGGCATGGGTGCCCTGTTCGGCCACGGCACCGTCATCTAGCACCACGATGCGGTCCATTGCGGCAATGGTAGACAGCCGGTGGGCAATGGCAATGACGGTCTTGCCCTGCATCACGCCATAGAGAGTGGACTGGATCGCCGCCTCGACCTCGCTGTCCAGCGCGCTGGTCGCCTCGTCCAGAATCAGGATCGGCGCGTCCTTCAGGATGACCCGGGCGATGCCGATGCGCTGGCGCTGCCCGCCCGAGAGTTTCACCCCCCGCTCGCCCACATGCGCGTCGTACCCCTTGCGGCCCTGCGGGTCTTCCAGCGTCACGATGAAGTCATGCGCCTCGGCCCGTTTCGCGGACTCGACCATCTCGGCCTCGGTGGCGTCGGGGCGACCGTACAGGATGTTGTCGCGGACGGAACGGTGCAGCAGCGAGGAATCCTGCTGCACCATGCCGATCACCCGGCGCAGGCTGTCCTGCGTGACGCCCGCGATGTCCTGCCCGTCGATCAAGATTCGCCCCGCCTCGGTGTCGTAGAAGCGCAGCATCAGCTTCACCAGCGTGGACTTGCCCGCGCCAGACCGGCCCACCACGCCCACCTTCTCGCCCGACCGGATCGTCAGCGACACGTCGCGCAGGCCGCCCGAGCCGCGGCCGTAATGGTGGTTGACGTTCTGCACCTCGACGCGCCCTTCGGTCAGCTTCAGGTCCGGGGCACCCGGGCGGTCCACCAGCCCGACGGGATGGGTGATCGTCTCCATCCCCTCTTTCACCACACCAAGGCTCTGCACCAATGAGGTCGTCACCCACATGATCCAGTAGGTCATGTTGTTCAGCCGCAGCACCAGCGCGGTGGCGGCGGCCACGGTACCCACGGTGGCCATGCCGTTCAGCCAGAACCAGACGGCAAGCCCGGTGGTGCCCACGATCATCCAGCCGTTCAGCAGGGTCAGCACGAAGTCCATCTTCACGATGATCCGCATCTCGCGCTTGCTGGCCTCGCGCGCGGTTTCCATCACCTCGCGCGCGTAGCGCAGTTCGCGGTCGTCATGGGCGAAAAGCTTGACCGCATGGATGTTCGAATAGCTGTCCACCACCCGGCCTGTGATCGCCGAGCGGGCGTCGGACGAGGCGGTGGAAGCGGGGCCCGCGCGGCGCATGGTCCAGCGGATCAGCAGGACATAGCCCGCAAACCACAGGATCAGCGGGATGGTCAGCCGCAGGTCGGCGTCGGCCAGCATCAACAGCGCGCCGACAAAGGTGACGGCGGCAAAGGCCATGGCGTCGAAGGTCTGGAACACCGCCTCGCCCGCGGCGGTCGGGGTCTGCATGATGCGGTTGGCAATGCGACCGGCGAAGTCACCCTCGAACCAGCCGACGGGCTGGCGCAGGACATGGCGGTGCGCGCGCCAGCGGACCATCGTGGCGAAGTTCGGCATGATCGTGGAATGCAGCAGGATCACCGACACGGCAACGATCAGCGGCCGCACCAGCAGGACGGCCAGCCCGACCAGAACCATTTCGGTCCCGTGGCTGGCCCAGACCTGTGCGGGACTGTCCTGCGCCAGCAGGTCGACCATGCGGCCGACGTACCAGATCATCACCACATCGGCGATGGCCGCGACAAAGGAAAAGGCGCCGGTGGCCGCAAACACCCAGCGGAAGGGCACAATGAACTGCGCCAGATAGGGCCACAGCCTGCGCTGCGGCACGTCGGATGCGGCATAGGTCTCATACGGATCGACAAGGTTTTCGAAGAACCGGAACATGGAAGGCGCCTTTCTGCGGGCGGCGTGGTTTGGCGAGGGAAGGTGGCGGGCGCACAGGCCGCCACATCGGGATCGGACCTGTCAGGGCAGGGTTCGACTGATCCCGTTCTCCATCGCGTTCTCCTTCCGGTGTGACGCCGGAATATCCCGTTTCGCCGCCGATGTCACGCCCCGTTGTCGCGCCCGGCGGCGCTTTCCGGCCTTTGCACCGCCTTGCCGCAGGCGCGCCGCTGATTCGCCAAAGGCAAGGCGCGGTATGTTGACTGCCCTGTGTGACGGCAGGCCACCCGGTCGGACCTTGCCGCACAATTGTCGAAACTGTTGCGACATCACGGCCAATCCGGGCCGACAGATCAAATTTTGCGCAAAGTTCTGCCGCAATTCTGAACGATGCATCAAGGGGCTCGGGTCGACCCGGCTGTTTCCGAATCGCCCCCTCTGTCGATGCGAACCCTTCGGGGAATGATTCGCATTTGCCCGTTCCAGTTGACCCGTAAGGGCCGTTTGCCCCTTCCCTGTCCGTGAACCACGTGACCGCTGCCCGGTCACAATGCAGGAGTGCAAGCCGATGGCCGACGTCATCATCAATCAAACGCTGGATGGAACCACGGGGTTCGACCTGCTTGGCAGGACCTATGCGTGGGATTCGAACGGAACGCTGGAAGGCGTTTTCCCGGTCATTGCCGAAGGCCAGGACCCGCATGTGCTGAACTTCACGCTGGAAGGTGCACAGGCGCTGATCCGCATCTTCAGCCTGCTGGCCGATAGCCCCGTCACGCTCAACATGACCGACGTCGATGACGGCGGCCTGCGCCGGATCGACTATCTGCAGCTTGGCGCCGGGAACTCGACCCTGACGTTCACCACCACGCAGGTCGACGTCATCCGCGGCTTCGGCGGCGGCGAAAGCGCCACGATCACGCTGGGCTTCGCCTCCACCTCGCTCATCAACCTGTTGTCGGGGGCCAACACGATCAACCTGGGCGGGGGCAACGTCGGGGCGATCCGGCTTGCCTCGGGGGCCGACACGGTGAACGGCGGCGACGGAAACGTCGACCTGCTGCTGTTGGGCGACGGTGCCAACACGTTCAATGGCGGCAACGGCTTTGTTGCCGCCATCGTCGGCGGCGAGGATGCCGATCGCATCACTCTGGGCGGCGGGGCAGGCAGCATCATGCTGAGCACCGGCAACAACGTCGTGACCACCGGCGACGGAGAGGTTGGGGCGATCACCGCCGCAGGCGGCAACAACACCATCACCACCAACGCGGGCGATGTGCGCAGCATCGGCACCGGCGGCGGGCGCGACATCGTCACCGTGAACGGCACGCTGATGGATTCCATCGAGCTGCTGGAAGGCACCGACACGCTGACGCTGAATGGTGACGCCTGGGTGCGGCTGGTCGACCTGAACACCGGCACCGGCACGGTGACGGTGAACAACAGCTACATCGGGTCGCTGCGGATGCTGGGGAACGACGATACCGTCACCCTCTCGGGCGATGGCTTCATCGACAGCGCCACACTGGGCGATGGTGTGAACGTGGTGACCATGGGGGCCGGAACCGGCATCGGGTCCCTGCGGTCGGGCAGCGGCAACGACACGCTGACCATGGACACCGGCGCCGATGTGGTGTCGGTCGAAATGGGCAACGGCCGCAACGTGGTGACGGTTGCCGCCGACGCCACGGTGGCAACCTACAGCGGCGGCACCGGCGACGACCGCATCACCCTGGCGGGCACGGCCACGCTGGGCACCGCCACCGTGGGCGCCGGGTCGAACCGGCTGACCACCGACCTTGGCCATGTCGACAGCTGGTTCTCGAACGACGGCAACAACACGCTGACCATCGGCGCGGGCGGCATCGGCCAGGTGCTGCTGGTCGGGTCGGGCAACACGCAGGTCGTCACCGCCACCGGCTATGTCGGCAGCCTGACCATCACCGATGCCTCCACGTCGAACGTCACGCTGAACGGCGGCGGCGGCACCGTCGAACTGGGCGGCAACAGCGACAGCCTGACCACCGGCAGCGGCCGCGTCGGTGTCATCCTGACCGGCCTCGGCAACGACACGCTGGCCATCGGCAACGGCGGCGCGGATGCCATCCAGACGGGCAGCGGGCGCGACACCGTCACCACCGGCAGCGGCCTGGTCGAATCGATTTCGACCGGGACCGAAGGCGACACGGTCACGCTGGGTACCGGCGGGGCCGAGGTGGTGCGGCTGGGCGGGGGCGACGACAGCGTGACGATGTCGGTCAACACCGGCACCGATCCCCTGGTCCTGCGTGGCGGCACCGGCATCGACACGGCCAGCTTCGCCACCTCGGCGGGCGCGGTGTTCGTGTCGCTGGCGGTTGGCGATGGCGCGCAGCAGTCGGGCGGGGCGGGCCTTGTCAGCCTTCTGGGGTTCGAAAACCTGACGGGCGGCATCGGCGACGACAGCCTGACCGGCAACGACGGTGCCAACCGGCTGACCGGCGGGGCGGGCGGCGACGTGCTGACCGGCGGCCTTGGCAACGACACGCTGGACGGCGGCGACGGCGCCGACCTGATCGACGGCGGCGACGGCAACGACCTGATCCTGGCAGGCAAGGCCTCTGACACGCTGACCGGCGGCGAAGGGCGCGACACCTTCCAGTTCGACTTCACCAACGGCACCAAGACCATCACCGACTTCGACGATGGCCGCGACCTGATCTCGATGGCCGGGGTGACCGACCTGGCGCAACTGACCTTCACCGAAATCGGCGACGACGTGCGCATCACCGGCGGCGGTTTCACCATCGACGTGCTGAACGTCGATGTGGGCGACATGCAGGACGTGGAGAACTTCCTGTTCTGATCCCGGGCATCCGGCAATCCCAGGGCGCCGCGGGGCAATCCGCGGCGCCCTTGTGGTCTTATCCACAGGGTATGTGGTCAACCATACGCCTGGGCTGTTGACGAAGCCAAAGGCATGCAATTCCCTGCTTCCCAGCCACTTCCCGGCAACCCGGCATTTCCGCCGACCCGTGTGCTGGCAGGGAGGGCTGCATGACCGACTTTGTCATCAACCAGGCGCTGGACGGCGTCACCGATTTCACGCTGTTCGAGCGGTTCTACGATTGGAGCGGCGGCAACATCGACCGGATCGGCGCGTTCACCGACATTGCCCCCGGCGACACCTACACGCTGAATTTCACGCTCAGCGGCATCCGCGTCCGCATCCGGTCGATGGAAATCGATTTTCGCGATCAGACCACGGACATTCCCGACCCCGGCGTTGTGAACTTCTTCGACACAAATGACGGCGGCAACCGGCGGATCGACTTTCTGGGGCTTGCCGCAGGTGTCACGAACATCAGCCTGATCGGAACGCGCATCCAACTCATTCGCGGCGCGTTCGAGGATGTCGGCACCTCGGCAAACATCACCCTTGGGTCGGCCCGGACCACTGCAATCGACCTCTACTTCGGCGACAACACGATCACGGCGGGCAGCGGCATTGTCAATTCAGTTCTGCTGGCCGGCGGCGACGACACGGTCAACGGCGGCAGCGGGTTGCTGGAATTCGTCCGCCTGGGCAGCGGTGACAACCTGTTCAATGGCGGCAGCGGCTTCACCGGGACGCTGACAGCCCTTGAAGGAAACGACACGGTCAACGGTGGCACCGGCGGGATGGAATTGGTGAATCTTGGCGGTGGCAACAACACCTTCAACGGCGGAACGGGCGCCGTCGGAATTGTCTATGCCCTCGGCAACAACACCATTAACCTCAACGGCGAGACCGAGTTCATCCGGCTGGGCGGCGGAATCAGCACGATCACCGTCGGCGCGGTGGATGTGTATTCGATGCTGTCCTACAGCGGCACCAACACCGTCACCCTCAACGGCGGCTTCGTGCGCAACATCGGGTTCAGCGGCGGCGTAGACGTTGTCACGCTGAACGGCGGCTCGGTCCGCGAGATGGGGCTGGGCAGCAACGACGACACGCTGACGATCAGCAATGGCGGGCGTGTCGATGTTGCCAACCTGGGTGACGGCGTGAACACGATCGACTTGCTTAGCGGGTCCATCGGGGCGTTGCGTACATCGCTTGGCAACGACACGCTGACCGTTGGCACCGGATCGGACATCGACAGCGCGAACCTGGGCGACGGGCGCAACACCGTCACCGTGGCGACGGGCGCGCAGATCAACACGCTGACCGGCAATCTGGGCGATGACCGGATCACCCTGCAGGGCGATGCGCGCATCCTGACGATCAAGGTCGATGGCGGCAACAACCGGCTGACCACGGCAGCGGGGAACGTCGAGAGCTACTATGCCTTCAACGGCAACAACACGCTGAACATCGGCAGCGGCGGCATCCAGCAGGTCACGCTGTCGGGTGCAGGCACGCATGCGATCACGGCGCAGGGGTATGTGGGGTCGCTTCAGGTGTCCGATACCGGGGCGACCACCGTCACGCTGAACGGCGGCGCGGGGGCGGTCCAGCTGGGCAGCGGCAACGACCGGGTGACGACCAGCGGCAACTTCGTGCGCACCATCGCCACCGGCGACGGCAACGACCGGGTGACGGTCGCTGGCGGTGGTGTGCTGATCGACACCGGCAACGGCAACGACACGATCACCACGGGGGCCGAGTTCGTGCGCATCGTCACGGCCGGTGCTGGCAATGACGTGGTGAACGTCGGTGCCGGGTCGGTTGACACGGTCCGGCTAAGCGATGGCGATGACCGGGTGAACATCACCAACATGGGGCCGGATGGCACGGTGTTCGTCGGGGGAGGAGCGGGCATCGACACCGCAGATCTCAGCGGCATGGGGGTCGCCCTTTTGCTGACGCTGTTCGATGACCTTCGCCTGCAGAACCCGGGCGCCCCCGGCGGTGCCCTTGACGCACCGGGAACCGGGTATGTCTATCTGGCCGTCGAAAACCTGATCGGTGGCGCCTTCAACGATGCCTTGACCGGCAACGGCGTCGCCAACGTCCTGACCGGCGCCAACGGCAATGACACCCTCGGCGGCCTGCTGGGCAACGACACGCTGAACGGCGGCGACGGCAATGACGTGTTCGACGGCGGCGAGGGCAACGACCTGATCATCGCGGGCAAGGGTAGCGATATGGCAACCGGTGGCGCCGGTCGAGACGTGTTCCAGTTCGATTTCGCCAATGGCACCAAGACCGTGACCGACTTCGACGTGGGCCGCGACCGGATTGATCTGGGCACCACCACCGCGCTGGGGCAGGTCACCTTCACCCAGGACGGGCTGAACGTGCGCGTTGTGGGCGGCGGCATCACCGTGCTGGTGCTGGACGAGACGGTGGCCACGATGCAGGACGCCGGCAACTTCTTGTTCTGACCGGGCCTTGACGGGCCATGGCGCAAGGGCCAAACCCTGCCGCCATGGCCACCCGCACCCCCCCCTTTGCCGCCTTCGAGTTCATGATCGCCTGGCGTTACCTGCGCGCCCGCCGCGCCGAAGGCGGGGTCAGCGTGATGACCTGGATCAGCCTGGTGGGCATCACGCTGGCGGTGTTCGCGCTGATCGCCACGCTGGCGGTGCGCGCCGGGTTCCGCGCCGAGTTCGTGGACACCATCCTGGGCGCCAATGCCCACATGACCGTGTACGCGGCGCAGCGGCCCGATGAAAACGGCAAGCTGGTCGAAGGCTTTGCCGATTATGACGCCATGGCCGAACGGCTGCGCGCGGTGCCTGGCGTCACCCGCGCCGCGCCCATGGTGAAAGCGCAGGTGATGGCCACGGCCAACGGCCGCAACGCGGGCGTCGAGCTGTACGGGATGCGCGCCGAAGATGTGGCGAGCCTTCCCCGCATCGGCCAGCCGGAAGCGGCGCAGGGCGACCTTGCCGCACTGGAGGGTGGCATCGCCATCGGCTCGGGCATCGCGCGTGAGCTTGCAGTGACGGTGGGCGACCGCATCCGCATCATCTCGCCCGATGGCGCCAAAACGGCCTTCGGCACCAGCCCACGGGTGATGGGCTACGAAGTGGTCTACATCTTCACCGCCGGTCGCTACGACATCGACCGCACCCGCGCCTACCTGCCCCTGGCCGCGGGGCAGGAGTTCCTGAACATGGAGGGGCGCGCGGACGAGATCGAGGTGATGGTGGAAAACCCCGAAGCCATCGACACTTACGCCCCGGCCATCATGCAGGCCGGGGGGCCGGATGCGCTGTTGTGGAGCTGGCTGGACAGCTCGGGCGCCTGGCTGCGGGCGCTGACCATTGAAGACAACGTGATGTTCGTGATCCTGTCGATCTTGGTGCTGATCGCCTCGATGAACATCGTGTCGGGCCTGATCATGCTGGTGAAGAACAAGGGGCGCGACATCGGCATCCTGCGCACCATGGGGCTGACCGAGGCATCGGTCCTGCGGATTTTCTTTCTGTGCGGCGCGTTCACCGGCATCGTGGGCACCCTGTGCGGAGTGGTGCTGGGCTGCCTGTTCGCGCTGTACATCGACCCGATCTTTGCCGCGGTGAACTATGTTTCCGGCGGCGGGGTGTGGGACCCGTCGATCCGCGGGTTGTACCGGCTGCCGGCCGAATTGCACCTGGGTGACGTGCTGTCGGCGGTGGCGCTGTCGCTGGGGCTTTCCTTTGCCGTCACATGGTTTCCCGCCCGCCGCGCGGCGCGGCTGAACCCCGTCGAGGCGCTGCGCTATGAGTGAGGCGCTGTCGCTGCAAGACGTTGAAAAGGCCTACAACCGCGGCAAGCCGGGCGAAGTGGCGGTGCTGCGCGGCGTGTCGCTGACGCTGGCGGCAGGTGAGGTCGTGGCGCTGGTGGCGCCGTCGGGGGCGGGCAAGTCCACGCTTCTGCACATCGCCGGGCTGCTGGACGTGCCCGACAGCGGCCGGTTGGCCTATGCCGGGCGGCAGATGGGCGGCCTGGGTGATGCCGCGCGCACCGCGGCGCGGCGGGCCGAGGTGGGGTTCGTATACCAGTTCCACCATCTGCTGCCCGAGTTCACTGCGGAAGAAAACGTGGTGCTGCCGCAACTTGCAAATGGTGTGGGCCGCCCGCAGGCGGTGGCGCGGGCGCGCGAGTTGCTGGCAAGTGTCGGCGTGGGGCCGCGGGCAGGGCACCGCCCGGCCGAGTTGTCGGGCGGCGAGCAACAGCGGGTGGCGTTCTGCCGCGCGCTGGCCAACGCGCCCCGCCTTCTGCTGGCGGACGAGCCCACCGGCAACCTGGACCCCGGCACGTCGGACGTGGTGTTCGGCACGCTGATGGATCTGGTGCGCGGCACCGGCATGGCGGCGCTGATCGCCACCCACAACCTGCAGCTTGCGGCGCGGATGGACCGGGTGGTGCGGCTGGATGCGGGCCGGGTGGTGGCAGCCTGACCCCCGCTTGCCCTTGGCCGCAGGGGCGTGCGACACTGCGGCAAAACCCAGGGAGCAAGGGCGATGCGACACCTTCATCTTTCGGGAATTGCTGTTGTTCTTCTGGGTGTTGCCGCGTGCGACACGGCGCCCCCCGTGTCCAGCGGCAAGGCCGATTTTGCCACCTACTGCGCGGCCTGCCACAGTGACACCGCGCAGGGCGCTGGCCCCGCCAGCCCCACGCTGACCCGCACCCCGCCCGACCTGACCACGCTGGCGCGCCGCAACGGGGGCGTGTTCCCGGCCACCCGGGTGATGGCCAAGGTCTGGGGCAACGGCGGCGGACCGGCCCATGCCACCGACGTGATGCCCGGTTTCGGGCCGCTTCTGGACAGCGACCTGGTGCCCTACAACGGGGGGGACGGCATCGAGACGCCGACACCGGTGCGGTTGGTGCAGGTGGCGGAATACCTGCGGTCGTTGCAGCAGCCTTGACTGCAACCCCCTGCGCGCGCCGGACGGGCGCAGACCGCAGCGGACAAATCAGGGCGCGGTGACGCGAAGCAGTGCCGCCTGCCAGCCCGGAACTGGCGTCTGGCCCGCGATCTCGAGGATGAGCTTGCGGCGCACCGCCTCGGCAAAGGTCTCCGCCGACTCGGCGGCAATGACAAACGCGCCGGGGCCGCCGATGATCTCGCGCTCGAACCGTTCCACCAGATCGCCGCCGCTGCCCGAGGCCGGGCCCGAACAGCCACGGCACAGGATGGCCAGGCCGTTGATGGTGATGCCCGCGTCCAGCGCCGCCTGCCGGGCAGGCGCAACGGGCGGACCATTGCGGTTGTTGGCGCTGTCGCCCGAAAAATCGATCACCTTGCGCAGACCATCCAGACTGTTCGTCTCGATCAGCTCGGTGCCCTTGGCCAGCGCCGCGCCGATGGCATTGCGGCCGAAGGCAAGGCGGGGGGCGGCCAGCAGGTCTTCGGCAAAGCCCTGCGCCGCGGCGGGGCCGTCAATCACCGTCCATGGGACGACCACATCCTGCGCATCGGCCGCGGCCCATTCGACATAGGTGATCGCCACGCGGCCCGTCAGCGTGCTGGCAATGGCGTCCAGCACGCGGGGGTCGGTGATCGCCTGCGCATAGCCCTGCCGCTGGAAGGCGGCTTCGGCCGCGTCGATCGATCCGGTGACATCGGCCAGCAGCACCAGTTCCACGTCCACCTCCTCGGCGGAGGCGGGCAAGGCGAGGAAGGGCAGGGCAAGCAACACGCGCATGGGCAGAGGCTATGGCGTGCGGGGCGGAACGCCATTCACGCCTGCGTGTACTGCGCGGTGTGACGCGGGCACGGGTCGGCTGCGCCAAGCAGGCCAAGGCGCGGGAATCCTTTGACTTCGCGGCCTTTGCGCCGCACGGTTCCCGTATCCGGGGGGCGCGGGGGCGCATGCAGCTTTACCTGCCGATTGCCGAAGTTTCGGTCGATGGCCTGGTCCTGTTCGGGATTGGCGGGATTGTCGGCCTGTTGTCGGGGATGTTCGGCGTGGGCGGCGGGTTCCTGATCACGCCGCTGCTGTTCTTCATGGGCATTCCGCCCGCCGTGGCCGTGGCGACGGGGGGCAACCAGGTGGTGGCCTCGTCGGTGTCGGGCGTGCTGGCGCAGTGGCGGCGGCGCGGGGTGGATGTGGCGATGGGCAGCGTGCTCTTGGCGGGCGGCGTGGCCGGGTCGGCGGGCGGCATCTGGGTGTTCGCCTGGATGACGCGGGCCGGGCAGGTGGACCTGTTCGTGCAGCTGGCCTACGTGCTGTTCCTGGGCAGCATCGGCGCCATGATGTTCCGCGAAAGCCTGGGCGCCCTCTTGCGGGCGCGGGCGGGCGGGGCGCCGGTGCGGCGCGGGGCCACGCACAACTGGGTGCAGCGGTTGCCGCTGAAGATGAAATTCCGCACCTCGGGTCTGTACATCAGCGTGATCCCGCCCCTGCTGGTAGGCGCGGCGGTGGGGTTTCTTGCAGCGATCATGGGCGTGGGCGGCGGGTTCATCATGGTGCCCGCGATGATCTACCTGCTGGGGATGCCGACGAAGGTGGTGGTGGGCACGTCGCTGTTCCAGATCATGTTCGTGGCGGCCTTCACCACGGTGATGCATGCGGTGAACAGCCAGACGGTGGATCTGGTGCTGGCGCTGGTGCTGATTCTGGGTGGCGTGATGGGGGCACAGGTGGGCGCGCGGCTGGGTCTGCGGCTGAAGGCCGAGCAGTTGCGCATCCTGCTGGCGCTTCTGGTGCTGGCGGTGGCAGGCAAGATCGCGCTTGACCTCGTGCTGACGCCGACCGAGGTCTATTCGCTGCAGGCCGGGCGGGTGGTGCCATGATTCGTGCGCTGTGCCTTCTCTTGGCACTGGCCCTGCCCGCAGCGGGGGAAGAGATCGTCGCGGGCCTCAGCCAGGGCAGCGTGGCGATCACCGCCGATTTCACCGGCGAGGAAATCCTGATCTACGGCGCGGTCAAGCGGCAGGCGCCGCCGCCCGACGGTGCGCTGGACGTGGCGATCACGGTCGAGGGGCCGTCCACCGCCGTGGCCGTCCGCCGGAAAGAGCGCGTCTGGGGCATCTGGATGAACACCGATTCGGTCTGGATCGACGCGGCGCCCTCGCTGTACGCGGTGGCCTCGACCCGGCCGCTGGAGGACATCCTCTTGCCGGAAACCGACCTGATCCACCGCATTTCCGTGCCCCGCGCCATCCAGGCCACCGCCGCGGCGGGCAGGTCCAGCGAGGCGCCGGTGTTCGTGGCGGCGCTCTTGCGGCTGCGGGCGGCCGAGGGGCGGTACGAGGCGCCGGGAAAGGGTGTGCAGCTGGTGGAGGACACGCTGTTTCGCACCGACATCCGCCTGCCGCCCGACCTGACCGAGGGCGACTACCGCGTACGCATGTTCCTGCTGCGCGGCGGCCGGGTGGTGGACTGGACCGAGGCGCTGATCCCGGTGCGCAAGGCCGGCATCGAGCGGGCGATCTACAGCCTGTCGCAGTCGCAGCCGCTGCTGTACGGGCTGTTGTCGGTGGTGCTGGCAGTGGTGGCGGGGTGGGGCGCCTCGGCAGCGTTCCGGCTGTTGCGGATCTAGCGGTGCGGGCGCGCAACCGGCGTGGCGCACGCCCTTCGGGTCAGATCACCAGAAAGCTGGCGGCGGTCAGCGCGGCGGTGTTGTCGATGACGGCGAACTGCACCGCCGCCCCTGCGCCGTTGCCGTCGGCATCGTAGAACAGGCTGCCGGTGGCGATGTCGTACAGGATGCGGTCGTTGCCATCCAGCGCCGCGGTGCCGTTGACAAAGGCCCTGGCCGAAAGGCCGCCCGGCGACAGCGCCGTGAACACGGCGTCATCCAGGTGGATGCGGTCGGTGCCCTGCACGAAATCGGCGATGGTGTCGATGTTGGCCGCCCCCGGCGCGGTGCGGAACACGAAGCTGTCGCTGCCGCCGAAGCCCGTCAGGGTGTCGGCGCCCAGCCCGCCGTCCAGCACGTTGTCGCGGTTGTTGCCGGTGATGGTGTTCGCCGCGGCGTTGCCGGTGCCGTTGATGACGTTGTTGCCGGCCAGGACCAGGGATTCCACGCTGTCGGCCAGGGTGAATGTGACCGACGATTGGATCGTGTCCAGCCCGCCCGCCGTACCGCCGGTTTCGGTCACCACGTCGCCCGCGTCGGAGACGAAATAGACGTCGTTGCCGCCACCGCCGACCATGAGGTCGTTGCCCGCGCGGCCGTCGATCACATTGGCCTGGGCATTGCCGGTGATCGTGTTGGCCTCGGCGTTGCCGGTGCCGTTGATCGCGCCGGTGCCGGTCAGCTGCAGGTTTTCGATGCTGGCGCCCAGCGTGAAGGACACCGAGGACTGCACGATGTCGGTGCCTCCGGCGGTGCCGTTCGCCTCGATCACCACGTCGCCCGCCTCGGACACGATGTAGGTGTCGTTGCCCAGGCCGCCCGCCATTGTGTCGTTACCGCCGCCGCCGTCCAGGATGTTGTTGCCGCTGTTGCCGGTCAGCCGGTTGGCGCCCGCGTTGCCGGTGCCGTTCAGGTTCGTGGCGCTTTCCAGCAGCACCAGGGTTTCGACTTTGTCGGTCAGGGTGTAGCTGATGCTGCTGAACACGGTGTCGACGCCGCTCTCGGCGACGCTTTCGGTCACGCGGTCTCTGGCCGAGGTGACGTTGTAGGTATCGTTGCCGTCGCCGCCGAACAGCCGGTTGACGCCGGTATCCGTGGCCTCGCCGCCTTGCAGGGTGTCCTCGCCCGCGCCGCCGAACAGGCTGTCGGCACCGGTTCCGCCGTTGAGGACATCGTCGTCGTCGTCGCCGAACAGGGTGTCGGAATCGCTGCCGCCGAAGAGGAGATCGTCGCCGTCGTCCCCGTTCATCGCGTCGGCGCCCGCGCCGCCGGACATCTCGTCGCCGCCCTCGCCCCCGAACATCCGGTCGCCGAAATCGGCAGCAAGGAAGCCGCCGACAAGCGTGTCATTGCCGGTGCCGCCCAGCAGGGTATCGGCTCCGTTGCCGCCGTTGAGGTTGTCGTTGTCCGCGCCGCCGTCCAGGCTGTCGGCCCCTTCGTCGCCGAACAGGAAATCAAGCCCGTTTCCGCCGAACAGCCGGTCGTCCTCGGAGCCGCCGTCCAGCCCATCCCCGCCGTCGCCTCCTTCCAGCGTGTCGGCCCCGCCAAAGCCGGACAAGGCGTTGGCACCGGTGTTGCCGACCAGCCGCTCGCCTGCCGAGGTGCCGTCGGCAAAGGTATCGCCGGTGCCGGTCAGGGTGATGACTTCGATGTTCGCCACGCCCATGGTGTAGTTGACCGACGAGCGGATCTCGTCGATGCCGGGGCTTGCGGCCTGTTCGGTGATGGTATCGTTGCTGCTGTCAACGATGTAGACGTCGCCGTCCTGGCCACCGATCAGCGTATCCACCCCGTCGCCGCCGTCCAGCGTGTCGGCCCCGACATTGCCGCGCAATTGGTTGTTGCCGCCGTTGCCGGTCAGGCGGTTGGCCAGAAAGTTGCCGGTCGCGTTGATGTTGGCGCTGCCGGTCAGGGTCACGGCCTCGATCGACTGGGTTCCGATGGCAAAGGTGACCGAGGCGCGCACCTCGTCGAAGCCGGAATCGGAGGCCTCTTCGGTCACGACATCCCCGGCAGAGTTGACGATGTACACGTCACTGTCCGCCCCGCCGTTCAGCTCGTCGTCCCCGTCGCTGCCGTCCAGCGTGTCGGCCCCGTTGCCGCCGAACAGCGCGTCTGCGCCGTTGCCGCCGAACAGGCTGTCGCCGTTGTTGCCGCCGAACAGGCTGTCGTCGTCGTCGCCGCCGAACAGATCGTCGTCCCCGTCGT
>CAZLIC010000092.1:0-15960 GCA_964559535.1 uncultured Rhodobacterales bacterium
ATTACTTCATCGCCGCCGGCTATGGCTCAGTTTGAACGCGACAGGCTCTAGTTCGTCAAAGGTGGCGCTGCGCAGACCGGGGAGCCAGTGGTCGTGCCGGGTGCCGCGGTGGGGAACCGTCTCAAGCCGGTCGGCCTGCTTCCGCAGGAACCGGGTACGCTTTTCGGCGCGAACAACGGCGGGCGCGGTATCCTGACCGGTGCGGATGTAGCTTTCGACCAGATGGCGCTGGATCGCCTGCAGATCCCGGACGGCCTGTGCGGTTAGCCTAACCTTCCAGACCGAATTCACGGTGGGTCTCGGCAAACATCTTTTCCATCTCGACATCGAACTCTTCAGAGGTCAGGAACGGCCCCGCCGCCCGTTCCCTCAGCATGGCCACAAAGGCCTCGCGCTCCGCGCGGGCGGCGCGATCCTCTTCGCGCATCTTCTCCAGCCCGAATTGGATCACCGCGCTGACCGAGTTGAAGAGGCCGCGGCGTACCAGGTCTTCAGCGAACGCATGGTGGTCATCGCGCAGGGATACCGACGTCTTGACGGTCATGGGCGCCTCCTGTGGCTGGTATGACTGGGTAGCACAAGAGTCGGTCCCGGCCAAGGCGGGGCTGGCATGCCGACGGCGGTTGGGGCAGGGTTGCGCCGCATTGAGGGAGGCTTGCATGAGCACACTGCCACCGGGGCTGTTGCCCGCACTTTCGCTGGCGAACTTTGCCATCGGGATGGGGGCCTTCGTGGCCGTGGGAATTCTGACCCCGGTGGCGCAGGGGTTCGGGCTGACGGTGGCGCAGGCGGGCTGGGTGATGACGGTCTATGCGCTGGTCTATGCGGTGGCCTCTCCGCTGCTGGTGGCGGTGACGGGGGCGGTGGACCGCAGGGCCCTGATGCTGGCGGGAATGGCGGTGTTCGGACTGGGCGCACTGGGTTCGGCGCTGGCACCGTCCTTCGCGGCGCTGCTGGCCGCGCGGGCCATGATGGCGCTGGGCGGCGGGGTGGTCACGCCCGTGGCTGCGGCGGTGGTGGCGGGCCTGTCGGCGCCCGAGATGCGGGGGCGGGCGCTGGCCACGGTGTTTGGCGGCCTGACGCTGGCGCAGGTGTTGGGCGTGCCGGTGGGGGCCTGGCTGGGCTACAGCTTTGGCTGGCCGGTGGCCTTTGCGGCGGTGGCGGCGCTGTGCGCGGTGGTGCTGGCGGTGCTGGCCCTGCGCGTGCCTGCAGCAATTTCGGTGCCGCGCCCGGGGCTGGCGGTCCTGGGGCAGGTGTTGCGGTCGGGCTGGCGGATGGGGGCGGTGGGGTTCACCGTGCTGTTTCTGGGCGGAATCTGGTGCGTCTACTCCTTCTTCGGCCCGCTGGCCGAAGCGCGGCTGGGCCTTGGGCGCGACGGAGTGTCGGCCATGCTGGTGATCTTCGGCCTGGGCGCGGTGGCGGGCAACTGGCTGGGTGGGCGGCTGGCGGACCGGATCGGGTCGAACCGCACGCTGCTTTTGCTGTGCGCGGCACAGGCAGTGCTGCTGCCCGCCGTGGCCGGGCTGGCGCTGCCGCTGCCCGCAACGGCGGTGCTGGTGGCGGTGTGGAGCGTGTGTGGATGGTCGTTCATGGCGGCGCAGCAGGCGCGGCTGGCGGGGATGGATGCGCCGCGTGCCCCCATCATGCTCGCGCTCAATGCGGCGGCGATCTATGTGGCGGCGGCGGTTGGCACCTTTGGCGGCGGGCTGGCGCTGGACTGGACGGGCAGCTTTGCTGCGCTGGGCCTTGCTGGAACGGTGTGTGTGTTGGCGGCGGCCTGGTCGATCTTTGCCGTGGCCCGCGCGGTGGTGGCGCGCGCGCCCGTCAGTTCGTAAGCAGGTCGTAGCCTGTGGGTTCCGCCCCGGCATTGCCGATGCGGATGGTGAAGTAGCCGTTTTCGGCCGGAACGAAGCCGCACAGCCCGAACGGCCCCACCGGCGCGATGCACACCATGTTGCCGCCCGCATCCTGCACCGACAGCGACAGGGGTGCGCGGCCGTCACCGGCGACGGCGACCTCGGCATAGCTTTGGCCAAAGAACGCGACCTTCCAGGCATCTTCCGCCTTGGGCGCAAGCGTGCCGGGGCTGCGGGTTGCGGTGGCGGGCATGTCCTGCCCACCGCTGGCCTGTGCGTCCTCCAGCAGTCCCAGCAGCAGGTCATCCTCTCCCACCAGCGCTTCGGCGGCCTGCAGCATGTCGGCGGCGGTGGGGGCCGTGGCGGCGGCGGCGGGCACGGTGTCACCGGTGGTTTCCGGCAGGCGTTCCACCGGCGTCAGCGTGACGCCCTGCGCCAGACGCGCGGCCTGCAGCACTGTCAGCGCATCCTGACGGGCCATGCCAAGGGCGAAGAGCTCTTGCGCCAGCACCGCCTGCGCGGGCCCGCTGCGGGTGCCACCGGCGCCGGGCACAAGGTTCGGGGCAGGGGCCTGCGCCGCCTCTTGCGCCATGGTGGCACCGGCCGCCGCCAGGGCGAAGGCTGCAAGTAAGGTTCGGCGCATCGTTCTCTCCGATTCCGGTTGCCGCACCGTGCCACCTTGGCGACGCAGGGGGAAGGTCAGGCCAGCAGGGAACACGCGGGCGGCCTGCCTGTTGGCGACGGCACCCTAGAACCATCTGACCTTTCCACCGGCAAGGTCGGACGGCGTTTCGGGCATGGCATCCTTTGGCAGACGGTCTGTTGTCGCGCGTGGGAACGAATGGCGCAACAGGGCAGCCGCGCCGGTAACCGTGGCGCCGGTGGCGACGAACAACCGGCCAGCAACCGGGAGGAGATCATGAGACTGTTCCGCCGCACGTTCCTGGCCGCGCTGTGCGCTGCCGCTGCCGGCCCTGTGCTGGCCGATGAGGTGTATGCCGAAAAGGGGGTGGCGATCCGGGGGACGGACCCGGTGGCCTATTTCACCGAAGGGCGCCCGGTGGCGGGCGACCCGGCGATCACGGCCGACTGGGGCGGGGCGACCTGGCGCTTTGCCAGCGCCGCGAACCGCGACCGGTTCCTGGCCGACCCCGCAGCGTTGGCGCCCCAATACGGCGGGTACTGTGCCTGGGCGGTGGCCAATGGCTATACCGCCGAAACCGACCCCGAGGCGTGGAAGATCGTGGGGGGCAAGCTGTACCTGAACTATTCCCTGGAGGTGAAAGCAGACTGGGAGAAGGACATCCCCGGCAATATCACCAAGGCCGACACGAACTGGCCGGGGCTGCGGTAGGCGCCGCAGTCACGGCGCGGCCAGAAGCGGCCCCATTGTCCGGCCGCCCAGGATGTGCAGGTGGTAGTGCGGCACTTCCTGCAGCGAATCCGGCCCGGCATTGCCGATCAGCCGGAACCCCTGTCCGCCGTCGCCCGGGCTGATACCCAGCATCGTGCACACCTGCGCCGCCGCGCGGTGGAAATCTGTGATCTCCTCGGGCGGGGCGTTGGCGGCGAAATCGGCAAAGTCCACGTAGGCGCCCTTCGGGACCACCAGCACATGCACGGGGGCCTGCGGGCGGATGTCGTGGAAGGCCAGCGTGTGGGCGGTTTCCAGAACCGTGCGGTTGGGGATTTCGCCGCGCAGGATGCGGGCAAAGATGTTCTGCGGGTCATAGCTGTATGGCACGGGCGGCGGCTCCTTCAGTCGCTGAACAGGTAGGGGGTTTCGGCCACGCGGCGCGCCCGGTCGGGCGAGGCGGCAAGAAAGCCCTGCAGCGCCACCGCGTTCTCGTCCGCCGAGGCGGTTTCGCGGATGCGGTACAGGCCCGCGAAATCGGCATCGCGGATGCGGTCGGTCTCGAATTTCACGTCGTGGCGGATGGTGGGCAGAAGGCGCGCCAGAACCTCGGGCGGGGTCTGGTCGCCGGCCAGGCCGATGCGGCGGGCGTGGCCCGTCAGATAGTCGTCGGTCAGGGTGCAGTCGATTTCCAGGAACCGCGTGGTGGCCTTGTCGGCCGCGAAATCCTGCATCAGCTCAAAGTTCGCCGGGTCGATGCAGCACACCAGCGTGTCGGTCTGCCACCAGTCGAACAGCATGCGCACCAGCGCACGGCGGTGGCGGGTGCGTTTTTCCAGCGTGGTCTGGATCCCGCCAAGGTCAGGCAGGGGGCAGGACGCTTCGTTGAACAGATAGTCCACGGCCGGAAGGTTCGTTTCCTGCCGCACGCGCTCGACCAGACGCTTGGCGACGTGCCACTTCTTGCAGATGACCATCAGAAGCGTGCGGTCGCGGCCCAGCGACGACTCGGTCTCCCAGAACCGCGGGCCGAAGCGGCGGCCGATCCGCCCGCGGCCGGCCAGAAAGCTGAACAGGCTGCGGCCTTCGTTCGAGATCGGAAAGGACACCCCGGTGGCGGCGTACAGGTCGCCCAGCCGCGCCTTCAGGTCCATCGCGTCGGGGCTGACCTTGCGGGCAAAGAGATAATCCTGCGACAGCAGAAGGTCGTAGTGGTCATCATAGAAGGTGACCGGCATGCCATAGTCGGTGAACATCAGGAAGGTCAGCGTACGGGTGCGGATTTCCAGTTCGGGCACCAGGTGGCGCACCAGCGTCTGGAAGAACGTCTCGTCCGGAATCCAGGTTGTGCGGAAGAAGCGCATCACGTCGCCGCGTTCGGTGCAGAAACGCAGCACCGCCTCAACCGTGCGCCGCCGCAGGCACCACCACTGGCTGCCGATCTGCACCGCAATGTCGGCAGGCACCCGGCGCGACAGGTGCAGGCGTTTCTGCAGGTCGTACCAGGCGTAGAACAGCCGCTTCTGCCGACGTTCGTTGAAGATGTGGCGGTAGATCAGGCGTTCTTCCTTGAACCCCGTCTTGATCCAGTCGGACTTGAAGAAGTCGAAGCTTTCGATGAAGTCGCAGTCTTCCCGATCCAGGAAGGCATGCGCGTATTCGGCCGACTTGATGGGCATGCAGTCGCCCGAGAGCATGTAGAAATGCGTCGCGCGCGGGAAGGCGTCCGCCGCCGACTGCACCGCCGACAGGGTGGCGGCCACCAGGCTCCACTCACCCCAGCCGCACCTGTAGCGGCGGCGGGCGAAGACAACACCGGGGTTGTTTGCAAGTGCGCTGCGGATCTTGTCGAACTCGGCCGGGCTGGCGCGCCCGTCGAAGTGGATTGCCACATAGTCGCCCGCCGATGTCAGGCGGTTTGCCTGGGCAATGATGCCCGGCGCGTCCTTGTGGCAAAGCAGGATGTAGGCGATGCGGGCCATGCGTGTCCTTGCGGGTCTGCAACCGGAGTTAGACCGAACCGGGTGCCATTGAAAAGCCAAGGTTGTTCTGTTCTGACTGTCGCCGCGTTGAGGACACGAAGGGTGGGACCATGGGATTTCCCGGCGTCTGGATGACCGAAAGCGAAAGCATGGCCTACCGGGTGGTGCCCAAGTGCGCCTGCTCGACCATCGGGCAGATCATGTATTTTGCGGACAACGGCGTGTTCTTCGACGGCGACATCCACGATTCCACCAGCGGCCTGCACAAATGGGGCCAGGCGGCCAGCCAGCCCGCCATTGACGCGGCGGTGCGGCGCGGCATCTACAGCTATACCGCCGTGCGCAACCCCTACACGCGCATCCTGTCCAGCTTCTTCGACAAGATTTGCGGCATCCAGCGCAGCGGGCGGCGGTACCGGGGCAACCTGGTGCCGCAACTGATGCAGAAGTACGGCGTGCAGGTGGGCGGGCCCGAGGGCACCGAGGACTTTGACCAGATTGCCAGCTTCCGCCGGTTCCTGCTGTTTGCGCGCGACACCATCCGCTTCCGCAAACCGATGGACCCCGACATCCACTGGTCGTCGATGGCGGGGCACATCTCGACCTTCATCGTGAACGGCGGGCGCTACCGCGAGATCTTCCACATCGAGGATTTCGACGCCGGGATGAGCCGTGTGCTGGATGCCGTGCCGCAGAAGCATACGGTGAACCTGAAGACCATCCCCCGCTTCAACGAGAGCGAGGGGCACGGGCCGAAACGCCTGCATCCGGTACAGGACTATTTCGACGACCTGTCGATGCACCTGATGTGGGAAATCTACCGCAAGGATTTTCAGCTGTTCCGGTATGATTTCGACAATCCGGGGCGCAAGGCACCGAAGGGGCCGGTGGACCTGGACGAGGTGCATGCGCGGCTGGCCGCCTGACGCGGCTACCGCGCACGCGCCAGTGCCTGTTCCGGCAAGGCATCGGCGCCCAGAGTTTCGGCAACGGTGGGGCCGGGCGAAGGGCGGCGCGTCAGGAAATCGTGCCATTCCCGCAGCCAGACTCCGCGACCCATGCGGGTGTACCAGCGCTGCGCATGGCGCAGATCGGCGTCCCGCTGGCACCACAGCCGCCACAGCGCGCGGGGGCGCAACTGAAGCACCGCCTCGATCAGCTTGACCCACAGGAACACCCGCCAGGCCGGCACCTTTGGCGTTTCCAGCACCTGATGCTTGTAGTCCCAGTAGCGCAGGTCCGGCGTCAGCACGCGGCGGTGGGCCGACTGTGCAAAGAACGGCGTCCAGCGGTGCGGGGTGGCGAAGACCGACATCACCTGATCGGGGTCGTAGTCCAGAAGGTGCCGCAACAGCCGCCAGTAGTCGGCATCGGTTTCCTCATCGAACCCCACCGCAAAGGTGCAAAGCCCGATCATGCCGTGCTGCCGCAACAGCCGGATGGCCTGCCGATCCTTGGCGCGCGATCCGCCCTTTTGCACCGTGGCAAGGGTCGCCTCGTCGGTGCCTTCAAGGCCCAGCAGGAAGCGCAAGCATCCAGCGCGCTTGTACAATGGCAGGATGTCTGCATCGCGCACGATGTCATCGGCGCGGGTGGAGCCGATGATCGACACGCGCACATCCTCGGCGATCAGGGCCTCAAGGAAGGCCTTCCACGCCTTGCGCGACGAGGTCGGGTTCTCGTCGGCCAGGTTCACCAGTTCGATGCCATGGTCGCGGACAAGCCGGGCGATTTCGCGCGCGAACAGGACAGGGTCGCGGTGGCGCCACTGCGTCCAGAACCCGCGCTGTCCGCAATAGGTGCACAGGTGCGGACACCCGCGCGAAAACTGCATGACCACGGCCCGCTTGCCGCCCCAGTAGGTGTGGCGCGAGAAATCGACAAGTTCCCAGCCGATCCGCGCGCTGTCGAGGTTGCGCAGCATGGGCGCCGGGGGCGTTGCCACCACCTTGCCGCCGCGGCGGAAGGCCAGGCCGGGGATGTGCGCAAGGTCTTGGCCGTGTTCCAGCGCGGCGATCAGGCGGGGCGCGGTCACCTCGCCTTCGCCGCGCACGATCACGTCGATCTCGGGGCATTCCCGCAGGATTTCGGCCCAGTGGTAGCTGGGGTAGACGCCGCCATAGATGATCTGCACGCCGGGCAGCGTGGCGCGGATGCCGCGGGCAAGGCGCCGCACCACCGGATGCGCCGAGGTCGAGCCGGAGTGGCCGATCAGCACGGCATCGGGCGAACGTTCGGCCAGGGCAGCCAGGATGGCGCTGTCGGACATCGGGCCGGGATCGGCGTTCAGCAGCGCCACGTCATGGCCCGCGTCGATCAGCGGCCCGCCGATGGCCAGGTGGCCAAGCGGCGGCAGATGTTCGCCCGGCACGCGCGAGCCGATGGCGGTATGGGGCGGGTTCAGAAGCGTCAGGCGCATGGCGGCTCCGTGGTGACTGATGCGAGAATGATCCGGGCCGCGACGTGTTGGGGTGCAGCGGTTGTGCAGGGACTTCCGGTCGGGGCGCGTCCGGGCTAGTTCAACTGCAAATGGCAGGGACCGGCATGATCTTTACTGTCGCCATCGACGGACCTGCCGCGGCGGGCAAGGGAACGATCGCGCGGGCGGTGGCGGCGCGGTTCGGGTTTGCGCATCTGGACACCGGGCTGCTGTACCGGGCGGTCGGCGCCAAGGGTGGCGATCCGGTGGCGGCGGCGGCGGGGCTGGCGCCCGAGGACATGGCGCGCGGCGACCTTCGCACACTGCAGGCCGGGCAGGCGGCCAGCCGGGTGGCGGCGATCCCCGAGGTGCGCAAGGCGCTGGTTGAATTCCAGCGCCGCTTTGCACGGCGCCGGGGCGGCGCGGTGCTGGACGGGCGCGATATCGGCACCGTCATCTGCCCCGAGGCCGAGGTAAAGCTGTATGTGACGGCCAGCCCCGAGGTGCGCGCGCACCGCCGCTGGCTGGAGACGGGGGGCGACGCGGGCATGGTGCTGGCCGAAGTGCGTGAACGGGATGCGCGCGACATGGGGCGCGCAGATGCGCCGCTAAAGGCTGCGGCGGACGCGCTGCATCTGGACACCAGCGAGATGCCGGTGGACGCGGTGGTTGCCCAGGCCATTTCGGCCGTGGAACGGGCCATGGAAAGGATGCGCGATGCCTGAGGGACTTCGGTTGCCCGATCTGGACGGGCGGGCGGTGCTGGTCACCGGGGGGTCGACCGGGATCGGGGCGGCGGTGGCACGGGCCTTTGCGGCGCAGGGCGCGCGGGTGGGCTTGCACTACAACGCCAGTGCCGCGGCGGCCGAGGCGCTGGCCGCCGAGATTGCGTCGGCGGGCGGGACCGCCGCACTGATCCGGTCGGACGTATCCACCGGCGCCGGGGCGCGGGCGGCAGTGGAGGGTATGGTAACGGCCTTTGGCCGGATCGACGGTCTGATCAACAACGCGGGCGGCATGGTGCGGCGCAAGCCCTATGCCGAGGCCAGCGAGACCGACTATGACGAAATCATGGACCTGAACGCCCGGTCGGTCATCGTGGCGACGCAGGCTGCGGTGCCGCATCTGAAGGCCGCTGCGGCAGAACGGGGCGATGCCTTCATAATCAACACCACCTCGGTTGCGGCACGCGTCGGCGGGTCGGGCGGGGCGGGCATCTATGGGTCGTCAAAGGCGTTCGTACATGCCGCGACCAAGGGCATGGCGCGCGAGTTCATCCCCCACCGCATCCGGGTGAATGCCGTGGCGCCCGGTGTCATCACCACGCCGTTCCACGAGCGCTATTCCACACCGCAGCAACTGGCGGCACAGCTGGCGAACATTCCGGCCGGGCGGCTGGGCGTGGCCGAGGACTGCGTGGGGGCCTATCTGTTTCTCGCGAGTCCGGCGCTGTCGGGGTACATCATCGGGCAGGTGATCGAAGTGAACGGCGGGCAGTTGATGCCATGACAGACTGGTCCAACCATGGCTGACGCGCGCGTCGTCTTTCACTTGCCAGCCAAGCATCTGGGCGACTGGCGGTCGACTGCGCACCTGCGCCTGTATGCACGGCTGGCCGATCTGCTGGAGCGCCAGGGTGGCACGGTGGCGGTGGCCGACCGGCGCGACCTGCCTTTCGAGGGCGGCGACGGTGCGGCGGCGGCCTATGCCGACGGCGACCTGCACATTCTGGAAACCGGCCGGGTGCAGGGGCCCGGCGTGCTGAACGCAAGCCTTGCCTACCTGCCGCCCTACTGGCACCTGGACCCGGCCGGGGTGCAGGCGGAAAGCAGCATCGGCGCGATGGACTATCGCGCCAAGCAGATTCCGCTGGACCGGGCGATGGCCTTTTTCGACAAGCTGCGGAAGAAATGGGTGGATGCGCGCGTGTCGCGGCGCACGCAGACGACGGCCCGGGTGCCTGTGCCGAAAGGCGCCATTGCGGTGTTCCTGCAGGGCGATTTTCCGCAACAGCGGGCGCTTGCGCACTGCACGCCCGACGCCATGCTGCGCGCGGTGGTGGCCGGGGCCGGGGGACGGACAGTTCTGGTCAAACCGCATCCGCTGGCCCTGGATGCAGACCTTGCGCTGATCGGCGAGCTTGTGCAGGAGGGCCTGCCCATCCTGCCTTCGCTGGCGAACGTGCACGATATTCTTTCCGCCTCCGCGGCGACGGTCAGCTACAACAGTGCCGTGGCGCTGGAAGGGTTCCTGCACCGCAAACCCGCGATCCTGTTCGGCAAATCCGACTTCCACCATATTTGCCAGACGGTCACCGACCCGGCCGGGTTTGGCGCCGCGCTGGAGCGGGTTCTGGCCCGGAACCAGGGCGGTTATGCAAAGTACCTTTTGTGGTACTTTCACCGGAACTGCCTGAATGTGGACGGGTCGGGCTTTGCCGACAGGGCGCTGGCCATCTTCGCGACCGCGGGATTTGGGGCAGAACGGTTGGGGTTGGCGCCGCGGGCGGTACAGGCGGACGCTGCCGACTGATCCTGCCTTCTGCGTGGCGGTGAACCGGCGGGCCGGGTTGTGCGTATGCAAAGCAGAGCCCGGAGGACACGATGACCAGAACCGCCCTTTCCGCCCTTACCCTGCTTCTTGCGGGCACCGCCGCGGCGGCTGGCGGCCCCCCAACCGCGTCCTTTGCCAGCATTGACGGCGGCACGCTGTCGCTGGTCGACTGGGCTGGGCGTCCGGTGCTGGTGGCCAACACGGCGTCGATGTGCGGCTTTACCCCGCAGTACGACGGGCTGCAGCGGCTGTACGACACCTATCGCGACCGCGGACTGGTGGTGCTGGCGGTGCCGTCCGACGATTTTGCGCAGGAACTGGGCAGCGCGGCCGAGGTGAAGGCGTTCTGCGACGTCAACTTTAACCTGACCCTGCCGATGGCCGACATCACGCCGGTCAAGGGCAGCGCGGCGCATCCCTTCTATGCCTGGGTGCGCGAACAGACCGGGTGGCAACCGAAGTGGAATTTCAACAAAGTGCTGATCGGGGCCGATGGCAGGGTGCTGGGCACCTGGGGGTCGGGCGCCGACCCGATGGGCACCGAGATCACCGGTGCGGTCGAGGCAGCGCTTGGCGGTTGACGGGCGGGCGGCTGGACAGGCCGCGCGTTTGCGTGTAACGGCGCCGGGTCCGGCGGGGTGTGCCCCGGCATGGACGGCAAAGACCGGCGGAGCCAACCGCCTGGCCCGAAACCACGCAAAGGATCAACTCGCACATGTGCGCCAAAGCTACCATGGAAGAATTCGAGGCACTCCTGAAGGAGTCGCTGGAGATCGACACCCCGTCCGAGGGCAGTGTCGTCAAGGGCCGGGTCATCGCCATCGAGGCGGGGCAGGCCATCATCGACGTCGGCTACAAGATGGAAGGCCGCGTTGATCTGAAGGAATTTGCCGCCCCGGGCGAGCAGCCCGACATCGCCGTGGGCGATGACGTGGAAGTGTACCTTGACCGCGTGGAGAACGCCCGCGGCGAGGCGGTGATCAGCCGCGAGAAGGCCAAGCGCGAAGAGGCCTGGGACCGGCTGGAGAAGGCCTATGCGAACGAGACGCGCGTCGATGGCGCGATCTTCGGGCGCGTCAAGGGCGGCTTCACGGTGGATCTGGGCGGCGCCGTGGCGTTCCTGCCCGGTTCGCAGGTGGACGTGCGCCCGGTGCGCGATGCCGGTCCGCTGATGGGCCTGAAGCAGCCTTTCCAGATCCTGAAGATGGACCGCCGTCGCGGCAACATCGTGGTGTCGCGCCGCGCCATCCTGGAAGAATCGCGTGCCGAACAGCGCGCCGAGGTCATCTCGAACCTGTACGAAGGTCAGTCGGTTGACGGCGTGGTCAAGAACATCACCGAATACGGGGCCTTCGTGGACCTGGGCGGTGTGGACGGCCTGCTGCACGTCACCGACATGGCCTGGCGCCGTGTGAACCACCCGTCGGAAATCCTGGCGATCGGCGAGACGGTGAAGGTTCAGGTCATCAAGGTGAACCGCGAGACGCACCGCATTTCGCTGGGCATGAAGCAGCTGCAGGCCGACCCGTGGGATTCGGTCGAGAAGATGTATCCGCTGGAATCGGTGCACAAGGGCCGCGTCACCAACATCACCGACTACGGCGCCTTCGTCGAGCTGGAGGCGGGGGTCGAGGGGCTGGTGCATGTCAGCGAAATGTCCTGGACCAAGAAGAACGTCCACCCCGGCAAGATCGTCTCCACCTCGCAAGAAGTGCAGGTCATGGTGCTGGAAATCGACAGCGGCAAGCGTCGTGTGTCGCTGGGGCTCAAGCAGACGCAGCGCAACCCGTGGGAAGTCTTTGCGGAGACGCACCCGGTGGGCAGCGCCATCGAGGGCGAGGTCAAGAACATCACCGAGTTCGGGCTGTTCGTGGGTCTCGATGGCGACATCGACGGGATGGTGCACCTTTCGGACCTGAGCTGGGACCAGCGCGGGGAAGAGGCGATCCAGTCGTACCGCAAGGGCGACATGGTGAAGGCCGCGGTGTCCGAAGTGGACATCGAGAAGGAACGCATCTCGCTGTCGATCAAGGCGCTGGGCGACGACACCTTTACCGACGCGGTCGAGGGCGTGAAGCGTGGCGCCGTGGTGACGGCCACGGTGACAGCCATCGAGGACGGTGGCATCGAGGTCGAGTACAACGGCGCCAAGTCGTTCATCCGCCGCAGCGACCTGTCGCGCGACCGGGCCGAACAGCGGCCCGAGCGGTTCCAGAAGGGCGACAAGGTGGATGTGCGCGTGGTGAACATCGACCCGAAGACCCGCAAGCTGGGCTTGTCGATCAAGGCGCGCGAGATCGCCGAAGAGCAGGAAGCCGTGGCGCAGTACGGATCGTCCGATTCGGGCGCAAGCCTGGGCGACATCCTGGGTGCGGCGCTGAAGGGCGGCAAGAACTGAGACCTGCCGCAGGGCAAGGGCCAAATGAACACCGCGGGCCGCGCAGGAATGCGCGGCCTGCAGGCTTTTGCGGCCGCGCATGTTGCGCTTTCCTGTTTGTATGCAATGGAATCTTTTCTATAGTCCCGGGCATAACAAGGACCGGACGGGCTGCAACCCGTGCCGCCGACAGGGGGACTGCCGAATGATCCGATCCGAACTGATCCAGAAGATCGCGGACGAAAACCCGCATCTCACGCAGCGGCACGTCGAAAAGATCGTCAGCACGGTGTTCGACGAGATCATCGAGGCGCTGGCGCGGGGCGACAGGGTGGAACTGCGCGGCTTCGGGGCGTTCTCGGTGAAGGCGCGGGACGCCCGTGTGGGCCGCAACCCGCGTACCGGCGAATCGGTGCAGGTCGATGACAAGAAGGTTCCGTTCTTCAAGACCGGCAAGTTGCTGCGTGACCGACTGAACGGCAAGTAAGGGGGCGGGAATGATCCGCTGGCTGCGCTGGGTGCTGCTGGGGCTTCTGGCCCTGTGTCTGGTGACGGTGGCGCTGGCCAACCGTACACCTGTAACGCTGAATGCCTTGCCGGTCGACATCGCGGCCTTCGTGGGCTTTGGCGGAGCCGTGCAGATGCCGCTGTTCCTGGTGATCTTCGGCTCAATTGTCGCGGGGCTTCTGATCGGCTTCGTGTGGGAATGGTTCCGCGAGATGAAGCACCGCACCACCGCGTCGGCGAAATCGCGCGAGGCGGACAGGCTGAGCCGCGAATTGGCGGCGATGCGCGATGCCAAGGGCGTGGTGCAAGATGACGTGCTGGCCATTGTGGATGCGCGCCGGAAGGCCGGATGACGCATGGGCGAAGTGCGGGTGAAAATCTGCGGGCTGCGGACGCCCGCGGACATGAAGGCCGCGGCCAGTGCCGGGGCAGCCTATGCGGGACTGAACTTCTTTCCGAAGTCGCCGCGCTATGTGACGCTGGATGACGCCCGGACGCTGGCCTTCGCGGCGCCCGAGGGCCTGTGCAAGGTGGCGCTGACGGTCGATGCCGACGATGCGACACTGGACCGGATTGTCGAGGCCGTGCCGCTGGACATGCTGCAACTGCACGGTCACGAAAGCCCCGACCGGGTGGCGGCGGTGAAGGCGCGCTATGGCCTGCCGGTGATGAAGGTGATCGGCGTGGCCGACGAGGGAGACCTTGCCGCGCTTCTGGACCATTCGTTGGTGGCGGACCAGATCATGGTCGATGCAAAGCCGCCAAAGGGATCAGCGCTGCCCGGCGGCAACGGGCTGGCGTTCGACTGGCGGCTGCTGGTGGGGCGCAAGTGGCTGCGGCCCTGGATGCTGGCGGGCGGGCTGACGCCCGCAAACGTGGCCGAGGCGGTGCGGCTGACGGGCGCGCGGCAGGTGGATGTCGCCTCGGGCGTGGAATCGGCGCCGGGGGTGAAGGACCTTGCGCGAATCGCGGCCTTCGTGGCGGCGGCCGGCTGAAAAACCTGCGGGCGCCCGAAGGCGCCCGCATCACCACTTACCGCACACACACAGGAACTCGTTACGTACCAACTGGTTACGCATCGCACTCGTCAACACACCCCTGCGCAGCAAGCTGCGTAAGGGATCTCTGGCCATGCCTCTGCAGGGCACTGCAGACGGCATTTCGATTGTGATTGGCGTCCTCGGCCTGCTCTCTGGCACGCGTCCGGGTTGGCAGCCGTTTCGCGCCAGGGTTTCGCAGGTCTTTGCACGCACCCCCGGGAAGACCATGCCGCATGATGTGGTCGGCGGTGTGGCGTGAAGGGGGAACTTCGGGGTCTTTTCGGGACCGAGATGTGGAAAGCCGTTCGTTCTTGAAGGGCTTCGGCGCAAGATGGCGGCGCTTGCGGCGAATCGCGGTGCAAGGGGCCGATAAACCGCGGACGCCCGAAGGCGCCCGCATCACCACTTACCGCACACACACAGGAACTCGTTACGTACCAACTGGTTACGCATCGCACTCGTCAACACACCCCTGCGCAGCAAGCTGCGTAAGGGATCTCTGGCCATGCCTCTGCAGGGCACTGCAGACGGCATTTCGATTGTGATTGGCGTCCTCGGCCTGCTCTCTGGCACGCGTCCGGGTTGGCAGCCGTTTCGCGCCAGGGTTTCGCAGGTCTTTGCACGCACCCCCGGGAAGACCATGCCGCATGATGTGGTCGGCGGTGTGGCGTGAAGGGGGAACTTCGGGGTCTTTTCGGGACCGAGATGTGGACGCCGGGTGGTTGCTGCGGGGCACTGGCGAGACGTCGTCCTGACTCTCGCGAATCGGCGCAGTCCGTGGCCCGGAAACACTGCGGGCGCCCGAAGGCGCCCGCATCACTGGCTACAACACACAAGGGAACTGGTTCCACAACAACGGGTTACACAGCGCACTCGTCAATACGCCCTGCGCGCAGGACTGCGCCGGGTTAACTCAGGACATGCCGCCGCAGGGTCTCTGCCGACGACATCAGGTTGTGATTTGCGTTTCGATCCTGCTCTCTGGCGCGCGTTCGGTATGGCAGCCGCATCGCACCAGGGTCTCGCAGGTCTCTGCACGCACCCCCGGGAAGACCATGCCGTACGAAGGCGACAAGAGTGCGGCACGACCGGGGAACTTCGGGGTCTTTTCACGACGGCACTGCGACGGGCCGTTCAAACTTGCCGCAATGGCCGCGCTTTACCGCGCCATGACCGGGCGCTATGTCGGCCTGCAGACAAGGAGGCCAGACATGCCCGATGATCGCGTGAACAGCTACCGCACGGGGCCCGATGAACAGGGCCGCTTCGGCATCTTTGGCGGGCGGTTTGTCAGCGAAACGCTGATGCCGCTGATCCTGGACCTGGAGGCGAGGTACGAACACGCCAAGACCGACCCCACCTTCTGGGCCGAGATGGACTGGCTGTGGAAGCACTATGTGGGGCGCCCCTCGCCGCTATACTATGCCGAGCGGCTGACGCAGCAACTTGGCGGCGCCAAGGTCTATATGAAGCGTGACGAGCTGAACCACACCGGCGCGCACAAGATCAACAACGTGTTGGGGCAGATCATCCTGGCGCGCCGCATGGGAAAGACGCGGATCATCGCCGAGACCGGCGCGGGGCAGCATGGCGTGGCCACCGCCACCGTCTGCGCCAAGTTCGGGCTGAAGTGCGTGGTCTACATGGGCGCACATGATGTGGAACGCCAGGCGCCGAACGTGTTCCGCATGAAGCTGCTGGGGGCCGAGGTGGTGCCGGTGACCAGCGGGCGGGGCACGCTGAAGGATGCCATGAACGACGCGCTGCGTGACTGGGTCACGAATGTGCGCGACACCTTCTACTGCATCGGCACGGTGGCGGGCCCGCATCCCTATCCGGCCATGGTGCGGGATTTCCAGTCGATCATCGGCA
>CAZLIC010000093.1:0-14983 GCA_964559535.1 uncultured Rhodobacterales bacterium
CCCCGGGAGGCGAGCCGCGATGACCGCGAAGAGGCGGTCGACCTCGGCCCTGGGGTGCCCGGTCATCTTCAGCCCGAAGCCCATGTTTTCGGCCACCGTCATGTGCGGGTACAGCGCGTAGGTCTGGAACACCATGGCCACGCCCCGCTCGCTGGGGTCCACCCGGGTGACGTCGCGCTGGCCAATGCGGATGGCCCCTTCGGTGGTGTCCTCCAGCCCGGCCACCATGCGCAGCAACGTGGACTTGCCGCAGCCCGAAGGGCCGACGAAGACGCAGAACTCACCGTTGTCGATGGTCAGATCGACGCCATGGATCACCGTGGCCTCGCCGAACCGCTTGACCACCTTCTGCAGCGTGACACCTGTCATTCCCGTCCCCCCTGATGTTCTTCGGGAAAGCGCCAGCTTTCCGCGTCGGCCGCGATTCGTGCGGCGGTTTCCCTGATGGCGGGGGCCAGCCCCGCCATGTCGTCCAAAGTGTTGCGCGCCGTGGTCGAGGTGACCGACAGCGCCCCGATCACCCGCCCCGCGCGTGAAAGGATGGGCACGGCGCAGCAGATGATGCCGGGCTCGTGCTCTTCGGCGTCGAAGGCGAAACCGCGGGCACGGATCGCCGCGATCTCGGCCAGAAGCGCCTCGCGTGTCGTCAGCGTGTTCGGTGTGAAGCCGTGAAAGCTCTGGCGCAAGAGGGCCGCTTCCAGCGCGTCGGGCGGCAGATGCGCCAGCATCGCCTTGCCCACGCCGGTGCAGTAGGCCGGCCCCACCTTGCCCGCCTGCGCGAACATCTCCACCGGGTTCAGGGCATTGCGCTTGTCCACATACAGGACCTGTCCCTGATCCAGTTGCGCCAGATGCACCGTCTCGCCGGTCAGGGCGGCCAGCGAATCAACGTGCGGGCGTGCCAGGGGGGCCAGCGACGACTGTGCCCAGGCGGCATGCGCCAGACGCACCAGCCGCACGCCAAGGGCATAGGTGCCGCGGTCCTCGTCATGGGCCAACATGCCCTGGTTCGTCAGGGTTTGCAGGAATCTGTAAAGCGTGGCCTTGGGATAGGGGGCGTCCGGCAGAAGATCGGTGAACCGCACGGGACGCCCGGCGCGCGCGACCATGTCGAGCACGTCCAGCGCCTTGCCCACCGTCCCGTCGCCCGGCCCTTCGGCACCCATGGCTGTCTCCATCCCTGGTTGACAGCCTAGATGATTCCCGGCATGCTTTCAATATTCAAGACTAAGTTTCAAATAGTGGAACCAAAAGGGAGGAAACCATGGTCCACAAGCGCGCAGGCGCGGTCGCTCTGGCGGCGGCGCTTCTGCTTTCGACGGCGGCTTACGCGCAGCAGCGCGTCGTCACCTACAACGCCGACTACGACCCCATCCCGCTGGCGGCGATGGAAGCGCTGATTGCCGATTTCGAGGCCGCGAACCCCGACATCGACGTCCAGCTGAACAACTTCGACCACGAAGGCTACAAGACCGCGATCCGCAACTTCCTGACGACCGATCCGCCCGATCTGGCGAACTGGTATGCCGGAAACCGGATGGCGCCCTTTGTGAATGCGGGCCAGTTTCTGGACGTCACGGATGTCTGGGAAGCCAACGGTCTGAACGACGCGCTCGCCTCGGCCGCCGCGTCGATGACGATCGACGGCAAGAAGTGGGGCGTTCCCTACACCTACTATCAGTGGGGCATCTACTTCAACAAGGACGCCTACAAGGCGGCCGGCGTGGAAGTTCCTGCAGCCACGGGCGTTGACTGGGCGACCTTCGTCGCGAACTGCGAAAAGTTCTCGGCCGCCGGCATCGACTGCCTGACCACCGGGACCAAGGCACTGTGGCCCGGGGCCGGCATCTTCGACTACATGTCGCTGCGCACCAACGGCTACGAGTGGCACATGGATCTGGCCAACGGCAAGATCGCATGGACCGACGAGTCGGTGAAGAAGGTGTTCATGGAGCTTGGCAAGGTCCAGCCCTACGTCACGGCGAATCACGCCGCGATCGACTGGCAGGATGCCGCCGCTTTGCTGGTGCAGGGCAAGGCTGCCAACTACGTGATGGGCAACTTCGCCGTGGGCGTCTTCAAGGAAGGCGGCATGACGAACGACAACCTCGGCTTCATGGCGTTCCCGGAAATCACCCCCGGAATCCCGCGTGCCGAAGATGCGCCGACCGACACCATCCACATCCCGGCTGGTGCCAAGAACCCGGACGATGCGAAGAAGTTCCTGGCCTACGTCGCCTCGGCCGACGCGCAGACCAAACTGAACGCGGCCATCGGCCAGCTGCCGACCAACAAGAACTCGACCGTGGCAGCTGACGATCCCTTCATCTCGGCTGGCTTCGAGATGCTGTCCTCGGCCTATGCCCTGGCACAGTTCTTCGACCGTGACGCCCCGGCCGAAATGGCGAAGGCCGGCATGGAAGGCATCCAGCAGTTCCTGGTGCAGCCGGAAGAACTGTACAACATCCTTGCTCGTCTCGAGCAGGTTCGCGGCCAGGTCTACAAGTAAGTCCCCAGGGCGGGCGCGGGGGCAACAGCCTTCGCGCCCGTTCGTTCTTTCCTGCGCGGCTTGTCGGCAACCATTCGAGGCTCCCATGTCCACCAACTGGAAAGCCAATCAGCGCCGTCTGGCACCGTGGATGTTCCTGGCGCCCGGCCTGCTGATCTTCCTGGTCTACGTGATCATCCCGATCTTCCAGAGCATGTGGTACAGCTTCTACGACTGGGATGGGCTGAGTGACCCGGTCTGGATCGGCACGGCGAACTACGCCGAGATGACCACCGACCCCAACATGATCAAGTCGTTCTGGAACAACCTGATCTGGCTGGTCCTGTACATGCTGGCCGTGCCGCTGGGCCTGTTCATCGCGATCTTCCTGAACCAGACGGTGCGCGGCATCCGCATCTACAAGTCGCTGTTCTTCTTTCCTTTCGTCATCTCGCAGGTCGTCGTCGGACTGATCTTTTCGTGGTTTTATGCCCCGGGCTTCGGGCTGCTGTACAAGGTGATCGAGGCGGTGACCGGCAAGGGCATCGCCATCCTTGCCGACCCTGACCTTGTGACCTACGGCATCATCGCTGCGGGCCTTTGGCCACAGGTGGCCTATGTGATGATCCTGTACCTGACGGGCCTGAACAACGTGGCCCCCGACCAGGTCGAGGCGGCGCGGCTGGATGGCGCCAAGGGGTGGCGGATGCTGTGGTACGTCATCCTGCCGCAACTGCGGCCAGCCACCTTCATTGCGGTGGTGGTGACGGTGATCGGTGCGCTGCGGTCGTTCGACCTTGTCTCGATCATGACCAGCGGCGGGCCCTTCGGCTCGTCCCGCGTGCTGTCCTACTACATGTACGAACAGGCGCTGTCGGAATACGGCTATCGCATGGGCTATGGCGCGGCCATCGCCGTGGTGCTGTTCGCGATCATGATGGTCTTCATCTCGGGCTTCATCTGGAAGATGTGGCGCGACGAAACGGAGCGTTAGGCCATGTTCCCCAGACCGATCGAGCAGACCTCGCCCCTTACCCAATGGCTGTACAAGCTGGCGCTGCCGCTCGCGCTGTTCCTGTGGCTGTTCCCGCTTCTGGGGGTGGCCATCACCTCGGTCCGGCCGGCCTCGGACCTTGCGCAGGGCAACTACTTCGGGTTGCCGTCCTACATTGCCTTCGAAAACTACGCCGACGTGTTTCAGAACACGCCGATGGGGCGCTACATCCTGAATTCGTTCATCGTGACGATCCCGACGGTGATCGGCACGGTGGCCCTGTCGCTGATGACCGGGTTTGCGCTGGCAATCTACCGGTTCAAGAGCAACCTTCTGGTGTTCTTCATGTTCGTGGCGGGCAACTTCGTGCCCTTCCAGATCCTGATGGTGCCGGTGCGGGACATGACGCTGAACCTGGGCATGTACAACACCTGGTACGGGCTGGCGCTGTTTCACATCGCCTTCCAGACCGGGTTCTGCACGCTGTTCATGCGCAACTTCATGAAGGCCCTGCCGTTCGAACTGATCGAGGCGGCGCGGGTCGAAGGCATAACCGAAGTGCGCATTTTCTGGTACATCGTGCTGCCCCTGATGCGGCCCGCCATCGCGGCCCTGTCGGTGCTGATCTTCACCTTCATCTGGAACGATTTCTTCTGGGCCACGGTGTTGACCACCAGCCCGGAATCGCAGCCCATCACGGCAGGCCTGTCGTCGCTGAACGGTCAGTGGGTTGCGGCCTGGCACCTCGTCTCGGCCGGGTCGATCCTGGCCGCACTGCCCCCCGTTGCAATGTTCTTCCTGATGCAGCGCCACTTCATTGCCGGGCTTACACTCGGCGCCGTCAAGTAACAGGAGCCCGACCGTGACCAAGATTGCCTTCATCGGGGCGGGATCGACCGTCTTCATGAAGAACCTGATCGGCGACGCGCTGCAGATGCCGGCGCTGGCCGCATCGACCGTCAGCCTGATGGACATCGACCGCAGGCGGCTGGAGGAATCCGAGCTGGTGGCGCGCAAGATGATCGCCTCGCTGGGCGTGCCCGCCACGGTGGAAACGCATACCGACCAGCGCCGCGCCATCGAGGGCGCGGATTTCGTGATCGTTGCGTTCCAGATCGGCGGCTACAAGCCCTGCACGGTCACCGACTTTGACGTGCCCAAACGGTACGGCCTGCGCCAGACCATTGCCGACACGCTGGGGGTGGGCGGCATCATGCGGGCGCTGCGTACCGTGCCGCATCTGTGGCGGTTGGCCGCCGACATGGCGGCGGTATGCCCCGATGCCATCATGCTGCAGTACGTCAACCCCATGGCCATCAACACCTGGGCGCTGGGGGCGAAGTATCCGCATGTGAAACAGGTGGGCCTGTGCCATTCGGTGCAGGGCACCGCGGCGGAACTGGCGCGCGACCTGGACGTTCCGGTGGACAGCCTGCGCTACCGTGCGGCGGGCATCAACCACATGGCCTTCTACCTGAACTTCGAGGCGCGGCAGGCTGACGGGTCGTTCCGCGACCTCTACCCCGCGCTGCGCGACGGATACCGTCAGGGCCGCATCCCCAAGCCCAGCCACTGGAACGCCCGCTGCCCCAACAAGGTGCGCTACGAGGCGATGATGCACCTGGGCTATTTCGTGACCGAATCCTCGGAACATTTCGCCGAATATGTGCCGTGGTTCATCAAGGACGGACGCCCCGACCTGATCGAGACCTTCGGCATCCCGCTGGACGAGTATCCCACCCGCTGCGAGGAACAGATCGCGGCATGGGAGAAGCAGGCCGAGGAGTATCGCCGCGCTGACCGCATCGTGGTGAAGCCCAGCCACGAATACGCGGCGACGATCATGAATTCGGTCGTCACCGGCGCGCCCTCGGTGATCTACGGCAACATCCCCAACCGCGGCTTCATCCCGCAACTGCCGCCGGGCGCCGCGGTCGAGGTGCCGGTGCTGGTGGATGCCAACGGGCTGCAGCCGACCTGCGTGAACGACATCCCGCCGCAGCTGGTGGCGCTGATGCGGACGAATGTGAACGTGCAGGAACTGACCGTTGCCGCACTGATGGAAGAGAACCGCGAGCATGTCTACCACGCCGCCATGCTGGACCCGCACACCGCGGCCGAGCTGGACCTGCGGCAGATCCGGGCGCTGGTGGATGACCTGATCGTGGCGCATGGCGACTGGCTGCCGGGCTGGCTGAGCGGGCGGCGTGCAGCATGAACGACCTGCCCGTGTTCCCCGACCTGCGCGGCGCGTCGGTGTTTGTCACCGGCGGCGGGTCGGGCATCGGCGCGGCGCTGACCGAGGGGTTCCTGCGTCAGGGTGCGAAGGTGGCGTTCTGCCAGCGGTCGGATGGCGCGGGTTTCGTCCGGGACATGGCGGAGGCCACCGGCAACCGCCCGTTGTTCCTGCCCTGCGACATGACCGACACGGCGGCGCTGCAGGCCACGCTGGCGGCCGCTGCCGCGGCCCACGGGCCGGTGACGGTGCTGGTGAACAACGCCGCCAACGACCTGCGGCAGGACACGCTGACACTAACCGAGGCGGACTGGGACTGGTCGCAGGCCATCAACCTGCGGTCCTATTTCTTTGCCTGTCAGGCGGTGTTGCCCGGCATGGTTGCGGCGGGGGGCGGGTCCATCGTCAACTTCTCGTCGATCAGCTGGATGATGGCCGACAAGGGGTATCTGCCGTACATGACGGCGAATGCCGGCATCGTGGGCATGTCGCGCAGCCTTGCGCGCGAATTCGGGCCGCACCGGGTGCGGGTCAATTCGCTGGCGCCGGGATGGGTGCTGACCGAGAAGCAGAAGCGCCTGTGGGCGACGCCCGAAGGTGTGGCCGAGTTCCTGAAGAAGCAGTGCCTGCCCGACAGCCTGGACCCGCAGGACGTTGTCGGCGGCTGCCTGTACCTGTCGTCGAAGGCGTCGAAGGCGGTCACCGGCCAGTGCCTTGTGATCGACGGCGGCGTGGTGGTGACGGGATGAGCGCGGTTCTTTCGCCGGTACAGGCTGTGGTGCCCGACTGGATTGCGGTGGACTGGGGCACGTCATCGTTGCGGGCCTATGCCATGCAGGGCGGCGCAGTGGTGGCCGAGGTGTCGTCCGACCGCGGCATGGGCGTGCTGGCGCGCCACGAGTACGAAGCGGCGCTGCTGGCGCTGGTCGCACCTTGGCTGCACGGCCCGGTCGAGGTGATTGCCTGCGGGATGGTCGGAAGCCGCCAGGGCTGGCACGAGGCGCCCTATCGCGCGGTGCCCTGCGCGCCGGTCGACCCGACCTCGCCGGTTTCAGTGCCCGTGCCGGATGCGCGCCTTCGCTTCCGCATCGTGCCGGGGCTGAAGCAGGCCGTGCCGCCCGACGTGATGCGCGGCGAGGAGACGCAGATTGCCGGTGCGCTGGCGCTGGTGCCGGGATTTGACGGGGTGATCTGCCTGCCGGGCACGCACAACAAGTGGGTGCATGTGTCGGCCGGCGAGGTGGTCAGCTTCCGCACCTGCCTGACGGGCGAGCTGTTCGCCCTGCTGTCGAAGCAGTCGGTACTGCGGCACGGCATGACCGATGCGGGCACGGCGGATCAGGCGGCGCAGGATGCGGCCTTTGACGCCGCGCTGTCGGACGCCCTGTCGCGGCCCGAACTGCTGGCAACGCGCCTTTTTGCGCTGCGGGCCGAGGGGTTGCTGACGGGGTTGGACCCGGCCATTGCGCGGGCGCGGCTGTCGGGCCTGCTGATCGGGCTGGATCTGGCGGGAAACCGCGCCTACTGGCTGGGCCAGCCGGTGCAGGTGGTGGGGGCCGACCGTCTGGCGGCGCTTTATGCCCGCGCGCTGGCGGCGCAGGGCAACACGCCCCGCATGGTTCCGGCACGCGATGCCGTGCTGGCAGGACTGAGCATGGCGCGCCAGGGTTAAGACCAAGACGGGGGCAGGGCTGAAATGACACACCGACCGCTGATCGCCATCCTGCGCGGCATCACCCCGGCCGAGGCCGTGCCGGTGGCCGAGGCGCTGGTGGCCGCGGGCATTACCCGCATCGAGGTGCCGCTGAATTCGCCCCATCCGATGACGTCGATTGCCGCCATGGCGCGGGCAGTGGGGCAACATGCGCAGGTGGGGGCGGGCACCGTGCTGACGGTGCGCGAGGTGGCCGAGGTGGCCGATGCCGGGGGCACGCTGGTGGTATCGCCCAACACCGATGCGGCGGTGATCGCCGCCACCCGGGCGCGCGGCATGGAAAGCTGGCCCGGCTGCATGACGCCGACCGAATGCTTTGCCGCGCTGGCCGCGGGGGCAACGGGGCTGAAGTTGTTTCCGGCGTCGCTGATCGGCCCGGCCGGGCTGAAGGCGATCAAGGCGGTCCTGCCGAAGGACTGCCCGGTCTATGCTGTGGGCGGTGCGGGGCCCGATAATTTTGGCGACTGGCTTGCGGCAGGGGCGGCGGGGTTCGGCATTGGCACGGCGCTGTACATGCCCGGGCTGTCGGTTGCGCAGGTGGCCGAACGCGCGCACCGCATTGTCGCCGCCTATGACGGAGCCGCCCGATGATCTTTGATGCGCGCCCCTGCACGCTGGGCGAGGGACCGATGTGGCACCCGTTGCGCCAGCAGCTGTACTGGTTCGACATTCTGGGCCACCGCCTGCTGACCCGCACCGACGACGGCCAGCAGGAATGGCAGTTCGGCGAATGCGTCAGCGCCGCGGGCTGGACAGGGCGCGACGGGCTGCTGATCGCCTCGGAAACGCGGCTGTTTCACTTCGACCTCGAAACCGGCGCGAAAAGCCCGGTCTGCGCGCTGGAAGCCGATGATTCGAAAACCCGTTCGAACGACGGGCGGGCCGACCCGCAGGGGGGGTTCTGGATCGGCACCATGGGCAAGGATCCGGCATTGGGGCAGGGGGCGATCTACCGCTGGTACCGGGGCGAGTTGCGGCGGCTGTTCCCGAAGATCACCATCCCCAACGCCATCGCCTTTGCCCCCGACGGCCGCACCGCCACCTTTGCCGACAGCCCCACCCGCCGCGTCTGGCGCGTGGCGCTGGATGCCAGCGGCTGGCCCGCAGGCGAACCCGAGACCTTCTTGACGCTTCCACCCGACGGCCCCGAACCGGACGGTGCGGTGTTTGACGCCGAGGGGCGGCTGTGGCTGGCGGAATGGGGCGGGTTTCGCGTGTCGTGCTTCGGCCCCGATGGCGCCCGCGTGACCGAAGTCGCCTTTCCTGCCCCGCACACCAGTTGCCCGGCCTTTGGCGGCAGCACGCTGTACTGCACCACCGCGCTGCAGGGCATGGACGCCGCCGCGCGGCTGGCCAACCCCGCGGCCGGGCAGACCTTTGCCGCCTCGAACGTGGCGCAGGGCATTGCCGAACACAGGGTCCAGCTATGAAACGCACGCTTGGCGTCTGCTATTATCCCGAACACTGGCCCGAGGACTGGTGGGCCACCGATGCCCGCCGCATGGCCGACATCGGCCTGACCTGGGTGCGCATCGGCGAATTCGCCTGGAGCCGGATGGAGCCGCAGCCGGGCCGTCTGACGCTGGATTGGCTGGACCGCGCCATTGACACGCTGGGCAATGCCGGGCTGCGCGTGGTGCTGGGCACGCCCACAGCGACGCCGCCGCGCTGGATGCTGGACCGCCACCCCGACATGCTGGCGGTCGACGTGCAGGGCCGCCCGCGCGGGTTCGGGTCACGCAGACACTACGATTTCAGCCATGCGGCGTATCTGGAGGAATGCCGCCGGATCGTCACGATCCTGGCCGAACGCTATGGCCGCAACCCGCATGTGGGCGCCTGGCAGACCGACAACGAATACGCCTGCCACGACACGGTGCTATCCTATTCGCCTGCCGCGTTGGGGGCCTTTCGGGACTGGCTGGCGCAGAAGTACCAGTCGCCGGATGCGCTGAACCGCGCCTGGGGCAACATCTTCTGGTCGATGGACTATGCTTCGTTTGACGACATCGGCCTGCCCAACCTGACGGTGACCGAGGCGAACCCCGCGCACTGGATGGATTTCCGCCGCTTCAGTTCCGACATGGTGGTGCGGTTCAACCGCGCGCAGACCGACATCATCCGCCGCGTCTCGGATGCCCCCATTGCCCACAACTACATGGGCCGGATCACCGATTTCGACCATTTCGCCACCGGGGCCGATCTGGATATTGCCGCATGGGACAGCTATCCGCTGGGCTTCCTGTCGGACCGGCTGGAAGTTTCGGCCGAGCACAAGCGCGCCTTTGCCCGGCAGGGTGATCCGGACTTTCAGGCGTTCCACCATGACCTGTACCGCGCCGTGGGGCGCGGCAGGTGGTGGGTGATGGAGCAGCAGCCGGGGCCGGTGAACTGGGCCCCCTTCAACCCCGATCCCTTGCCCGGCATGGCGCGGCTGTGGGCGTGGGAGGCGTTTGCGCATGGGGCCGAGGCGGTGTGCTATTTCCGCTGGCGGCAGGCGCCCTTTGCGCAGGAACAGATGCACGCAGGCCTGTTGCGCCCCGATTCGGTCGCCGCCCCCGCGCATGACGAGGCGGCACAGGTGGCGCGCGAACTGGCCGCGATGCCCGAGGTGCAGCAGGGGCAGGCGCCTGTTGCGCTGGTGTTCGACTATGCGTCGGCCTGGGCCTGGGCCACGCAACCGCAGGGCCGCGACTTTGACTACTTCCGGCTGGTCTTTGCCTTCTACCGCGGGCTGCGGCGGCTGGGGCTGTCGGTGGACATCCTGCAGCCCGATGCCGCCAGTCTTGCAGGGTACCGTCTGGTACTGGCGCCCGGCGTGGCCACCCTGTCCGATACGCTGAAGGCCGCGCTGGCCGCGCATGACGGCATCGCGCTGGTCGGTCCGCGCAGCAACGCCAAGACCGCCGGTTTTGCCATTCCCGTGCCGCTGCCGCCCGCGCTGTCGGGGCTGGATGCCACGGTGGCCCGGGTGGAGAGCCTGCCGCCCGACCTGCCGGTGCGGCTGACCGAGGGTGGCGCCTTCGTGTCATGGCGCGAGAAGGTGCAGGGCGGGCCGGTGATCGAAACCACTGCCGACGGCTGGCCCGCGCTGGTGGGCGACCGGCTGCGCTATCTGTGCGGCTGGCCCGACGATGTGGCGATCGACCGGCTGCTGCGCGATGCCTGCGATGCCGCCGGTGTGGCCACCGAACGCCTGCCCGACGGGCTGCGCTGCCGGGTGGCGGGCGGCGTGCGGTTCTGGATCAACTATGCTGCGGACGCCGTCGAGCACCGCGGGCGGCACGTGCCGGGCGCCGGTGTATTCTGGGAGGCCGTGTAGGCCCGACGCAACGTAGGCCCGACGCAACCACGCGCCTGACCGTCGCCGTCTGCAAATGAAAAGGAGCAGCCGGTTTCCCGACTGCCCCATTCCGAAAGCCCTGTCGAGCGATCAGTCGGCCGAGATGGCGGCGGCGACGATCAGCAGGAGCAGCAGCGGAACCAGGATGCCGCCCGAGGACCTATTCGTATCCTCAACGACCACAGCAGGCTCCATGATCGGTTCGACGGTGCCGCCGGCGAAAGCGGTCGAGGCAGTGACGGCCAGAACGGCAGCGATAGCGAGTTTCTTCATGATAGGCTCCAGGTTGACAGCTGATGTCCGCGCACAGGTTTGATCGCGCGTGATCGGTCCTGACAACAGGACCGGTCACGCGCGACAGCCGAACCGGCGCGGCACTGCACCCAGGGGGCGCCAGCGACGCACCGGTCGGAGATCAAGCTCAGTCGGCCGAGATGGCGGCGGCGACGATCAGCAGGAGCAGCAGAGGAACCAGGATGCCGCCCGAGGACGACGTCGTTTCCGTCACAACCACTTCCGGCTCCATCGTCGGCTCGACCAGACCGCCCGCGAACGCGGTCGACGCGGTGACGGCCAGCGCGGCAGCAAGCGCGAGTTTCTTCATAGTAACCTCCAGTTATCGCCCGCGGCCGGTGTTTCAGAGGCGGTCGCGCGCACCCAAGTGAATACCTCGTACGTTTGTCTAAGCAGCTTGGGCCATGGATTGCAATCGGATCGAAGTCGAAAAAGACCCTGTCGAAGTCTTGTCGTCAATTCGGCAACACTGTGACCTTTTCGCGCGCATCGTGTACTGGCGCCACCCCAGACGCCGACGGGCCGCAGGCTGACCCTGGCAGCACTGCGGCGCGCGCAATCACAGGCACAGCCATGGCCACGGGTGATTCGCCCCGCGCGCAGGCCAGGCGCTAGATCAGCAGAACCTGCGCGCCGACCTGCGTCATGTCGAACAGCTCGATGATGTGTTCGTTGTACAGGCCGACACAGCCGTTCGACGACCGGCGCCCGATCTTGCGGGTGTCGTGGGTGCCGTGAATGCGGTAGGCCGGCCAGCCCAGATACAGCGCGCGCACGCCCAGGGGATTGTCGGGCGCCCCGCCTTCCACCAGGTCGGGCCAGTCGGGGTTGCGCTCTTTCATCGACGCGGTGGGGCGCCACGGCGGGTTCACCACCTTCTGGATCACCTCGGTGCGTCCCTTGCGGGTCAGATCCTCGGTCAGCGGCACCGAGGTGGGATACAGCCGATAGACCGACTGGTCGGCCGACCAGAAATGCAGCGCCCGGCTGGTGATGTCGACCAGGATGGCGCCACCCGCCGTGCTGCTGAAATACGGGCGCCAGTCCAGCATGCGGAAGCTGGACACGTTGTGGCGGTTGGTTGCCGAGGCCCCGGGGATCAGCTCGGTCGATCCATCCATGGCCGCGGCAGGAAACGCCGCGCCTGCGGCAATGACGGCGGCGCCACCCAGGATGGCACGGCGGGACAGCGATCTGGCGGGGGTGTCGGACATATGCTCGGCTCCGGTTTTTCGCAGCTATGTACCTGCGCCTGCGTCACGGCGCAATTCACACTGGCTTGACCATGCGGAATGCGGTGCGCACATGCCGGGCTTGCCATTTGAACTACCGGCGGCGACACGGTAAGGACGCGGTCAGGATTGGAAACGGACGGACAGGAAGAATGCAGCGCAGGACGGGTCTGCTTGGTCTTTCGGCGCTTGCGGTACTGGCAGCCTGTACGTCGGGCGCGCCCGCCATCGGCCCCGACGGGCGGCCGCTGCCGCAGGTCTACCGGATCGACGCGCGGCTGGCGCAGACCATCCCGTTCCGGTTCCTTGATTCGGTCAACGCCCTGCGCCGCGCCCGCGGGGCGGCACCGCTGGCCTTCAGCTCCGAACTGAACGCCGCCGCCGCGACCCATTCGCGCGACATGAGCGTGCAGAACCGCCCCTGGCATTTCGGCTCGGACGGGTCATCGCCGCTGACCCGGGTGCAGCGCGTGGGCTATCGTGGTCGGCTTCTCGGCGAAAACATTTCCGAGACGTTCGAGACAGAGCTTGAAACCCTGTCGGCCTGGATGGCGCAACCCGATACCCGTGACGTGATCCTTGACCCGCAGGCCACCGAAATCGGCTTTGCCTGGTTCCAGGAACCGTCGGGGAAAATCTGGTGGACAATGGTCACCGGCACGCAAACCGCCGTGCCGCTGGTGGCCGCGGCGCTGTAACCGCGTCAGGGCCGGATGGTGATGGGCGTGCCGACGTTCACCATGGCATAGATCCGCTCCATCTCGCGGTCGTTCACCGCAATGCAGCCGATCGTCCAGTCACCCCGCCGCGCCCCGGGCCCGTCGCCCTGGCCGTGGATGAAGATGTCGCCGCCCGGCTCTTTACCCTGCGAGGCCGCAAAGGCACGGTCGGCCGCATTGGGATAGCTGATGCGGATCGACAGGTGGTAGCGGCTGTTGGGGTTCTTGAAGTCGATGAAGTAGGTGCCTTCGGGCGTCTTGCCGTCACCCTCGAACTGCTTGTGCCCGGCAGGCGCGCGGCCAAGATCGACCTCGTATTCCTTCAGCACCTCGTTGCCCGACAAGAGCCACATCTTGCGGTCGGACTTGTCGACGACGATGAAGGTCACGGGCGGACCGCTGTAGCGCTTGAACTTTGATCCGCCACAGGCCGCAAGGCCGAAGGCCAGGGCCACAAGAAGGAAGACGCGCACTGCCCGCATTGCCTGATCCGTTCGTCTGACGCGAAGGTATGCCCCGCCGATAGCGCAAGGCAAGCGCCGTGCATAGGCGGTTTTCCGCGCCGCCCGTTCACGGCCGCGTCAGTTGTGCCGCCAGTTCCATATGCGGCGACCAGCGGAACTGGTCCACCGGCTGGATCCAGTCGATGCGGAAGCCGGCATCGCACAGGATGCGGGCGTCGCGGGCGAAGGTCGCGGGGTTGCAGCTGACCATGGCAACAACCGGTACCTGCGCCCGCGCCAGCCGTTCGGTCTGCGCCTCGGCCCCGGCGCGGGGCGGGTCGATCACCAGGGCGTCAAGGCCGCGCAGTTCGTCGGGTTCCAGCGGGCGGCGGAACAGGTCGCGGGTGACGGCGTCGATGCGGTGCAGGCCGGGGGTGGTGCGGGCGGCGGCTTGCAGAGCGGCCACCATGGCGGGGTCCGCTTCGGCGGCCATCACCTCGGCCCGTTCGGCCAGCCGCAGGGCGAAGGTGCCGCAGCCGGCAAAGAGGTCGGCCACCCGGCGGGCGCCGCCCACCGCTTCGGCGACGGCTTGGGCAAGCGCCTGCTCGCCGTGCTCGGTGGCCTGCAGAAAGGCGCCGGGGGGCAGGGTGGCACGGGCCGGTCCCAGCGGAACAACGGGTGCCGCACGCTGCGCCATCACCTCGCCGTCCCATGTCAGGCGCGACAGTCCGCGCGCTTCGGCAATGCCCGCAAGGTCCATCCGCAGCGCGGCATCGGCGGGCTTGCCTCTTGTCACGGCGATGTCGGGGCCAGTCAGGGTGCGGGTGACAGTCGCCTGCACCTCGGCACTGCGCGACCCGCCGGTGCGGATGATCTCTTCAACCGCCGGAACGGCCGCCATCAGGTCGGGGTGCAGAAGGTGGCACTGGGGCACGGGGACGATGCTGTCCGAGGCGCGGGCGTGAAACCCCACCAGCACCCCGCCTTTGGTGCGTCGCCCCGACAGCGTGGCGCGGCGTCGGCTGTGGGGGGGTGAGGTGACGATGGGGCGGATGGGGGCCTGCAGCCCTTGCCCCGCCAGCGCGCCCGCCACGATGCCTTCCTTCCAGCGGGCCACCAGCGGGTCGGCGGCGTGCTGCACGGTGCAGCCGCCGCAACTGCGGGCGTGGGGGCAGGGCGGCTTCACCCGGTCTTGCACCGGCGTGAGAATGCGAACATCGGTCAGCCTGTCGCCTTGCGGCGTGCCCTCGACCACCTCGCCCGGCAGGGCGCCGGGGATGAACAGGCCACCCGATATGCCGTCACCGCGATGCCCCAGCCGTTCGACGGTCAGTCGCATGGGGATGGTCCGGCCACCGTCTCGCCCCCCCTCCCCCTCCCTCCCCCACAACAGGGGAGGGAGGCACGCAAGGCCCCGTGCTGCGCGCAACGTCCCGGCGGGGCGGCTCCCCTCCCCCTTATGGGTAGGGCTATCGCATATGGGTGATGGCGTGGATGAGGTAGTCGTCGGAGAAGGTGCA